>JBKBLD010000055.1:0-5345 GCA_046296675.1 Hyphomonas sp. | reverse complement strand
CTCCGTGCACGAAGCAGAACATGCCGTAGTGGACGAAGAAGAAGGGGGCGGTGAACAGCGCCGCACCGATGTTCACGAGGCTAGACAGAGCCGTTCCAAGCATCCTGACAATCGTGACCGCGCCGATCACGAGGTTCTCGAGCCAGTAGAGGGCGACCAGCGGTGTCGCGCCCCAGCCAAAGGCGAGCACCGCGATGACGGGCAACAGATCGACCGAGAGGCTGACCCAGGAGAGCGGATCGCGGTAGGCGCGTGCGACCTCTGCCGGGTCAAAAAACCGGCCCGTCATTCGCCCGGCTTGCCGGTGATCTCAGGAATCCTTGCCTCCACGGGCACATAGACGACATTCCGGCCAGGCGACCATTCGCCCTTGGCGAAGTATTCCGACGTCATCGACATCTGTCCGTCTGCGGTCAATCTTCCGGTCGAGCGCACGCGGGTGATCGTGTCATGGCCGGTGACCGCTTCCTCGGCGGTCCAGCTGCCATCCTCGCCGAGGTCGAAACTGCCTGTCGTGTGGAATCCGGCGCTCGTGACATAAACATAGTCGAGCGATCCGGTCTGACCGTTCTCGTAGACATAGGTGACACCGCCATAGGAGCCGTCCTCGAGCGCGTGCCGGTTGACCATGACACGGCCGCCGAGATCCCAGCCCCATCTCGAAATGTCTGCTGGCCCGGTCTCCGCACCGGCGACCGCTTCACTCCGCCAGGTCTTTCCCGCAAGGCTGCTGAGCGCGCCGAAGGCGGCGGCCTGAGCTGCCGATGGCGCGGCTGGTGCCGGCGCATGACCCGGAAAGCAGGCGCAGGCGCTGAGAAGCAGGCCCGAGGCCATCGCCAGGACACGCCGGCGCGCCACCCTGCCAGAGGTAAGCCAGTCCATCATCAAATCCTCCCGGCGTCTCAATAGCCCACAAAATCATAGGCTGGGAAGGCAAAAGGATCGTTGGGTGTCAGCCCCTTCGAGGCGTTCGGGTTGTCGTAGTTGCCGGTCAGCACTTCGTAATGCAGGTGCGGCGCCTCGGCATTGCCGGTTGCCCCCATCAGGCCGATGGGCTGGCCGAAGCCGATGGGCGAGCCGAGCTGGACGCCCGGATCGAAATTGTCGAGGTGGGCATAGCGCGTGTAGACGCCCTTGCCGTGGTCGATCAGGACCTGAAGTCCGTAACCGGAGGAATTGCGCGCCTCGATCACCCGGCCAGGCGCGGCGGCGTAGATCATGCCGGGCGGGCGGCTCGTCAGGTCGATGCCGGCATGCAGGCGCCCGGCGCGCAGGCCGAAGCCGGAGGCGAGGCAGACATCATTGGCCGGCGCAGTGACAAGCACCACCTGCCCTACCAGGACCACCGGCTTGTAATCCACGATCCAGCGTTCACCGTCCGCTGGCGGACTATTGGAGACGCTCATCCCGGGGCACAGCCTGAGGAAGGCATTCGGCTGGAACGGGCCCTGCGGTGGATTGCGGATATCGCCCGGCGGGCCATAATCCACCGGCGGGCCGTAGACGATGATGGGTGCGGGCGAGCTTGCACACGCCCCGAGCAGCAGCATCGCCGCTACCAGCCACCCATGACGCAGGCTCACGCGTTGACCTTCGCCCGCTTCGCGCCGCGCTCGATCTCCTTGAGGAGGTCCTTGCAATAGGCGTTGAAGTCCACCTGCATGCGGTGGCGGGGGCTGTCATAGAAGTGGCCGAGATGGGCTTCCTCGTCGGCCCGGGTGACGCGGTGCATTTCGTCCGCAGGCGGAAAGGCATAAGCGCCGGTCAGCGCGGCGGCGACGAGCTTCGATTGCTGCTCGGCGAAGTTCACCAATGTCGGCAGGGGCTGGGCAAGGCCGAGGAAGAACAGGGTCTCGCGGCCTGGCTGCACCATCCGCTTGTAGAGCGGGAAAACGTTGTCCTTCGGGGTCAACTCGTCCTGCCGGAAAAACGGGAAGCTGGTATTGTAGCCGGTGGCCCAGACGATGGCATCGACTTTCTCGCGCGTGCCGTCGGTGAACACCACGAAGTCTCCGTCCAATCGCTCGATGCCGGGCTTCGGCGTGATATCGCCGCAGCCGACGCGCGTCAGGAATTCTCCGGACACGGAGGGGTGGCCGTCCAGCGGCTCATGGTCCGGCTTCGGCAGGCCGTAATCTTCCATGTTGCCGATGGATTTTTTTATCGCGGCTTTCGCCAGCTTCCGGCCGATCTTCGGGGGCAGCCAGGCCGGCAGGACGGCCTTGTCGGCCGGCGTCCCGTTCATGTATTTCGGGAGCACCCAGACGCCGCGCCGCATCGAGATGAGCAGCTTCTCGGCGAGCGGACGCTGCGAGAGCTCGGACGAGATATCCATCGCCGAGTTGCCGGCGCCGACGATCATCACGCGCTTGCCGCGGAAATCATACGGGGCGAAGGGGTCGCGGTAGTGGTGCGAGTGGACCTGGTAGCCGTTGAACGTGCCCGGATAGGTGGGCATCCGGGCATCCCAGTGATGACCATTGGCAACACAAACGGCGTCATACTCGCGCGTTTCGCCGGTCGAGAGTTTCACCCGGTAACGCCCGCCCGGCAGGTCCGAGACATCCTCGACGGCGGTGTTGAAGGTGATCGTCTCGCGCAGGCCGAAATGGTCCACATAATCGTTGAAGTACTGGCACAGCTGCGCATGGTGAGGGAAGTCGGGCCAGTCGGCAGGCACCGGATAGTCCTCGAAGGCGAGGCGCCATTTGGACGTATCGATGTGCAGTGACTGGTAGCAGGACGAGACCCCGTTCGGGTTGTTGTAATACCAGTTGCCGCCGACATTGTCGGATTTCTCGAAACAATCGTAGGGCAATCCGAGATCCTTCAGGCGTTTCGCCATCGTGAATCCGGAACATCCTGCCCCGATGATGCAGGTTTTCGGCTTTGCCGCTGCGTCAAAGGCCATGCCCGTCTCTCCTTACCTTGCGCGAACCCGTTTCCATGAGTCCCGCGCGATGTTATCCGGCTTCCATAGGGCGTCAAACACGGAAAGCGAACCGGGCCGCATGAGCGACAAGCCGAAACAGCAATATGACATCGCGGCCATCATGAACGAGAACATCAACGTGATGCGCGACGTGGTGCCCTGGGCCAACGAGACCCGGTTTCGGGTCACCAAGGTCGAAAAAGGCCATGTATTCGGCATCCAGCCCTGGGAGGCGCACCTGGTGGGCGATCCGGAAACCGGCGTCATCCATGGCGGGGTGATCACGACTTTCCTCGACAATCTGTGCGGCATGGCCTGCACCTCGGCGATGACCGAGATGCGGTTCGTGGCGACGATCGACCTGCGGATCGATTACATGCGACCGGCCGAGAAGGGCCGCGACATCATCGGCGAGGCGGAATGCTACCACCTGACGCGGACGGTCTGCTTCACGCGGGCCTGGGCCTATCATGAGACACGCGACAAGCTGATTGCCACGGCGGCGGGCACCTTTGCCATCAACAAGGCGCGCCTCGGCGGCGGGAGCCGGAAATGAACCCCGAACTGACCAATCCGAGGGCGGACGAAATCGACGCGATCCTCAAGCGTATCCCGTTCGCGCAGACACTCGGCATGCGCTGCGAGGTGCTGGGCGACGAGATGACCGCGATCCTGCCCTTCCAGGAGAAGCTGATCGGCAATGTGGCGATCCGGGCGCTGCATGGCGGAGCGATTGCCTCCTTTCTCGAGCTGACGGCGATGCTGCAGGTGTTCCTTGTGTCCGACATGCCGCGCCCGCCGAAGCCGATCAACCTGACCATCGACTACCTGCGGCAGGGCCATGCGAAGGACCTCTATGCACGGGCCTACGTGCTGAAGATGGGGCGGCGAATGGCATCTGTCCGGGCTGAAGCCTGGCAGGAGAACCGCGCCGAGCCGGTGACGGCGTTGATGGCGCATTTTCTGGTGGCGGCGGAATAAAGCTGCGTTCCGTGGCCGGAGGGGTTGCACAAGGACCCGGGTCAGGTTTTCCAACGGCTTGATCAGGTGGGAATTTATTTCTGTTGCCTGTCGGCGCAAGTGTGCGCCTGGGCCTCGCCAAAGCGTGTCATCCGATTGCAGTGGGTGCACATCGCGTTGTGATTTTCTCTCAGCGATCCTCGTTTTTTATCACTTCGTATCGATTCCTTATCGGCTGTTCTCGCGGAGGGCGACGGCCCGGTGCGGGGCCTGCCGGGCAAAGGGCGAGGAGAATACTTCAGGGGCAGATGCAGCCGGATTGGGAGCGGCGAAATTATTCTCCAGCCGTGTCATCCCAGCGGAAGCCGGAAGCCATAATTTCATGTTATACAAGGGGTTCTGGGTCCCGGCTTTCGCCGGGATGAGCGGGAAACCATTTGCGAAAAGTCGGGCGGGGCGGGCGGAAACCCAAGCGCAGGGGCCGCACTTGTACAACCTCTTGCGGGCGGCGGCTTCACGTGAGGCTCCGGCATGCTATCCTCCCGGGGAACCTGAACCAGCTGCACATTGGTGGAAACATGAAACATGCCCTCGCCTCGATTCCCTTTTTCTATGCGGTGGCTGCCTGCGGCACGCTGGCGCCGGCGGCGCATGCCGATGAAGGGCTGAAATGGATGACCGGTTGCTGGCGCACGCAGGACCAGACCTACAAGGAAGTCTGGTCGAAGCCGGAAGCGGGATTCCTGTTCGGCTATGCGATGACCTATGACGAGACGGGCGCGCTGACCTTCTTCGAACAGTCGCGGATCGATGGCGGGGCGCCGGCGGTGTTCAATGCCTATCCGGGCGGGTTCGGGCCCTCGGAATTCAGCGAGACCAGCCGCGCCAAGAATACGGTGACCTTCGCCAACCCGGCGCATGATTATCCGCAGAAGATTGTCTATACCCGCAAGGGCAGCCGGATGAGCGCGACGATCTCGCTGGCCAATGGCGCGCGGGCGCAGACCTGGGAATTCCGGAAATGCTAAGCTAATGCCCGTCATCCCTGCCAGCGCGAAGCGCGTGAGCCGGGACCTTGGTGCGGGAAAAGAGCCGGGAGAAGGTCCCGGATCACGGCCGCTTTGCGGCCTGTCCGGAATGAGAGGGCGTTACTGTTCCGCGCTTACCGGTTCTTTCCCGACCACCGGCTCACCGCCGAAACGGGGGCGCCAGGCTTCGGTGAGGATCGGCGCCAGTTCGGCGGCAGAGAGGGTCACTTCATAGGCGCCTTCGGCATAGGAGCCGATGTCGTAGGGCGAGAACATGACGGTGATGCCGCCGACCTTGCCGGCCTCGGTCGAGGGTTCGAACACGAAGCTGCCCTGGTAGGCTTCCGGAACATCCGTGGGCGGAACGAGCAGCTCGCGCAGGCTGGCCTCGATCACGGCGCGGTCGTCGGTATAGCCGCGCGCCA
>JBKBLD010000054.1:0-6044 GCA_046296675.1 Hyphomonas sp. | reverse complement strand
GCTCAACCATTCTTACGGCGCGCTCACGCACCTCAGGCGAATACCGCCCCTGTCTTCTCTGCTCTGTCATGGCTCCAATCTCTCAAGAAAAGGAGCCTCCGGTAAACCCGGGGAGGTTCATACCCTTTTGTTCTCTACTTGCGAAGCTTTGCCTCCGAAATCGAATTTGATTCTGCGGATGAGTTTCAGCTAGGAATATCTGATGTTGAAAGAACGTTGGTTTCCGCATTCCCCAAGTTTTGTTTCGTCGCGATCGACAATACTACTAGTCCGGGCATCACTGCCGGAATGCTGCGCATCAAGACCTCCGATTGTGTTTGGAGAAATGTTGTCGAAGAGCTCAGCGCTTCGGCGGTTGCAGTAATCATAAACAGTAGCGGAAATACACCTGGGTTGGAGGAAGAATTGTCACGATTCCTATCCAGTGACTGCTCAACCCCGACTATAGTTCTGCTGAGTTTATATGAACAACGGGGTGACGCTACGCACGGTAAATCAATTGACGCTGCGCTAAGAAAGTGTTCGCCACCAGAAGGAAAAGTGGCCGTCTTGATCCACAAACACCGCAATGAGACAGACGTCATATTCGCAGACCGAGGTACAAGGACGTTTGACTACGAGCCTGCTATTCGTTCGTTCTTATCAACGGCATTGTCTGAGGTAGCCTTGATGCCCGCGAAATCCAACTACTGGAAATAAAGCACCGCTTCTGCAAATCCAGCCAGCGCAACCAAAAAGCGTGACGCCCTACTCCGCCGCCACCGGCTTGATCTCCTTCACGCCCCGCGCCGCGAGGAACTTGCGGATATTCCGCCCCGCCTGGCGGATGCGCTGCTCGTTCTCGACGAGGGCAATGCGGACATAATCATCGCCATGCTCGCCAAAGCCTGCGCCCGGCGCGACGGCCACATGCGCCTCATTGATCAGCTGCAGCGCAAATTCGAGACTGCCGAGATGTCTCAGCTGCTCCGGGATCGGCGCCCAGGCGAACATTGACGCTTTCGGGCTCGGCACCGGCCATCCGGCGCGCGTGAAACTGTCCACCAGCACATCGCGGCGCGCCTTGTAGATCGCCCGCGTCTCGGTCACACAGTCCTGCGGCCCATCGAGCGCTGCCACAGCCGCCACCTGGATCGGCGTATAGGCACCATAATCGAGATAGGATTTCACCCGCGCCAGCGCCGCAATCAGCTTCTCATTGCCGGCCACAAAGCCCATCCGCCAGCCGGCCATCGAATAGGTCTTCGACATCGTGGTGAACTCGACCGCAATATCCTTCGCCCCGTCCACCTGCAGGATCGAGGGTGTCGGCTCCTCGAAATAGATCTCGTTATAGGCGAGGTCCGACAGCACCCAGAGGTCATGCTTCTTCGCAAACTGTACCGCATCTTTGTAGAAATCGAGATCGCAGACGGCGGCTGTCGGGTTTGACGGGAAGCACAGCACCATCGCCGTCGGCGGCGGCGTGGAATACTTCACCGCCCGGCCCAGGTTTGACAGATACTGCTCCGGCGTATGCGCCGGCACGCCGCGGATCGAGGCCCCGGCAATGATGAAGCCGAAATGATGCAAGGGGTAGGACGGGTCCGGCGCGAGGATCACATCGCCCGGCGCCGAAATCGCCTGCGCCAGATTGGCGAAGCCCTCCTTGGAGCCGAGCGTGACAATTACCTCCCGGTCCTTGTCCAGCACCACATCAAAGCGGCGCCGGTAATAATCGGTTAGCGCCCGGCGCAGGCCGGGAATGCCGCGCGAGGCGGAATAGCCGTTCACATCCGGCTTGCGCGCCGTCTCGACCAGCTTATCGACGATATGTTTCGGCGTCGGCAGGTCCGGGTTTCCCATGCCGAGATCGATGATGTCCGCGCCCTTTGCCCGAAGCGCCGCCTTGGTGCGGTTGACCTGTTCAAAGACGTAAGGCGGCAGGCGCCGGATCTTGTGGAAGTCGGTGTTGAGGGTCATGGGGTGGCTCAGTCGTCTCGGGTTACGCGGGGTACATTGAAGCTCTGGCGGATAGCAGCAATATCGGCGTCCGTCAGGAAGTCACTTTCCGGCGGCACAGTGCCGAAATTGCCGATCATGGCGGCGGCGATCTCGATGATCTCCTCCGCCCCGCCGGCGGCCACTTCCGCGCGCGGATCGTCAAACGCATTTGCGAGCCGTTGGCTGGCGCCGGCCTGCTGCGCTTTGAGCGTCTTGCCCGGCGGGTTCACCGTGTCCGCCTCAGGTACACGGCCGAGGTCCGGATAGCCCTCCCCGCGGATCTGCGCGCGGCGCTCCCCATACCAGTCCGGCGCAGTGTTGATTGCCTCACGCACCTTCCCGAAGGAGGACGTGCAGCCAAAAACCAGCAGAAAGGGTGCAATCAGCAGGGGAATCGCCGTGTTTTTCATGGTTAAACTCATTAAATGACAAACATTCAGAAGGATAGATAAGCCCGCAGAACCGGGCGAAACTACGACACATGGGCGTTAACAACTCACCTCCGGCTGAGCCAGCCAACCTCGCCGCTATGCTGATGGCGCAGGGGCCAGCCAAGCTGCAAGTCCTGCTGACGACGCTCGCCCTCGCCAATACGGAATCCCAGGCCCTGTTGACCGAAGTCCTGACCGGCTCCGGCCCGCTCGGCACCGTCGCCCAGGGCGACCCGATGGGCGCCGCCGACGCTTTCGGCCAGGTTGGCATGAGCCTCGCCCGCAATCCGATGGCCCTGATGCAGGCCAATATGGACCTGATGCAGGGCTGGATGGGTCTGTGGCATGAGATGGTCACCGAAAGCCTCGCCACCGAGCCGCAGCCGGAGAAGGACCGCCGCTTTTCCGACCCCGAATGGCAGGCCAACCCCACCTTCAAATTCATCCGCAAGGCCTATGATCTCAACGCCCGCTGGATGCAGAGCCTTACCGATCGCGCTCCGGATCTCGACGAGGCAATCCAGCTGCGTGCCAAATTCTTCATGCAGCTGCTGACGGACAGCCTGTCGCCCACCAACTATCTCGGCACCAATCCGCAGGCGCTGAAAGCCTTTATCGAAAGCGGCGGCGAGACCGTGCTCGCCGGCCTGCGCATGGCGCGCGAGGACATCCGCCGCGGCGGCGGCAAGCTGCACATCACCCAGACCGACGAGACCCCGTTCGAACTCGGCGTCAATATCGCCACCGCCCCCGGCGAGGTTGTCTTCCGCAACGACCTGATCGAACTCATCCAGTATGCCCCGACGCAGGAAACGGTTCACGCCAAACCGCTGCTGATCTTCCCGCCCTGGATCAACAAATTCTACATCCTGGACCTGCAGGAACGCAATTCCATGATCCGCTGGCTCGTTGACCGTGGGCTCACGGTCTTCGTTGTCTCCTGGCGCTCGGCAGACAGCGTGACCAAAGACTATACCTGGGATGACTATGTCAAAAAGGGCATCTATGCCGCCACCGAAGCCGCCCTGCAGGCCGCCGGCGCAAAGAGCCTCAATGCTGTCGGATATTGCATCGGCGGCACGCTGCTCACCTCCGCCCTCGCCCATATGGCGGCTACCGGATATTCCAAGATCGACTCGGCGACCTTCTTCGCTTCCCAGTCTGACTTTGAACTCGCCGGCGACCTGAAAGTCTTCACCGATGGTCCGGGCCGGGACTATGTCTATGGCATCATCGATGATCATGGCGGCATCATGCCCGGCAAGGACATGTACGAGACCTTCAACTGGCTGCGCCCGATCGACCTCGTCTGGCGCTATGTCATCGACCGGTATATGCTGGGCAAGGAACCGAAACCGTTCGACCTGCTCTACTGGAACGCCGACCAGACCAACATCCCCGGCCCGGTTCACAAGCGCTATCTCTCTGAATGTTATGCGGAAAACCGTCTCGCCCGCGGCGAATACACCGTCCTCGGAGAAAAAATCAGCATGGCGGATATCGAGATTCCGGTGATGCTGCAGGCCTCGAAGGATGATCACATCGTTCCGTATGAGAGCGTGTTCCGCACGGCCAAACGCTTTGGCGGCGACACCACTTTCATCCTGTCCGGCTCCGGCCATATCGCTGGCGTCGTCAACCATCCGGATACGAATAAATATCAGCACTGGACCAATCCCGGCGCCCTGGCCGGCAGCGCGAAGGAATGGCTGGAAGGCGCGGAAGAAACGCCGGGCAGCTGGTGGCCGGCCTGGTGGGCCTGGCTGAAGCCGAAGTCCGGCCGCAAGGTGCCCGCCGTCCAGCCCAAGGATATGGGCCTCGGCCCCGCGCCCGGCTCCTATGTGAAAGTCCGTCTGGAGCACATCAAACTCCCGGCAGGGTAAGCCCCTTCGCCCGTTTACGGCGGAGGCGTCCTGAAGGGGCGTCAGGGAGTGTCTAAACGGTGAGTCCCGCCCCCTCATCCAGCCCCAGCGCGATGTTCAGGTTCTGAACCGCAGCGCCCGACGCACCCTTGCCGAGATTGTCCAGCCGTGCCACCAGCCGCGACTGCTCGTCGGTCCCGAAGACATAGATCTCCAGCCGGTTCGTATCGTTGCAGCCTTCCGCATCCAGCGACTTCAGGGCGTCTGCCTCCGGCAGCGGAACAACCTTCACGAACCGGTCGCCCCGATAGGCAGCCTCGAGCGCCTTGAATACATCCTTGCGCGTCGGCCGGCGGGGTAGAGCCCACAGCGCCAGCGGCACTTCCACAATCATGCCCTGCGCAAATCGGCCCACCGCCGGTGTAAAGACCGGCAGGTGGCTGAGCCCCGCGAACTTCTTCATTTCAGGCGGATGCTTGTGCGTCTGACCCAGCGCATAGATCCGGTAATTGTCCGCCGTCTGATTTTCCTCGAATTCGGCGATCATCGGCTTGCCGCCGCCGGAATAGCCCGACACCGCATTCACTGTCACCGGCCAGTCCGCCGGAATGATCCCGGCCGCCACCAGCGGGCGCACCAGCGCGATGAAGCCTGTCGGATAGCAGCCCGGGTTGGAAATCCGCTTCGCCGCCGCAATCGCCGCGCGCTGTCCGTGGCCCATCTCGGGAAAGCCGTAGACCCATCCCGCCGAGATGCGGTGCGCGGTTGAAGCGTCAATGATCACCGTATTGGCATTGGTCACAAAGCTGACCGCCAGGCGCGCGGCCTCATCCGGCAGGCACAGGATCACCACGTCGGCCTTGTTGATCAGGCGCGCGCGTTCGTCGACATCCTTGCGCTTGTCGGGGTGGATCGAGATCAACTCCAGATCATTGCGGCCCTTCAGCCGCTCGGCAATCTGAAGCCCGGTCGTCCCGGCCTCGCCATCAATGAAAACCTTGGGCAACATGGCGCCCCTCCGCAAAAATGAGGGCAAAAACAAACGGGCGCTCCGTTTCCGAAGCGCCCGCCAGACATTGGATATGTGCTGCTGCGATTAGCGCTTCGAGAACTGGAAGCTGCGGCGGGCCTTCGCCTTGCCGTACTTCTTGCGCTCGACGACGCGCGGGTCGCGGGTCATGAAGCCGAACGGCTTCAGAACGGCGCGCAGGCCCGGCTCATAGGCGACGAGGGCGCGGGAGATGCCGTGGCGCACAGCACCGGCCTGGCCCATCAGGCCGGAGCCCTTGACGGTGGCAATCACATCGAACTCGGTCTCGCGGCCGGCTTCGATCAGAGGCTGGGCGATGACCATCCGCAGCACGGGGCGTGCGAAATAGGTCTCCTGGTCGCGGCCATTGATCGTGATCTTGCCGGAACCCGGCTTGATCCAGACGCGGGCAACCGCTTCCTTGCGGCGGCCGGTGCCATAGGCGCGGCCCTGGGCGTCGATCTTCGGCTCAACGGTTTTCACCGGCTGGGCGGAAGGCGCACCGGTCATGGCGCCAAGGTCTTGCAGCGTATTCGAGGTGTCGGTCATGTTTATCAGGCCGTTTTCGAGTTTTTGCGGTTCATCGCCTTGAAGTCGACGACTTCCGGCGACTGGGCAATATGGGGATGTTCGGTGCCGGCATAGACGCGCAGCTTGCCATACTGTTTGCGCGAAAGCGCGCTTTCGCGGGGCCTCATGCGCTTGACGGCGAGTTCGATGGCGCGCTCCGGGAAACGG
>JBKBLD010000053.1:0-6571 GCA_046296675.1 Hyphomonas sp. | reverse complement strand
AGCCCATCGGTCACATCCCGCCCGCAGAGGCAGAGAATGATTTCTATGCAGCACAGTCGCAGACCGCTATGGCTGCGTAACCCCAACCAAACGGCCTCCGAGGTTACCGGGGAGGTTCAGTATTCCAGTTTTCTTGCGGTTAAGTTCGCAGTGTAATCCTGAATAGCTGCGGTTTTGTCAGATAAAAAAAACAGCGCGGCAATGGCATAGAGTAACGCTCCGATCAAGCTGATCGACATGAGTAGGAGTCCGTCCATTCCATGTTGTGTGAGAATCCATCCCGCAAGCAGGAATGCCACACCTCCACCTATCAACCTGAAGTACGCATTCGAAAGTCTGGCGGTATTCGTTACAACCGGGTCGCTCACAACGCCCATTTCTCCCGAGTACTTCTGCATGACAGCAGGAAGACACTCTGAAAGTGACCGACCGTGTTCAAAAGACATATGGTGACACTAATGTGGTTCAGCTCAAACTCAAAATTGCCCATGCTGGATAGACGTGGATCGTCCCGCCAGCCGTAAGGGGTATTGCGGCCTTTAGCCTTAATGCACAGTATCCGGAAAACCCGCCCCTCAGGGCTTCCGCCTGCGGCTCAAACCCTGTATGGCCCCCTCGGAAACTGTTGCGTGAGGGCACCCTATGGGGCCGTTGAGAATTGGGATTGCGGGCCTTGGCCATGTGGGCTGCGGGCTGATTGAGCTGGTGCAGCGTCAGGACCGCCTGCGGCTGCCGGGGAAGGTCGAGATTGCCGGCGTCAGCGCGCGCTCGCAGAGCCGCAACCGGCCGGTGAATACCGACAGTTATACTTGGTTCGACGATGCCGCCACGCTGGCGGAAGACCCGAATGTGGACGTGTTCGTGGAACTCGTTGGCGGATCGGACGGGCCGGCGAAATTTGCCGTGGAGTCGGCGCTGCGCGCGGGCAAGCATGTGGTGACGGCCAACAAGGCGCTGATCGCCAAGCATGGCCAGGCGCTGGCCGCGCTGGCGGCGGAGAAGCATGTGGACCTGCTGTTCGAGGCGGCGGTGGCGGGCGGCATCCCGGTGGTGCGCGTGCTGCGCGACAGCCTGGCAGGCACGGAAGTGACGCGGGTTTCCGGAATCCTCAACGGCACCTGCAATTTCATCACTTCGACCATGCTGGAAACCGGCCGGGCATATGAGGAAGTGCTCGAAGAGGCGCAGAAGCGCGGCTATGCCGAGGCAGACCCGACGCTGGACGTGTCCGGCATGGACGCGGCGCACAAGGCGGCGATCCTGTCGGCGATCGCGTTTTCAGCCGACCTCGATTTCTCCAAGGTGGAGGTGCGCGGCATCGAGCAGATCGGCCTTCTGGACCTGCGCATGGCAGACCGGCTGGGCTTCCGCATCAAGCTGATAGCCGAAGGCGTTCTGACGAAGGCGGGCGTTGTCTGCCGGGTGGAGCCGATGGCGCTGCCGCAGGCGCATGCGCTGGCGCGGATCGATGGTTCGCTCAACTCGGTGCGCGTCGAGGCAGACCCCTTGGGCGCGGTCGTGCTGACCGGGCCGGGCGCGGGCGCCGGGCCGACGGCGAGCGCGGTGATGGGCGATGTGGCGAAGCTGTTCCGCCCGGCCATCCGCAACGCCTTCGGCCGCGCCGAGCACCATGTCGCCCAACCCTTCGTGAAGGGGGAGGGCACGGAGATTGCGCCTTTCTTCCTGCGTGTGCGCCTGACCGACAAGCCGGGCACACTGGCGGCGCTGACCGAGGCGCTGGCCGAAGAAGGCGTGTCGGTGGACAAGCTGCTGCAGGACTCTGCCGATGAGAGTGGGGCGAGCCCGGTCGCTGTCGTGACCCACCGGTGCCCCCGCAACCAGATGATTTCCGCCATTGCCCGGATCGAAGCCCTCGGCGTGACCGTCGAGGCGCCGCGCCTGATCCGCATTGAGACGGCAAGCTAATTGCTTCAAGCTGCCCCATAATCGAACGAACGACCGTACCGGAGATAAAAATACATGAAAAACAGCGTTCTGACTTCGAGCCTCGCTGACGCAATGGTGCGCGTGACCGAAGTATCGGCCATCGCTGCGGCGCGTCTTGCCGGGCGCGGGGATGAGAAGAAGGCCGATGCGGCCGCCGTGGACGCCATGCGTTCGGCCTTCAACGAGGTCGATTTCAAGGGCCGAGTCGTGATCGGTGAGGGCGAGCGGGACGAAGCCCCGATGCTGTACATCGGCGAGGAAGTCGGCACCGGCAAAGGCCCGGAGATCGACATTGCGCTCGACCCTCTGGAGGGCACGACGCTGACAGCGAAAGCGATGGCAGATGCCTGCGCCGTTCTGGCGATTGCGCCGCGCGGCGGCCTTCTGCATGCGCCGGACACCTATATGGACAAGATCGCGGTCGGACCCGGCTACCCGGACGGCATTGTCAGCCTCGAAGCGACGCCGGGAGAAAACATCAAGGCGCTGGCGAAGCATGCGGGCCGCAATGTCGAGGACATGACCGTCTGCGTTCTGGACCGCCCGCGCCATCAGGACATCATCGATTCGCTGCGCTCTGCCGGCGCGCGCATCGCGCTGATCACGGACGGAGATGTGGCCGGCGTGATCGCCACGACCAATCCGCTGACGGGTATCGACATGTATGTCGGCCAGGGCGGCGCGCCCGAGGGCGTGCTGGCGGCGGCCGCGCTGAAATGCGTGGGCGGACAGATGCTGGGCCGGCTCGTCTTCCGCAATGAGGACGAGAAGAAGCGCGCGGCGCGCACCGGCATCACCGATTTCGGCAAGACCTATTCGCTGAACGAGCTGGCGTCCGGCGAGACCGTATTCTGTGCGACCGGCGTGACCAAGGGCAATCTGCTCGACGGCGTGTTGCACCGTGACGGCCGGGTGCACACACACACGCTGGTGATGACGTCCACAGACGGCATGGTGCGCTATGTGCGCAGTGCACGGAAGGTATAGCTGCGCCTAGGCCGGCGGTTCCTGTTGCGGAAAGCCCGGCAAGCCAAACATCGCGAACTGCAGGCTCTGGGCGATGCGGTTGGCGCGTTGCATGAAGTATTCGACGGCGCCGGGCGTCCGGGCGGTGTCGCGCAGGGTCTGTTCGAACAGGGCGAGCCAGAGATTGAAGTGCCATTGCTGGATGTGGCGGTGTTTTGCATGGGCGGGCACCGGCTTGCCGGAATAAGTGCCGGAGGCGAGCGCAACCGACGCCCAGAACTTCTTCATTGTGGCGAGATGGGGCGGCCAGTCCTGGATGGCGGTGTCAAATACCGGCCCAAGGATGGGGTGGGCGCGCACGCTTGTGTAGAAGGTCTCCACCAGCGTTGAAATATAGGCCTCGTCGATGCCGAGGGCGTTCGCCTCGGCAATGATATCCTGCCGGCGCTCTTCGGCGCTGCGTAAGCGGTAGTCCGTCATCCGGGCAGTCCTGCGCCAAGTGCCCGCCGGCGGCCATAGGTAGTTTCCGAAAGGCTCAGAGGCGCCGGGCCATGATGATATCGTCATACAGCCGGTCCCCGACCTGGAACTGGCGCGTGCCGGCAAGGGCGAAGCCGTGCTTCTGGTAGAAGGCGACGGCGCGGTAATTGTCCTGATAGGTGCCGAGGAGGAGGCGCGGCGCGCCTCGGGCGCCGGCATCGAGGATGGCCGCCTCCATCAGGCGCTGGCCGGTGCCTGAGCCGTGGAAACGGGAGAGGACATAGATGCGCTTCAGTTCGACATCCCCCGCCTCCAGCGGAATGGGCAGGTCGGGCGGGCAGTTGACGGCATAGCCGACCGGTGCGCCGGTGGCGGCGTATTCGGCGAGCCAGACCGACGAGGCGGGGTCTGCAAGGTATGCCTCATAGACTTCGCGCGCATGCTGGCGGGTGCAATGGGCGATCATGGCGTCGCCCTCGATATCGAAAGTATAGCTGTCGATGAAGGTAGCGACGCCGATATGGGCGAGGCGTTCGGCATCGGCCGGAACGGCGCGGCGCAGACTGATCTCTCCGGCGCCGATGACGGCGGTGTCGGTCTGCTTCATGTCTTCAGCGCCCTTCGCCATTCGATCAGCCCCATGGTCGCCAGCGCGAGAAAGACCCCGTACAGCATGGCGGTGAGATAGAGCCCATTATGGAATGCTATTGGGATGTAAAGGATGTCGGCGAGAATCCAGAGATACCAGCAGTCGAGGATCTTGCGGCTTTGCATCCACTGGGCGGCGAGGCTGATCGAGGTGACGAGCGCGTCCCAGAATTTGGTGGCGCCGCCGGCCTCTTCCAGCAGGCGGTAAAGAAGGGCGGTCGCGCCGGCGATGCCGAGCAGGGTCAGCGCGCGTTCGAGTGTCGAGGCGGGCGTCACTTTCAGCGCGGTGCGGTTCTCCCCGCCATACAGCCAGAGATACCATCCGATCAGGTTCAGCGCGAAGAAGATGAGCTGCAGCCCGGCGGTCGCAAACAGCCTCGAGTCGTAGAAAACGAAGGCATAGATGCCGACGGTGACCAGGCCGAGCGGAAAGTTCCAGATGTTCTGGCGGGTGACGAGCCAGACGCAGAAGACGCCGGTAATGAAGGCGATCGCCTCGGGCGAACTTGCCGCGCCCGTTCGCCAGGCTGTGAACGAGATCGCGGCGGTGACGAGAACAAGCCCGGCGAGGATGGCCCGGCTGGGCAGGCCGGACCCGGATGCAGGAGGAGTTTGAGGCTCGGTCATCCGGGGCCCGTCAGAGAGGGACAAGGGGCCGGCCCGAAGGCCGGCCCGGCAGATGTCAGGCTTTCGCCATGGCCGCTTCGAAGCGCTCGGCGACCTTTTCGATGAAGCCTTCGGTCGTCAGATAGCCCTGATCCGGGCCGACGAGCAGGGCAAGATCCTTGGTCATGAAGCCGGCCTCGACCGTCTCGATGATGGTCTTTTCGAGCGTCTGGGCGAATTTGCGCACCTCGGGGGTCTCGTCCATGCGGCCGCGATGGTCGAGGCCCTGGGTCCAGGCGAAGATCGAGGCGATGGAGTTGGTGGACGTCGCTTCGCCCCTCTGGTGGGCGCGGTAGTGGCGGGTGACGGTCCCGTGGGCGGCTTCGGCCTCTACGGTCTTGCCATCGGGGCTGAGCAGCACGGAGGTCATCAGGCCGAGCGAGCCATAGCCTTGCGCGACGGTGTCGGACTGGACGTCGCCGTCATAGTTTTTACAGGCCCAGACATAGCCGCCGGACCATTTCATCGCCGCGGCGACCATGTCGTCGATCAGGCGATGTTCGTAGGTGCCCTTGAATTCGGCGAACTTGTCCTTGAACTCGGCCTCCCAGATCTCGGCGAAGATGTCCTTGAAGCGGCCATCATAGGCTTTGAGGATCGTGTTCTTGGTCGAGAGGTAGACAGGCAGCTTGCGCTGGAGGCCGTAGTTGAACGAGGCGCGGGCGAAATCGCGGATCGACTCGTCGAGATTGTACATGCCCATCGCGATGCCGGCGGCGGGGAAGTCATAGACTTCCTTCTCGATGACCTGGCCGTCCTCGCCTTCGAACTTCATCGTCAGCTTGCCCTTGCCGGGGACGAGGAAGTCGGTGGCGCGGTACTGGTCGCCGAAGGCGTGGCGGCCGATGATGACGGGCTTGGTCCAGCCCGGCACCAGGCGCGGGATGTTGGAGATGACGATCGGCTCGCGGAAGACGACGCCGCCCAGGATGTTGCGGATGGTGCCGTTGGGCGACTTCCACATCTTCTTGAGGCCAAATTCCTCGACCCGTGCCTCGTCCGGCGTGATGGTCGCGCATTTGACGGCGACGCCGTATTTCTTCGTGGCTTCGGCCGCGTCGATGGTGATCTGATCGTCGGTCTCGTCGCGTTTCTCGATCGAAAGGTCGTAATATTTCAGGTCGATATCGAGATAGGGATAGATCAGCTTGTCCTTGATGAGCTGCCAGATGATCCGGGTCATCTCATCGCCGTCCATCTCCACAACGGGGTTTTTGACCTTGATCTTCGCCATGTTTTGGAATCCTTGCGCTTCATACGGGTTTGGCGGGGCTATAGCAGACCCGCGGGCCGCGTCAAAACCCGGAAACTGAGGGCTGATATGCACTCCAAACCTGCGATTTTGCTGCACACGCCGCAGCTGGGCGAGAATATCGGCGCGGCGGCGCGGGTGATGCTGAATTTCGGCCTGACGGACCTGCGCCTGATAGCCCCGCGCGATGGCTGGCCGAGCGAAACGGCCGAGGCGATGTCGGCCGGCGCACTGGGGCAGGGCACGGTGGTGACGGTGTTCGAGACGCTGGAGGCGGCGATGGCCGGCCTCACCTATGCGATCGCCACCACGGCGCGGCCACGGGGGATGGAGAAGCCGGTGTTCGATGCGCCGGGCGCGGTGGACGCGCTGAAAGCCCATCCGGGGCGGGCGGGTGTGCTGTTCGGGGGGGAGAAATCCGGCCTGCCGAATGAGGCGGTGGCGCTGTGCGACGCGATCCTGACCTATCCGGTGAACCCGGCCTTTTCCTCGCTGAACCTCGCCCAGGCCGTAGGCGTGTTCTGTCACCAGTGGGGGGCGAGCGCCGGGCTGGAGGGCAAGTTTGACCGCCGCGCCGACGGGCTCGGCGAGCCGGCGCCGCGCGAGGAGCTG
>JBKBLD010000052.1:0-8202 GCA_046296675.1 Hyphomonas sp. | reverse complement strand
ATCTCTTCGTCCGTAAAACGGGCCTTCCGCATGATAACCACCTTTCCAGATGGTCGCGTCCCAAGCAAGAACTGGTCCGAAAAACCTGAGGCAGGTCAAAGTCATTTCTTTCAAAATGGGTGAAGACCCAAAGGGATTTATCTCCAAGCAGCAAGCGCTTCCAAGAAAGAAGCGAACTGCTGAAGAGGTGGCGGAAGAAATTGTAGCGCTACTGAAATTAGACGACAGAACAAAAAAAGCCTTGGAGGCAGCTCAACCGAATAATGATCGGCCTTTTGATATCATGGATGAAATTCCATTCTGACAGCAACCTTTCCCCCTCGCGCGTTAGATCCTCCGGTGGAGGACGCACGCGGCCCCAGTGAAAGGAAGCGCGCCATGAAAGTCCAACCCAAAGCTCAGCAGAAAGCCGCCTAGGCGGCACTCAGCGCCAAGCACGGCAAACCACAACGCTCGTCATCCCGGTTTCGCCGCAGGCGAAGACCGGGAACCAGTGAGGCCAGCGTCTGGGTCCCGGGCATCTGCTGCGCAGATCCCGGGATGACGAAGACGGGAGAGCGCGCTTATCCCCCACGCTTTCCTCACCTGCCCCCAGCAAACACTGCACATCGCAGAAATGTGCAGGAATCTTATCCTACACCTCTCCAGCGGTGGTATTATGCTCTGGTCGTCCGTGCAGGGTATGCACTGGCGGGCGGGGATGAAAATCCCGGCAGCGGAGACAGGCGGGTCGCCACCCCTGTTTCACACTAACCAAGCTTGCGGCCCGATTCCGTCTCCGCTCGCTACATTGCCTCAAAACCGGAAGGGCTCCGCCCTGTCCGGCTTTAGGTGCTGGCGGGAAGGCCTATTTCTTGATCCGGCCTTTCACCTGGCCGCGGAACTTGTCGCCATAAGGCGGGCGCATCATGGCGAGCAGTTCATTCTTAGTCTGCGTATAGACCGCCTTCTTGTGGCTGAACTCATAGAAGCCCTCGCGGCCATGATAGGCGCCCATGCCCGACGGGCCAACGCCGCCGAAGGGCAGGTCCTCCTGCGCGACATGGAAGATCACATCATTCACGGTCACGCCGCCGGAGGTCGTGTTGTTCAGTACAAAGCTCTTTTCGCTCTCGTCATCGCCGAAATAATAAAGCCCGAGTGGGCGCGGATGGGCATTGATATAAGCCACCGCATCCTTTGCATCGCCATAGGACTTGACCGGCAGGATCGGCCCGAAGATCTCGTCCTGCATCACCTTCAGATCATCCGTCGGATCGATGATGATATGCGGCGGGATCTTGTGGTGGGGCTGCTGGGCGAAATTCTCGCCCTTCGGATTGATCTCGATCACCTCGGCGCCCTTCGCGCGCGCATCCTCTACATAGCCCATGATCCGGTCATAATGGCGCTGGTTGATGACTGAGGTGTAGTCGTTATTGTCCTTCAGCCCGGACGGATACATCGTCTCGATCGCCTGGGTCGCGGCGGCAACGAAATCCTTTGTCCTGTCCTTCGGCACGAAGGCATAGTCCGGGGCGAGGCATATCTGCCCGGCATTCAGTGTCTTGCCCGCCATGATGCGGTTCGCCGCCTTCTGAAGGTCAGCGGAGCGCCCCAGGATGACCGGGCTCTTGCCACCAAGCTCCAGCGTCAGCGGCACGAGATTGTCCGCCGCAGCCCGCATCACATGATGCGCCACCGACGTCGCCCCGGTGAAGAGGATGTGGTCGAAGGGCAGCTTGGTGAACTCTGCCCCGACATCCGGCCCGCCGGTGACGACCACGCATTCCTCCGGCGAATAATATTTCGCGATCAGCTCCTTCATCAACTCCGAGGTCGCCTCGGTGAATTCTGACGGCTTGATCATGCAGCGATTGCCGGCCGCGAATACGCCTGCCAGCGGCGTGAAGGTGAGATTGACAGGGAAATTCCAGGGGCTGATGACGCCGATCACGCCCTTCGGCTGGAACTGCAGCTCCGCCTTGGAGCCGAGCAGGCCAAGGGGAAACTCCACCTTGCGCTTTTCCGGCCTCATCCATTTCGCCACATTTGCCTTGGCAAATTTCAGCGCGCCGATGGAGCCGGCGATGTCGGTCAGGTTCGACTGGTCCTTTGATCGGTGGCCGAAATCGGCACACATCGCCTCGTTCAGCGCGTCGCCATGGGTGACGAGGAGATCGATCGACTTGTCGAGCCATTCAATCCGTTTCTGTACCGAAGGGATGCCGTCGCGCAGATGCGCGTCTTTCTGTTTTGCCAGCAGCGTGCTCATGCCGGAACCCGGCGCAATGTCGAGGGCCATCTTGAATCTCCCAATCCTTATTGTTGCTGAACACTGTAGCGCCTGTTCAGGGTTTCCCCAAGGGGGCACCGGAGCGGCTGACCCGGCGTGAGGCGTTCACGGGCAGCACGCTTCACTCTACAACCCGCTGCAACAGAGACTTTTCAGAGGCATGAGGAGACGCCAGATGGCGACGGCTTATCAGAAGATTTCCTACGAACTCCAGGGCGGCACGGCGATCATCGCCTTTGACGATGACAAGACGCTGAACGCCTGCGGTGTCGATACCGCGATCGAACTTCTCCACGCTTTCGAGGTCGCGGCCGGTGAGGCGCGGTGCACCATCCTGACCGGCAAGGGCCGGGGCTTCTGCTCCGGCGCAAATCTCGGCGGCATGGGCGCGGGGCCAGAGATCGCCCATCCCGGCTCGCAGGCGGATGCCGGCAAGGCGCTGGATGCCTTCTACAATCCGCTGGTCACCGCCATCCGGGAACATCCCCATCCCGTCATAACCGCCGTCAACGGCGCCGCCGCCGGTGTCGGCTGCGCGATCGCCCTGATGGGCGACATCGTGATCGCCGGGAAGAGCGCCTATTTCCTCCAGGCCTTCCGCCGCATCGGTCTCGTGCCGGATGGCGGCTCGACCTGGCTGCTCGCGCGCACGATTGGGCGTGTCCGGGCGATGGAGATGGCCCTCTTCGGCGAGAAAGTGCCGGCCGAGCAGGCAATGAGCTGGGGGCTCGTCAACCGCGTCGTGGAAGACACGGAGCTGATGCCGACCGCGCTTGAGTTTGCCGCAAAACTCGCCGCCGGCCCGACGGTCGCCCTTGCCCTGACGCGCAAGCTGATCTGGGAGGCCAGCGAAGCCGACTTCGGCTCGGCCCTGCACGGCGAACGCGTGGCCCAGCGCACGGCCGGGCGAACCGAGGACTTCCGCGAAGGCGTCTCCGCTTTCCTGCAGAAGCGCCCCACAGAGTTCAAAGGAAAGTAATCTCCGATTGCCGATAATCCTTTTGTTTCCCCTTAAAGATTAATCAACCTTGTCGCCCTAGGGTGGTGAAAACCAGCCTCGCGGACTCGGAAATCGATGGGATACAGACTGATACACTTCAATTGTGCGCGGCCGCTGGGGGCGTTCACGCTCGACAATCCTTTTGTCATGATTTTCCTGTCGGTCCTGCCGCGGATTTTCGCCGATGCGGATTCGTTTGAGGGGCTGCACCATCATGTGCACGGGCTGCGGTGTCCGGACGGCTCATGGCGTTCCTATAACGACGCCTTTCCGTATCCGGAGGACTGGGGTGCGCCGGAAGTCTCGACCCTCGCCGTCTGGCGCTCGCTCGATGACCTGAAATCCTTCACCTATAATGGCCGCACCCATCCGCCCGGAATGCGCCGCCTGAGCCAGGAAATCGACCGCAGCGACGGGGCCAGCTTCGTGATGTGGTGGGCACCGCGCGGTCAGCGCTTCACGCTCGAGGATGGCTTCCAGCGGCTGCTGCATATGCGCCGGCACGGATCGTCCGACTACGCCTTCTCGCTCGACCAGCCGGTGCTCAGCCCGGCTGTGGCTTAACGCCGCCGGCGTTTCGGCAGCTTCGCAGCCCTTGCCGCGTGCGCGACCGTCAGTGCCCGGCGGGCCCATTGGCACGCCTCGTCCGGATCGTCCAGCGCGGCTGAGGGCAGGCCGGCATAGCCGAGATCCATCACGCGCCCATCGCTGGGCCGCGTCCAGAGAAACGGTTCGCCGCCCTCCGCCAGCAGGTCTGCGCGCAGGCCCGCATCCGCCTTCAGATAGATCTGGTCGTCCGCCAGCAGGGCGAACATGACCCCGTCCCGAAACACGCCCGCTCCGCCAAACATGCGCCGGATCGTGACAGGTCCGATCCCGGCAAGGAGTTCGTGCACGAACTCATGGAACGGATCAGACGGTTTGGGCATCGCTTTCTTTCGGAGGAGGTAGCCCCAGCCGGTACACCCCCTTGAACGTGTCCGGATCGGCCACCGGCTTGCCCTTCCGGTAGATGGCAATCAGACCGGCCTTGTGCAAGCGAACGGCCTCGGCACGCACATCTTTCAGCACACGCACGAAGCTGTCCGGGCTGACCGTCTTTGCGGCGTCTTCCGGGGCGATCGTCTTGCCGGGACCCTTGGCGGCCGTCAGCAACAGGATCGCCTCGCGGACTGGGTTCGGCCTTTCCTCACTCACCAGTCAATCGCCGCATAGACGAGCTGCTGGAGCTGCAGGCGCATCGGATAGGTCGAGGATGGCATCAGCTGGGTCGCCTGCACCGCGATCAGCTCTTCCTCCGGATCGATCCAGAAGAAGGTCGAGGCAAGCCCGCCCCAGGCGAAGGTGCCCTCGCTGCCCGGCTGGCGGGTGGCCACGACATCGGTGACAACAGACCCACCCAGCCCGAACGCAACACCTTCGGCCATCACCTCGGTAAAGGCCGAGCGGCCCATGCCGCGCATGGTCTGGCCGCCGGGCAGATGGTTCTGGCGCATGAACTCCCAGGTCTTGGGGCTGATGATCCGCGCCCCGTCCAGCGTGCCGCCGCGCAGCAGCATCAGGGCAAAGCGGTGATAGTCGCGCACGGTGGAGGCGAGGCCCCCGCCGCCATTCAGTTGAACCGGGCGTTTCGCATAGAGTTTCGAGGCCGCCCCGCCGGGATCGGCAAGGGTTGTTTTCCCGGTCTCGGCATCCTTCTGATAGCAGGCCATCAGCCGGTGGATCTTGTCTTCCGGCACCCAGAAATCGGTATCGACCATGCCAAGCGGGCCGAAAATCCGCTCCCGGAAGAATTCGTCCAGTTCCTGCCCGGTGATGATCTCCACGATCGCGCCGAGCGTGTCGATCGAGTGGCTGTAGCGCCACTCCGTTCCGGGCGAGAAGGCGAGCGGCAGGCCCGCCATCTGGCGCGCCATTTCCTTCAGGGTCTGCGTGTGATGGCCGACCTTTTCGCGCCGGTAGATCGCGTCGGTCTCGTCCTGGTGGAGGAAGCCATAGGTCAGGCCGGACGTGTGCGTGATCAGATCGAGGATCGTCATCTCGCGGTCCGGATCCTTCAGCTTCGGTGCCTCGGCCGTGCCACCAGCCCACACCTTCACATGCTTGTATTCGGGGATGTAGCGGCTAACGGGATGTTCGAGCCGGATACGGCCTTCCTCGAACAGCATCATCAAGGCGAGGGTCGTCACGGGCTTCGTCATCGAATAGATGCGGAAGATCGTCTCCGGGCTGATCGGCTCGCTGCCGCCCATTTCGGTGGCGCCAACATAGCTTTCATGTGCCACCTCGCCGCCGCGCGAGATCAGTGTGGCGATACAGGGCAGCTTGCCGGGATCGACATAATTCGTCTTGAAGAATTCCGGGATCGCCGCCAGGCGGTCGGCATTGAGCCCCACTTCGTGCGGATCGGTCGGGTCGATTTCAAACATCAGAGGCTCCCTGCCTTGGCGGCTTTTGCAAGCTCGCGGGCGATGATGATCTGCTGGATCTGGCTGGTGCCTTCATACAGGCGGAAGATGCGCACATCGCGGTAAAACCGCTCGATACCATAATCGGTGACATAGCCTGCCCCGCCGAAAATCTGCACCGCGCGGTCGGCGACCCGGCCGCAGGCCTCCGTCGCAAACAGCTTCGTGCACGAGGCAAGCATCGTGATGTCCTCGCCCGCATCGCGGCGGCGCGCGGCGTCGAGGATCATGCATTCGGCCGCATAGGTCTCTGCCTGGCTGTCGGCGATCATGCCCTGCAGCAGCTGGTGCTCGAAGATCGGCTTGCCGAACTGGCGCCGCTCCAGCGCATAATTGACCATCTCGCGGATCAGGCGTTTGGAAACGCCGGTTGCCACGGCGGAGATATGCAGGCGGCCCTTGTCAAGGACGCTCATGGCGACCTTGAAGCCGTCGCCCTCCTTCGAGATCAGGTTCTCGTCCGGCACACGGGCATTCTCGAAGATCACGTCGCAGATATGGGCGCCCTGCTGGCCCATCTTCTTCTCGGGCTTGCCGACGCTGAGGCCGGGGGTGTCGCGCTCGACGACGAAAGCGGAGACTCCTCTGGCGCCCGGCTCGTCCTGATTGGTGCGGGCCATGACGGTGAAGAGGTCGGCCTTGTTGGCGTTGGTGATGTAGCGCTTGGTGCCATTGAGGATGTAATGGTCGCCGTCACGAACGGCCTTCGTCTTGAGGCCAGCCGCGTCAGAGCCGGCTTCCGGCTCGGTCAGCGCAAAGCTCGCGATAAGGTGGCCGGAGGCCACGCCGGGAAGCCATTTGGCTTTCTGCGCTTCGGTGCCGAAGAGGACGAGCGCCTGGCTGCCGATGCCGATATTGGTGCCGGCCACCGAGCGGAAGGCCGGCGAGGTCTGGCCAAGCTCCATCGCGACGAGGCACTCGGTCTCCATGTCGAGGTCGAGCCCGCCATAGGCTTCCGGAACGGCAATCCCGAACAGGCCAAGCTCTTTCATGGCATCGACGACATGCTGGGGGACCGCGTCCTCCTCGCCGACCTGGGCCTCCACCGGCACGCAGGTCTCGGTCACGAAGCGGCGCACCTGTTCGATCAGGGCGGCGCGGGTTTCGGCATCAAAGGCCATTGGCATCTACTCCCGGACAATCTTTTCGATCGCCACTTTATGCCCCGACGGCACGCTTGTCGAAGGGTTACGGAGGGGTATGGTTGCCGCAGCCGGAACAACCTCCGGGGAGGACACATGTCGACATCAATCGTGACCGAGGGCGAATTTGCGGGCTGGACGACCTGGGCCGAGGAGCCCTTCGAGCACGAAACCGCTGGCCCCTTCTATTTCAAGGTCGATGAACAGGGCCCGGTCGCGGCGTTCCGGGTCCAGCGCAAGCATATGAATGCCGGCGGCGTGGTGCATGGCGGCTGCCTGATGACCTTTGCCGATTTCGCCCTGTTCGCCATCGGCCATGAGGCGATGGAAGGCTCGTACGGCGTCACCGTCGCCTTCACGGCGGAGTTCATCGACGGCGCGGTGGAGGGCGAGCGGCTGACGGCGCGGGGCGACACGCTGCGCAAGGGCGGTTCGCTGAGCTTCGTGCGCGGCATCATTTATGGGGAAGACGGCCGGCCGGTCCTGAACTTCTCCGGAACCATAAAGAGACTGAGGAAACAGGCATGAGCGAACAACCACCCTACAAAGACCTTTCGCGTTCCATCAAAGGAAAGACGGCCCTCATCACCGGCGCAGCCAGCGGCATGGGGCGGGCAACCGCGCATCTGTTCGCGCGCGAGGGCGCGAATGTTGCCGTGACGGACCTCAAGCAGGAAAACGTCGACAGGGTCGTCGATGAGATCAGGGCAGCCGGGATCGACCATGTGAAGGGCTGGGCGCTGGATGTCGGCGATGCGGCGGCGATCAAACGCGTGGTGGATGAGGCGGCGGTGCATTTCGGGGGTCTGGACATCCTCGTCAACAATGCCGGCTTCGCCATTCCCGGACAGGTCGGCGAAGAGAGCTATGAGGACAGCTGGGGTCCGTCGATCAACGTCATGCTCACCTCGCACCAGCGGGCGATCCGTGCGGCCCTGCCTTATATGCGCAAGAATGGCTGGGGGCGGATCGTCAACATCGCCTCCACCGAAGGGCTGGGAGCGACGCCGGGCAACTCGCCCTATGTGGCCGCCAAGCATGGCGTGATCGGCCTGACGCGCGGCCTGGCAGTCGATCTTGGCCGGGAAGGCATTACCGTGAACTGCATTTGCCCCGGCCCGATCATCACCGGCATTACTGCGGCCATCCCGGACGAGCACAAGGAGATCTACGCCAAGCGCCGCGTGCCGCTGCGCCGGTACGGGATCCCGGAAGAGGTCGCGCATATGACGCTGTCACTGGTCCTGCCGGCGGCGAGCTTCCTCAACGGGGTGCATATTCCCGTGGACGGCGGGCTGACAATCAAGAACGCCTGAG
>JBKBLD010000051.1:0-8636 GCA_046296675.1 Hyphomonas sp. | reverse complement strand
CTTGGTGATACAGGCCGTGCGCTGGCCGGCCTGCGCCGCACCAAGGGCTGCGCGGAGGCCCGAGCCGCCGGCGCCAACGACCACAACGTCGTAGGTATGATCGATCCAGTTATAGGTGCTCATCTTCTTGTCTTTCTTCGCGTGTCTCAGCCGGCGGTCCAGATGCCGATGACCGCCATCGCCACGGCGGCAAACAGAGCCACGCAGGCAAAGGTGTTCAGGATCAGGAGGGCGCCGCGTGTCCCCGCCTTACCGATATAATCTTCGATCACGACCTGCATACCGAGGCGCATGTGATAGACCGCCGCACCGGCCGTCAGGATCAGCAGCAGCGCGTTCAGCGGCTGGCCGGCCCAGGCGAGGGCGGCGTCATACCCGCCATTGGCTGCCTTGATCACAGAGAACAGGAACCATGGCACGAGCACGATCAGGGCCAGAGCGGACACGCGTTGGCGGATGTGATGCGCCGTGCCGGACTTGGCCGAGCCAAGGCCGCGGGCGGCCTTCACCGGGGTCAGGAATTCACCTTTGGACATCACGCGCTCCCTCAGAACTTCGCCGCAGCGAACAGGGCGGCCGCGCCGAGGATCGCAAAGACATAATTGAAGATCGAAACCTGGCTGGCGACCTTCGGCGAAAAGCCGATGCCGGGGCCGTCCCAGAGCAGGTGGCGGATGCCATTGGCGAAGTGGAACAGGACCGCGACGGCCCACAGGAACAGGATGATCTGTCCGAACACCGAAAAGACGATGGCTTCGACTGTCTCATAGGCCTCGCGCCCACTGGCCAGCGCGATCAGCCAGGCGGCGATCAGGAAGGTGCCGAAGTAGAGCGCCGAGCCGGTGATCCGGTGGGTGATCGAGGCCAGCATCGTGGCGTGAAAGCGCCAGACCTGGAGGTGCGGGGACAAGGGGCGCGTGGCGGCGCGCTTCGGTCCGGTCATTGGAGGTGCCTCGCGTACTATGGGATGCTGGCATCCGCTTCTACGAGCCTCTAAGGTGGTGTCAACGCAGGCTGACAAGGGAGCGACAATATGAAACCGGCCGTATTCACCCTCCTGCTGTTTGCCCTCAGCCCGCTGGCGCTGGCCGATCCGCTGGACCCGCTGGTCACCGCCTATGAGGCGCATGTCCGCCAGTCAGACCCGGATGAGGCGGCCGAAAGCGCCCGCACGGCCGCCCGCAGCTGGCGCGATGTCTCGCCCGAAGCCGTTGCCGCCCGGGCGGCCAGGGCAACCCGGCTGCTAGCCGAAATCAACCAGGCCGACAGCGCCCGCAGCATCGACAAGGCTATCCTGACCCGCCTCCTGACAGATGAAATCGCTGATTTCCGGCATGATTCGGCGCGCATACCCTTTACCGGCGACTGGGGCTTTCAGGCCGAGCCTGTTTTCGCTGCGATGCGGCTCCGGCTCCGCTCCGAGGAAGATGCGCTCGCCTGGATCGCCCGGCTGAATGATGTGCCGCGTTATTTCGCCCAGAACCGGGCCAATATGCAGCGCGGGATCGAGACCGGCTGGACCGCGCATATCGACCCGCTGACGACCTCGCGTGATCAGGCGGCTGCGCAGATCAAGGATGATCCGGCGGACAGCGAGCTCTACCGGCCGTTCACCGAACTTCCGGAAACGATCAGTCCTGAGTCCAGATCAAGGCTTCAGGAAGAAGGGCTGGCGGCGGTGACGGTCGCGATCGAGGCCTATCGCGAGACAGTCCAGTTCATGGATGAAACCTATGCCCCGGCCGCCCGCCGGGGCGCGGGCATTGCCGGCCTGCGCGGTGGCCGCCAAGTCTATGCCGCCCTGATCGACAGCCATACCGCCGGTGCCGGCTATTCGGCCGAAGAGATCCACGCCATCGGCCTTGAAGAAGTCGCCCGCATCCGCGCCGCGATGGAGGCGATCATTGACGAAACCGGCTTTGACGGCAGCTTTGCCGACTTCCAGGCCTTCCTGCGCAGCGATCCACAATTCTATGCGCAAAGCGAAGGTGAACTGATGGCGGCGGCGCAGGAAATCTCCGTCCGTCTCGACGCCATCCTGCCGGACTATTTCAACCGCTTGCCGCGTCTCGGCTACACCGTCGCCCCGGTGCCCCTGTCGATCGCGCCGGGCTACACCTCCGGGCGCTATGTCTCCGGCGATCCGGTCGAGGGGCGCCCCGGCACCTATCTCGTCAACACCTGGGCTCTCGATCAGCGTCCACTTTACGAACTCCCGGCCCTTTCCGCCCATGAAGCCGTCCCCGGCCACCATCTTCAGATCGCGCTGGCGCAGGAAATGAAGGACCAGCCGCGCTTCCGGCAGGAATATTACGCCACCGCCTTTGGCGAAGGCTGGGGCCTTTATGCCGAATACCTCGCCACCGAGGCCGGCCTGATGCAGACGCCGTACGAGCAGTTCGGCGCCCTTTCGATGGAAATGTGGCGCGCTTGCCGGCTCGTCTCCGATACCGGCCTGCACTGGTATGGCTGGAGCCGCGAGCGCGCCGAAGCCTGTTTCAAGGAGAATACGGCGCTTGCGCCCCTCAATATCCAGACCGAAGTGACCCGCTATATCGGCTGGCCGGGACAGGCGACCGCCTACAAGATCGGCGAACTCAAGATCCGCGCCCTGCGCGCCGAGGCCGAAGCTGCCCTGGGCCAGGCCTTCGATATCCGCGCGTTCCATGATGTCGTCCTCGGCAACGGATCGGTGCCGATGGATGTACTGGAGGCGGAAGTGAAAGGCTGGATCGCCGCGCAGGCGGGCGGCGAGCCCCCGGCGGCGCCGTAATCCACCAAAACTGGCAGGGGGCAAGCCTTGTTCTTTGACGCCCCCGCCGCCAAATGGGGCGGGTCATGTTCCGCTTCTTTGAACGCCGTATCGAGCCATTCCCGGAAACAAGGCAGGGCGTTCCGCCGACGGAATTCCTGCCCTTCATCTGGCATTACATCCGCGATGCAGTGCCCTGGCTGGCCGTCATGTCGGTCTTCACCGCGCTGGTCGCGGTGGGGGAGGTGGCGCTGTTCGGCTTCCTCGGCGGCATCGTCGACTGGCTCGCCACAGCTGACCGCGAAGGCTTTCTCGAGCGCGAGGGCGGCACGCTCGCCATCATGGGCGCGGTGCTGCTGATCGGCCTGCCGCTGGCTACGCTGATCCAGGGGCTGATCGTCTATCAGGGCCTGATGGGCAATGTGCCGATGAGCGCGCGCTGGCGCATGCACCGCCAGATGCTCGGCCAGTCGATGGGTTTTTTCGGCAACGAATTCGCCGGCCGCGTCGCCACCAAGGTGATGCAGACCGCCCTGTCGGTACGCGAAGCGGTGATGAAGGTGCTCGATGTCTTCGTCTTCGTCATCGTCTATTTCGTCTCCGCCCTGGCGCTGGTCGGGGCCGCCGATCCGCTGCTGATGCTGCCCTTCATTCTCTGGGCGGTGGTCTACGGCTTCGTCATGTGGTGGTTCGTGCCGCGCCTCGGGAAAATCGCCGAAGCCCAGGCCGATGCCCGCTCGATCATGACCGGCCGCATCGTCGACAGCTACACCAACATCCAGACCGTCAAGCTCTTCGCCCATTCGGGCCGCGAGGCGGATTATGCCCGCGACTCGATGAGCGGTTTTCTCGCCACCGTCCACCGCCAGATGCGGATGGTCACCGGCTTCAACGTCATCGTTTATCTCAACAATTCGCTGCTGGTCTTCCTCGTCGCGGCCGGCGGCATCTATCTCTGGATGGGCAATCTCATCGGGGCAGGCGCGGTCGCAGCCGCCGTCGGCCTCACCCTGCGCATCAAGTCCATGTCGCAATGGATCATGTGGGAAGTCGCCGGCCTGTTCGAGAATATCGGCGTCATCTATGACGGTATGGCGATGCTCGGCAAGCCCGTCGCCGTCACCGATGCGCCGGTTGCGGAGCTTCTGCCGCGCGTTCGCGGTGAGGTCCAGTTCGAGAATGTCACCTTCCATTATGGCAAGGGCGCCGGTGTCATCGAGGGGCTTAGCCTCACGATCCGGCCCGGCGAGAAGATCGGCCTTGTCGGGCGCTCCGGCGCCGGCAAGACGACGCTGACGAGCCTGCTGCTGCGTTTCTACGACACCGAAGGCGGGCGAATCCTCATCGATGGGCATGACATTGCAACCGTCACGCAGGATTCGCTCCGGGCACAGATCGGCATGGTGACGCAGGACACGTCCTTGCTCCACCGGTCTATCCGCGAGAACATCGCTTATGGCCATCCGGGCGCCAGCGATGCGGACATCCGCGCCGCTGCGGAAAAGGCCGAGGCGCACCTCTTTATTGACAGCCTTGAGGATTCCAAGGGCCGCACAGGTCTTGACGCGCATGTCGGCGAGCGCGGCGTGAAACTCTCCGGCGGCCAGCGCCAGCGTATCGCCATTGCCCGCATCTTCCTCAAGGATGCCCCGATCCTCATCCTCGATGAGGCGACCTCCGCGCTCGATTCCGAAGTCGAAGCCGCAATCCAGGACAATCTTTTCCGCCTGATGGACGGCAAGACCGTGATCGCCATCGCCCACCGCCTGTCGACCATCGCGGCGATGGACCGGCTGATCGTGCTGGATGAAGGCCGCATCGTTGAACAGGGCAGCCATGAGGAACTCGTCGCTGCCGGCGGTCTTTATGCGGATCTCTGGGCACGTCAGTCCGGCGGGTTCCTGGTCCAGCCAGCACCCTCGCCGGAAACTGAAGTTGCGGCCGAGTAGTTACTCATGAAACTGACGATCATCGAAACCGGCCAGCCACCGCCTGCGATCCGCGATCAGTTCCCGGACTATCCGGAGATGTTCCGCCGGATGTTCGGCGCTGTCGATCCCGGTTTTGCCTTCGATACGGTTTCGGTCGTCAAGGGCGAGACGCTGCCTGATCCGGCCGGGCTTGAGGCGGTGCTCTATACCGGCTCTCCCGCCGGGGTGTATGATAAAGAACCCTGGATCAGCCCGCTGTTGAATTTCATCCGCGCAGCGGCAGAGGCGCGCCGCCCGCAGGTCGGCATCTGTTTCGGGCATCAGGCTATGGCCGAGGCGCTCGGTGGCAAGGTCGAAAAGTCGGCCAAGGGCTGGGGTGTCGGCCGTCATGCCTATGAGATCACCGCCGCGCCGGGCCTGGCCGCCCCGCCGCCGCCCGCCATGCGCATCGCCGTCAGCCATCAGGACCAGGTGGAGATCAAGCCTGCGCAGGCCGGCGTTATCGCCCGCTCCGAATTTACCCGCTTCGCGGGCCTAAACTATCAGGGCTTTCCCGCCCTAAGCTTCCAGTGTCATCCCGAATTCGACGCAGCCTTCGCCGCCGCCCTCTACACCGCCCGCCGTGGCAACGGTCTTGGCGAAGAGATGGCGGATGCGGCCGTTGCCTCCCTCGAAGGCGACTGCGACCGCAAATTCCTGGCCGGTTGGATCGCCAGCTTCCTGCGCGCAAACGCGGCAAGCTGACGATCCTTCAGGCGCAGGATCAGTAGGCGCCGAAGCGCAGGCGCCCGCCGACGCTCAGCGTCGTCTGCTTGTTCTCGATGCTGAGATCGCCGGGGAAGAGCTGGTTGGTGAAGGTCACGTCATCCGTTGCCCGGTATGCCACCTCTGTGAACAGATCGACACTGTCGGTGAGCGCAAAGGTCACGCCGCCTTTCACCTGCCAGGCAAACTTCGTCTCGCTGTCATTGATGATGCCGATGCCGGAAGGCTGGTAGTCCACATCGACATTGGAAAACCCAAGGCCCGCCCCGGCATAGGGCGAAAACCGGCCGCCGCGATTGAAGTCGTAATAGAGGTTCGCGAAGACGCCGGTATTCTTGATCTTGCCGTCATCGGTGGCGACCACCTGACCGACCGTGGCGCCGAGCTGGTCCGGGGAGCCGGCGATCACCGCCGCATCGACGCCGTCGATCACCGTGCCGGCAACATTGACGCCGGTATGGGTGTCCACATCAGCGCTCGAATAGACCAGCTCAAGGCCCGCGCGGAAGCCATTGTCGAACGAACGGCCAAACTCGCCGGACAGCACATAGCCGCTCTCGAATTCGGTTTTCCAGCCATACGGCGTGCCGGCGGCGATCGGCGTGCCGTTCGGGATCACGGGGTCGCCATTGCCGGTATTGAACGCGCCGGTCGCACCAGTGTTGCCGCTGTCATCCTGCATGTTGAAGCCGGCGCTGAGGCTGCCATACCAGCCTTCGGCAAAGGCCGGCAGGGCGGGCAGGCAAAGCAGGCCGGTAGAGGCGATCAAGGCCTTCAGTTTCATGAGCTCACTCCTCGTTCTGACAAGTTGGCCGCCGGGGGAAGGGGCCATCGGCATCTGCGCCGATGCCCACCGAGCTAGTATTCTCTATATCAGAGGCAATAAGATATCTTTGAATTTTTGGTCATGTGCGCCTTTGTCTCTTTCCCCTGTGGCGCGAAAGCTGCACTCAGGGGGAATCGAATCCTTCCCGGCCGCGCCGGGAGGGCGAAACCGTTTCACGGAGGGACACCCATGTTGCCGAAACCGCTTGCCGATATTTCCCCCAACACGCTCGAATTCGAGATTCTGCCGCTGGTGAAGCCAACAGGCTTCCGGGAATATGATGCACGCTGGTGGTTCAACGGCATCGGCCATGCCAAACCGCCGGAGCTGAACCTCACCGGCGTCCAGGCCCTCGGCCTCGGCATGGCGGCGCTGTTCCATGAACTCGGCGTGAAGCCGACCGTGGTCACCGGCCATGACTACCGCTCTATCAGCCAGCCGATCAAGAATGCGCTGACCCTCGGTCTTGTCGCCGGCGGCTGTACGGTGCTGGATGTCGGTCTCGCCCTCTCGCCGATGGTCTATTGGAGCCAGTTCGAACTGGACGCGGCCTGCTGCGCCATGGTCACCGCCTCGCACAATGAAAATGGCTGGACCGGCGTGAAAATGGGGGCCGACCGCCCGCTCACCTTCGGCCCCGACGAAATGGGGCGGCTGAAGGAAATCGTCATGTCGGGCAGCTTCCAGCCGCGCGCCGGCGGGGCCCATTTCCGCGTCGATGGCATCCGCGAGAAATATATCCAGGCCATCATCGGCGACACCAGGCTGAAGCGGAAGCTGAAGGTCGTGGCCGCCTGCGGCAATGGCACGGCCGGCGCCTTTGCCGGCGATGTCCTGCGCGGCATCGGCGCTGACGTGATCGAGATGGACTGCAATCTCGACATGACCTTCCCGAAATACAATCCGAACCCGGAAGATGCCGAGATGCTGCATGCGATGGCGGAAGCCGTGCGGGAGACCGGCGCCGATGTGGCGCTCGGCTTTGATGGTGACGGCGACCGCTGCGGCGTGGTCGACAATACCGGCGAGGAAATCTATGCCGACAAGATAGGGCTGATGCTGGCCCGCGACCTGTCGAAGAACCATCCGGATGCGACCTTTGTCGTCGATGTGAAATCAACCGGCCTTTACAAGACCGATCCGGTCCTCAAGGCCAATGGCGCCACCGTCGACTATTACAAGACCGGCCATTCCTACATCAAACGCCGCACGAACGAGCTCGGCGCGCTGGCGGGCTTTGAGAAGTCCGGCCACTTCTTCTTCCGCCCGCCGATCGGTCTTGGCTATGATGACGGTCTTGTCGCGGCCAAGGCGGTGCTGGAAATGCTCGACCGCAATCCCGGCAAGACCATGGCCGATCTCAAGAGCGAACTCGGCGTTGCCTACACCTCGCTTACCATGGCCGCACATTGCGGCGATGAGGTGAAGTATGGCGTGGTCGACCGGATGGTCGAGGAATACAAGGCGCTGGCGGGCAAGGAAATCCTTGGGCGGAAGGTTGTCGAGGTGAACACCGTCAATGGTGCCCGCGTGACGCTGGAAGATGGCTCCTGGGTGCTGGTGCGCGCCTCGTCCAACAAGCCGGAACTGGTGGTCGTGGTCGAATCCATGGGGAGCGAGGCCGACATGCGCGACCTCTTCCACAAGGAAGTGAAACCCCGCCTCGGCAAACATGCCGAAGTCGGCGCCTACAATCAGGAAATCTGATTCGTTCTTTCGTGACTCAGGCCCGCAATTCGCGGGGCGAGGTCGGTGCCTCGGCGCTGCGCTCTTCGGCCGGGTCCGTCCCGAACAGGGCGCGCTCGCCGCGGGCAGGGGCCTGCGAGAGATAGAAAATCCGCTTCTGCTCCACCCGCATCCGAGAAACAGAATCGAGAATCACCCCGCACGACGCCGACAGCATCGCCCCGATCAGTAGCGTCATGGATAGGATGAACGTCGGAAACCGCGGCACCATCCCGGTTGCGAGATAGTCCGCCAGGACCGGCAGCAGCAGCGCGCCGGCGGCAGCAAACAGGGCGGTTGCAATCAGGCCGAAGAAGACGAACGGTTTTGTCTCCTTGAGCAGCATCGCCATCATCGTGAGGATCCTCAGCCCGTCCCGGATGGTCGACAGCTTGCTGGCAGAGCCTTCCACCCGTTTGCCATATTCGGTTTCGATCTCGACGACCGGCAGGCGAAGGGATGAGGCGTGGACGGACATTTCCGTCTCGATCTCGAAACCAGCCGAAAGTGCCGGGAAACTCTTGGCAAAGCGGCGCGTGAAGACGCGGTAGCCGGAAAAGATATCGGTGAAATCGTGCCCGAACAGCGCCTGATAGACCCGGTTGAACAGATTGTTGCCAAGCGCATGGCCGGCCCG
>JBKBLD010000050.1:0-10255 GCA_046296675.1 Hyphomonas sp. | reverse complement strand
GGCCAGCGTGCGGTACATTATAATCTGCAGGGCCTGGAATGGGGTGATGTGCCGTTCGAGACCGGCAAGATGGACCTGATCGGCAATGTCCTGCGGGCCGGCCAGTCGACGCCGGACGGGCTGCCGCTTGTCATGCTCGGCGGCGATGGCGACCTGGCATTGTATTCACGCGACAATATCGCGGTCGATCGCTGGGGCAATCCGTTGCCGGAACGGGGCCGCTACACCACGGGTGCGGCCGGGTTCATCGATGCGCCGGCGCCGATGCCGCTGCCGGCAGGCCTGCCCATTCTCCCGGCGACGGCGGTCGAGCGCTATGTGCTGGCCAATGCCGGTGCGCGGCCCTGGGACCGGGATTCGCACGATGTCCGCGTCTTTGCGAACGCCGCTGAAGGCCGGGGCGAGATCATCGACTCCCAGCAGGAAGTGGGTGGCTATCCGAAGTTCGAGCCGACCCGCCGGGCCTTCGATCCCGCGCTCTGGGACCTCGAGACAATGCTGCCGAAATCGCCTGATGCCCTTGATTCCAGCGCAAGGGGCCGGGGGACCTGAATCCCTCCGGCGCAGGCGTCCGGCTTGCAAAATGTCCACCGCCGGGCAAAAGAGGACATTCCATCCTCATAGCGGGGCGTATGTGAGCGACAAAATCCTTCCTGACCTCGAAGCCGAGATTGCCGAGGCGGTCCGTGAGGCCGCCGAATTCCGGCAGCACGGCCGGGCGACGATCAACGACATCGCGCGCATCGCCAAGGTGTCGAAAAAGACCGTGTCCCGGGTCATCAATGACAGCCCCCTGGTCAAGCCACGCACACGCGACGTGGTCAAGGCGATCATTGCCGAGCTTGGTTACACGCCGGATCCGCAGGCAAGAGCGCTGGCGCTGCGCCGGTCATTCCTGATCGGCCTCGTCTATGACAATCCGAGCCCGCAATATGTCGTCAATATGCAGCGCGGCATTCTCGATGCGCTGGACGATACCGATTTCCAGCTGGTCCTGCGCCCGGTCAGCCGGACGGATGTGAACTATCCGGGGCGACTGCTCCAGTTCATCCAGCAGCACAAGCCTTTCGGGCTGATCCTGCCGCCGTCGGTGTCGGAAGATGAAGAGCTTGCCGAAATGATGCGGGCGCACGATGTCGATTATGTGCGCATCGCCTCCGGCATGCTGGACGAGCGTTCCCGGATGATCCTGACGCATGACAGCGAAGGCGCCGCTCAGGCGGCCCGCCATCTCTGCGCACTCGGCCATGAGCATATCGCGCATATCCATGGCCCGGAATCCTTCCGGTCCGCGCACGAGCGGCGCGGCGGGTTTCAACGCGCGCTCGAGGAGGCAGGGCGCCAGCTCGATCCGGGCCTGACGGTGGAAGGCGGCTATACCTTCGATTCCGGCGTGCAGGCGATGGAACGCCTGCTCTATGCCAAACGCCGGCCGACGGCAGTGTTTGCCGGCAATGACGAGATGGCGACGGGCGCCTATGTGGCCGTGCGCAAGGCGGGGCTGCGGATTCCGGAAGATGTCTCCATCGTGGGCTTTGACGATACGCCGATTGCCGGGCGCCTGTGGCCGGCATTGACCACCGTGCGCCTGCCGATCCGCGAAATGGGGCGGGCGGCGGCGCGCCTTCTGCTCGATCAGGCTGCCGGGCGCGAGCCGAAGGAAATCATCAGTTTCACGCCGGAAATCGTGGTGCGGGAATCGACGGCGGCGGCGCCAAAGACGCCGGCCTGACCTTGCGCAGCTGAAATTCTGCGCAGCGCCCCTTTAGCGGCTTGCAGCTTCGCGGCCGGCAAGTTATGACACCGGTTACCAAATGATACGCCGCTAAGGAACCGTCCCATGAAAATCGCGCTCATCATTGAAAACAGCCAGGCTGCGAAAAGCAGCATCGTTCACGACGCGCTGAAGGCTGTCGCCGAGCCGCTCGGCAATGAAGTGTTCCACTACGGCATGTACACGCCGGAAGACAAAGCGCATCTCACCTATCCGATGATCGGCATCCTCGCCGGCATCCTGATCAATTCGAAAGCCGCGGACTTCATTGTCACCGGTTGCGGCACGGGCATGGGCTCGAACCTTGCCTGCAATGCAATGCCGGGGATTTTCTGCGGCCTGATCATCGATCCGACCGATGCCTTCCTGTTCGGCCAGATCAATGATGGCAACGCCATTTCGATGCCCTACGCAAAGGGTTTCGGCTGGGCCGCCGAACTCAACCTTGAGGACTGCTACCGCAAGCTGTTCGAGGGCGAGCGCGGCGCAGGCTATCCGAAGGAACGCGCCGCCGTCATGGCGAAGAATCGCGGTATCCTCAGTGAGCTGAAGAAAGTCTCCTGCCACGACATGCTGACCGTTCTGAAAACGATTGATCAGGACCTTCTGAAGACCGCCATTTCGGGTGAAAAGTTTCAGGAATACTTCTTCGCCAATTCGCAGGACGAGGCGATGTCCGGCTACGTGAAGAGCGTCCTGGCATCCTGATTTGCCGCGCGGCTGCGCGCATGTAGTCTTATCTCTGGAGGGAACCCCGTGAACCTCAGCATGTTCAGCCTTGAAGGCAAGACCGCGCTCGTGACAGGCGCCAATACCGGGCTCGGTCAGGGCCTCGCGGTCGGCCTTGCTGAGGCGGGCGCAGACATCGTGGCGGCTGGGCGTTCGGCGCCGGTGGAAACTGAGAAGGCCGTCAGGGCGCTGGGCCGCAAGTTCGCTTTCGTTCCGGCGGATTTCTCGAAGCCGTCAATGGCCGCGGAGGTTGCCGCCCAAGCCGAAGCGCCGTTCGGGCCGATCGACATCCTCATCAACAATGCCGGTACCATCAAACGTAATGATGCGCTCGATTTTACCGAGGCCGAGTGGGACGAGGTCATGGATGTGAACCTCAAATCCGTGTTCTTCCTGAGCCAGGCGGTAGCGCGCTCGATGGTCTCCAATGGCAATGGCGGCAAGATCATCAACATTGCCTCGATGCTGTCTTTTCAGGGTGGTATCCGGGTGGCGAGCTATACGTCCTCCAAGAGCGGCATCGCCGGACTGACAAAACTTCTGGCCAATGAATGGGCCCGCCACGGCATAAATGTGAACGCCATCGCGCCGGGATATTTCGCCACCAACAACACCGACGCCCTGCGTGCCGACGAGAAGCGCAATGCCGAAATCCTCGGCCGCATCCCGGCCGGGCGCTGGGGCTATCCGTCGGATCTCGCCGGCGCGGCGGTGTTCCTGTCCTCGCGCGCGTCCGACTATGTCCACGGAACGATTGTGGCCGTAGATGGCGGCTGGCTCGCGCGCTAAGGTGCGTGGTGGAGGACCCGTTCGATGACGCGTGTGGTATGTTTCGGAGAGCTGCTGCTGCGCCTGACGGCGCCTGGTAGCGAACGGCTGCTGCAATCCTGGTCTCTGGATGTGTGCGTTGGCGGGGCGGAGGCGAATGTCGCTGTGGCCCTCGCCGGTTTCGGGCATGAGGTCAGTCTTGCGAGTGTGGTGGCCGATAGTCCTCTCGGCAATGCTGCGTTGGGTGAGCTCCGCCGGCATGGCGTCGAGACGAGAGTCGTCCTGCGCGCGCCGGGCCGGATGGGGCTTTATTTCCTTGAGCCGGGCGCCGTGCGCCGTCCGTCCAGCATCACCTATGACCGCGCCGCCTCGGCCTTTGCCGAAGCCGAACCAGACGCGCTCGATTGGGCGGCCATCCTTCCCGGTACGGCGCTTTTTCATGTCTCCGGCGTGACGCCGGCCATCGGGCCGAAAGGCGCAGCGGCAGCCGTTCGCGCGGTGAAAGCTGCGGTCGATCTCGGCGTGCCGGTATCCTTTGACGGCAATTACCGAGCGTTGCTCTGGGACGCCTGGGACGGGGACGGCCCGGCCATCTTGAAGGAGATTCTCTCCTGCGCCACCTATGCCTTCATCAATGAACGCGACATTTCCCTCATCCTGAAGGCGCGGTTTGAAGACCGCCAGTCAGCCTTCGAGCATGCGTTCGAGGCTTTTCCGCGCCTTCAGGCGATCGCGGCGACAACGCGCCATCAATCTTCCGTGGACGATCAGGCGATTGCGGGCGAACTCGTCACCCGCGCGGGCCGCTGGGTCTCGCCGGTCCATGAACTGCCCGGCGTGGTGGACCGGATCGGCGGCGGCGACGCGTTCGCGGCCGGCGCGCTGCATGGCCTGATCGGGGGCAGGGACGGGCAGTACACCATCGATTTTGCCGTCGCCGCCGGGGCTCTCAAACACTCCATTCCCGGCGATTTCAACCGCGTCAGCGCAGCGGAGGTCGAAGCGGCCATGGCGGGCGGCAGCCTGGATGTCCGGCGGTGAAATCGTGGTGGAATCGGTATTGACACCGGTTACCTAAGTGCCACTATGGCGCCAGAGATGATAATAAGCCGGGCTCGACCCCGGCGCCCAATGGGGGCACGGAAACAGCGATGAGGAAGCCTGATCCAGCCGGCGGAAGCAGCCTCAGCCGCCGCAATCTGCTGACCGCCGGCGCGGCCTGCGCCGGGCTTGCGGCCTGTGGCGGGCGCAGCGGCCGGGAATTCCTGTCCACAGACACTCACCCTGAGGGCTATCCCACCGTGCAGGCTGTGCACGAGATGGCCCGCCTCCTCCGGGAGCGCACGGATGGGCGACTGGATATCAAGACCTATGCCGGCGGCCAGCTCGGCTCCGAACTCGACACGCTCGAGATAACCGTCTTCGGCGGTCTCGACATGAACCGGGTCAATCTGGCGCCGCTGAACTCCATCGAGCCGCTGACGAAAGTGCCGGCGCTGCCTTTCCTGTTCCGCTCGAACGCACACATGCGCCGTGCGCTCGACAGCGCCATCGGGGACGAAATCCTTGCCTCGCTGGAGCCGCACGGTCTGATCGGGCTCTGCTTCTATGACAGCGGTGACCGGAACTTCTACAATACCCGCCGCCCGATCTACACACCGGCCGACATGCGCGGCCTGAAAATCCGTGTGCCGAGTTCCGATCTCTATGTCTCGATGATCCGCGCGCTGGGGGCGGATGCAACCCCGATGAGCATTTCCGAAGTCTACCAGGCGCTGGTGCAGGGTGTCATCGACGGGGCCGAGAACAACTGGCCATCCTATGAAAGCGGGCGCCATTTCGAAGCAGCGGGCTATTACAGCCTGACACAGCATGTGATCGCGCCGGAAGTGCTGGTCATGTCGAAACGGCGCTGGGACAAGCTGGACGAAGCCGACCGCGCGCTGATACGCCAGTCTGCCAGGGACTCCGTGCCCTATATGCGCACGCTCTGGGACCAGCGCGTCAGTGATGCCCGAGCACGGCTGCTCGCGGCCGGCGTCAAGGTGAACGAGATCGAGGATCCGGCGGCCTTCGCCGAGGCCATGCGCCCGGTCTGGGAGCGCAATATCACGACCGGCACCCAGCGCCGGCTGGTCGATGCGATCGAAGCGATGGGAGACGCCGGATGATCCGGGCGCTGTCACAGTTCACCCATGCCGTGTCGGACATTCTGGTCAGGGTGGCCGCCGCCGGCCTCGTCCTGATGACGGTCATTGTCGGCTGGCAAGTGTTCGGACGCTATGTGCTGAACTCGACGCCCTCCTGGTCGGAACAGGCCGCGCTCGCGCTGATGATCTGGTACGTCTCGCTGGCTGCCGCCGCCGGTGTGCGCCAAGGTTTTCACATCCGCATTGTCGCGCTGGAAGAAGCGGCCGGGCCACTTATCCGCAAGGCGATGCAGGTCTTCTCCAACGCCGTTGTCGGCGCATGCGGGCTCGCCATGCTGATCTGGGGCGGTGAACTCGTGCTCCGCACATGGAGCCATGCCGTCCCTTCACTGAACATTCCGCGCGGCCTCGTCTATCTTGGCTTGCCGATCTCGGGCGCGTTGATGGCGCTGTTCTCGCTCGAACGCATACTCGAACTTCTCAATGCCCAGCCGATCAAGGATGAGGAAGACCCGCGATGGAACTGATCATTCTGATGGGTGTCCTGATCCTGCTGCTCGCCCTTGGCGTGCCAGTGGCCTATTCATTGCTGGGCGCGTCGATTGCGACCTTCCTCGCGATGGATATTCCGCTGATCGTCGTGTTCCAGCGCCTTGCGGGCGGCATCAGTGTCTTCTCGCTGATGGCCATTCCCTTCTTCATCTTCGCGGGCGATCTGATGTATCGGTCCGGCATCGCGCAGCGGCTCGTGGAAGTTGCCGAAGCGATGCTGGGGCGCACGCGCGGCGGCCTGGGCCTCGTCAATGTCGGGGCCTCAACGATGTTCGGAGCGGTCTCCGGCTCTGCCATCGCCAGCGCCTCGGCCATGGGCTCGACGCTGATGCCGCTGATGAAACAGAAAGGATATGACGCCGATTATGCGGTCAATGTCACGGCGTCCGCTGCCATCGTCGGTCTTCTCATTCCGCCCTCGCACAATATGATCATCTATTCGGCCGCCTCCGGCATCGGTGTGCCGATCGGCGAACTGTTCCTCGCAGGCATTGTGCCGGGCATCGTCACGGCGCTGATCCTGATGGCGGTGACATGGGCGGTTGCCGTGCGCCGGGGCTATCCGGCCGGCGCCTTTCCGGGCTGGCGCGCCTTCGCGAGGGCGACCCTTATAGCGATACCGGGGCTGATGGCAGCGATCATCATCATGGGCGGTATCCTCTCCGGCATCTTTACTGCGACCGAATCCTCTGCCGTCGCCGTCATCTACACCGTCCTGGTCGGCGCCTTTGTCTATCGATCACTCGGCTGGCGCCGCTTTGTCGAGGCTTCGATGCAATCGGTGAAGGTCACCTCGATGGTGCTGCTCATCATCGGCGCAGCGACCGCGTTCGGCTATGCGCTGGCAATCCTGGAGGCGCCCGCACAACTCGCCGAGCTTATCACCTCAATCACGCGAAATCCCTTTGCCGTCCTCCTCATCATCAACATAACCCTGCTGGTCCTTGGCACGTTCATGGACATGTCACCGCTGATCGTCATCACGACACCGATCCTGCTTCCGGTGGTCATGGAGGTCGGCGTCGATCCGGTGCATTTCGGCATCGTGATGATGCTGAATCTCGGCATCGGTCTGGTTACGCCGCCGGTCGGATCGGTCCTGTTTGTCGGCGCGGCGGTCGGTGGGCTCAAGGTTGAAGAAGCCGTCCGGACGATCTGGCCGTTCTATCTCGCCCTGATCGTGTCGCTGCTGCTGATCACCTATGTCCCAGCCCTGTCGATGTCGCTTCCGAACTTGTTCAGATGAGTAGCAGAAACGCGATCCGTAATCTGATCATCCTTGCTGCTGCCGCCGGTCTTGCAGCCTGCGCAAACTTGGCAAAAGCGGCGCCTCAGCCGATGACGGCCCCTGCGATGATCATTATTGCCGAAGAAGACTTGAAGGTCGAAGAGCCGCCGCCGCATGGCAGGATCGGCATGAGCACTGCATGGCGCATTTCGGATGCCGTCCCCGTGCGCAGCTTCGAGTTCCGTAAACGTGCGCTGCATCCGGGCGCCGCCATCGGGATCCATCCGATCAATCATGATGAAATTTATTATGTCCTTTCCGGTGAAGGGGTCGTTCATTCTGATGGCGAGGAAGCCGTCCTGACCGCCGGCATGGCCGCCTATCTCTACACCGGCGCCAGGGTCGGCATACGTCAGGTGGGCGAGGAACCCCTCATTCTCATCATCGCCTATCCGCCGGGGCAATAGGCATGGCAACCCGGCGCAGCTTTATCGGCCTCTGCATCACTCTGGTGATAGCTGCCTGCGCGGCCGGGTCAGCGCCCGTGCCGGTTGCGGCCAGCCCGGCGCAGGTGATCGACGCGCACGAGGTGATCCCTCTGTGGCCGGACGGTCCGCCGGGCGGCGTGCCGGCAGGCCTTCAGGAAAAGATCGTCCACCGCGACAACCCCTTCGGCCTGCCGGACCGCGCCGCACATGACGTCACTGCGCCGAGCCTCTCGATCTTTCGCCCCGACGCGCCGGACGGCTCCGCCATCCTCATCATACCCGGCGGCGGCTATCGCTGGGTCGTGATCGACAAGGAAGGTTTCGAAGGCGCCCGGCATTTCGCGGCGCAGGGCGCGACGGTCTATGTGCTGCGTTACCGCCTTCCCCATCAGGGCTGGGCGGCCGGGCCGGATACGCCGCTGCAGGATGCCCAGCGCGCCATTCGTCTCATCCGGTCGCGCGCCGGGGCTGATGGCATAGATCCCGGCCGGGTGATGGTGATGGGCTTCTCAGCGGGCGGGCATCTCGCGGGATCGCTTGCCACGCGGTTTGATGCGGCGGTCTATGATCCGGCGGATGATGTCGATGCTATGTCCGCCCGGCCGGATGCGGCGGCGCTGATCTATCCTGTCGCCACACTGACCGAGCCTCACGCCCATGCGGGCTCTCGCGAAAACCTTCTCGGTCCCGCACCTGCCGCCAGCACCATTGCAGCTTATTCGCTCGAAACGCTGGTGCGCCCCGATATGCCGCCCGTCTTCCTGATGCACGCCGCGGATGACGCGGCCGTACCTGTGGAAAACGCGCTGCTCCTCTACGATGCCCTGCGCGTGGCTGGCGTGCCTTCTGCGTTGCATGTTTTCGAGGCGGGCGGACATGGGTTCGGCTTGCGGGGCATCGACGGTACCCAGCTTGAGGCCTGGCCTTCGCTGATCCTTGTGTGGGGGGCTGACAAAGGGTTATTCCCCTAGGGAAGTTCCACGAGGCTGGCGGACCGCATGACCAGACATCGACGTATCGAGCCGGCGCTTGCCGCTGCCGGAGAATTCCTGCGCCTCGAGGCGGAGCGGATAAGCGAAGACCCGATGACCAATTCGGTCTTTGCGCTTGCCCAGACCCTGTTCCGCGAGATTGATACCGGGCTTACCGGTCTGGACGAGGTCGCCGCGCTGGTCGATGAGGCGCATCTTGTCCTGGTGGCGCAGCGCGCGGAGCGTCTGCGTGAGCGCCATGCCGGAGCCGATCCCGAAAAGGTCTGGTCCGGCGTGCGGGTTCGCCTTGAGGCCGTCGCCGCAGACGGGTTCGAGGCGTTCCGCGCCTTTGTTGAACAACCGCGCGGCGGCGTCGTCTTCACTGCCCATCCGACATTTTCGCTCTCACCGGAGCTGCGTGCTGCCATTGCGGGTCAGGCGGTAAAACCCGGCAAGCGCGCTCGCGCCGCGCTCGAAAAGGCCGTCCGTCAGGATGCGCGCGCCTGGAACAGTTCGATCACGCTCGCCAGCGAGCATGAAGAGGCGCAGACAGCCCTTCACCATGCCGCAGCGGCGCAGCGCCGGTATGCTGCCCTGATCTTCGAACGGGCGCGCGCGCATTTCCCGAATGACTGGCAGCGCCTTCGCCCGTCGCTGCCCTCCATCGCCAGCTGGGTGGGCTATGATCTGGATGGGCGCACCGACATTCAATGGTATCATTCGATCGGCTTTCGCCTTGCCGAGAAAGCCGAACAGCTACGGCGATACCAGCGGCGCACTCAGGAAATCATGGACGCCTTTCCCGAGGCCGGAAGGCTTGAGGCGCTCGCCCGGCGGCTTGATCTCGCAGCCGGCGAAACGGCGCTGCAGGCTGCTCTTTTCGGCGGAGACCTTCAGAGCCCGGAGCGTCTGGTTGCTGCTGCAAACCGTCTGACTGCGAAAGGCGATGGCCGCCTGACCGATGCCGCTGAGGTCATCGCGGCGCTTGACGAGGCGGTGACCGCGGCCCGCAGCGCCGATCTGGTCCAGGAACTGCTCGTCTTCCGCGCCGAAGTCGAAAGCCTGCAACTCGGCACGGGGCGCATTCATCTGCGCGTCAATGCCGCCCAGATATCCGCCGTGATCAGCCGCGAGCTTAATCTGGAGGCGGACGACCGGGCGCTTGGCCGGCTCGCTCTGGCCGAACTTTCGCGCCGCGCCGCTGCGCCGAAGGCGGTCGAGATCAACTTCGCAGACCTTTTCCTCGAACAGTCCACCGCCCGGCGCCAGTTCATGCTCTGTGCACAGATTCTCAAGCATATTGATGCCGGCTCGCCCATCCGCTTCCTGATCGCCGAGAGCGAGAACCCCGCAACGGTCATGGCCGCGCTCTATCTTGCCCGGCATTACGGCGTGAACCGCAAGCTCGATATTGCCCCCTTGTTCGAAACACCCGAAGCGCTGGAGACGGGCGGCCGCTTCATCGAGCGGCTGCTAGATGAACCGGAATTCGCCACCTATGTCCGCCGGCGCGGCCATCTTTCCATCCAGCTTGGCTTTTCGGATTCGGGTCGTTTCATAGGCCAGATAGCAGGCAAAATGGCCATCGCACGTAT
>JBKBLD010000049.1:0-11232 GCA_046296675.1 Hyphomonas sp. | reverse complement strand
GGACGGGCGCCTGGCGAGCGGCTCGGAAGACTGCACCATCCGCCTTTGGGACCTGGCCAGCGGCGCGGAAACCGGAAAGTTGGAGGGCCATGACGGTTGGGTCAATGGTTTGTCGGTGCTCCCGGACGGGCGCCTGGCGAGCGGCTCGGAAGACTGCACCATCCGCCTTTGGGACCTGGCCAGCGGCGCGGAAACCGGAAGGTTGGAGGGCCATGAAGGCGCCGTCTTAGCGCTGCAAGTACTCCCGGACGGGCGCCTGGTGAGCGGCTCATCGGACAAAACCATCCGTCTGTGGGACTTGGCCAATGGCGCGGAAACCGCAAGGCTGGAATTGGACGACGCAGCCTCTTCCCTCGTCGCTTTGTCCGGTGGCCGCCTCGTGGCGGGCGACGGCCTCGGCCGGCTGCATTGGCTGGCGATCAAAGGGGAAGACGCGGAAGTGGGCCGACAATCGTCCTTTATGCAGCGCGCGCCCCTGTCACCGCCTGGCGCCTCTCAAACGCTGCCGCGGCTTATGGTGCAGCCGACCGATCCATTGGCGCCTGCTCCGACACTATCGGATACGCACCCACCTGGGACCAAATCTGCCGCAGAGCTTACTGGAGAGCCCGCCACCAAGCCGCCACGCAAAAAGCAGAGCGCGGCGCGCCTCCTTTTTGTCCTGTTGGCCCTTATCCTAGTCGCCGCCCTGACGGTCGCGGCAATCTTCGTCGGGCCTGCCTACGGCGTTCCGCACGCGCGCGACGCATGGGAAGCCGCGCTTGAGTTGCTGGCATCGTGGCACTGACTATTGATGGGTCAGACTCACGGGCGTCGAGCGTCAGAGCTGATCTCGTAAACAGTCCGTGTGACATACATGAGCTACGACCGCCTTCGACGATCTCGCGCCGGGTAGCGGCCCAGCATCCCGACGACCGGACTGAGGTGACTCTGCCGCCAGCGGGCGATGACGATCGGAAACCTGCCCAAGCCCGCGACCGGTGCTCGTTTTAGAGCGGTGAAGAACCAGCCGAATCGACCACCGGCGACTAGATCACAAAAAAGGGGCGCGTCCTGAAGAGCAGGGCTGTCGGCGGAGCGGAAGTCCCGCGCGGCTCCCCTTACAGGCTTCCCCCTGATGCAGGCGAAAATTGACCCTAACCGATCTCCGAAACGGCCCCGCAGGACGTATCGAAACGGTCTGAATCGGGCCGAAACGGCGATTCCTTGTGATTTTCCGGTGGAACCCCGGTGGAGCCCAGAGAAAAATTCAGGCGCCGGAAGGACAGAAAATAACGTCTAAGTGCTTGATTTTACTGGCGCACCCAAGAGGATTTGAACCTCTGACCTTTGCCTTCGGAGGGCAACGCTCTATCCAGCTGAGCTATGGGTGCAGGCCGAGGCCGGTGTTTAGGCGAAGCTGCCGGGTGGCGCAACCGCGTTTGCCGCTTGCTTCTGCATGGACGCAGGCGCGCATCCCGGTAAGGTGCGCCCAGACCGAAACCCGAGCAGGAAAGCGCCCGACCGCCGATGAAGCCCGTCTCCGTCCTGAATGTCCTTGCCGCCAGCGCCATACTGCTTCTGGCCGCCTGCCAGCCTGCCGGTGCGCCCGCCGCCGCCCTGGCCGATGCGGCCTGCAATCCGGCCCAGCGCGCCGAGGCCCGGGCCGCGCGACCCGCGCTGGAAGAAGCCGCCACAGAAGCAGCAAGACTGAGCCGCGGGCCGGGCTCGCCCGCACTCTGGACGCTGTCCGACGAGGACACGACCATATATATTCTCGGCACGGTCCACCTGCTGCGGCCCGACCAGGAATGGAAGTCGCCGGAGATCGCTGCCGCCATTGCCGAGGCGGACGTGATCGTGTTCGAAGCCGACACGACAAGCCCGGCGGCGCAGCGCGAGTTGACCCGGTTCTCGATCAGCGAAGGCCTGTTCCGGGACGGCGTCCAGCTCTCCAGCCTGCTGACGGATGCGGAGCTGGCGGAACTCTCCGAAGCGCTTGAGGCGGTCGATCTGCCGGTCGAGGCGCTGCAGCCGATGCGCCCCTGGTTCGCGGCGATCAATGTCTCGGTCAAGCTGATGCTCGACGAGGGTTTCGATCCGGAAGCCGGGGTCGAGAAGGTGATCGAGCGCGCCGCGCGCGAACATGGCGCGCGCTTTGCCTATTTCGAGACGGTCGAGGAACAGCTTGGCGGCCTCGCCAGCCTCAGCGATTGCGAACAGGTCGATTTCCTGATGGCGACGGCTGCCGGGATCGGCGCCGGAACCGAAGCGCTGGACCTGCTGATCGATGAATGGGCCGAAGGCGATATCACTGGCCTTGGCCTGCTGATGGCCAATCCCGAGATGATCGGATCGCAGGCGATCTATGATGTTTTGCTGACCGAGCGGAATGAACGCTGGGTGCCGCAGATCATCGCCATGCTGGATGAACCGGGAACGGTGCTGGTCGCCGTGGGCGCGGGCCATCTCGCCGGTGAGGACAGTGTCATCACGATGCTGCGCAATGAAGGCTATACGGTCGAAGGCCCCTAAGGCCGGGTTCAGTCCGCAGCGCGGCGCAGCGCCAGCAGCGCCTGTTCGAGAATGCCTTCGCTGGCCGCGCAGACGATCTGGCCGCCGAGGGCAGGGGTATTGCCCCGCCAGTCGGTCGCCAGGCCGCCCGCGCCGCGCACCACCGGGATCAGCGCGGCCACATCCCAGGCGCACAGCCCCGACTCGGCGACAAGGTCGACCGTACCCCCCGCGATACGGGCATAGGCATAGGCATCGAGGCCGTAGCGGGTGATGCGGGCCGCCGCGCGCAGATGGTTCCAGGCGCCCTGTTCGGGTGGGGTGAAGATGAAGGGATCGGTGGTGGCGATCGTCGCTTCACGCAGGTCCGGATTGCCGGAAACGCGGACGGCGACGCTGCCGGATGCGGTCTCAAGCCGGGTTCCGCCAGGCGCGCCGATATAGCGCTCGCCGAGGACCGGCTGATCGATGATGCCAAGGACGGGCACCCCCTCCGGATCGGCCAGCGCGATCAGGGTTGTCCAGACAGGCAGGCCCGCGACGAAGGCACGGGTGCCGTCGATCGGATCGAAATACCAGCGCCAGCCGCTGGCTGAAGAGGTCTCGGGAAACTCTTCTCCCGTGACGCCTTCATGCGGCCGCTCCGCAGCGACGATCTCGCGCATCGCCCGTTCGGCGGCGCGGTCGGCTTCCGTCACCGGATCGAAATCCAGCTTGTCGCCGGCCTTGCCGTCGATAGCACTCAGATTGCGGAAATGCGGACGGATCGCGCCCCAGGCGGCATCGGCCAGCCGGCGGGCCAGGGCGATATCGGCGTCAATGTCTCGGGAGAGGGTCATGGGCGAGGCGATGCCTCGCCCATGCGGTCAGGTCAAGCAGCGCCGGAATTCGAATTGTCCTGCTCGAAGGCCTTGGCGAGTTCGAGCAGGCGGCGGCGGGGACGTTCGCCAAGCCGGTAATAGGCGCGCACCAGTTCCAGCGTCTCTTTCTGCGAGAGGATGTCGCCTTCCATCTGTTCGGCGTCATTGGCAGCGTTCGGCATCGCGCCGGTCGTCACCATTCCGTCGAAGAAATACTGGACAGACACATTCATCGCCCGGGCCAAGTCATACAGGCGAGAAGCCGTCACCCGGTTGGCGCCGCATTCATATTTCTGGATCTGCTGGAAGCGGACCCCCACCTGGGAGGCCAGTTCCTGCTGGGTCATGCCGAGCAGCCGGCGGCGGCGGCGCAGGCGTTTGCCCACATGCAGGTCAGTTTCGTCAGCCATTGTGCCTCTCCATAAGATGCGGGGACCGGCTCCAGTCCCAAAACAGGATAGTCGCGCAGTTTCTACGCAAACACCGTGCCGGAGGGGGGAAATTGCCCGAAAAACAGGCATGCAGGGCCGGGAAGCGGGGGTGTGGCCATAAGGCACTTGGCCATTTGTGCATCGCAACATAATCTGAACTTGCACTTCGGTGCAGACGCCTCTGGCGTTTCCTCCCTTTGACTTCGGCCGCGCCTGTGGGCGCGGCCCTTTTTTTTCAGGGGGCAGGGTCAGCGGCGGGTGAAGGCCTGGACGGCTTCGACCATTTCCTGCACGGCCGCATCCATGACCGGGCGCAGGCGGGCAAATCCGCCCGACCGAGTGACATGCTGCTCATCCATATAGAGACCGCGATTGATTTCGATCTGGACCGCATGAATCCCGCGTTTCGGACGGCCATAGCGGCGCGTCGTATACCCCCCGGCATAGGGCGCATTGCGGGCCACGGTCAGGCCGTGATTCCGGAACACGCGTTCCAGCCGGTTCATCAGGCGCGGGTCGCAGCTGGAGCCGAACCGGTCGCCGAGCACGATATCGGCGAGATTTCGCCGGCCCGGCTGCTGGGACGGCATCGAATGGCAGTCGATCAGCAGCGCCTGCCCGTGCTGGCTGCGCAGATGGTCAAGCTGGACCGAAAGTTCGCCATGATAGACATCATGCACCCCGGCGAGGCGTTGCTCGCCCTCGGCGCGGTAGAGCAGGCGGGCATAGATCGCCTCGCCCTTTGCGCCCACACGGGGCAGGCAGCCGAGCCCGGCCTCGACCCGCGGCGTCGGCAGTGCGCAGACGCGCGGCGGGCCGTCAAAAAACATCGCCGCGTCCAGCTCATGCGGGTCGCGGTTGAGATCGACGACCGAGCGGGCATAGCACGCGGCCAGCAGGCTGGCGCCGTGCGCCGGGGCGCTGGCGAACAATTCATCGACAAAGGCGTCTTCTGTCCGGCGCACATCGATCAGGGGCACGCAAAGCGCCTCGACCATGTTCCGGGGATAGAGGCTGCCTGAATGCGGGCTCGCAAAGATCACCGGTGCTGCCGGTCCTTGCGGTGTTTCCAGCCGGAACGGAGCCTCAAGCGGAGCCAGCTCCGGCATGTCTTCATGAATCGTTAGGGCGCGCAGCGTATCGGGCATCAGCGCAATGGTTTGATAATCGTTCGCATGGTCAAGGCCTTTCAGCGTCTGAGGGTGTTGCCAGGGCGCAATGCCCGCCCGTTCACCGGCGATTTACCATCGCCGGGCTTAATGTGCTAATTGCGTGAGTCGCATGACAGGAAACCCCGCGTGACAAAGATCCTGCTCGCCGAAGACGATGATTCGATGCGCACCTTCCTGGCATCGGCGCTGCGCCGGGCTGGGCATGATGTGCAGGACTATCCTGATGGCGAAACCGCCCTCCAGGCACTGGAACGCGAGGTGTTCGACCTCCTGCTCACCGACATCGTCATGCCGGGTCTGGACGGGATCGAACTGGCCCGCCGCGGCGCCGAACTCGACCCGGCGATGAAGATCGTCTTCATCACCGGATTTGCCGCCGTGGCCCTTTCTTCCGGTGCGCCGACCCCGGCGGGCGCCAAAGTGCTCTCCAAACCCTTCCACCTTCGCGAAATCGTCGAAGAGGTCGACAAGGTGATGGCCGCCTGAGCCTGCCTTTCCCGCGCTGAAAGCCCGCTTGACGCGCGCGTCCCGATTGTCCATTACGCGCACTTCTCCGGAATTGAGGGCATCTTGCCCTGTCCCGGCGGGCGGTTAGCTCAGTGGTAGAGCACTACGTTGACATCGTAGGGGTCACAAGTTCGAACCTTGTACCGCCCACCATTTTCACTGCCTTGATCTGATAGAAATTGCGCGCGGGTTCCTCGGCGCGAACGAGGTGTGACCTTCCAGCCCGCCTTGCTGTTGCAATGACGGGGCGCCGCGGTAACGTCTGTTGCTGCACGGGTGGCAATGGAGCGGCGCATGTCAAATCTCGCGGTGACGTCTTCAGCAATTCTGATCGCCAGCCTTTGCCTGACCGCCTGCATCACAAAGCGCGAACATGTCCTGGCGCCGTCTGCCGAGGGCATCGTGATCGACGCGGCAAGCGACCGGCCGGTTGCAGGCGCACAGGTGCGCTATGGGGGGCTTGAGCGGGCTGCACCGGCCGTGACGGGCGCTGATGGGCGCTTCTCCCTGGAAGGCCGCACCGAAGATCGCACCATCGTCGCCATGCCGGTCGGCGGTGTGTACCGGGATTCAACACTGGTTCACGTCTCGGCGCCGGACCTGGCCGATGGATATGCCAGCGCCGCCTTCATAAGCATGGGAAAGCCGGCGCAGGCCCTTTACCGGGTCACGGTGCTCCTGTTCCCGCCAGATGCAGATGAGACCCCGCTCCATGCCATGATGCGAGACTGTATCGAGGGCCCCGAGCAGAGGCACGCGCTGCATCTCGCAGACCATATCGCCGGCCTCGATCCGGCCAGTCCCCCGGCCTGGCTGGACGAAGACGCAGCGGAGGCCCTGGAAGAACATTTGTCGATCACGCTGCCGGCATCCGCCTTCCGGGACTGTGAGCGGATGGATGAGGCGTATGCCGCGTTCAGGGCTCAGACGGCAGCGCTGAGAGCATTCGGCGGGCCATGACCGACCGCGTCCCCGACCGGCGGCCGGCCTGACCTCTGCCGATCATAGCCCGAGCTGGCCCTTGGCGAGGATGCCGCGCTGGATTTCGTTGGAGCCGGCATAGATCGAACCGGCGCGGTCGTTGAGGTATTTTGGAGTGACCGTCAGCGCGCTTTCCGGGCCCACAAACGGGACAGACCGGGACAATCCGAGACACTCCGCGACAGGGACGGGACCGCCGGGGGAGGTGTGCTGCGGCTGGAAGGGCGCGGCGTAAGTGCCGGCAAGTTCGAGGGCGAGTTCGGTGAGGTGCTGGCTGAGTTCGGTGCCGCGGATTTTCATCATCGAGGCCTTGAGCCCCGGCGTGCCGCCAGCCGAGAGGAGCGCCATCTGCTGGAGCTCGGCGGCTTCGAGCGCGAGGATGTCGGCCTCGGCGAGCGACAGTTTGCGAGCGAAGGCAGCATCAAGCGCGCCTTCCTCCGCCGCCAGGTGCCGGATGGCGCGCAGCCTTGCGAGCAGGCGCGGCCCATAGGCCGAGCCGCCGCGCTCGAATTCGAGCAGGTATTTGGCGACCGTCCAGCCATCATTGATCCGGCCAACGACATTCGCCTTCGGCACACGCACATCGGTGAAGAAGACCGCATTCTGGATATGCTCGCCAGACAGCATCAGGATCGGATCGACGCGCACGCCCGGCTGGGTCATGTCGATCAGGAGAAAGGTAATGCCCTGTTGCGGCTTGCCGGAAGCATCGGTGCGCACGAGGCAGAACATCATGTTGGCTTCATGCGCGTGGGTGGTCCAGATCTTGGAGCCGTTGCAAATGAAATCGTCGCCGTCCTCGACCGCCGACATGGTGAGGGCGGCAAGGTCTGAGCCGGCATGCGGCTCGGAATAGCCCTGACACCAGAAATCCTCACCAGAGAGGATGCGGGGGAGGAAGTGATCCTTCTGCGCCTTCGAGCCATGGCCGATCAGGGCGGGCCCGCACATGCCGATGCCCATCGGGGAAAGCGGCGGGGCGCCGGCGCGGGCCATCTCGACATCGAAGATATAGCGCCGGGCGACCGTCCAGCCCGTACCGCCATACTCCACCGGCCAGGAAGGCGCCGCCCAACCCTGTTTCACGAGGATCTGCTGCCATGCCATGCCGATCTCTTTTGTGGCATAGACGCTGGTCATCCGCTTTGCGTAAGCGCGCATATCGGCGGTCAGACTGCCCGCAAGAAAGGCGCGGACCTCTTCGCGGAAGGCTTCTTCTTCAGGCGTGAAGGAGAGGTTCACGCGGTCGCCCCGGCGAGGGCGCCGCGGCTTTTTGCTTCGGCGAGAAGGCGGGCGCGCTCGGACGCGGATTTCCACAGGAAACTGCGCGGCAGGCCGAGGCGTTCGCTGGCCTGCGCTGCCGGGCTGCTGAGATCAGGGATACGCTCCGCCATCGCGGCCATCGCCTTGACGGTTATCCGGCCGGCAGGGGAGAGATTGTATTCGCGCCCGAGTTCCAGCCGTTCGCGCACCGGCGCCGGAAGGATATCGACCGCCGCATGGACGAGGGCGCTCTGCAGCCCCCTCGGCACATCCGGCGCCGCGCGGCCGGATTTCATGATGTCGAGGAATTCGGTATTGATCGGATGGGGCTCAAACCGGGGCAGCAGCCGGTGCATCATCACGTGGAAGTCCGCGACCGAGCGCAGCGGTGACTGCACGCCGTAGAGGCGCGCGACCGGCTCGCCATCGATGAAGTAACGGCTGATCTCCTCTTCGTTCAGCCGGCGGACGAAACGGTGATAGGCGGTGACGAAACCATAGCCGGCGGTCGCGCTCACCCAGTCAAGGAGTTCGGGATCGAGCGCGCGGTAGGCCTCGCCCTTCGGCGTCTGGCCCTCGACGCGGGCATGCATGTTGGTGACGCCGAGAATGACGCGCCGCGCCGCGCTGGCCGGGCCGTAGGTGCCGACCATGGCGGCGGTGCCGGTGCGTTTCGAGCGGCCTATGGGGTCTGTCTTGAACACCGAATGGTCCCAGACACCCGAGCGGATGCGGGCATCGGCAAACTCCAGCAGCACCGCACAGATGCCGCCGATGGCGAGGGCGACGGGGTTCTTGAAAACCTGCCAGTTGACCGAATCCGGCGCGATCAGCGCCGGTTCGCCCGGCGGCGATGTGTAATCGACCTTCCAGCCCAGATAGGTATCGGTCTTGCTCATGCTCTCCTCCCCGGGAGTGTGCCAAAAGGATAGTCGTGGCAATCCTGCAGGGAAAGGCGGGACGCTGCGTCAGCCGGGAACTAAAGCGGGATCAAGCGGCCAGCATAGCTGTCACAATTGACAGGGGCGGGCTGAGGCCCGTCAGGGCGCGCCGTCCAGCACCCAGTCGAGGCCGGCGGCGATATGGCCGCGCACATAGGCCTCCGAAAAGCTCTCTTCGGTGTGGCCCATGCCGGTATAGAAGATACGGCCACCTTCAAATTCATGCCGCCAGGAGAGCGGGCGCAGGTCCGGGCCAGGCTCACCGATGGAGAGGGGATCGAATGCGGCGAGCAGCGTTGTGTCCTCACTCAAGTCCTTGAAATAATACCATTCATCGCTGCGGAGGATCTCTGCAGGTAGGCCCTGCATCACCGGGTCATCCGGCGCGACGGAAACGACGCGGCCCTCCGGTGTGCCCGGCGGGTGGCGGGCGAAGGCACCACCGATCATCTGGCGATACCAGGGCCAGTGATAATGGCTGTCGGCGGCCGCGTGGATGGCAACGACGCCGCGGCCGGAACGGACGAAATCCTGAAATGCATCGCGCCGCTCGCCCGTCAGCCATTCGCTTTCGGGATCATTCGGCGCGGTGGTTGCGCTGAGCAGGAGGATGGCGGAATAGGGGGCCAGGCCCTCGGCGGAAAAGATGTCAGGGTTCTCGCTGGCATCAGCCCGGTAGCCTTGGTCGGCCGCGATGTCTGTGAGCGCGGCGACGCCCGCTTCGATCGAGGCATGGCGATAGCCGGTGGTGTGCGAGAAGATCAGGACTGCCGGCGCTGCCTCCGGCGGCGTATCAGCACTGGTCCGGGCGCAGGCGGTCAGGCCGGCGAAGAGCGCAAACAGGCAGCCGGCAATGAGGGCGAACCAGCGGGCGCTAATTGACGTGCGGTGCGGCAGCGTGGCGGACATCGTCGTTCAGCGTAGCAAGTTTAACGCTAACAACATAGGCCTTCTGGGCTTCCATCGCCGCGAGAATGAGGCCCGCCTGATCGCTCGGCATCAGGCGCAGGAAGCCCGCAGCAAAGCCGGGATCCATCTGGTTGAAGATGCCGGCCGCCTGGTCGGGCTTCATCACTGAATACATCTGGGCGAGGTGCTGCACATCGCGGTCAGCGCCGGCCTGCATCTCCTGCCAGCGGGTCTCGAGTGCGGCCTGCAGCGCTTTGAGCTCTGCTGTCTGGCGCTGCAGTTCCAGCTCCCATTCCTGCAGGGCGAGGTTCTGCTGCTTCAATTCTTCCCGTTCGGTCTCGAACAGCCACTGATCCTCCTTCAGGAGCGAGGCGGTCTCGGCGTTGAAACAGACTTCCTGCAGCGCGCCCGTCTGGGCCACAGCCGGTCTCGGCGCCGGCGCGGCGGCGGGCGTTGCGGCTGCGGCGGTGGCCGAGCTCGCTGCTCTCAGGTCAGCCGGCTGTTCGGCGAAGGCGAGAGCGTCCGGCAGGAACCTTGTGGCGCCGCCGATGGTGAAGAGGACGCCGAGGGTCAGGAGGACATGCGAGCGGGTGGGTGTGTAGCTGCTCATCGTGTCAGGCCGATTTCACGCGGGGTGGGGGAAGAGGCTCAATATTTCTCTGGGCGGTGTCGGACATGGTGCGCATCTGGCGCATCAGCGTGGTCATTTCGACGATCCGCTCGCGCGACTGGTCGAGCACATCGCGCATCATGACGTTGAGTTCCGACTGGGCGGCATGGACCTGGTTGGCTGCGCTCGTCTGCGAGGCCTCCATGGTCATGATCGTGCTTTCGAGGCGGCTGCACATCTTCTCGCCTTCGGCGATCAGGTGGGCGAGCCGGGTCGCCATGTTCTCGACGCGGGTGCGGGTGTCATGGGTCGCAGCCGACATCGCCGAGACGGAACTCGACAATGCCGTGATCGTCGCGCCAAGCCCGTCCTTCGTATCCTGCAGTGCCCGCAGGCGCCGGCTGAGCAGGATGCAGTAGACGCAGGCCGCGAACGAGACCAGGAAGATGGCGATATCTGTGAGCTGGATGTTGGGGACTTCCATGCCGCCTACCTCAACAGGAACTCGGTGATCAGGACGCCGTTCGATACGGTGCCGCCGAGGACCAGTTCGGCCCGGCGGGCGAGCTGCTCGCGCATATGCGGATAGAAGCTCGGGTCCTCGACATCGCGCAGCTCGATCGAGCGCAGGTAATTGTTGAAGGCGTCGATCAGCATCGGTTCGGCGGCCTTGACCTTGGCCACACCGTCCTTGCCGGTGACGACCGACAGGTTGATCTTCAGGTATCGGGTGGCTGGCTCGCTGCCGATGGTGATCAGCACTTCCTTGAGTTCGACATAGACCTGATCGGACGAGGCGAGGGCCGGCATGGCGGGTGCCGCCGCAATCTGGGGACAAGCAGCGGCGGCTTGCGGGGCCGTGGGCGAGAGGAAATAGAACAGGCCGAAGGAGGCTGCCAGCGAGGCGCCGGCAACCATCAGGATGCCCGCCAGACCACCGCCTGACTTACCCCCCGCATCACCCTGAGCCGCTGCATCTGGTGCAGGCTTCTTGGCCATATGGACCCCGATTTAACCATATCAGTCAGGCCCTGTTAGACCAATGCGTGGTAAAGATAACCTTAA
>JBKBLD010000048.1:0-11769 GCA_046296675.1 Hyphomonas sp. | reverse complement strand
TGCGGTTCCTGATGCTGCCCGTGCCGGAGAACGCGGCGGCGTATGAAGGGACCATCCGTGAGCGGTATGGGGACCTCGCGGATGACTATCTGCGGCTCTACCCGTCCTCCGATCTGGAGGAGGCGGCACTCGCCGCGCCCCGCGACGCGCTCTATGGCTGGACGGCAACCCGCCTCGTGCGAAGCCAGTCGGCGATTGGCGCGCCGGCCTATCTCTACCATTTCGACCATTCCTATCCCGCCGCAAGCGAGATGGACCTTCACGGCTTCCATGCCGCCGAAATCCCCTACGTCTTCGGAAACCTCACCCGGACGCCGCCGCGCTGGCCCGTAATTCCCGATACGGAGGAAGAGCACAAGTTGTCGGATGCGATGCTCGGATACTGGGTGTCGTTTACGCGGGGCAGCGAACCAGAAGCCCCCGGCGCGCCGGGCTGGCGGCCTTATCGTGAAGGCCGCGCCTATATGGCTTTCGCAGGCACGCCCCGGACGGGCACAGATCTCGCCCCCGGCATGTTCGAGCTTCACGAAGAAGTGGTCTGCCGGCGCCGTGCAGACGGCACGCAGCAATGGAACTGGAATACGGGTGTCACCTCACCGCCCCTTCCGCCAAGGGTCGAAGGTTGCCCATGATCGACGGCGTGATGCAGGACTACAGCCTGACCCTCGACAGGCTCCTGACGCATGCCGCAAAATGGCATCCTCAGGCGGGCCTTGTGACGGCCGGTGAGGCCGGGCAGGGGCATGACCGTATCGGCTATGGTGCCCTGGAGGCGCGTTGCCGGCGTGTTTCCGCTGCCCTAATCAGCCTGGGCGCAGGCAAGGGTGACCGCATTGCGACACTTGCCTGGAACACGCGCGCGCATGTCGAGGCCTGGTATGGCATCATCGGCATTGGCGCCGTCTGCCACACGCTCAATCCGCGCCTGACAGCGGAGCATCTGGCCGGCATGGTCCGGCAATCGGAGGCAGGCGTCCTGATCGTGGACGCTGACCTGGTTCCGCTTGCGCGGCAGGTCGCGGCACTCGCGCCGGGCCTTACCCGGCTGCTGGTCATCAACATGGATGCACCGGTCACGGATGAAGCCCATACGTCCCTCCGGGTGTCCAGCCTGGAACAGGTCCTTGCTGATACGCCCACGCGGGATGTCGTCTGGGGCGATTTCCCCGAGACTTCGCCCTGCGGCCTCTGCTTCACGTCGGGCACCACAGGCGCGCCGAAAGGCGTCACCTACACGCATCGCTCCAGCTTCCTTCATACGCTCCGCGCATTGCAGGCCGATGTCATGGCCATCACCGCAGAGGATGCCATCCTTGCCGTCGTGCCGATGTTCCATGCCAATGCCTGGGGGCTTCCCTATGCCGCGCCGGCTGCCGGGGCGAAACTGGTTCTCCCCGGCCGCCACAGCGACGGCGCCAGCCTTGCCCGCCTCATCGCGGAAGAGAATGTTACCATCGCAGTGGGCGTGCCGACCGTCTGGCTCGGCCTTGTCGACCATGTCGAGGCCGCCGGTATCGAATTGCCCTCGCTGAAGCGCATCATTGTCGGCGGCGCGCCGATGCCGCCAGCGCTGATGGAGCGGCTGGAGCGCCGTCTCGGCGTGACGGTCCAGACCAGCTGGGGCATGACCGAACTGTCGCCGCTCGGCGTCATCATGGCGCCCTCTGCTGCGGTGCGCCTGCCAGAAGTCTCCGGTAAACCCGCAATCGGCGTGGACCTCCTGCTCACCGATGCAGAGGGGCATCCGCTTCCGGATCAACGCGGCCCCGAAGGACATCTCTGGGTCAGGGGCGCCGCAGTCGTCGAGCGCTACTTTGGCCAGGAGACAAGCGCGACAGATGCCGCCGGCTGGTTTGCAACCGGCGATCTCGCCCGGATCAGCGAGGACGGCCATCTGATGATTTCCGGCCGCGCAAAAGACCTCATCAAGTCGGGCGGGGAATGGATCAACCCTGCCGAGATCGAGGCGATCGTCAGCGCGCTGCCGGAAGTGTCGCTGGCGGCCGTCATTGGCCGTCCGGACCCCAAATGGGGCGAGCGCCCGCATCTTCTGGTCGAGCTTCGGGCCCAGAAGGAAATCAGCGATGACGAACTCCTTGCGCCGCTGAAGGGCAGAGTGGCCTCCTGGTGGATACCGGACTCGGTCGTGCGCCTGCCATCCATGCCGCTGGCGCCAACCGGCAAGATCGACAAGCTGCGCCTGCGCGCGGAATACGGCGCGGCCTGAAGGCATCGTGCCCGCACCTGGCAATCTGGTGTCTTGACCAGGAATGATACCGGTGTCATTTCTTGATCCAGCGGCGGTAGCAAATGCCCACAGGAGGAAACCGCATGATTGGCAGGGGTCTCAGGGCGACACTGGCGGGCGTAATGGCGGCTGCCTTTGCCGCGCTCGGCGCAGGCGCCGAACCGCCGCTTTCCCTTGAAGGCTTCCGCGACGCGATCCATCACCGGCAAATGAAGCATGGCGGCGACTATCCGCGCCATGACCCGTCTGACACGACGGCGATCGCCGATAATCTCCTTCTGCTGCAGCGCGATCATGGCGGCTGGGCCGAGAACCGCGATCCGCTGGAAATCTTCTCTGAAGATGCCGCCCGCGCGCTCATGGCCGAGAAGAGCGACCCACGCGGCAGCTTTGACAACCGCAATGTCTATACGCAGATCGAGTATCTGATGGGCGCCCATGCGCGCCTCAGCGATGCGCGATATCTCGAAGCCGCCAGCCGCGGCTTCGGCTATCTGCTGCGCCATCAGTTTCCCGATTGTGGTGGCTGGCCACATTCCGTGCCCGCCGGCGCGGACTATCAGGGCCGCATTACCATCGCCGACGAAGTCTTTTCGGGACCGCTGACTTTTCTGCGTGCCATTGCCGAAGCCCGCCCGCCGCTGGATGGCTTCAATGCCGGCATGCAGGCGCGCGCCGCCGAGGCGCTGGCCCATGGCGAGGCCTGCCTGCTCAGGCTGCAGGTGCGCCAGAATGGCCGGCTCACCGGCTGGGCTGGCCAGTATGATCCTGAAACGCTGACGCCGAAGGGCGGGCGAAGTTTCGAATTGCCGGCCATCGTGTCAGAAGAAACGGTGGAAATCCTGCGTTATCTCATGTCGATAGAGACGCCTTCGCCGGAGGTGATCGAGAGCATAAACGCGGCCGCCGCCTGGCTGTCGGCGTCGCAGCTGAAGGGCTGGCGGCTGGAGACTGTGAAACTCGATCAGGCGGCGAGCTACACCTTTCACAAGGCAGATTTCGACCGGCGGCTGGTGGCCGATGCGGGCGCCCCTCCGCTCTGGGCGCGTTTCTATGACCTTGAAGACAACAGCGTCGTTCTGGCGAACCGCGACGGGGTTCGCGCAGCGTCCTATGACCAGATACATCCGGAGCGGCGCACCGGATACAGCTGGTATGGCACCTGGCCAGCCGATCTTCTGGAAACGGAATATCCGCGCTGGCATTGCCGCGTGATGGGCAGGGCCGTGGAGGGTGCCTCATGCAACTGAACCGGCGCAGTGTGATCGCAGGTCTCGGCGCGGCCGCAGGCCTCGGCCTGCCGGCGGGCGCCGGTGGCGGCGGCGATCCGGTTGTCGTCACGTCCAACGGACCGGTTTCCGGAACGCATGAAAATGGCGTCGCTGTGTTCCGGGGCATCCGTTACGGCGCCAACACAGCGCGCACGCGCTTCGCCCGCCCGGAACGGCCTGCGCCCTGGCAGGAGGTTCGCCCCGCCACAGCTTACGGCGCCGCCTCGCCGCAGCGCGGCAGCGAGCCGGACCAGTCCGAGGACTGCCTGTTCCTGAATGTCTGGACGCCGGAAGCGCGCCCCGGCGGCCGGCGGCCGGTGATGCTTTATATCCATGGCGGGGCCTACAATTCCGGTTCCGGCTCTGCGGCGCTGTATGATGGCGCGCGTCTCGCCGCGAAAGGCGATGTGGTCGTCATCACCATCAATCACCGCCTCAACGCCTTCGGCTATCTCTCGCTCGGTCTTCTGATGCCGCGGGCATTTCCGGATTCCGGAAATGCGGGACAGTGGGATATCGTTCTGGCGCTTCAATGGGTGCAGGCGAATGCAGTCGCCTTTGGCGGTGATCCGGGGCGGGTGATGCTGTTCGGCCAATCCGGCGGCGGCGCGAAGATCGCGACCCTGATGGCGACACCGGCAGCGGATGGCCTGTTCCATTCCGCCGCCACGATGAGCGGGCAGCAGGTGACGGCCTCCGGCCCGCTGAATGCGAAGCGGCGGGCGGAAGGGTTTCTGGCACGCCTCGGCATTGCGCCGGGCGATGCGGACGGTTTGCTGGCCCTTTCGCCAGAGCGGCTGGTCGATGCCCTCGACACACGCGATCCCGTCAACCCGGACTTTTCCGTCTATTTCGGCCCCGTGCTCGATGAACGGATGCTGATGCGCCACCCCTTCTGGCCTGATGCGCCGGTGCAGTCTGCCCGCATCCCGATGATCCTTGGCAACACGCTGGACGAGACCCGCAATCTCATCGGCCGGAGCGAGCCGGAGATGTTCGACCTGTCCTGGGACTCATTGCCGGCGGCGCTGGCGCGCCATCTTCGCTCGGACATTGATCCGAATGAGGTGTCCCGCACCTATCGCAGCTTTTATCCGGACCGGTCGCCCGCGGATATCTTCTTTGCCGCCACAACAGCCGGCCGGTCCTGGCGCGGACAGGTTGAGGAAGCCGATGCCCGCGCGCGAGACGGCGGGCCGACATGGGTCTACCGGTTCGACCTTCCGTGGACGGCCGATGACGGACGCTGGGGCGCGCCGCATACAGTGGACATTGGCTATGCCTTCCTGAACCTCGACAAGCCCGGCGCCATGCCGGGTGAGGCAGCCGCCGCGCGGCGTACGGCCGAAGCGCTCTCCGGCGCGCTCATCTCTCTGGCGCGCTCCGGCGACCCGAACCATGCAGGCCTGCCGCACTGGCCCCGCCATACATTGCCCGCCCGCGAGACGATGATCTTCGGCGCCTCCATCCGCACCGAACACGATCCGCGCGGAAATGAACGGACCCTGTTCTCGAAAGTTCCGTTCATCCAATGGGGTACCTAAAGCCCGCGGAACGTCACTGAGCGGATGAGGGCGCCGCCCTTTCCGGCCGCATAGAGCGCGGGCCGAAGGCTCAGGAAGTCGCCATCGGTATTGTGGTGATAGCCGGAGACTTCCATCTGTACCGGATACTTCTCCCAGTTCTCGCCATCTGTGCTCGTGTGAATGGTGGCGATGTGGTGATCGTTGCGGATGCGCACGCGCAGGCGCCGCCCGAAATTCTGCGGCGGGCGCCCGCGCCGCTGGCGCCCATATCGATGCATGACCTGGCCTTCGGAATCGAACCCGAAGCCGGCATACAGCCTCTTGCTGTAGAACAGCAGAAGCCCCGCTTCCGTGCCCTCCTCGATCTCGATATCGGCCTCGACCTCATAGGCGAGTTCGCCGGCGATAAAGCAGAGCGGAGAGGAGTCTGTTGGCGTCGCGCCCTTGGCGGCAAGCTTTATCCCTTCCGGTACTAGCCGGAACCGCGTGCTTTCATCGGCGGACGGATCATAGAAGGACCACAGCGTGCCGAACCGGTTCGTGCTGAAATCATCCGACAGCGGCTGGGCATGCGTCGCGGCAGCAGACGGCGCGGGCATACGGATGGGAGCGGAGAGATCGCCGCCCTCCGCAAGAGGCCAGCCATCCTCGCTCCAGCGCACCGGATCGAGCAGCATCTGGCGCCCCAGCGTCCAGAAGCCGTTTTCATAGCCATGATACGCCATCCACCATTGCCCGTCCGGCCCCTCGACCAGTGTGGCATGACCGCGCGACCACCATTTCTCATCTGCAGACCAGGTCCGCACGGTCGGGTTATACGGACAATCTTCCCACGGCCCATGAATCGAGCGCGACCGGGCGACGATGACCATATGTCCGGTCGGCGGCCCCGCTGTCCCGCCGACAGCCGTGATCATGTAGAAATAGTCCCGATACCGCGTAATCTTGGGCCCTTCCGGGGCGAAGGCCTCGACCGTCCAGTCCTCCGGATAGCGCCAGGGATCATAGACATGTTCCACGTCGCCATCCGTCGCCAGGCCGTCATCGGTCAGGCGCACCCGGTCGCCGCCGCTGAGGAATAGATAGCGTTTGCCATCCTCCCCGACGGCGTGTCCGGGGTCGATATGGCCGGGAAGCTTCAGGTCAACCGGCTCGCTCCACGGTCCCTCGATCCGGTCGGCCCAGATCACATAGTTGGAGCGGTAGTCCGGAAACCGTGCCGGAATGTAGAGATAGAAACGGCCATTATGCTTGCAGAGTTCCGGCGCCCAGACCGAGCCGATCGGCGTCTTCAGGGCCGCCGTCACCGGCGACCAGTTCACAAGGTCCTTCGACTCCCAGATCACAAGCCCCGGATAGGCATCGAAGGTCGAGAAGGTCATGTAATAGGTGTCGCCGTCGCGCAGCACGCTCGGGTCCGGCCGGTCGCCGGAGAAGACCGGGTTGAGAAAGCTGCCATTGCCGAGATCCGCCCGGCGCTGGCCATCCAGCCCGCGCGGCCAGGTGAGGTGGCGCCAGTCCTTTCCGGAGACCGAGATCAGCTCTTCCGCAAGCGATGAACCCGGGGAGGTGGTATGTTCACCAGGTGCGGAGATGACGGCGTCAGCAGGCCGGCTGGTACAACCGGCGAGCGCGGGCAGGGCGCTGATCCCAAACAGTGCAGTGCGGCGTGAAAATCCGGTCACGGAAAATCTCCTCCAAAAAAAGCCGGCGGGCTTTCTGGGAAAGCCGCCGGCACAAGGGGTTCAGGTAAGGAGCGGCGGCCCGGCCAAGGGAGACGGCCTGCCGCTGCTCCGCCGGCACTTCAGTAGCGGTACCTGACACCGATCAGGAATTCGCGGCCGGTGTGCTCGTAGTTGAGATTATTCTTCCGTTCACTGTTGACCCAGCGCTCGTCATACGCGTCGGTCAGGTTGATCGCCTCGAACGACAGGTCAATGTTGTCGCTCAGCCTGTAGGAGGCTTTGAAGTCAAGGTTCAGCGTCCCTGCCTTGCCTTCCACATCATTGCCGTTTCCGGCCGGCACCGTGGTCAGATATTCGTCCCGCCAGGTGCTCGATATCCGGGTTTCAAAGGGGCCGCGCTGATAGTAGAGCGTGGTGCTGAGGGATTCCGGAGATTGCCCGATCAGGGGTTGGGTGACCGTCGTGCCCGCGTTCACATTGATGATATAGTCGAACTCGGAGTCGATTTTCGAGTAGCTTATCCGTCCGCCGAAGTCCTGGAAGAAGGTCGGCACGAAGTCGAAGTTGAACGGTGTCTGTGCGGAGATTTCAATGCCGTTCAGGACACCGCCATCGGTGTTGAACCAGCCGGTAAAGGTAACCGGCGTGTCCGGTCCGAAGCCCGGAGGCAGCAAGTCATTCGGGAAGCCCGTTTCAGAGAAGGGAACATTCGTACGGCGCAGGCGCTGGATGAACGATTTGATGTCCTTCCGGAACACCGCAACCGAGAACAGGGCCTCGTCCCACGGATACCATTCGACGGCGAAGTCGAGGTTGTCGGACTTGATCGGCGCCAGTGCCGGGTTACCCGTATTGAGGGTCAAGCTATCGGTTCCGAAGCTGACCGATCCACCGGGCGTAAGCGCGTTGAGGCTCGGCCGGGCGATCGTCTGCGCCGCGGCGAAGCGGACAAGCACATTCTCGACCGGTTCAAGAACCATGTTCAGTGCCGGCAGCGTGTTGCTGTAGCTGTTCGAGACTTCGATATCGCTTCCGCTCAGGATGCCGGATGCGCTCAGCTCGGTCTCGACATACCGTACACCAAAATTGCCGCGGAAGGGCATTGAGGCGAGTTCTGTTCTCCAGTCGATCTGCACAAAGGCGCCGGTGGATTTCTCGAAGGTGCTACGTGTTTCGCCCGGAAACACCGTACGCCGCCAGTCACCATACTCGTTTACGCAGTCGCAGTCGAAGTTGATGATGTTGTTCAGCGCATTGAGATCCGGGATTACCCAGCTGGTCGGTGTGCCGGGGGGAAGATCCATGCCGCGCCCGAATCCGTTCACCGTCGTGGTGTAGTCGGCCTGCGTGAAGCCGTTTGCCGCAAGCAGGGCGAGTGTCTGGGCGGATACGCCTTCTGCGGGCTTGCGCCATTCATTCACACGGAAGCCGAATTCCTTGTACGACGCACCGCCGCTCAGCGTGAACACATCCGTCAGATCATATTCCAGATCCAGACGGACCGTTTCATACGAGTTCATCGTCTTGTTCGGCCGCAGGCGGATGATTGAAGCGTCGCCCAGAGCTGTACTGGAGGAGAACACATAGTTGGCCGGGTTCGTGACATCGAACCCGTAGTTGAAGGCGGGCAGGTTCGGATTGGAATAGTCGTAGGAATATCCGTCTACGTCATAGACTTCCAGGGAGATCGTTGTCTGCTGCGGGTTCTTGCCGATAGCACGGGAAAGCCCCGCAAGGCCGGTCATCCGGAAACGATCCGTGAAGTCATGCTCGAGGGTGAGGGAGTTCTGCCAGAACTCCGTCGAGAGAATATCAATACGCTGTTCAGTGCGGATATCGACGTTGTTGAACGTGCCCTGAACCAGTGTCCGGTTGTCATCGACAACGCCCGAGACGAGTTCGACAGCCCGGAGGCCCTGGACACCGCCTTCGCGCGCAAAGGAAATGACTTCGAGGAACTCTTCCGAACGGGTCTGGTCGAGTTTGGCGAAGAGGGAGTCGTAGGTGATCGTCGTCTTGTCCCAGGGCTCAAACTGGATGGTGCCGGTCAGGCCGAGACGTTCCCGGTCATAACCGATGCGGCCATAGCGCGGGATACGCGGGTGAGCCGCGTTCCAGGCCGCCTCTTCTGCCGCAAGTCCGGTCAGGACATTGCCATTCGCGTCGGTGATTGTGCCGACCGACTGGTAGCAGCGGGTTGTGCCAGTATAGCTTGTGACGACCCCGCCCGTCATGGTTGGGACACAGCCATCATCCGCCGGTACGCGGAAGCGGCCGCTGCTGGAGCCCTCTTCGAAAGTGTTCCGCGTGGAATAGGCTACCGACAGAAGTCCGCCAAGGCGCCCGTCCAGCCAGCGGTTGGACACCAGCGCGGTAAACCGCGGGTCTGTTTCCCGCGCGAGGTCGTTGTATGAGGCCTGCGCGCCCGCGGCAAAGGTGAAATCGTCATAATCGAAGGGCTTTGCCGAGCGCAGCATGACGGTTGCGCCGAGAGAGCCTTCGTCAGTCTTTGCGTCCTGCGATTTGGCAACCTTCACGCTGGAGAACAACTCGGCGGCGAAAACGTTGAAGTCGAACCCGCGGTTGCGGTTGGCGCGGCCATCGCGGCCACCGGTTGTGGCCAGCGCTTCCATGCCGTTGAGCTGGACACGAACAAAATCCGAGCTGAGGCCGCGAACACTAATGGAGCGCCCCTCACCGCCATCGCGGTCGATCTGCACGCCCGGGATACGCTGCAGCGCTTCAGCGAGGTTCAGGTCCGGAAAGTCGGCGATATCTTCGGCCGTGATGGCATCGACGATGCCGGTCTCGTTGCGCTTGACGGCGAGCGATTGCTGCAGGCTTCCCCGGAAGCCGGTCACCACGACAGTGTCCTGCCGGCTTTCCGTCTCGTCGCTGCCCTGCTCTTGCGCCGACGCGACGCCGCCGCCAGCCAGAAGACTGATCGCGGCTGCTCCCATGAGCAGCCGGAAGTTAAAACTGTTCTCTATGAAACGCATGGCTGGTCTCCTCCCCAGGATAACGTCGTTTCGACTGGCTGGCCTCCCTTTTTTCCGGAAGGGCCTCGATTTATGCCACCGGTATCATTACTGGTTTTGATACCGGTGGCAATTCAAAAATTCCTGACTTCCTCATTCTCTTCGGTGTTTTGCCATCACTGTTGCAGAAAGGCCGCTCACGATCCTCCGGGCCAACCGGCCGCTTGTGCTGGCGCAGCGGATTTCAGGCTAAGGTGGATGATCTCCCGGCCATCGACTTCAATCGTGGCGGTCTGTCCGGCGTGCGCGGGGTGTACGCCGGTGACCGCACCGGTCGAGACATACATGCCCTTGCGTAAAGGCAGGCCGCGCCGGGCAACGATTTCGAGCAGGGCGCGGAAGGATTCCAGGGGGCCGCCAGGGATGGCCGCCGGGGTGGCCCGGCCGGCCTCGATACCGTCGATCAGCGTCCTGAACAGGGCTCCGGATGTCCCGGATTGTCCCGGATTGTCCATCGCAGGGCCGAGAATGAGGCCGTTATGATTGCCGAAGTCGGATATCGTCACGAGCGGGCCATCGTCATTGATGCCGGGGAAGGGGCTCGAGGCAATTTCCGCCCCGATCAGCACCGATCCCGCAATTTCTGCAGCTTCTTCAAGGCTCCAGTCCAGTTTCCCGTCCGGCGCATCCGCGCCCGCGACGATGATGACCTCACCTTCGACCGCCCCGAATCCGCCCTTGAAGACCAGCCCCTCCGCCGGCCCGGGCCCCGCCTGCGCCACCTGCCGCGAAAAGATCGGCCCGACCAGCCGGTCACACCCGAGCGCACTGTCCCACGGCGCGTTGATCCGCCCGACTTTCCAGCCGGAGAGCGTGTCGGGCCAGAGGCGGATGGCGTGATCCTGAATCGCATAGGCCTCGGCCAGCGTCACAGGTGCGGCGCCGGGATAGCCGGGCAGGGCCAGAGCGGCCAGCCGCGCACGCACGAAGGCTTCGGCGCGCGCCTCGATGGCGGCAATATTACTCACTTCGGTTGTGCTTCCGTGCGCCATCCCTGCTGCCCGTTTTAGTCTGTTGAGGGCGCCTGACGGCGCCTGCGGGTCGTTTGCTGATATTATCGAACCTGTCCGGTAGACAGCTTCGGAAACCGGTGTCATAGTTCCTCGAAACACTGGTCTGTCAACTGGTTTCTTATCGGCATGGCGGACAAAATATGGCAGGCGCCGTTTCAAGAGCGCCGAATCTCTGGAGGGCTTCATGACAATCAGACTTCGAATCTCCGCCCGTGCAGGTGTTGCGGCTGCAGCGATCCTTCTGACCGGATGCGCCGGAATGGTCTTTGCGCCGGTGGTGAGCGCCGCTCCGGTGGCCACGCAGGCCGCCGCGCAGCACGGTCCAGCCTGGTTTTTCCCGGCAATCGACTGGACGGCCTACACAGCCGGCGGGCGCGGCGGGGAGATCGTGCGCGTAACGACGCTCGCCAGTGACGGCCCCGGCAGCCTGCGTGAAGCGGTTTCCAGGGAAGGCGCGCGGATCATCGTGTTCGAGGTCGCCGGTGTGATCGATCTGGAAAAGGAAACGCTGAACATCACCAATCCGAACATCACGATTGCAGGTCAGACGGCGCCGTCACCGGGCATCACGCTGATCCGTGGCGGGATCAATATCAGCACCAATGATGTCATTATTCAGCATCTCCGGGTACGCCCCGGCGACAATCTGGAGCCGCGCGCCTCCGGCTGGGACGACGATTCCATCAACACTTCCCGCGCGCGTAATGTCATTGTGGACCATTGCACGCTGACCTGGGCGACGGACGAGAACCTGTCCTCGTCCGGCCCGCGGTTCACAGGCGAGACACCGGATGAGTGGCGCGCCGGGACGTCCAATAATATCCTCTTCAGCCACAACCTGATTGCCGAAGGACTTGCCGATTCGACGCATGCGAAGTTTGAGCATTCCAAGGGCTCGCTGATCCATGACAATGTCAACGGCATCCTGATCTATGCCAATCTGTACGCGCACAATTATGAGCGCAGCCCGCTGTTCAAGGGCGGCGTA
>JBKBLD010000047.1:0-12549 GCA_046296675.1 Hyphomonas sp. | reverse complement strand
ACGCGAAGAAAGACAAGAAGATGAGCACCTATAACTGGATCGATCATACCTACGACGTTGTGGTCGTTGGCGCCGGCGGCTCGGGCCTCCGCGCAGCCCTTGGTGCGGCGCAGGCCGGCCTGCGCACGGCCTGCATCACCAAGGTCTTCCCGACCCGCTCGCACACCGTGGCCGCCCAGGGCGGCATCGCCGCCTCGCTCGGCAACATGTCCCAGGACAGCTGGCAGTGGCATATGTACGACACGGTCAAAGGTTCCGACTGGCTCGGCGATCAGGACGCGATCGAATACCTGACGCGCAATGCGCCGGCGGCAGTCTATGAACTCGAGCATTGGGGCATGCCCTTCTCGCGCACCGAGGAAGGCAAGATCTATCAGCGCGCCTTCGGCGGCATGACCCGCAATTTCGGCGAAGGCCCGGTGCAGCGCACCTGCGCAGCGGCCGACCGGACCGGCCATGCGATGCTGCACACGCTGTATGGCCAGTGCGTGCGTGAGGACACCGAATTCTTCATCGAGTATTTCGCCCTCGACCTGATCATGGATGACGAAGGCGTCTGCCGGGGCGTCACCGCCTGGAAGCTGGATGACGGCACACTGCACCGTTTCCGCGCGCAGAAGACGATCCTCGCCACCGGCGGCTATGGCCGCGCCTATTTCTCCTGCACCTCGGCCCATACCTGCACGGGCGACGGCAATGCGATGGTGCTGCGCGCCGGCCTGCCGCTGCAGGACATGGAATTCGTGCAGTTCCACCCGACCGGCATCTACGGATCCGGCTGTCTGATCACGGAAGGCGCGCGCGGCGAAGGCGGCTATATCACAAACTCCGAAGGCGAACGCTTCATGGAGCGCTATGCGCCGTCAGCGAAAGACCTCGCCTCGCGCGATGTCGTCTCCCGCGCCATGACGATGGAAATCCGCGAAGGGCGCGGTGTCGGGCCGGAGAAGGACCATATCTATCTCCACCTCAACCACCTCTCACCCGAAACCCTGCACGAGCGTCTGCCCGGCATTTCCGAAACCGCGAAGATCTTCGCCGGCGTCGATGTCACCAAGGAGCCGATCCCGGTCCTGCCGACCGTGCATTACAATATGGGCGGTATCCCGACGAATTATCACGGCGAAGTGCTGACCAAGAAAGGCGGCGATCCGGACGCTGTCGTGCCCGGCCTGATGGCGGTTGGCGAGGCGGCCTGTGTGTCCGTACACGGCGCAAACCGCCTCGGATCGAATTCGCTGATCGACCTTGTCGTGTTCGGCCGCGCGGCCGGATTGCGCTGCGGCGCCACGACCGAGGCCGGGGCCCAGCAGCCGGAACTGCCTAAAGCGGCGACCGACGCCCACCTCGCCCGCTTCGACCGGATGCGCAACGCTGCCGGTGACCAGCCGGTCGCGGCGCTGCGCCTCGAGATGCAGAAGGCGATGCAGTCCAACTGCGCGGTGTTCCGTACAGGCTCGGTCCTCAAGGAAGGCGTCGATGCCATCGAAGAGGTTTACCGGAAACTGCCGGGTATCGATGTGAAGGATCGCGGCCTTGTCTGGAACACCGATCTCGTCGAGGCGCTGGAGTTCGACAATCTGATCGCCCAGGCCGCCGTGACCGTGAATTCTGCAGCCACCCGCGAGGAAAGCCGCGGCGCACATGCCCGCGAAGACTTCGCCGAACGCGATGACGAGAAATGGATGAAACACACCCTCGCCTGGTGCGACGCCGCCGGCAAGGTCAGGCTCGATTACCGGCCGGTACACGAATACACGCTCTCGAACGAGATCGAATATATCAAGCCAAGAGCGCGGGTTTACTGACACAGGAAAGCAGACCTTCTGCGCGGGGCCCGGATGAGCGAATACAAGACGGTCTGGGTCCGCGCCGGAAGGCAGAAGAAGGAAGAGAAGAAACTGCTCGGGAAGGGCAAGAAGCTCGTCGACAATCCGCATCAGGCGGACATCGCTGAACTCTCCGCACTGATCGAGACCGCCTGCAACGACCTTCACGCAGAAGGCTATGACGTGATTTCGATACTCCCCTCAGTGAGCGGACATTCCGAAAGAGGCGTCATCAACCAGGGCGGATATGGTTTCGGATACAGCATTACCGATGGCGCGGTGATCACCGCCCGCCGCAGGAAGACAGAAGACTAGAAGACGGCACGCACAGCCAGGGACAAAGACAGATGGTTCAGTTTACCCTTCCGCAAAATTCGAAGGTCCAGAAAGGCAAGACCTGGCCGAAGCCGCAGGGCGCGACGAACCTGCGCGAGTTCCGCATCTACCGCTACAGCCCGGAAGAAAGCGGCAATCCGCGCTGGGACACCTATTGGGTGGATATGGACAAGGCCGGCACGATGATCCTCGACGTGCTGATCTACATCAAGAACAATATCGACCCGACCCTCGCCTTCCGCCGCTCCTGCCGGGAAGGCGTGTGTGGCTCCTGCGCAATGAACATTGCCGGACGCAACACGATTGCCTGCACCAAGGGCTTTGACGACCTGCCCGGCGGCGTGATCTCGATCAGCCCGCTGCCCCATCAGCCGGTGATCAAGGACCTGATCCCGGACCTGACCCAATTCTTCGCCCAGCACGCCTATGTGAAGCCTTATCTGCAGACCGCCTCGCCCGCCCCGGAAAAGGAATGGCGCCAGTCAGAGGAAGACCGCACCAAGCTCGACGGCCTGTATGAGTGTATCCTCTGCGCCTGTTGCACCACCTCCTGCCCGTCCTATTGGTGGAATGGTGACAAATATCTCGGCCCGGCGGCCCTCCTGCAGGCCTATCGCTGGCTGATCGACAGCCGCGATGAAGCGACCGGTGAGCGCCTTGATGATCTGGAAGACCCGTTCAAGCTCTACCGCTGTCACACGATCATGAACTGCGCGCAGGTCTGCCCCAAAGGGCTGAACCCGGCCGAAGCCATTGCCAGGATCAAGCATATGATGGTCGAGCGCGTCGCCTGACGTGCACTCGCGGGCGGGCCTGCCTCAGCCCGCCTTGCCCATCCGCCGGCGCTGGACGCTGGACGGGATGTTCAGGCTTTCGCGGTACTTCGCGACTGTCCGGCGAGCGATGTCGATGCCGAAGCCGGTGAGGATTTCGACGATCTGATCGTCGGAGAGCACATCATCGGGCGCCTCATCTTCGATCAGCTGCTTGATCCGGTGGCGGACGGCTTCCGCCGAATGCGCCTCCCCGCCCCCGGTGGCCGGAATGGCCGCGGAGAAGAAATACTTGAACTCGAACAGGCCGCGCGGGGTGGCCATATATTTGTTGGTCGTCACCCGGCTGACCGTGGACTCGTGCATCTCGATCGCATCGGCCACCTGTTTGAGGTTGAGCGGTCTCAGATGCGCGACTCCGTGAGCGAAGAAACCGTCCTGCTGGCGCACGATCTCGCTGGCGACCTTGAGGATCGTACGGGCCCGCTGGTCGAGCGATTTGACGAGCCATGTCGCTGAGGCGGCGCATTCGGAGATGAACTCCTTTTCCTTGTCGCGCATCGGCAGGGCTGCGACTTCGGCATAATAGGCCTTATCCATCAGAACACGCGGCAGGGTGTCTGAATTTAGTTCGACGGCGAACATGCCATTCGGCAGCTCACGGACATAAACGTCCGGTGTCACCGCAACAGTGGTATCACTGGAAAAGCCGCCGCCGGGCTTGGGCGACAGCTGGCGCAACTCCAGAAGCATGTCCTGGATATCGGCCCTGTCGACGCCGCACACATCCATCAGCGTCTTCAGGTCGTGCTTCGCCACAAGGTGCAGATTGTCGAGCATCGCCTGCATCGCCGGGTCAAGCCGGCCACGCTCTTTCAGCTGCAGGCCGAGGCATTCCGGAACCGATCGCGCCATGACGCCGGTTGGGTCAAAGCCCTGACAGACCTTGAGGACGGCTTCGACATTGGCGATATCGGCGCCGAGGGCACGGGCGACGTCGTGAAGCTCCGTGCGCAGGTATCCGGTCTCGTCCGTTTCATCGATCAGGCGCGCCGCAATCAGGCGGTCAGCCGCGGACAGGCCCGCGAAATTGAGTTGGGCGTGCAGATGTTCATGCAATGTCAAATCATTGGAGACATTGGCCGCATAATCGAAATCCTCGCCCGAGCCGCCGCCGGAGGCAGTGGACCAGTCTGTCTTCGCCGAAGGGCCGGCGCCCTCTGCCGGCGCAGCGGCGTCCGATCCCGTACCCGGCTCGAACACATCCTCGCCCGGCGCATCAAGCTGGTCGCGCGCTTCTCCGAGCCCGGAGGAGTCGTCCAGTATCAGCTGTTCGCGGCGTTGCGGCTCGCCCGCCTCACCGGCGCCGCCGGCCTCATCCTCGATCTTCACCAGCAGCGGATTGCGCTCCAGTTCCTCCTCGACATATTCGGCGAGTTCCTGGTTCGACAGCTGCAACAGCTTGATGGCCTGCTGGAGCTGCGGCGTCATCACCAGGGACTGGCCCTGGCGCATGTCGAGTGATTGTTTCATGGCCATTGGCCGCGCCCCCTGATCTCAAGCGGCGAACTGTTCACCCAGATAGACCCTGCGGACCTCTTCATTCTTGAGCACGCTTTCAGGCGTGCCGGTGAAGAGAACCTCGCCATCATACATCACATAGGCCCGGTCGACGATCTGCAGTGTTTCGCGTACCTGGTGATCCGTGATCAGAACACCGAGGCCGCGCTGTTTCAGATAGCGAACCAGTTCGGAAATGTCGGAGATGGCGAGCGGGTCAATGCCGGTGAACGGTTCGTCCAGTAGCATGAAGCTCGGACGCGATGCGAGCGCACGGGCGATCTCCACGCGCCGCCGTTCACCGCCCGAAAGGGAGGTGGCAGGCTGGTTGCGCAGATGTTCGACATGCAACTCGCTGAGCAGGCCATCGACCTGTGCCATCCGCGCCGCCCGGTCCTTTTCGACCAGTTCGGCAACAGCCAGCACATTCTCTTCTACAGTCATGCCCCGGAAGATCGAAGCTTCCTGGGGCAGGTATCCGACGCCCAGGCGGGCGCGCTGATACATCGGCAGGCGGGTAACATCCTCGCCATCGATCGAAATCGAGCCGGAATCGGCCCCGATCAGCCCCATGATCATGTAGAAACAGGTGGTCTTGCCGGCCCCGTTGGGCCCAAGCAGGCCGACAACCTCGCCGCGAGCAAGGGAGAGCGAAACATCGCGCACGACCTGACGCTTGCCAAAGGATTTGGCAAGGTTTCGTACGACAAGGCCTTCTTCGGCCGGCTCGCTCATAGCGATCTTCCCTTGTAGCGGGCGGTTTCCGGCCCTCGCGGACCCTAGCTGAACATGCTTAAGATGGGCTTCATCGTCATGGCGAAATTTAAGGCGTCGAGGGCTGGTTTGAAGGGTCGATCACCATCCTTGTGCGCCCGCCGCCGCCTTCCAGCGTTGTTCTGCGGTTGGAAATCTCCATCCTCAGCGTCTGCCCCTCGGCCACATCGCGTTCGCGCATCAGGGCCACATTTCCGGTCATCGTGATCGTATCGGTCGCCAGTTCATAGACGCCGCGGTCGCCTTTCGCCTTCAGTTCGGGGGTGACGTAATAGACATTCCCCTCGGCCAGAATGCGGCTGATCTGGCCAAAGCCGCCAACGACACTGCTGGCTGCCTCGCCTTCCCCGCGGCCGGTGAACAGGATCGTCACCTTGTCGGCGCGCAGCCTTGCCGTGCCCTGGCGGATATCGACATTGCCGACCATCAGTACCGTATTTTCGCGCTCGATGCTCTCGGTGCGCTCCGAATTGATATAGATCGGGCCGCCATCCGAGGAAATCTGCGCATGGGCAGGTGCAGCCATCATCAGGGCAAGGGTCAGGACCAGGCCGGTGCCGGCTGCTTTACGGATTGCCATTTTCATCACCTTCACGCGTTTCAGGCGGGGTCTCTGCCTGCTGGGGATATATCACAGTCTGCACATTGCCGGTGAAGACGACCCGGTTGCCGCCTTCGAGGATTTCATACGAGTCTGCCCTTATATCGCCAAGGGGCCCCTTGCCTTCCAGCGGCGAAAGCCCCTCGACCCGGTCCTCGGCGACATGCAGGCGCGCGCCCTGGGAGGCAAACCGGTATCCGGCAGAATCGGAAATGCGCACATCCTCATAGAGTTCGAGAATGCCGAGATCGCGGTCATAGAAGCCTGACGGCGCGCGGACTTCCGTGCCCTTGGCGTCGCGCAGGATGGGCCCGATCAGGTCAACGGCGCCGTCACGGGCGCGCCTGCGGGTCGCTGCATCCGCCGTGATCGTGAATATCTCGCCCGCCGCATCGCGCCCGGTAAAGCGCGGATTGATCATGGTAACGGCCTGGCTGTCATCGACGACCGGCGGACGCGTATCCTGGGTGATGGCGCTGCGCACGACATGGCCGATGAACAGGCCGATGGCAGCCGCGGATGCGGCCACGAAGGCGTATCTGAGAAATACCACCCGGCGCGACCGCCGGCGTGCCTGCGCCAGCGTCAGCTGGCGGCGCGGCGCCCACAGCGAGATCGGGTCATTGTGACGGGTGGCGTCCATGGGCGGGCGGCGTGGGTCCGGCGAAAACTGCAGCAATGACGCAGTCTTAACCGCCTTGGCGGCCCGGCGAAAGCGGCGGATGGCAGGCTGGCGGAGCGACCGTCTCAGCTATGCGCGAAAATGTCTTCCTCGGCCCAACCGGCCAGGTCGAGATCGGCGCGCACCGGCAGGAAGGCAAAACAGGCCTCGGCGAGCTGCATACGCCCCTCACGGACCAGCATCTCCTCAAGCCCCGCCTTGATCCGGTGCAGATACAGCACATCGCTGGCGGCATACTGGATCTGGGCGTCGCTGAGCGCCTCGCTGCCCCAGTCGGAGCTCTGCTGCGCCTTGGACAGGTCAATTCCGGCCACTTCGCGCGCCACATCCTTCAGGCCGTGCTTGTCGGTATAGGTGCGGGCAAGGCGCGAGGCGATCTTGGTGCACCAGACCGGCCCGCAGCTGATCCCCATCCAGTGCTTCATCATCACCACATCGAACCGGGCGAAGTGGAAGATCTTCAGCACTTTTGGGTCTGTTAGCAGCGCCTTCAGATTCGGACAGTCATAGTCGCGTCCGAGCTGGACGATATGAGCCGTGCCATCGCCGCTGGAAATCTGAACCAGGGTCAGATTGTCCCGCATGGGATTGAGGCCCATCGCTTCGGTATCGACGGCGATGACGGGTCCGAAATCGAGACCTGCGGGCAGATCGCCCTTGTGCAGCGTGATCTGGTTCATTTCAGGGCCTTAGCACGGTGCCGGTTAAGCGCAAGTCAAACGGCGCCATCACCCCCCGCGCGCTTCAGGGCGACGATCGCGGCATCCAGCGCCGACAGGAAGCGGGAGCGGTCCGCCTTGGTGAAGGGCGCCGGGCCGCCGGCCCCGATCCCGGCCACACCGACCCGGAGGTCTGCCTTGATCGCCCGGGTTGCCAGAGCGCCGCCAATGGAATCGTCGGTGAAAGGCTTGCCATTCGGCCCGAGGACACGGGCGCCGGCTTTCAGGGCCCGGTCAGCCAGCGGAATATCGGCCGTCACCACAATACTGTCCGGCCCGGCCGCTTCGGCGATCCAGTCATCGGCCGCATCGAACCCGTCGCTGACAATCTTGCGGGAGATCAGGGGATGGTCCGGAATCCGGAAATAGGCGTTGGACACCAGCACGACCGGCACCTGATGGCGCAGCGCCACCTTGTAAATCTCGTCCTTCACGGGGCAGGCATCGGCATCAACGAGGACAGATACGGTCATTCCGTCTCCATCGCCGCAATCCAGTCCCGGATCAAGGCGAGGCCGTCCGGATCGTCCACGCTGCGGCCAAGTTCCGGCATCGCGACGCCCGGCTCGGTCGAGGCCATGCGGTAGACCAGGATCGAGGCGTCCGGATCGCCCGGCACGATCACCTGCTTGAGCCCGCCCGAGCCGCGCCCGGCGGCAACCGGATGCTTGCGGATGCCGAGGCGCGCCGGGCTTTCTTCCTGCGCGGTCAGCCAGAGGCCGGAATTGGAGGCCGAGCCATCGGCCTTGTGGCAGTGGGCGCAGTTGATCTCCAGCCAGGCGCGCGCGCGCAGATCCAGCGGCGCAGCGGCGTCAAAGGCATAAGGCTCGAGTGCGACCTCGGCGGGAAGGCCGGTCAGGATACCGGCCTCCTCCCAGCCCCTCAACTGGCCGTCATGGGCGAGATGGCGCGCCTTCGGACCGATCGGCGCGATATCCTTGCCTGCCTGGTGGCAGGTCTTGCACTGGTTCTGATTGGGGACAGCGTAGCGGATGGCGAGGCGTTCGCCCTGCGGGCTGATGGTGGCGATGTCCATGCGCCGGCCGGCGGGCGCATAAGCCGCCTCCGTCTGCGCCTCATCCCAGATATAGGCAAAGGCCGCCCAGCCATCCGCCTTGTGAATCAGGAGACGTGTCTCGATCCGGTGGGCATCCTGGTCCGGTGCGCGCATGTCCGGCGCAAAGGAGAATGTCTTTACAAGGACCGTCCCGACCGGAAACCGGAAGACATTTTCCTCGTCATAGTCGGCCGCCTGCCCTTCCGGCACGAAGACGAAACGGTCCTTCGACGCATGGTCAGAGAAGAGCGGATTGACAAGGTCGAAGGGCATGACGCCGTCGGCCGGCGCTGCGCCGCGTATATCGGAGAAGAGTCCGTAGGCGGATAGCCGCTCCGCCGGCGCATCTGCCAGGATCACGCCCATATCCGGCCCCGACACGGCCGGCCCCGGCGCAGAGCAGGCCGCCAGCGCCAGACCCGCCGCCGCTGCGAGCCGTCTCAGCATCTCCTGGCTCCGTCAGCGATCCGCATGCGCCAGGACGACCGGGGCGGGTTCCGTAGCGGGGGCCGCCTCCGGCCGCTCCGATGACGGCGCGAGCGCAGCCGGATCGATCGGATACCGCCCGATCCCGAAACTCAGGAACCCCGCCTCCGGCGCTTCAAGCACCGCCAGGTTGACAGTATGGGCCTCGCCCTCGCCCCAACCGGTCACGCCGTCCCAGACGATGGCAGGCAGCTGCCCGCCCATGGCGGCGGCGAGCGGGGCAAGATCGCCCTGCGGATCATCCCCGCCGGGGCCATAGGTATTGTCGCGCAGGACGACATCGCGCGGCAGCGGATTATAGGCTTCATCCGTGAACGGCAGGGAATAGGACATCACCAGCACATGTGCCGAACGGTTATGGGCGAAATTATTGTCGAAGACATGCACCCCCCGGTTGGCCATGACGATGACGCCGGTGCCGGATGGCACGCTGGCGACGATATTGCCCTCCGGCGCGAAGTTGCGCGTGTTGTTCTCGACGATCTCATTGTCGAAGATGCGGGTGGAGTGGCCGCCGGAGACCGGCAGGTCGGGCAGATCGAAGACGAGGATGCCCCCGGTATTGTAGCGGGCGATGTTGCCATAGACATCAGCGTTCATCGAATTCTCGATCTCGATGCCGGCGACATTGAACTCCACCACCGAATTGCGCACGATGATGTTCTCGGACTGGCCGACATAGATGCCGGCATCGGAGGCGGCACGCACGGTGACATTCTCGACCAACACGTCCCGAGATTCCACGGGATAGACGCCATAGGCGCCGTTGGTCTCGTCCGGTCCGCCGCTCCACTCGACGGTGAGATAGCGGTAGATGATCCGGTCGGCGCCCTTGGACTTGATGCCGTCGCCCTTGGTGTTGCGCACGGCAAAGTCCATCAGCAGGACATCATCGGAGGTGACCAGCAGGCCCTCGCCGGCCCCCTCCTGTCCGGAGAAGTCCAGAATTGTCTTGTCCTGGCCCGCGCCGCGCAGGGTGACGCCCTCGACGTCGAGGGACAGGCCCTCGGTCAACTGGAACACGCCTTCCGGCAAGACGATCGTCTCGCCGGGCCGGGCGGCAATCAGGGCCGCCTGCAGGTTCTCTCCGAAATTGCCGTCGGTCGATACCGGCGGCGGAAGCTGCGCGATGGGCGGGGCCGCGCCAGACGGCGAACAGGCGGCGGCGCCAAGCAACAGGACCGCACCGGCGGCAGCATACAAACAGATTTTCATGAGTCCCTCCCCGGACTTGTTATGACACAAGTGTCAACTTCAATCCGGGGAAAAGCAAGTGCCGGCGCGGGCGCGAGGCCCGCGCGGCCCTGCCCTGTCAGTGAACGCTGAGTGGGCGCAGATCGTTGGCGTGGCAGGCCGCGATGGCTGCATCGCGCCCTTCGACGATGGCGAGGCGCTGGCCGTCAGCGGACGATACGACGAACAGGTCTTCCAGATCATCGATATCGGCGATCGCATCGGGCGGCAGAAGCCCGCGAACCTCGCCGGCATCCATATGGCGGATATAGACGAAAGCTTCGGCTTCGAACGGGTTCGTCTTGTTGAATTCGGTCGTCATCAGTCCACTCCTTTCCGCGCCCCGGATGGGGTCGCCGGCAGGCGGCGCCCAGGCCACCTTGCCATGACGGAAAGGTGGGCGCGGTTTGTGGCGGGTTCAAGAACCAGGATGCGGCATCATCTGGGCGGCGCCTCACAGCTGCGTGTAGAGGCGCTATAGGGGCTGATCAGGCTTGAAATGCCCGTTTTATGGTCAGACATGTCCCGGCCTGTCCGGAAATGTCCCCTAATGTCCCGGATATGCATAAGGCCGCGCTGAGCGGACGGCCTTTACGGCTCATTTTGCAAGTTCGGCAGGTCCGGAAAGCGGGGTCCTGGTGGAGCCAAGGGGAGTCGAACCCCTGACCTCTTGCATGCCATGCAAGCGCTCTCCCAACTGAGCTATGGCCCCGGACCGGGAAGAAGCGGGAGCATTAGACTCGGGCTCTCCCGCTTTCAAGTCCTATTTCAGCGTTCGTCGTCGTCCTCGTCATCGATGGCGAGATCGTCGTCCGCATCCTCGTCATCATCGATTTCGAACTCTTCGTCGTCATCGTCGGCGATCAGGATTTCGTCCTCATCATCCTCGTCAACGCCGTCCTCGGTGAAGCCAGCCGGCACCTTGGCGGTACCTTCTTCCTCTTCATCCTCGGCGACTTCGAGGATCACATCGTCTTCTTCGCCGTCGAGTTCCTTGGCGTCTTCCTCGTCTTCCTCATCCTCGTCGGCATCCGCGACATCGTCATCCTCGTCATCCCGGATGGCGGTGTCCTCTTCCTCCTCGACGTCGTCTTCGTCCTCGTCAGCCGCCTTGACCGCAGCGCGGGCAGCTTTCGCCTTCACCTTGGTGATGGTGGTGCGGATCACTTCATCTTCAGGGTCGAACTCAGCGCCGCATTTCGGGCAGACGGCCGGGCGTTTGTTGAGATCGTAGAATCGCGACTCACAGGACGGGCAGACCTGTTTGGTACCGAGCTTGTCCTTGGACATGGGGCTGGCGCGCTCCTTCTGGGGCATAAAAGCCGATTGGAAACTGGCGGCGCGCTTGCCATGAACGCCGGGCGCTGTCAAAGCCCGAATTGACGTTAGAACCCCTGCCTTTTTCGAAGAGCCCCTCCCTCATGGTCTGGACAAGCCACCCGGTCAAACGCCTTGCCGGCGCCATCCGCGCGCCCGGAGACAAATCCTGCAGCCACCGCGCCCTGATATTCGGCGGTCTGGCAGAGGGACAAAGCCGCTTCACCGGCCTGCTTGAGGGCGATGATGTGCTGCGCACCGGCGCCGCCATGCAGGCCCTTGGCGCAGCCGTTACGCGCACCAGCCCGGGCGCCTGGGACGTCACCGGCGTTGGCCGGCAAGGTCTCTCTTCCCCAAAGGAGGTGCTGGACTTCGGCAATTCCGGCACCGGCTCGCGGCTGATGATGGGGGTAATGGCGGGCTTCGATCTCACCGCCTCGCTCACCGGGGATGCCTCGCTCTGTTCGCGCCCGATGAACCGGGTGCTCGGCCCGCTGCGCCAGATGGGCCTCAAGGACACCGCCGGCCCGGACGGCAAGCTGCCCTTCACCCTCACCGGCTCGAAAGCCCTGAAAGCTATCCGCTACGCCCCGCCCCAGGCCAGCGCGCAGGTCAAATCCGCGGTCCTCCTCGCCGGCCTCAATGCCGAGGGTGAAACCGTGGTCGTCGAGGCCAAGGCCACGCGTGACCATACCGAGCGGATGCTGCAGGGCTTCGGCGCGAAGCTCTCCTTCAGCACAGATGCCAGCGGCGCGCATGAGATTGCGCTGAAAGGCGGCCAGCCCCTGCGCGGGCTGCGCGCCGAGATACCGGGTGACCCCTCCTCCGCCGCCTTCCTGATTGCCGCCGGTCTCCTCTCCCCACAGGGCGATGTGACGGTCGAAGGTGTGATGTCGAACCCGACCCGCTCAGGCTTCTATGATGTCGCCGGCCTGATGGGCGCAGGACTGGGCGCCGACGAGCGCGGCGAAGCGGCCGGCGAGCGCCTCATCGACCTGCACGCAGGCTATGCCGGCCTCAAGGGCATTGCCGTTCCCGAAAACCTCGTCGCCTCGATGATCGACGAGTTTCCCATCCTCGCCGTCCTCGCCGCCTTCGCCGGCGGCGAAACCCGCGTCACCGGCGCCGAGGAGCTTCGCGTCAAGGAAAGCGACCGGATCGGCGCGGTCGTCGCCATGCTGC
>JBKBLD010000046.1:0-14368 GCA_046296675.1 Hyphomonas sp. | reverse complement strand
GCAGGATGACGTCCTGCGGCGGTGCCGGCAGGTCGTCGCAGAGATGGAAGACGCCCGCCGCCTCCGGGCGAAGCAGCAAGGCTTCCAGCCCCGAGGCGATGTCATCGACATGCACGCGGGAGAAGACCTGGCCTTCCTTGACGATCCGCCGGGCGGTGCCGTCGCGCAGCCGGTCGAAGGGCGAGCGGCCGGGGCCGTAGATGCCCGGCAGGCGGACGATCCGGAGGCCGTCACCGGCAAGATCCCGCCACTGATCCTCGGCCCGGACGCGGGCCTCGGCGCGCGCGGATGCCGGACGCGGCGGGCTCCACTCGGTCGCCCAGCCGCCTTTCAGGTCACCATAGACGCCGGTCGTGGACAGGTAGGTGACAGACCGGGACAGATCGGGACAATCCCGGACACTGCGCGCCGCCGGGCAGCCTTCACGGTCCGGCGGCAGGGTGACCAGCCAGTGCGCACCGTCCGGAATGGCCGGCTGGCCCTGCCCCGTCCAGACGCTAGCCTCGAACCCTTCAGAACGCAGTTCTGCCGCTTTCGCCTCGCTGCGCACGGTGCCCGCGACCCGCCCGCCGGCTGCCAAAAGCTGGCGGCCAAGCTGCTGGGCGGTGTAGCCAAGCCCGAAAACAAACAGCAGAAATGGCTGACTTGTCATTTGCCAGGGGTGCTCCGGAATGTGCCTTTAGGTATTTTAGATAGAGGCTTTGGAGTATCCTGCCCATGTCGCTGATTGCCCTTGCCGCCGGATCGCTGATCTTCCTTCAGTCCGCCGGCGCCGACCTGGCTGCGGCCGAATTGCGCCGCCTGGAGGCCTGTATCGAAAAGATAGAGACCGCGCCGGAAGACGCCTATGAGGACGGGCTTGCCTGGACCTTCGAGGGCAACCGGCCGGGCGCACGCCAGTGTACCGCCCTTGCCCTGGTCGCGCTCGGCAATGTCGAGGAAGGTGCCATCCGCCTCGAACGCCTCGCCACATCCCCGGATGCCGGCACGATGGAACAGCGCGCGGTTTATCTCTCCCAGGCCGGCAATGCCTGGATGCAGATCGGCGCGGCGGAGGCGGCGGCCGTTTCCTTCACCGATGCGCTGAAATTTGCCCCCGGCGAAAACGACCTGCTGCTCGACCGGGCGAGCGCCTATATTCTCATCGACAAATGGGACGAGGCGCTGAGCGATCTGAACATCGTCCTGGCCAATGCGCCCGGTCATCCCGGCGCCCTGCAGATGCGGGCCGAAACCCATCTCAACAAGAAGTCCTACGACCTCGCGATGAAGGATGTCGAAGCGGCGATGGCGGCCGACCCCCGGAATATCGACACGCTGCTCGTGCGCGGCCGGGTACGCGAGGCGATCCGGATCGAGGCCGAAGGCCGTCAGTTGACGGAATAACGCTTCTCCAGCATGGCCCAGACGGCCCGCAAGCCGCAGGCAGCGGCGCCATCGGGCCGGCCATACTTCGCCTTGCGCCAGGCCCAGATGTCGAAATGCGCCCAGCTTTTCGCAGAGACGAACTGTTTGAGGAAGATCGCCGCCGAGATCGAGCCGGCCATGCCGCCGCCCCCGGAATTGACGAGATCAGCGACCGGGCTTTGAAGGTAGGAAATGTAGGGATCCCAGAGCGGCATCCGCCAGACCGGGTCACCCGTCTCCGCTGAGGCAGCAAGAATGTCGGCGGCGAGCGCCTCATCATCGGTATACAGCGGGGCAAGGTCCGGCCCGAGCGCCACGCGGGCCGCGCCGGTGAGGGTCGCAAAATCGATCAGCAGGTCAGGCGCGTCTTCCGAGGCGCGCGTCAGCGCATCGGCGAGCACCAGCCGGCCTTCGGCATCGGTATTGTCGATCTCGACGGTGAGACCCTTCCGGCTCTGCAGGATATCGCCGGGGCGGAAGGCATTGCCGGAAATCGCGTTCTCCGCCGCCGAGACGAACAGGCGCAGATGCACCGGCAGGCGCGCCTCCATCACCAGTTCGGCCAGCGCGATGGCATGGGCGGCGCCGCCCATGTCCTTCTTCATGATCCGCATGCCCTCGCCGCCCTTGATGTTGAGCCCGCCGGTATCGAAGGTGATGCCCTTGCCGCAGAGCGAGACTTTCGGCTTGCCGGGCGTGCCCCATTCCAGCGCGAGGAAGCGCGGCGGCTCGGCGGCCGCGCGACCGACGGCATGGACCATCGGATAATTCTCGTCGATCAGCGCCTCGCCGGTCACCGCCACGAGGCGCGCGCCAAAGCGTCCGGCGAGCGCGGCCATCCGCGCCTCGATCTGCGCCGGGCCCATATCGCCGGCCGGCATGTTCACCATGTCCCGCAGCGAGGCGACCGCGTTTGCCTCCCGCGACAGGCGTTCGGCGGATTCTTCCGGCGGAATGACAAGGCGCGGCGAGCCGGCCTTCTCCTTCCTGTACTGGTCGAACCGGTAGGCTCCGTCAGCCCAGCCGGCCGCAATCGCGGCGAAAGGCAACCCGCCGGTTTCGGCGATGGCAAAATCGCCTTCCGGCAGGCGCGCCGCGAGCGCGGCAACGGCCAGCAGATCCCTGCCATTGCCGAGACCGAAAAGGATATCGCGGGTCTTCCCGTCGGCGCCGGGCACGATCACCGTCTGCCCCGCCGCGCCGGTGAAGGCCTGCGCCGCCGCAATCGCCCGCGCATCGGGAAAAGGGTCCTTGCCGAGATCACTGAACTGGCCAGTGGTGAACAGCCAGATCCGGGCCGGGCCGGCGGCCTCGGTGGTGAAACTCTTGTGAAGTTCGGGCATTTACGGGCGTCTCTGTGGTTAATCAAAAGGGCGGCGGCGTTAACCGAACCTTGACCCGGGCTGGGCCAGAATCCGGGGACAGTCTGGGATACATACACGGAGCCCGTCGATGTCCAGTGCCAAAACGCCCCTCACCGGCTTTGCGCTCGCGCTTGTCGCCCTGACGGCGGCCTGCGCGACCGGCCCTTCGAAGGAAGACGCCGAGCTTGCCCGGGCGATGGAAGCGGCCCTTGCCCCGGCCAGCCCGGAGGAACGCGCCGCGGCCAACCGGGCCGATCCGCTGACACGGGCCAATTTCTGGTCACGGGAGTATCAGAAAGACCCCACAGATGCCGCAGTGACGCTGGAATTCTCCGACGCGCTGCGCGGCATCGGCAGCCATGCGCGTGCCGCCGAAGTGCTCTCGACCACGCTCGTCGTCCATCCCGGCAATACTGACATCATGATGGCGCTGGGCCGGTTGCACATGGCCGGCGGTGACCATCCGGCAGCGCTGCGTGTCTTCGACCGGGCAGCCGCCACCTCGCCGGACCGGGCCGATACCTGGGCTTCGCTCGGCACCGCCTTCGACCAGTTGCAACAGCACGCGCAGGCGCAGGCCGCCTATCAGCGCGCCCTGATGCTGGAGCCGCAGCGGACGACGACGCTGACCAACTACGGCCTGTCCCTGCTGCTGAGTGGTGACCTCAAGGGCGCCGAGGCGCAGCTGCGCACAGCGGCCGCCAATCCCGATGCCAATGCGAGGGTGCATGAGAACCTCGCCCTCGTGCTCGGCCTCCAGGGCCGGTTCGAGGAGATGAAAGAGGTCAGCCGCGCCGCTGCGCCGGCCAGTGTCTCGGAACAGAATGCGGCGCTGGTGCGCGCGCTGGTGCAGCCGACCCGCAGCTATGAAGCGCTGACCAACAGCAGCGCCGATGCGGCTACGGAAGATGGCGGGCGCCGGCAGCTGCGCCGCTCGATCAACTGACGCGCCGGTTCAGTCGAGATCGAAACGGATCCCCTGGGCCAGCGGCAGGGCGCCGGAATAATTGATCGTATTGGTTGCCCGGCGCATATAGGCCTTCCAGGCATCCGAGCCGGATTCGCGCCCGCCGCCGGTTTCCTTCTCGCCGCCGAACGCCCCGCCGATCTCGGCGCCGGACGTGCCGATATTTACATTCGCGATCCCGCAATCCGACCCGCTGGCCGAAAGGAAACGTTCGGCTTCGCGCAGATCGGTCGTGAAGATCGAGGAGGACAGCCCTGCCCCGGCCGCATTGTTGAGCGCGATGGCTTCGGACAGATCCCTGTAGCGCACGATATAGAGGATCGGCGCGAAGGTCTCGCGCAGCATCGGACCGTCCTGGCGCGGCATTTCGGCAATCGCCGGGCGGACATAGACGCCGTCGCCCTCGACCCGCCCGCCGCCTGTCACTTCGGCGCCCAGCGCGCGGGCCTCCTCCAGCGCCGCGTCCATGGCCTCGGCAGCCGCCGCATCGATCAGCGGGCCGATCAGGACACCTTCCTCAAACGGCGAGCCGATGCGGGCCGAAGCGAACGCGGCCTTGAGGCGGGGGATCAGCGCATCGGCAACGCTCTCATGCACGAACAGGCGGCGCATGGTCGTGCAGCGCTGGCCGGCGGTGCCGAGGGCGGAAAAGGCGATGGCGCGCAAGGCAAGGTCAATATCTGCAGACGGACAGACAATCGCGGCGTTGTTGCCGCCCAGCTCAAGGATCGCCTTGCCGAAACGCTGAGCCACAACCGGCGCCACCGCGCGGCCCATCCGGGTGGAGCCGGTGGCCGAGAGAACAGCAACGCGTTCATCCGCGGCGAGCTTTGCACCTGTCTGGGCCCCGCCGATGAGGCAGGCGAGGAGGCCTTCCGGCACACCGCCGAACCGCGCCGCCGCGCGCCCCGCGATGGCCGAAACGGCGAGCGCCGTCAGCGGTGTCTTCTCCGACGGCTTCCAGATCACCGGATTGCCGCAGACCAGCGCCAGCGCCGCATTCCAAGACCAGACCGCAACCGGGAAGTTGAAGGCAGTGATGACCGCCGTGACACCGGCCGGATGCCAGGTCTCCATCATCCGGTGGCCGGGGCGTTCGGAGGCAATGGTGAGGCCGTGCAGCTGGCGCGACAGGCCGACCGCGAAGTCGCAGATATCGATCATTTCCTGCACTTCGCCGGCAGCCTCGGCCGGGATCTTGCCCGCCTCCAGCGTGACAAGTGTGGCAAGGTCGTCCTTTACCGCGCGCAGTTCCTCGCCCAAGAGGCGGACGAATTCGCCGCGCCGGGGCGCCGGTATGTCGCGCCATTCGATGAAGGCTTCGGCCGCGCTGGAGACGGCGGCTTCATGATCGGCCGCGCTGGCAGTGGGCAGGTTGCCGATCAGGCTGCCATCAACCGGCGAGCGGCAGGCGAGCGTGCCTTCGGCTGCGGGCATAGCTGCGCCGAGGCGGGTGAGGCAGTCGCGGGCGATGTCTGTGAGGGTCATCAGACGCATCTAGCCGGACGCGGCGCCCGGCGAAAGCCCCCGCCCTGCCCGCCGGTCAGGCGAGGTCGGACGGGGCGTCGATCTGCGTCACCTGCGGGGCAGCCTCGTTCTTCTGCTGCATCGCATTGTACTTGATATAGGCCGGGCCAAGCACGACGAGGAACAGCACCGGCAGGAAAAAGATGATCATCGGCACGGTCAGCTTGGCCGGAAGGGCGGCGGCCTTCTTCTCGGCGTCCGACATGCGCATCTCGCGGTTTTCCTTCGCCATCAGGCGCAGCGCATCGCCGAGCGGCGTGCCGTAACGTTCGGCCTGGCTGAGCGCCATGCACACCGCCTTGACGCCTTCATGGCCGGTGCGCTGGGCAAGGTTTTCATAAGCCTGGCGCCGGTCCGGCAGATAGGACAGCTCGGCAATCGTGATGCCGAACTCCTCGGCGAGCTCCGCCGAGGCGGAGCCGATTTCCTGACTGACCTTGTTGAACCCCATCTCGATCGACATGCCTGCCTCGACGCAGATCAGCAGCATGTCGAGCGAGTCCGGAAAGGCGCGCATGATCGACTTCTGCCGCTTCTGGGCAAGGTTCGAGATATACAGGTTCGGCGCATAGAAGCCGGCGGCCGCGCCGAAAACGACCGAACCATACTTCATCAGCACGCTGAGGCCGTGGTCATTGACGAAGAAGATGTAGAAGAACATCAGGCCCGCCCCGACAAAGGGCAGCGCCATACGAGAGAAATAGAATGCCGAGATAGGCCCCGGCCCGCGCATGCCGGCCTGGTTCAGCAACTTGATGACATTGGGGTCTTCAAGCGCGGTCGCGAGATTGAGCTTCGACGAAATCGAGCCCACGACGCTGTCATCCCGCCGGCGGATGCCCTTCTTCTCGAGCGCCGCCCGGCTCTGCTTGCGCAGCTTTTCGCGCTGGGAAGCAACCGCCTTGAGGCGTGTCTCGAGCCGGTTGCCCTGGAAATAAGGCAGGAACACCGTCATGAAGGTGCCGAAAACCGCCAGCGCAACCAGATAGGCTGCCAGCGTTGCCGGCTTGGTGAAGGAGAGGAAGAATTCATACATGGCCTTCTCCCTCAGATATCGAAGTTGATCATGTTGCGCATGACGGTGATGCCGGTGATCATCAGGCCGGTGGCCATCGCCAGAATGACATGGCCCGTCTCTGTACGGAACAGTTCAAGGATGTAGTCCGGCGTTGTCAGGAACACCATGATACCGACGGCGAAGGGCAGCGCGCCGATGATCATCGCCGACGCCTTCGCTTCGGAGGACAGCGCTTTCACCTTCTCGCGCATCATCTTGCGCGAGCGGATGACGCTCGACAGGTTGCCGAGGGCCTCCGACAGGTTACCGCCCGCCTTGGCCTGGATCATCAGCACGATGGCGAAGAAGTTCACTTCCTGCAGCGGCATGCGCTTGTAGAGAGCCGCCAGGCCGCGATCGAGACCGGTGCCCATCGCCAGATTGTCGGCGAAGGTTGCAAACTCACTGCGTAGCGGCTCAGGGCTTTCGCGCGAGATCACGCGGATACATTCATTCAGCGGCAGGCCGGACTTCACACCGCGCACAATGATATCGAGACCATCGGCGAACTGGTTCACCATCTTGGCATGGCGGCCTTTGATCATCATGTTCAGGATGAACTGCGGAATGCCGAGTGTGCCGGCGAAGAACGCAGCGCCCATCAGCACCGGCTGGCTTTTGAAAGCGATCCCGCTGATGGTGAGGCCATCAGCGCCCGTGATATAGACGACCCCGGCGCAGACGATGCCGCAGATGACCGAAACGGTCCAGAATAGCGGGACCGGGATATCAAGTCCGGCCTGGGTCAGCTTCGAGCCGATATCGCGCATCGGATTGTTGCGGCGGCGCGCCTTGTCCTGGCGGCGCAGATTGTCGAGCATTTCCTGCGTCTTGGCGCGGCGGCGCACATTCTCATCGACGCCCTTGCCCGCCTTGCCCGGCGCCGCGCGGCCCGCGCCGATGGCTTTGGCGCGCTTGCGGGCTGCCTCGTCTCCGTTCCCGGTCAGCGCCAGACCAAGGCCGGCGATCGCCAGGAAAGCCAGACCGGCGATGAGATAGATCATCAGATTACCGCTCATCATGCACCGTTCAGTTCGTCGAGGGCGGCCGCGAGTTCGCGCTCCAGATTGTAATAGGATGCCCGCTCCCAGAAGCGCGGCCGGCCAATGCCCATGCCGCGATGGCGCCCGATGATCTTGCCATTGTCATCCTCGCCGTCGATCTCATACTTCATGATGTCCTGCAGGACGATGGTGTCGCCTTCCAGGCCCAGAACTTCGGTGATGCACATGATACGGCGCGAGCCATCGCGAAGACGCGACGCCTGGACCACCACATCGACCGAGCCCACGATCATTTCACGGATGGTTTTTGCCGGCAGCGAGAAGCCGCCCATGGTGATCATCGATTCCACCCGGCTGAGCGCTTCGCGCGGGCTGTTGGCGTGCAACGTGCCCATCGAGCCGTCATGGCCTGTGTTCATCGCCTGCAGAAGGTCGAACGCTTCCGGCCCCCGAACCTCGCCGACGATGATCCGTTCCGGGCGCATACGCAGACAGTTCTTGACCAGGTCGCGCATCGTGATCTCACCCGAGCCTTCGATATTCGGCGGACGGGTTTCAAGGCGCACGACGTGCGGCTGCTGCAGCTGAAGTTCAGCGGAGTCTTCGCAGGTGATGACGCGCTCGCCGGGCTCAATGAAGCCGGTGAGACAGTTGAGCAGCGTCGTCTTGCCGGAGCCCGTACCGCCGGAGATCAGGACATTGCAGCGGCTGTGGCCGATGATTCGCAGAATCTCGGCGCCGCATTCGCTGATCGAGCCGAACTTCACAAGGTCGCTCAGCTTCAGCTTGTCCTTCTTGAACTTACGAATGGTGAGCGTCGGCCCGTCAATCGCCAGCGGCGGGGCAATGACGTTCACACGGCTGCCGTCAAGGAGGCGGGCGTCACAGATCGGCGAGCTTTCATCGACCCGGCGGCCGACCTGGCTGACGATCCGTTGGCAGATGTTCATCAGCTGCGCATTGTCGCGGAAGCGGATATTCGTACGCTCGATCTTGCCGTTGACCTCGATATAGGTCGTATCGGCTCCGTTGACCATGATGTCGGCGATGTCGTCGCGCGCCAGAAGCGGCTCGAGCGGGCCGTAGCCGAGCACATCGTTGCAGATATCGTCGAGCAGGTATTCCTGCTCCGAGATCGACATGACGACATTCTTGATACTGATGATTTCCACGACGATGTCGCGGATTTCCTCACGCGCGCTCTCGGTGTCGAGCTGGGCCAGCTGCGAGAGGTCGATCGTGTCGATCAACGCGTTGAAGATCGTGGTCTTCGTTGCGTAATACTGGTCGGTCTGCTGATTGATCTTGCGAACGGGTTCCGGCCGGTTCTCCGGCATCTTGACCTTTACCGGCGCCGGCGCAGGCTCGGCCGCGCTCGGCTTGGGCGGCGCAGGCTGCGGGGCCGCCGGTGCGGCAGTCCTTTGAGGCGCAGCCGGCGGCGGAAGTGTTGCGGATGGGGCGCCCGAGCGTTTGCCGAATGACATGGTCTGTCCTGTTCTGTCCCTGCCTTATTTGCCCAGCAGTTTCTTGAGCAAGGATTTCTCGGCCTTCTGGACCGTCCGGCCACTGAGGACAGAGGCGAGCTGGTCGATGGCGATAGCCGGCTTCGATGCCGGGCCCGTCTCCGAGATCATCTGGCCGTTGTTCGCCGCCGTCCCGAAGACTTCCGGATCGAAGGGCACGATGATTTCCGGCTCGACGCCGATGGCGGCGGCAAAATCCTTCACCGGAATTTCCGGACGCTTCGGCACGCCGCACATGTTCAGCACCAGGCGCGGCGGATGATCGTTGACGCGGTGGCCTTTCAGCTGGTCGATCAGGTTCTTGCCATTGCGCAGCGAGGCAAGATCAGGCTGGCAGACCACGATCACCTCGTCCGATGCAATCAGCGTGTTGCGCAGCCAGTGATTCCACAGGTGCGGCAGGTCGAGGACCATGAACGGAACATTACGGCGCACGCCCTGAATGACCGACGTATAGGCGTCATCCGGGATGTCGATGATCTGGTTGATATTGGCCGGCGCGGTGAACAGCGACAGGCGTTCGGTGGCGCGCGCCAGAAGGCGTTCGATCACCGCGTCATCGGCCCGTTCTGGCGCCAGCAGCGCGTCGGCGATGGTCTGCGGCGTTTCCTGGTTGAAGTCGAGCGCCGTTGTGCCGAAGGACAGGTCGAGGTCAACCAGGGTCGTGTTGACGTGGATGTTCTCGGCCAGCGCCCAGGCAAGATTGTGCGCGATGGTCGAGGCCCCTACCCCGCCCTTTGCGCCGACCACGGAGATCTGGCGGCCCACGAAGGGCGCATCCGGATCTGCAAACAGGCCGGAGATCGCCCGGATCACCTGCAGCGGCTCGAAGGGCGGCACGAGATATTCCGACACGCCGCGCGCGATCAGCTGGCGGTAGAGCATGATGTCGTTGACCGCGCCGATGACCATGACTTTCACATGCTCGTCGCAATGCTCCGCCAGCGAATCGATTTCCTGAATCATCTGCGCGTTGGCGGCCGAAGATTCGATGACCAGCAGGTTCGGCGTCGGATTGGCGCGCAGATAGGCAATCGCCGCCGGGATACCACCGCCGATACAGTCTACCGTCGCGCGGCCCATCCGCCGGTCCTGGGCGCACAGCTCCATCAGCATCCGGGTTTCGTCCCGCTCGAAGAAGAGCTTGATCGAGATGGCCGGCAGCATCGCATCGCCGCCATCATTCTCCGGCAGGTTCAGCGGCATGTTGTAATTGGCGGGCTTGGCGACGAAGTCTGATACCTGCTGGACGGGCTGCGCCGGCTGGGACGGCGTCTCGCCGAAGATCGCGGCTGTCGCCTTCTCGATCGGACTTGAGGGCGTTTCGTCGCCGAACACATCCTCGAATTCCGGATCGATATCGTCCTCGAACACAGTGTTTTCCTTGACCATCTGTCTTCTCGCTCCTCGGCGGCTCCTGCCCCGAAATTAGTTGATAACGGTGGCGACCGCGCCTGATTCCTGTGCTGACCTTACCGACGCTGTCGACTCGCCCAGACGGAATTTCTCGAGGATGACCTCGCGGCGCGACAGATCGGCCCGGTCGAGCGGACGCTGTCCGAGCAGGTCCGCCGGATCGGCAATCATTGCCGCCAGATTCGTCCGTACCGAACAGCCCAGCGTCGGCTGGTGATTGTTGGAGTCGATATTGCTGAAATCCACCGATGATTTCTGCGCGCAGTTCGGCGGTATGGCGTCATAGATCTGATAGGCCAGGATCAGAGGTTCGGAGACCGGCGATCCGGCGCCATGGGCGGTGCCGGCGATCTCGTCATACTCGACGCCGAGTTCCCAGGCGATGGCGCGCGCCTCGGCAGCGGCGGCGACCGCCAGCTGGGGATTAGCCGAAGCCTGCGGCATCGACAGGACCAGCGGGCCATGGCCACGCCGGGTATAGGTATCGACAAAGCTGCGGATCCGGGCCCGGTCCTGGTTCGACAGCTCGCTCGAATGGCCATCGATGGCGACTTCCAGAAACTCGGTCCGTTTGACGACGCTGATCTGATGCTGGTCGAGCACGGTGCCGCGCATGTAATGGGCCGGCACAGCGCCCGACGGGCTGCTGGAGCAGGCGCCGAGCGCGGCAAGGCCGGCGCTCAGTGCGAGGAGGGCGGGAAGTTTTTTTGTCTCACGGGTCATGATCTGGTGTCCCCTATTCTTCCATGAAGCCCACGGGGGCGCGGTAGTCTTCCGGCCGGATGGGCGAGCCATCGCGGCCATAGGTTTCGTTCAGCTTGCCGAAGAAGATCGTCTTGGGATCGGTGGCGTTGGCATATCCGTCAGCCGGCGTGCGCAGCTGCGATTTGGTGGTCGGCCCGACAAGGTAGGGCGTCACGATGATGACGAGTTCGGTCTCTTCCGACAGGAAGTCGCGGGACTGGAACAGCGCGCCGAGGATCGGCAGCTTCTTCAGGCCCGGCAACTGGTCGATCGTCTGGCGATCCTTGGTCGAGATCAGGCCGGCCATCATCATCGAGCCGCCGGAAGGCAGCTCGAGCACCGACTCGGCCCGGCGCACGGTCAGTGCCGGCAGGGTCACGCCCTGCACCACAACCGTTTCGCCATCCGGCGTGGTGAACGTCCGGGATGCGCCCTGAAAGGCGCCCTGCGAAGTCAGCTCCGACACTTCCGTCGAGACTTTCAGCGAGATGCGCCCTTCCGACAGCACCACCGGCGTAAAGCTGAGGCCGACACCGTAGGGTTTGAACTGGACGGTGATCTCACCGTTCTGGTTCTGGGCAACCGGTACCGGGAATTCACCGCCGGCGAGGAATTTCGAGCTTTCGCCCGACATCGCAACGATGTTCGGTTCGGCCAGCGTCTTGACGATACCGATCCGCTCCATGGCGCTGATCGCCGCGCCGACCGAGCTTTGCTGGCGATCGCCGACAAAATTCGTGTAACCGGTGTTGAACGAAGCCCCGCCAAGCGATTGGCCCTGGACATTGAAGCCGTTGGAGACACTGCCGCCGAACGAGTTGGTCGAAGGCGCAGCCGGCCCCATCGCCTGTTGGGCAACACCCACGCCGACCGTGTTGAAGCCGAGGCCGCCGGGTGTGGCGTCGAAGAAAAGCGGGGCGCCGCCGACCAGAACCTGTTGCAGGCTCTGACTTGCAAGCTCGCCGAAGGACATCGAACCCGACAGGTTGATGCCGAGCTGTTTGATGATGCTGCGCTGCATCTCCACGATGCGCACTTCCAGCATCACCTGGTCGGCTGCATTGACCTGCAGCATGTTGACGATCTGCGGCGGCGTGTCGGTAGGGAAGAAGGCCTGCACAAGCCGTGTCACCTGGTCAGACTGGGACAGATTGTCCACACGCCCCGTCAAAATGACATTGCCGTTGAGGCTTTCAACCGACACACGCGAGTCCGGAACATGCCGGGCGATGGTCTGGCTGAGCGAGACAAGGTCGGTCTCGACCAGGATGTTGAGATCGAGCAGCGGGCGCCCTGCCCGGTCGAAGATCAGGGCATTGGTCTGGCCGAAGCGGATACCGCGGAAGATGATGCGCTGAGCGGTCTGGACGACCGCATCGGCAATCGCCGGATTGGAAATGACAACGTCCGCAGCCGGTGCATCGAGATCGACAATCATCGACTTGTCGACACCGAGCGTCACATGCCGGCTGACATTCTGGTCGCCCGGCTTGGTGATCGAGGCCGACATCCCGTTCGGCACGGTCTGGGCAAAGGCACAAGGCGCCGCCAGGGCAAGCAGCGCTGCGGCGCTGGCGAGGGCATATTTACGGCGCATCTCAGTTGCCCCCCATCGCGGCCGGAGCCGGTTTGCTGTTGCGGATGATCGTTACGCCGGCATTGCCGTCGCCCCTGCCCGTCATCACCTCGTAACGGGGCCGGCGATCGGCAGCGACCGCGGTCTCGTCGAGCGGACGCAGCGCGAGGAAGAGCCGTCCGCGCTCCTGCGACATGGCGACAAGCTCAGCTTCCGCGGGCGTCACTTCCAGGGTGGCGGTGTTACCGATGCGCGACGCCGGATCGGTCTCCAGATTGGTCGAATAGGCCTGGTCGATCGCCAGGATACGGACATTCTGGAGGATGGTCGTCGAGACCATGCGGTTTGCGCCGCGCCCGTCGATCTGGTCGTTCTGAAGCTCGTAGGTCAGGATCAGGTCGACCCGGTCATTCGGCAGGATGAACCCGCCCGATGCTGTCTCGGCCGAGATCTGGATCGCCACGGCGCGCATGCCCGGATCCATCAGCGCCGGCAGGAGGCCGGACTCGCCGCGCTTGACCAGGCGTTTCGGCTGGACCGGTTCATTGGCGAAGATCGGCATACGCACCAGCGCGCCGGTCACTTCCTCAATCGCGTTCGGGGTGTCCTTTTCGGTGAGCTGGCCTTCGGCGAGCCCGGATTCCGGCCAGACCGACCATTTGAGGTCTGCCTCCTGCACCTGCTGACCGATGCCGAGATCGCGGGTCACGGTCAGAACCCTGACCTCCGAGACCTCGCGCTGCTGGATCAGTGTTTCCGTTCGGGTGACCGCTTCGGTCACGACCTCCGGGCTCATCCGGCTTACCAGGAGGGCAGCGCCTCCGGCAGCCAGGAGCGCCAGCAAAAGGATGATGATACGCATCGGCGACATGAAGCGCCTCTCCCTCCGTAATCCGCGCACGAAGGTAAACGTGCGCGGCCAGCCAGTTCATACTGTGAGGAAAATTGCACGCGCCGCCTAAAGGAACGTTAACTGACAATGCCCGCTGCGGCAAACAATCCGGCGAGCATCGGCGACTGCGATCCGGCAAGGATGGCACCTGCAGCAATTGCTACACCATAGGGCACGCCGGCATCGGGTTCGAATGGCGCGCGCATGAATCCGGGGATGAGCGCCGCCGGCATGCCGCGGCGGATGACGAGGACCGCCAGGGCGCAGACACCGCCCGCGAGCGCCATATAGAAAATGAAGGGAAGCGCAGCTGCCGGCCCCATCCAGAGGACGACGGCCGGGATCATCTTGGCGTCGCCGCCGCCGAACAGGCGCAGCGCAAACAGGCCGAACGCGGCCATGAATGCCAGCAGACCGGCCAGGATATGCCCGCCGAGGATCTCCAGCGGCAGGCCGGACACGGCGGCGGCCGGGATGAACAGCCCTGCGAGTGTCAGGTTCAGCCAGTTGGGGATGGTCAGCCGGTTGATGTCATGCAGCGCGGCGACCAGGCAAAGGATCAGGAACAGGGCGGCAAGAATCATCAGGAGCATGGGTCAGAGGTCCGGTTGAATAGCCCGCCCACCTTGCCGGAAAAGCCTGAACAAACCTTTTCGTCCTCCGGCTTCTGTGCAGGCGGACGCGGGCTTATCCCCCACATTTCCCGGCCCTGCCCTCTGTAGGCACTGCAGATCGCAGGAAAGTTCAGGAATCTTATCCTACACCTCCGCAGCGGTGGTAATATGCTCCTGTCGTCCGTGCAGGGTATGCACTGGCGGGCGGGGGCGAAAGCTCCGGCAGCGGAGACAGGCAAGTCGCGAATGCCTTGTCTCAACACCAACCCTTATGCTT
>JBKBLD010000045.1:0-14488 GCA_046296675.1 Hyphomonas sp. | reverse complement strand
GAGGACGATGAAGCTCAGGCGCTTGCAGCACGCAGAGTCTGCTGCTTAACTCAAACCCAGATGCGCCAGACCCTCCTTAAGTCAGGCAGCCATCTGTCTCAAAAGACCTGACGACGGACAGTCCGATTTTCAGCAGACCAAGCACCAGCACGACGATAGCAATGAATGCTCCAATACCCATTAGCACAGCATTGCGATACTTCGCGTCATATTCGCTTTGCCGCATTAAACATTGTTCGCGCTCAGTGTCCCAAATGCGCAGCGTATTCGGCGTCGCGCTGAATCGGCTGGAGTGCAATAGAATGAGCTCCATCTGCTTAGTCTGAATTTCACTTTGCACTTCCAAAGACTTCATGTGTTCGCCAATTTCATTGAGTCTCTGAAGTTCCCTCTGAAGTCGCTCAACTTCTTGCTCAGTTTGAAGCCTTCTAGCCGCGCTGGTTTCGTGACGCTGCTGTTCCCGCCATACGCTTTGGTTGTGTTGATCAACTTGATGCTGGAGGAAATCCAGATTGCATCGCAACCGCCAACTTGGCTCCATTTCCTGAGTCACATGCAACCCGACAAGCGATGCTGGAAAAATAGTCAGTAGAAGGACGACTATACCGATACGGCGGTATATCACTTCTCCGCGAACAAGAGGTCGGGAAGGTTTGTGTTTACCTGGCCCTGCTTTTGCGCCGGCGGGGTTAGTGGGCCGATCAGAAGTATCGTGTATCTCTGGTGCGGCCTTGCTATTTTGCGGCTTTTTCCTGTCGCCCTTTCGCTTGCCGCTGAGCCGGATCATGAGTGCCGCGATGGCCCCGAATCCCAAAAGCAATGGCACCAGAAAAAATGGAAGTCCCGCCCAGTTGTCCGCCGCGAGCTTGTCGCGATACTGGTAGATCGCAAACGCGATTAGGATAAGGCCACCGATGATCCATTGAGTATACCTCATCCCCCCCTAAACCACCCCAAACGCCACCAAACTCCGCGCCCCTGACACAATCGCCTCTTCCGCAGGCCGCGCCGTCCAGCCCAGCACCCGCGCGGCCTTCTCGCTGGAGATATGCCGTTCACGGCCGATTTCGGGGATGATCTGGCGGGCCGGTGGGTTGACCAGGGCGATCAGTTTCACCATCCAGCCGGGCAGCTCCCTTGCCGGCACCTTGCCGCGATAGTCCGGGAACTGATCCCGCAGCACGGCGGCAACTTCCGAGAACCACATGAACCGGTCGCCCACCAGGAAACGCTCGCCGGCCGCCGCCGGATGCGTCATTGCCAGCACATGCGCGGCCGCCACATCGCGCACATCGACGATCACGAAGCCGACCCTGGGCGTGCCCGGCAGCTTGCCGGAGAGCAGCTGCGTCAGGATTTCAACCGAGGCTGAAAAGTCCCCGCTCATCACCGGGCCGAGCACGGCGCCGGGATTGATGGTGGTCAGCTCCAGTCCCGCGCCCTCGCCGTTCACATAGTCCCAGGCCGCGCGCTCGGCGATGGTCTTGGAGCGCGTGTAGGGCGTGGTGTCGGCCTCGGCGGTCTCCTTCGACCAGTGTTCCTCGGTCACGGGGTTGGGGCGCTGGTCGCCCCAGCCATAGGCGCAGGCCGCCATCGAGGAGGTCATCACCACCCGTTTCACGCCCGCTGCCTTGGCGGCCTTGAGAACGCGCAGCGCCCCGTCGCGGGCGGGGATGATCAGCTCGTCGGCATCCTTCGGCACATTGGCCGGGATGGGTGAGGCGATGTGCTGGACAAAGTCGACGCCGCGGACCGCTTCCTCCCAGCCCTTGTCCGAGGACAGGTCCGCCGCGTGGATGGGAATTGAGACCGGCCTTCCGGCATAGGCGGAGAGAGCCTGGTTCAGCGGCCCGGCGCGCGAGACGGAACGGGCCGTTCCGGTTACCTCGTGGCCCGCTTCGAGCAGCTGGTGAATGACATGGCCGGCGATGAAGCCGGTCGCGCCGGTGACAAGAACCTTCGCCATCATACCCTCCTGATATCCCCCCGAACACTAAACGATTTGTTTTTTGTTCACAAGGGAAATCGGGCTCGCCAGGAGTGTGGCTGCGGTGTCCGCAGGGCGCCGCGCCGTGTCGCCCGGTGGCGCCGGATGCGTCCTGAACTGTCCCGGCCTGTCCCGGTTTGTCCGCGTCTGTCCCGTTCAGACCGGCTTGGGCGGCACCACCGGCTTCTTCCGGCCCAGCCGGTGTTCGCGCCAGGTGATGTAGAGGGTCGAGACCACGATCAGCGCCGCCCCCGCCCAGACGAACGGGCCCGGCAGGATGCGGAGCATCACCCAGTCCGCCGTCGCCCCCATCGGCAGGCGCAGGTAATCCAGCGGCGACAGGAAGGACGCATCGCCCACCGACATGCCCTTGATGAAGCAGAACTGCGCCACCACACCCGCCAGCGCCATCGCCCCAATCAGCAGCCATGCCTGCAGGTCCGGCGATGCCCAGACCGCCAGCGCCACAGGCAGGATAAAGATCGAGGACAGGAAGTTTGCCCAGATCAGCAGGGCCAGCGGCGAGTGAACGCCCGTCAGCGATTTCACCAGCACGATCGTGAAGGCAAAACAGAGGGAGGAGAGGATCGCAAACAGGCTGCCGAGATTGAGCGCCGCCCCGCCCCCGTCACCGAGCAGGGCCGGCACCAGCGTCATGACCAGCACGCCACAGAAACCGGCAATCACCGCTCCGGTGCGGTGTATCCCGACCTTCTCATGCAGCAGCAGCACCGCCAGCAGCGTGACGAAGATAGGCCGGGTGAAGCTCAGCGCGTTGAACTCTGCCAGCGGCAGGCCGAAGACCGGCCAGATGGCAATCAGACCGAAGACAAATCCCGCCGAGCCGACCAGGCTGCGTGTCACCAGCGCCCCGAACCGCGCCGTATGGATTTTCACCATGCCGAAGACCACGAACGGTGCGGCAAACAGAAAGGCGAGGAAACTCCGCCAGAAGGCCAGGAAGATCGGGTGGATGTCGGCGGTGATCTCCTTGGCCAGTGCCAGATGCAGCGTGTAGCAGACGCCCGACACGATCATCCACAGCGCCCCCTGCAGATTGCCGGAAAGGCCGGGCCGCCCTAGAGAGGGCGGGGGGAATGAAGGGGTCTGTCCTGCCATGCCGCGCTTTTCACCTCAGGAAATCGACGAGATCGACCGGCTCTGGCGCAGCCTGCCGGCAGACCACATGTGGACCGGCTGGGCGGCGGTTGGCCAGTCCCCCGATACGGTCTGGATCTATCGGTCGCGGGCCCATTGGCGGCGCTTCCCGCTGACGCGCACCGAAACCGGCTATGCCCTGTCCGACGACCGGGGCCGGCTCTTCCGAGAGGCGGTGAGCCTCGAAGAGCTGCTGCGCGCGGTCGAAGCCGTGCCGCAGCTGCGGATTGCCGGTCAGGACTGAGCCGCAGCGGCCTGGGCAAGGCGCATCTGTTCTGCCTGTTCCGGCGAAATGCCGAGCGATTCCAGCACCGGGCTTGCCGCCGTCTCGTCCCAGCTATGGCGCGGGCCGACGGTCATGCCGCCATCGACGAGGAATTCCGCCCCGGTGATGAATTCCGCCGCATCCGACGCCAGGAACGCCGCCATCTCGGCGATGTCTGTCCCTTTGCCGACACGTCCGATGGGCTGCATCTTGCCGCCAGCCTGTGCCAGCATCTCCGCCATCTGGTCGGCGACTTCGCGCGACAGGCCGAGCGAGGCGCCGAAGATCGAGGTGGCGATGAAGCCGGGGAGAATCGCATTCACGCGGATCTTGTATTTCGCCAGCTCCGCCGCAGCGAGCTTGGAGAAATGCGCCACGCCCTTCTTGGCGACCGAATAGGTGATCGGGGCATAGCCGGCCGAGACCGCACTGATCGAGGACGTGTTGATGATCGCGCCGCCTCTCTCTTTCATATGCGGGATGGCGAACTTGGTGCCGGCGAAAACCTGTTTGAGCAGAAGGGCCATCGTCTGATCATAGCCGTCGAGATCGAGTTCCTCGACCGACGTAGTGGTGCCGCCATGGCCGGCATTGTTCCAGACAATATCGAGGGAGCCGAAGGCGGCGGGCGCTGCGTCCATCACCACTTTCAACTCGCCCATGTCCGTCACATCGCAATGCACGAAGCGCAGCCGGTCGATGCCAAAACGGGTTTCCAGCGCCCTGCCTTTTTCATCCTGAATGTCGCCGGCGATGACTTTCGCACCGGCCGCGATGAAGGTCTCGACCCCTGCCAGGCCAATGCCGCTCGCCGCGCCCGTGATGACTGCTACCTTGCCTTTGAGATCGGCCATTCGATGTTCCTCCCGTTTGGCGCGACATGCGGCGCCTTTCCGCAAGGGGCGTCAAGGGAGGAAGTTGACGGAGGCGTCAATTTTCTGCGGTTTGTGCCCGCAGCGTCTGCCGCATATCACTCCGCCGCCTCTGCCTGGCCAAGGCCATCATCAAAGATGTCCTCGATACTACGCCCGAACAGGCGGGCGATGGCGAAGGCGAGCGGCAGGGAAGGGTCATACTTGCCCGTCTCGATGGCATTGACCGACTGGCGGGACACATCGAGCCGGTCGGCCAGCTGCTGCTGGCTCCAGCCGCGCTCGGTGCGCAGGATACGGATGATATTGTTCATGCGGGTCAAACCGTCCGGCCAAACCGCTGGCGGCAATGGGCAAACGCGAAGGCCAGGAAGAAGAGCGGGCCGAAGAGGAACAGCGGCACGTCGCCGATGACGTTGAAGATCTCCAGGAAGCCGAACAGGAAGATCGCGCCGGTGGTGATGGCGCCCGCTTCGGCGAGCGCCAGCAATTGGCGCAGGCGTGTGTATTCGTCGGTTTCCTTTGTATGCCGCAGCATGGCCCAGAGCATGCCGAACAGCGGCAGGGCCACCGCCAAGGCAAAACCGGCGCGCAGCCAGAGCGGGGAGGTCTCCTCATCCACCAGGTAGACACCGGTGAAGAGCGCGATGAGATAGGCGGCGGTGAATGGCCAGAACACCAGCATGTAGCGCCGGTTTGCCGTGCGAAAGCCCTTGGGCTGGGTCATGGGATCGCTCCTTGTCAAGTTTCCTTGTCTATATGACAAGCGAGCTTGACTAGTCAAGTGACCTTTACAAATTCTCTGCCAAGAGCGCGCTGACCGGTGCAGGGTGGTCTTGTCCAGCCTTTCGGCCCCAGCCGTTAACCTTATCCTTGACGGCTCCATTGGGGCCCTTAAAGCGTCGCGGCGGGAGTCCGCTAAGACATACGGATACTGTCTCATGCTGATCATTCGACACCGCTTCAAACTCATTCTCGCCGGCCTCGCCTCCGGCATCCTCGCTGCCTGCTCCGGAGAGCCCGCAGGCTCCGCAGACATACTGCGCGAGGCTGACCTGCCGGATGGGCCCCGCGTGCAGTTCGAGGTGCATGCTGCGCCGTCGCTGGCCGAAGGCTCCATGGACCTCGTGCTTGTGCCGGGACTGTCGAGCCCCGCTTCTGTGTGGGATGCAGTAACCGCCGCGCTGGAAGGCGAGGCGAGAATCCATTTGGCCCAACTGGCAGGCTATGCGGGCACTGCGCCTGTGCGCACCCGCAACGGCGTCCTCGCGGATGCCCAGGCAGATATCGAAGCCTACCTCGAGACCTGCTGCCCCGGCGGGGCGGTTGTTGCGGGCCATAGCCTTGGCGGCACCATCGCTCTGGCGGCCGCGCACAACCGTCCGGACCTTGTGCGCCGCGTCGTAGTGATCGACGCGCGCCCGAATGCGGGGGGGCCACCGAATGCGATGCTGCTGAACCGGCGCGCTGCTGGCACGCGCGACGGTGTGCTCTCGGCAAGCGATGCCGCATTCGCCGCCGAGGTTCGAAAACAGGCGGCAGACATGTTTGCAACCGACCCAGCGGATGTGGACCGGATCGTCCAATGGTCGCTGGACAGCCATCGGCCCACAGTCGCGCAGTCCCTGTACGAACTGACGCTGGCAGATCAGCGCCCGCTGCATTCGGCGGTCGTGGCGCCGGTGACCGTGCTCGCCGCGTGGCATGCGGACCGTGGTTTCACCTTTGAGGAAAGTACGACCTATTGGGGCGGGCTGTTCTCGGAGCTGCCGAATGGCGAGGTCCGCCTTGTACGCGATGCGCGCCATTTCATCATGCTGGACCAGCCGGAGGCGCTCGTCCTCGAAATCAGGCGCCTGCTACAACGCTGATTCCGTCGACACATTGCCATCCCGTCATATGCCGGGATGGCGCGCTTCGGACATGGGTGCGACGCTGAGCGGCCATTTTTTGTAAGCTGCAGCGCGCGCCTCACTCAGCCGCCATCGCCTGCGTGGGTGCGGCCCGGGCGCCGCGGACGAGGCGGCCGGGTTTAGCGCCGGTGGGGTCGCCGTCCCGGTGGGTGATCTCGCCTTTCAGGATCGTCGCGGTGTAGCCGGAGGCGCGTTGCATCAGGCGGCGCCCGCCCGTCGGCAGGTCGCGGATCACGTCCGGCAGGTGCAGCTTCAGGTTTGCAAGGTCGATGACGTTGAGATCGGCGCGGTAGCCGGGCGCGATCAGGCCCCGGTCCCAGAGGCCGATCCATTCCGCTGTCAGGCGTGACTGGCGGTGCACGATGGACTCGACCGTCAGCTTACGTCCCTTCGCCCGGTCGCGCACCCAATGGGTCAGCATCGTTGTGGTGAAGGAGCCGTCACAGATCATGCCGACATGCGCGCCGCCATCCGAAAGCCCCGGAAGTGTGGCCGGGCTCTCCATCATCTCGAGGATCGGGTCGAGCGTGCCCTGCGCATAGTTGAGGAAAGGCAGATACAGCATGCCATTGCCGTCGCGCGCCAGCATCAGGTCGAGGGCGACGTCTTCGGGCGAGACACCGCGCGCCGCAGCAAGTGCTTCCAGCGTGCTGTCCGGTCCGGGTTCATAGTTCACGGGGTCGGAAAGCTGGAAAATCCTGCCGAAATTGCGGAGCATGGATTTGACGAACGGATTATCCGCCTGCGGCTCATCGGCGAGGAGGCGGGCGCGAAACGCCGGATCCTGCAGGCAGCGCACGCGCTCCGTAAACGGAAGGTCAGCGATCTCTTTGTAGGCGGGATGCGCGCTGAACGGGTTGAGCGTGAGGTCGAGGCCGAGCAGCACGCCAACCGGGCGCGGGGCGACCTGGGCGCGGATTGGCAGGCCTTCCGCCGCTGCGGTTTCGATCGCGCCGAGCAGGAGGCGCCAGCCTTCGGGCGCCACATCCGACTGGGCGAGCGAGACCGAAAGCGGCCGGCCGGAAACCTCCACCAGATGGCGGAGCATTGCGGCTTCCTTCTGAGGGTCGTTAAAGTCCGACACGAATTGCAGAACACCGCAGCCGGCCTCGGCCAGCCCCATGGCGATGCCTTCGAGCTCTGCCTGTGAAGCGGTCAGCGTCGGGGTTGGCTGACCGTCAGATGTGCGGTGGTTCAGCGTGCGGGAGGTGGAAAAGCCCATTGCGCCGGCCAGCACCGCTTCCTTCGCGAGCTGTTTCATCGCCGCGATGTCGTCTGCGCTTGCGTCCTCGCGGTTGGCGCCGCGGTCGCCCATCACGAACACGCGCAGCGCCGCATGGGGAAGCTGCGCGCAGATATCGGTGTCGAACCGCCGCGCGGCGAGAAAATCGAGATAGTCCGGGAAACTCTCCCAGGCCCAGGGCAGGCCCTCGGCGAGCACGGGGAAGGGGATGTCCTCGACCCCTTCCATCAGCCGGATCAGGCGGTCATGGTCCTGAGGCCGGCAGGGCGCGAAGCCGACCCCGCAATTGCCCATGACAACCGTGGTGACGCCGTGCAGCGAGGACGGGCTGATCGCCTCGCTCCAGGCGGCCTGGCCATCATAATGGGTGTGCAGGTCGACGAAGCCCGGCGTGACGATCTGGCCTTTCGCATCGATTTCCTCGATGCCGCGCCCGCTGACCTTGCCGACAGCTGTGATGACGCCGCCGGAGACGGCAACATCGCCCCGGAAGCCTTCAGCGCCGGTGCCGTCGATGATGGTGCCTCCGCGGATGATCAGATCATGGGTTGTCATGGCTCGGTCCTCCGGACGTCTTGCCGCTGAGGATGCCTGAAGGGCAGGGGGTGTCAAACCCTGACGCCGCTTCCCCCTGATGCAAAACCCGACTATGCGGAGCCGCCATGTCCGCTTCGATGCTTCCGGTTGCCCTCTGCCTGTTCTCTGCCCTGACAGTCGCCATCACCAATGTGATGGTGAAGCGGGGCGGCGATGTGCTGACGGCGCGGGCGCTGGTGGCGATCGTGATGGGGCTGACGGTCCTGCCGCTGGTTCCGTTCGTGCCCGCGCCGCCGGCGGAGACCTGGCCGCTGATCCTGATCTCGGTCGCCGTCCACTGGCTCTACCAGTTTGCGGCGATCCGGGCGCTGCACCGCGGCGCCCTGTCACTTGTCTTTCCGGTGATGCGCGGGCTCGGCCCGCTGGCAACCGCTGCCTTCGCTGCGCTCTGGCTGAGCGAAAGCCTCACCCCGCTGCAGATCGCGGGCCTCTTCACCGCGAGCCTCTCGATCCTCGTGTTTGCCCTGCCGACCGGCCTGACCGAAGCGGCCCGCCGGCTGGACCGGGATGCGCTGTTCTGGGCAATGATGACCGCCGTGGGCGTCGGCCTCTACGCCGTTGCCGATACCCGCGCGGCGCGCGCCATGGATACGCCGCTGACCTTCATCGTCTGGCTGTTCCTGCTCGACTGGATCGGCGTGACGGCGGTGCTCATCTGGCAACGCAAGGGCAGGGTGATGGCTGCCGTCCGCCCGGCGCTGCGCAGCGGCGTGTATGGCGGCGTTGCCGGCTCGTTATCGTATGGCACGGCGATCTGGGCCTATACGCTCACCGATGCGGCGATGGTCACCGCGCTGCGCGAAACCTCCGTGGTCTTCGCAGCGGCCTTCGGCGCCTGGCTGCTGAAGGAAGGTTTCGGACGGCGGCGCATCGCGGCTGCCGCAACGCTCGCGGCCGGACTCGTGCTGATGCAGGCCGCCGGTTAGCATTCCGGGAAGACTATGCTGGCATGTGGGCAAGGCTGGCGGCAGGCCGGCATTCATGACACAACGCTGCCGCAACTGAACCAACTGCCGCCCTGGCGCGTAAGGAAGGCCATGACCGAGATCACGCCCCCACCCCCCGCAAATGGTATCGGCACGGCCGCCGGCAAGGCGAACCAGATCTGGGGCGATTTCATCCCCGTGATCGGCTTTATCCTGACTTATAATGTGTTCCGCCGCGTCGAGCTTCTGGACGGGCTGATCAACAAGGACACGGCAATCTTCTGGGCAACCGGAGTGCTGATGGTGCTGATGCTCGGTTTCCTCGCGCGCCAGCTTGTCCGCGGTGAGCCGGTCTCGCAGATGATGGTGTTCTCATCCGCCATCGTCGGCGGATTTGGCCTGATCGGCATCCTGCTTCAGGAAAAAGCCTTCATCTATGTGAAACCGACGATCCAGCAGCTGTTCATGGCAGGCATGATCTTTGTGCCGCTGATGTTCGGACGGAATCTCTGGAAATCGCTGTTCGCGAAGATTTTCGACCTGCCGGATTTTGCCTGGCGCACACTGGCAATCCGCTGGGGACTGTTCTTCATCGCCATGGCGGCCTGGAACGAGTATCTCTGGCGCATGTATGCGCCGGGCTTCGAGACGCCGCTCTATCTTGCCGGCATTCCGGTTGCGCCGGCGGGCACGTACGAGTTCCTCGGCTTCACATTCGGCGCGCGCGACGCGGAAGATGTCTGGGCGAACTGGAAGCTCGGCAATATGGTGATTGTCTTCCTGTTCGGTGCGGCCAACACTCCTTACACCCTGAAACATCTCAGAAATTCCGACGAGGTGCCTGAAAGGCATACCACCGCCTAACGCGTCACCTTGTCCGTACCCGGCGGATTGGCGAAAGGCGGGAAGGCCGCCATGTGTCTCGTTTCGGCATATTGGGTCAGCGCCCATACAACGGTCGGGAAGGCGAGCTGCGACCAGGGAATGTCCCGCCAGCTGACAAGTTTCACTTCCTGGCTTTCCGGACCGGGCGCAATATCGGAAATCAGCCGCGCGCGGAACATGACCTGAACCTGCGCAATACGGGGTACGGAGTAGACAGCGAGCAGCTGTTCTATCTCGATTTCCGCCATCGCTTCCTCGCGCGCTTCACGCCTCGCGCCGTCCTCGACGCTCTCTCCTTCTTCCATGAATCCCGCCGGAAGGGTCCAAAAGCCCTTGCGCGGCTCGATTGCACGCTTACAGAGGAGTATGAGCCCGTCCTTGACGACAACCGATCCGGTAACAATCTTTGGGTTCACATAATCAATGAAGCTGCAACGGTTGCAAATGCGCCGCACGCGGTCGTCCCCATCTGGCACATCGAGCCGAAAATCTGCATCCGGGAAAGAAGTTGGCAATTGATCAGTCATCCAATCTTTATCCTATCGCCTGTATGGGGAATATGTTTGATCCGCCCACGGGGTTGTTGTTAACGCCCCCGGACACGATTCGGCCCACACTCACCCATCCGTCCTCTCAGGACATGTAACACTGAAAAACAGGAAACCCATCATGAGCTACAATCTCAACGCCTCCCCCAGCCACCTTCTTCACCGCGCCCAGCAGATCGCTGCCAACTATTCGGCCGCTGCCCTGAAATCGGCCGGTGTCACGCTGCGCCAGTTCTCGGTGCTCGCAGCCCTCTCGGGCAATGAAGGTGTCAGCCAGTCCGATCTTGTCAATGCCACCGGCATCGACCGCTCCACCCTCGCCGACATGGTCGCCCGTATGGAAGCTGCCGGCCTCATCAAGCGCGCCGATTCCAAAACCGACGCCCGCGCCAAATCCGTCAGCCTGACCGCGAAAGGCAAGAAGGCGCATGACAAGGCGCTTCCGGCTGTGACGAAAGCCGACTCGGCTCTCTTCGCCACGCTCGCCAAGGCGAAGCAGGACGCGCTGCTGCAGGGCCTGACGGGCCTTGTCGAAGACTCCGAGAAGAAAGCCGCTGCACCTGCGCCGAAGGCAAGAGCTCCGAAGGCTGCCAAAGCGGCCCCGAAAGCGAAGAAAGCCCCGGCTGCGAAAAAAGCACCGGCCCGCCGCAAGAAGGCGAAGTAATTCGCTGCGGTAGTTCGGACGTGAAAGTTCAGGAGCGGGGCGCCAAAAGCGCCCCGCTTACTTTTTGGGTGAGCGCCTCATCAAGCTGCCCGCCGATGTGCAGGATGATTTCGCCGTCACCCGAGATGACAAAAGTTTCCGGCACGCCGGTCAGGCCAAAATCGAGCCCGCCGCGCCCGTCCGGATCAAGCGCCACCGCCGTATAGGGATTTCCGAGCCGTTCCAGGAAGGCGGCGCCGTTGTCGGCTGTGTCCTTGTAGAGCACGCCATACACCCGGCCCGGATGCCGCTCGCCCAGTTCGACAAGATATTTGTGCTCGATCTCGCAAGGCGCGCACCAGCTGGCGAACAGATTCACAATGACCGCTTCGCCGCCCGGCGGCGGCGCAAAGCTGATGTCGCCGCTCGCATCCATCAGCGGGAAGATGTGTTCGGGTGCGGCCCGTGAGATGCGCTGGAACTCGCCCTTGGACGGGCGGATCATCTGCACCGCGCCGAACACGGTGATCAGCGCGAGCGCGGCGATGGGGAGGGCATAGATCCAGCGTTTCATGCGCCCGGCTCGTCATCATTGGCGGCGAGTGCCTGCAGCCGGCGTTTTGCCGCGCGCGCCGCCAGCCAGGCCTGCAGGCAGGCAGCGGCAATCATCAGCGCGCCGATCAGATAGCAGGCCCAGATATAGGCGGCGTTCTTGTCAAACTCCGGCATCGCCTCAACCCTCCAGCGCTCTGGCCGTCAGCCGGGCAATCCGCCGCTGGCGTATCTCGGTGCGCATATGCGTCATCACGAGGCCGCCAAAGAGGAGGGCGTGGCCAAGACCGGAGACCAGCAGGGGAGTCAGATAGACCGCTGCCATCTTGGGTCCGTCTGCCGTTATGACGCTGGCGGGCTGGTGCAGCGAGGTGAAGAGGTCCACGGAGAATTTGATCAGCGGCACATTGATGGCGCCCACCATGGCCAGGATCGCGCCGGCGCGCGCCGCCTTCTGGCGCGAATCCATTGCCGCGCGCAGCGCCATATAGCTGAGGAAGAGGAAGAACAGGAACAGGACCGACATCATCCGCGCATCATCCCATTGCCACCAGGTGCCCCAGGTCGGCTTGCCCCAGATGGCGCCGGTGGCGAGGCACAGCGCTGTCCACACCGCGCCGAGCGGCGCAATCGCCTTGGCGGCGATATCGGCCAGCTCATGGCGCCAGATGAACCAGACGAAGCTGGCGACGGCGAGGGCGGAATAGCTGGCCATGGCGAGCCATGCGGCCGGCACATGGATGAACATCACCCGCATGATATCGCCGCCCTGATACTCGTCTTTCGGCACGATCCAGAGCCCCTGCCAAAGGCCCCACAGGATGCAGAGCATGCCGGCGCCGTAGAACAGCGGCGCCAGCCAGTCCGAAAGGCGGAGGAATTTGTGGGGATTGGCGAAGTATGACCACATGGCGCTTTCCGAAATAGCCTCCCCTCAGTCTGCCGCCAAGCGCAGGGCTGCCGCCATTGCATAGGGCGCAACAGCGCAGGCAAAGAGGGTCGAGGCCGCCAGCAGCATCGGTGCGCCGCCGGACCCGATCCCGCCCGTCATCGCAAGCGCGCCGAAGATCGCGGTCGGCACGAACAGCGGCAAGGCGATCAGCGAGATCAGCAGTCCGCCCCGGCGGACGGTGGCAGACAGGGCCGCGCCTACACCGCCCCAGAAGAAAAAGGCAAGGCCGCCAAGGGTGTAAAGCCCGAGATGGGTGAGCAGCGCCGGACTCGCCTCGGCCTGGAACATCAACGCCAGGAGCGGTGAGGCGAGGGCGAGGGGCAATCCGGCTGCCAGCCAGTGCGCGAAGGTCTTCGCCGCCGCAATCGCCGCCATCGGCGCGCCGGCCTGGAGCCAGAGGTCGAGCGTGCCATCCTCGACATCCGCCTGGAAGATCCGCTCGAGCGTCACGAGGCTTGAGAGCGCCAGCGCGACCCAGATGATGCCAGGGCCGACCGCGCGAAGTGTCGCCGGGTCGCTGCCGATGCCGAGCGGCACCAGCACCGCCGCCCCGCCAAGGAAGCCGAGCGGCAGGAGCGCGCCCGCCCCGCCGGCCCAGGCTTCGGCGAACGCCTGCCGGAATGCGGCCATGATCGGGGCGGGGCTCAAAGCTGCACCTCGCGGTTCACCGGAAACCCGGCTTCGCCATGCATTGACGCGATCAGGGCACCTTTTGTCCCGAGATGACCGGAAATGACCCGGTCGAGCATCGCTCTGCCGTCCGCATCGAGGGCTGTATAGGGCTCGTCCAGCAGCCATACGGGGCGGTGCTCGAGCAGCAGGCGGCCAAGCGCCGTGCGCCGGCGCTGACCCGCAGAGAGGTAACGCCCCGGCACATCGGCGGCGCGTGTCAGCGCCATTTTCTCAAGAATTTCAGGGATATCTTCGGCCGATCCCCAGGCCCTGGCCCACAGTGCCAGATGGCTGCGCGGGGTTTCCTGCGGTTTGATCCCGTCCCTGTGCCCGATCCAGTGATGCGCGGCAGGCCGCACGGTTTCCCCGGCTTCGGCGCGCGTCAGCCCCGCCAGTATCCGCAGCAGAGTTGTCTTGCCCGACCCGTTGGCGCCGCGCAGGACGACCGCTTCGCCGGGGGAAAGCGTCAACCCTATCCCCCGGAACAGCACCCGCTCACCCCGCAGGATCGCGAGGCCGCTGGCGCTGAGAAGGGGGGCGGGGGCGGAAACCGGCATCGCCGCAGGCTTATCGCGTTCCCGCGAGGCTGCAAGCGGCGCATTGTCCGGCCGGAACAACGAATAGACCCTTTGTCCCAATTGCGCAGGTGCAGCAGGGTCTATAAGAGGGCCGCAGCGACGAAGACGGGCTCCCGGCAGGTGAGCCCTTTACCAGGAGGCAAGGCTCGGACATGCCGTCAAAAGACAGCTTCAAATCGAAAAGCACGCTCACTGCAGCAGGCAAGACCTACACTTATTTCTCGCTGAAAGCAGCGGCGAAGAATGGCGGCCTCGGCGACATCTCGCGCCTGCCGGCCGCGCTGAAGGTGCTGCTGGAGAACATGCTGCGCTTTGAAGACGGACTCACAGTTGTCGAAGACGACATCCGCGCCTTCGGGGAATGGGCCGACAAGGGCGGCCAGAACCCGCGCGAGATCGCCTACCGCCCGGCGCGCGTGCTGATGCAGGACTTCACCGGCGTTCCGGCCGTCGTCGATCTCGCCGCGATGCGCGACGGCATCCTCGGCCTCGGCGGCAATGCGAAGAAGATCAACCCGCTCGTCCCGGTCGACCTCGTGATCGACCATTCGGTGATGATCGACGAGTTCGGCACGCCGCGCGCCTTCCAGGCCAACGTCGACCTGGAATACGAGCGCAACATGGAGCGCTACACCTTCCTCAAATGGGGTCAGAAGGCGTTCAACAATTTCCGCGTCGTCCCGCCCGGCACCGGCAT
>JBKBLD010000044.1:0-17536 GCA_046296675.1 Hyphomonas sp. | reverse complement strand
CATCCTGATGCTGGAGCCGCGCCGCGTTGCCGCCCGCATGGCGGCAGAGCGGATGGCAGCATCGCTCGGCGAGCGCCTCGGCCAGACCATCGGCCTGACCACCCGCGTCGACCGGAAGGTGTCCAAGGAGACGCGGATCGAGGTCATCACCGATGGCCTCTTCACGCGGCGTATCCTGAGCGATCAGGCGCTGGCCGGTGTCGGCGCCGTCCTGTTCGATGAATTCCATGAGCGCCGGCTCAATTCCGATCTCGGCCTTGCTCTGGCGCTGGAGACGCAGTCCATCCTGCGCGGCGATCTCCGCCTGCTGATCATGTCCGCGACGCTGGATACGGCGGCAGCCGCGCGCGCCATCGACGCGCCGGTGATCGAGAGCGAGGGGCGGATGTATCCGGTGGAGACCCGGTATCTCGGCCGCTCGGACGAGCGGATTGAGGACCGGATGCCGAAGGTGATCCGCCAGGCATTGCGGGAACAGGATGGCTCCATCCTCGCCTTCTTGCCCGGCGCGCGGGAGATCAACCGCACCGCAGAAGCGTTGGCCGGGCTCGGGCCAGACATTCTGATCGCGCCGCTCTATGGCGCGCTTTCGCCGGCCGAACAGGACGCCGCTGTCGCGCCGGCGCCGGCGGGCAAGCGCAAGGTGGTGCTGGCGACCGACATCGCCGAAAGTGCGCTCACCATTGAGGGTGTACGGATCGTCATCGATTCCGGCCTCTCCCGCGTGGCCGAGGAAGACATCGGCGGTATCGGCAGCCGGCTGACCACGGTGCGGGCTTCCCGCGCCTCGGTGGATCAGCGACGGGGACGGGCAGGGCGCACGGCGCCGGGCATCTGCTACCGGCTCTGGGATGAAGCGGCGACGCGCGGGCTGATGGCGGCGCCAGCGCCGGAAATCCTTGTGTCAGACCTCTCCGGTCTCGCGCTCACCCTCGCCGAATGGGGTGCGCAGGACGCCGCCGCGCTGACCTGGATGGACGGCCCGCCGCCCGGCAAGCTGAGAGCTGCGCGCACGCAGCTCACCGCCCTCGGCGCGCTCGATCAGAAGGGCGCCCTGACGCCGCGCGGGAAGGAAATGGCCGGCCTGCCAATGGCGCCGCGCCTTGCCGCCCTTGTCGCCTCCGCGCCCGGCCCGGCAGAGAAGGCGCTCGCAGCCGAGATCGCAGCGATGATGAGCGAGCGCGGCATCGGCGGCGACAGCGCCGACCTGCGCGACCGGCTGCAACGCTTCCGCGCCGATAACAGTCCGCGCGCCCGCACGCTGAAGCAGCAGGCGAAGCGATGGGGCGGGGGAGAAACGCCGGGCGGCGATCCCGCGGCGCTCCTGTCAAAGGCCTGGCCCGATCAGATCGCTCGCCGCCGGCCTGGAAGCGCCGGCAGCTATCTGATGGCGTCGGGGCGGGCCGCCGCCCTTCCGCTTTCGGACGGTCTTGCGAAATCGGAATGGCTGGTCATCGCCGATCTGGGCGGCGCCGCGAAGGAGCCACGTATCTTGCTAGGCCTGCCGATAACGGAGGCTGAAGCGCTCACATCCCAATCCGTGATCGCTGAAGAGCGGGCCACATTCGATCCGAAAACCGGCAGGTTCGCGGCGCGGCGGGTGAAGGCACTTGGCGCCATCATGCTCTCTGAGACGCCGCTGCCAAAACCATCGTCCGCTGTCGCTGCTGCCGCAATGCTGAAGGCCGTGGAGCAGGACGGTTTTGCGGCCATCGGCGCCCATGAGGTGGTCGCCGAGACGCTGAGTCGCCTCGCGATCCTTGCCGGGGCGGGGCTGATCGGGGCGCCATCTCTGACGCCAGAAAGCCTGGTCACGGATGCCGCCGTCTGGTTGCTGCCGCTGCTGAAGCGCAAGGGCGCGAATGTGCCATCGCCGCAGGAGGTGCGCGAGGCACTCGTCCAATCACTCGACTGGCCCGTGCAGGAAGCATTGCGAAAGGATGCGCCCCTCAACCTCGACCTTCCCTCCGGCCAGGCCGCGCGCGTCGACTGGCTCGATCCCCGTGCGCCGCTGGTCTCGGCGCGTGCGCAGGCTTTCTACGGGCTCAGCGAACATCCGAGGATTGCGGCTGGCCGGGTGGCCGTCACCGTGGAACTGCTCTCTCCCGGCATGAAGCCGGTCGCCACGACGCAGGATCTCGCGCGTTTCTGGGGGATGGGATACAAGGATATGGTCAAGGACATGCGCGGGCGTTATCCGAAGCATGACTGGCCGGACGATCCGGCAAATGCGCGTCCGCATGAAGGCCGGACCAAGAAGCGACTTTAGATGAAAGGACGAGTACGGATGCAATACCTGACGCGTCTGCGCGCCGTCCTGTCTGCAACCGCTCTCGGCCTGCTTGCGGCCTGCGCCACCGCGCCGCCGCCCGAAGCCCGCCCCTTCGAGCAGATGAGCGCGCCCGGCGTGCGCTGGGGCGCAGTCGTGACGACACTTGACGGCCGCGAACTCGTTTCCGTCCGGGGAGAGGAGCGTTTCATCCCGGCATCCAACACAAAGCTGTTCACCGCAGCCGCCGCTTTCCATTTCCTGTCCGATCTGGAGACACCGGACCCCGCCCATGGCACTTCTCTCTGGATTGAGCAGGGCGCCGAAGGCGAGCCGCCCAGCCTCGTCCTGAAAGGCGCCGGTGATGCGAGCCTCACCGACCGGTTGGACTGCGTCGAGAATTGCCTGCACCAGCTTGCGGATGCCGCCGTCGCCGCCGGTATCACCCGCGTTTCGGATGTGATTGGTGACGACAACCATCTGGCCGCCGCGACCTGGGGGCAGGGCTGGAGCTGGAACAATTTTGTCTGGTATTACGCCGCGCCGGTCTCATCGCTCAGCGTGAATGAGAACACGCTCGGCCTGCGCATCGAGCCGGCGATGGAGGGGATGCCGGTCGAGGCCGGATGGCTGGCGGGCGACGATTTCCTGATCGTGGAGAACCGGGCGATGACCGGGCCGCCTGGCTCTGACCAGACACTCCGGATCGAGCGGACACCGGGAACAGGCGTTGTCAGGCTGACCGGCAGCGTACCGGCGGACGCGGCGGCGCGCACCTATGCGCTGGCGGTGACAGACCCGGCACAGACCGCTGCGATGCGTCTCATCCGGCTACTGAAGGATCGGGGCGTTGTGGTGGAAGGCGCCGCGCTTGCCCGCCACGAGCCGGTTGCGCTGGCGCCCGGCGCCTTTCTGCCAACCGAGATAGCCCGGCTGACCCCGCCAGCACTGGCCAGCAGTCTCCGGCGCATCCAGCAGGACAGCCAGAACCTGCATGCGGAGCTGATGCTCCGCCGGATCGCGGCCGCGCGAGGCGAGTTGTCACCCGAAGGCGGTCAGGAAGCGCTCGCCGCCCTCATCTTCGAGGCGGGGCTCTCGCCGGTCGAGATCGAGCTTTTCGACGGGTCCGGCATGTCCAGCTACAACCGCGTCACACCCCGGAGTGTGGCGGCCTTCCTGCGCTGGGCGGCCGGCCAGCCCTGGGGCGATGACTGGCGCGCCACGCTGCCGCGCGCCGGTCTGGACGGCACACTGACGCGCCGCTTCCGGGGAACGCCGCTGGAGGGGCGCCTCCTGGCCAAGACCGGTTCCCTGCACGGCGTCAACGCCCTGTCGGGCTTCATGGAGGCCGCCAGCGGGCAAGTGCTGATTTTCTCGGTGTTCGCGGCAGATCGGCCAGCCGATGTGCCGTCGATCATCGCGGCGATGGATGCAGAGCTTCTCAGGATCGCTGCGGAAAACTGATCTTCAGGCGGATCAGTTGGGGCGCCGGCGCTCTTCCTCGCCCCATTCCATGCCCATGGATTTCTTCATCCAGTCGGCAAAGGTCGCGGGTTTCTGAAGGGCTTTCGGGTCCAGCGACCCGTATGACAACAAGGTGCCGTCCTTGCCTTCAAGGCGTACGCCCTTCAGGCGCTGGCCGTTATTGGAATAGTCATAGCTGCCATAGCCGGGATCGAGGATCAGCATCACCTGCTCGCCGCCGCGCCCTTCAAGATCACGCCCGAAGACGAGGCCGTAGACCTTTTCCCGGCCCCACAGGCCGTGGCTGGAGGCCTGGCGCTTGCCATCGAGCAGCACTTCGTCCCAGAGCAGATTGCGCCGCCATTGCAGACATGCATCCGCTCTCCGGAAATGATCTTGATATCGACCTCGTGCAGGGCGACACGGACAAGTTCGGCGTGCATGGGCATCTCCGCAGGACGTATCGATTATCGATATAGAACAGTGATCGTTGCGTCAAGCCGTTTCCGGTCAGAAAGGGCAGGGCGCCTCGAGATCGACCCGTTCGCCTGTCGCCGGATGGGTGAAGCCGAGCCGCCAGGCATGCAGGGCAAGGCGCGCGCGCGCGGCGCGGGCCTCGCCGCCGGCATAAAGCTCGTCCCCAAGGATCGGATGGCCGATCGCTGCGAGATGCACGCGCAGCTGGTGTGAGCGCCCAGTCAGTGGAATGAGCGTCAGGCGCGAAATGCCGTCTGCGGAGGAGCGTGTTTCGTAACGCGTCAGGCTCGGCTTGCCGAGAACAGGATTGACCATCTGGCGCGGCCGCCTCGGCCAGTCGGTGATCAGCGGCAGGTCGATCTCGCCGGCCGGCGGGGACGGCGCGCCCCAGACATCTGCCAGATAGGTCTTGTCCACCTCGCCGCGCGCGAACAGGCCGGAGAGCGCGCGCTGCATCTCCTTGCCGCGCGCCATCAGCAGCAGGCCGCTGGTGCCCATGTCGAGGCGGTGAACCGTCAGCGCGTCGGGATAGTCGGCTTGTACGCGCGCTGCGGCGCAATCCGCCTTTTCCGGCCCTCGTCCGGGCACGGAGAGCAGGCCGGAGGGCTTGTCCACCAGAATGAGGTACTCATCTGAGAAGATTAGCACCGGCCTAAGACGATCCGCGCGCGATAAGCTGAGTTGATATGTGAGACATGGAGCTGAGCAACAACATTACCGTTCTCTCGAACTAAAATACCGAGCCAAGGCGCCGATTGACATTTCCCCAGAACGAGAGACCAGATTTCTTGCGTTCCACGACAATCGACTCACAGGTCGCATTGAGGTGTCCTCGATCCCTCAAGAGTTCAACCCTTCTTGGATTGAAATCAAAAATGCAGGATACGACCCATCCATCGCCTCGGGAAAGATCCATCTCCAGATCTAACTGGACCGGCTTTTCTGCGAACTCGGAAATGAAGTCTTCCACGGTATATAGTCTCTCGCCTATCGTCTTGTGGCAGACATCCGCTGCAGACCTGCTGGCGAGCTGGTCGAAAAGGTGACGGTGTCCCACGACCCGGCCCGGTGGTAGTTCCAAAATAGAAGAACTGCTAAACATCGATACAAACATCGGCCGCGATTCCGTGCCTATCTGAACTGACTCGACAGCCCCCGGCGCCTCACCGCGATCACTATACTGAGCCGTTCCTCTCGGGCTCAGGCATACCGAATTTCCATTCTTGTTTTTGATGTGAACAGAGTGCGACCTGATTATGTCAGCCTGACTGGCCGAAACGTTCGCCACCTGGGGCCAGATCAAGACCCCGAACTCTCTGGAGCCATCTTCGCCCGGACTATATCCAAAGATGAAAGCCTGCTCAAACGGATAGACTTCGATCTGCGGACCGCGAAGGACCAGCAAAGCGTTGTACGCAAGAGTGAAAACCGAAATCAGAAGGGCGATCGAAGCCGTCCAGTTGAATCTTGATCTTTGAACGGCATCGCTCATGATCGTTACCAGTTTTCTCAGTATACCGTGAAGCAGCCTTGAATGAAATTCCGCTTCGATGAGGCCTATTCGTCTCTGCCTCCGTAGTTTTCCCCGTCACTCTCTTCTACGGCGCCATACACTTCATCGGTAGCATCCGCCGCTTCTTCGGCCGCTTCAACTGCGGTCTCTTCAACCGTAGCCGCTTCCGACGCCGGCGCAGCTTCTTCTTCTGAACCACACGAAACTAAAGCTGCAACCAGAAACAGCGCAGACACAGTGCTGATCATCGATTTCATAAAATTACCCCCTCACTCCCCTGTTCCACAACAATCTCATAAATAGTGGGGCAGCGCAATCGGAGGGTGGCGCCCTTTCAGCCGGCTTTTAGCCCCGGCAGGACAAGCCGGAAGACCGTGCCGTGCGGACCCGTTGCGGCGAGGCTGAGCTTCCCGCCCAGCGCCTCCGCCAGTTCATGCGCGATCACCAGGCCGAGCCCCGTGCCGCCCATGCGCCCGGAACTCTGGAAGGGCCGGAACAGGTTTTCCCGCGCCGTCTCCGGCAGGCCAGGCCCATTGTCGGCAAATTCCAGCGCGCCTTCCTTCAGCCGAACCGTGATGTGCGGCGCGGCTGTCTCGGCCTGACGCATCGCCTCGGCCGCGTTACGGATGAGGTTCGCCGCGATCCGGTGGAGATGGTCGGCGTCGGTATGCAGCACCAGCGTCTCCGGCACGTCGATGCGGATTGCCGCGCCATTGCCGACGAGGGCTTCCTCGGCAGCGCCTTCCAGCGCAATCCGGGGACGGACGGTCTGCATCACCGGAGCGCGCGGCGCGGCCTTGCCATAGTCGAGCGTTGCGGTCGCGAGTTCGATGGCGCGCTCCAGCGCCCGGCGTAGGCGCGGGGCGGCCCGCTGCACCCGCGGATCTTCGGATCGGGAAAGGCTGTCCGAGACAAGCTGCGCCGAGGCGAGCGAATTGCGCAGATCGTGATTGATCTTGGCAACCGCACTGCCAAGCTCGGCCAGATGGGCGCGCTGGCGGAAGGCGCCGGCAACGGCTTCTTCCATGCCGGCGAGCGCATTCTGGGCCCGGCCGATCTCGTCGCGCCGGCCGGTAGCGGGCAGGCGGCGCGTCCAGCTTCCGGGATCGCCGCTGAACTGTTCGACGCTGACCGTCACCCGGCGGACCGGGCGCACGACGAGTTTGTCGAGGACGAAATAGATGACCGCCGCCGCCACCAGCGCAATGATCAGCGACAGAGCCACCGCCCGCCAGGCGAAGTCGGCCATCACCTGTTTCAGCGGCGCCTGCGGCACGACCACTTCGACCACCCGGCCGGCCTCGAAGCCTTCGGCGATAATGACAAGCAGCTGGTCATCCGGCGCGAAATACTCCCCGAGCGCGGCCAGGCTGCGCCCCAACATGTTCGACTGGCGCAGGTCAATGAACCGTGTCCGGCCTTCCTCGATCGGGGCTGCCGGAGCCAGCAGCTGGAAGCGCATGTCGTCCTCGATCTCCGTGACCGCGAGAACTTCGGCCTTTTCAAGCAGGCTTTGGGAGAGTTCATCCGAGACCGATCGCATGGGAGCAGCTTCCAGCGCGAGCGCGGCGATGCGGGCGGCCTGCACCCGCTCATTAAGCCATTGATTGCGCACCGCGCTGGCGGAGGGGATGAAGACGAGCGCTTCGGTGATGAGAATGGCCGCAAGCGTCAGCGCAAACAGGCGCGCGGCCAGACTGTCCGTAACCCGCCGCGCGGCGCGCTCGGGCAGGCCTGGATCGGGGGTGGGAGGCAGCGCGGTCACGCGCGCAGACTTATGCGAAAACAGCAGGAAGGGAAACGGGCGTGCCTACTTCGCTGCCCCGGCGGCGGCGCCGTCGATCCGCATCCAGTCCTGCGGCGGCAGGCCGTAGATCATGTCCATGACTTCCAGCTCGATGCCGACCGGACGGCGGGAACTGGAGTTCCACAACACGACCACGCCGGATTTCAGATCGGGGTCGAACAGCATCAGCGAGCGATAGCCCTCCACCGCCCCGCGATGGCCAACAACCCGGTTGCCGGTGACATCGTATTTGTAGGTGCGCCAGCCAAGAGCATAGCGGGCGTCCCGCATCCGGCTGGCAAACTGGTTGCTGAGCCGCGACTGTTCGCGCGGTGTGTAGACACGGGGCGTGTGCAGCGTGGTCAGCGTATCTGGGGTCAGGATATCGGGCGCAAGGCCCATCTGGGCGCGGGCAAATTTGGCAAGGTCCAGGATGGAGCCGTTCACCCCGCCCGCCGCCGGAACCTTGTAATATGGCTCCTTCACCGTCTGGCGGACTGGCTGGGTCGTTCCGCGCCGTGCCTCATGCGGTTTGGCCCAGGATTCCGAATTCATCAGCCCGGCGCGTCCGGTGCTGGCCGTCGTCATGCTCAAAGGCTTGAACAGGGCGGCCTCGACTGCCGAGGCATAGGGCAGGCCGGTCGCGCTCTCGACGATCTCTGTCACCGCATCGAACGCGACATTCTGGTAGGAATGGCATTCGCGGATCGGGCAGACGACCTTGAGGCTGCCGAGGCGGGCGCGGATGTCGGCCGGGTCGCGCCCATCCTCCAGCATTGTGTCATAGGCGTTCGAGACAACCCCCACGCGGTGCGCCAGCAGGTCTTCCAGGGTGGCCACATCCTCGCCGCGGCCCGGCAGGCGCAGGCTGGTCCTGAAGGACGCCAATGTGTCGGTGAGGGCGAAATGGCCTTCCATGGCCAGCTTGGTCACGAGACTGCTGGCGACGCCTTTCGACAGGGAGGCCCAGCGGAAAACGGTGGTGCTGGTGACCGGGCCGTCTCCATGAGCGGTGACACCGTAGCCGCGCGCAAAGGCAATCTCACCGTCCTCGATCACCGCAACAGCCATGCCGACGATGTCTTCTTCCTGAGAAAGCCGGGTCAGGCGCGTGTCGAGACGGTCGTAATTGAGGGATTGCGACTGGGATGTCCCGGCAAAAAGACACAGCAGACCCAGCAAAAGCGCGCCAAACCGGACCATCTCTACCTCTCTGCCTTCTGCTGCGTCTTACAGGATAAGGCGATGTGTGGCAGTAAAGTGTAAACCGGATTGCGGCAGTCCGACTGCAATCTCTCAGCAGGCGCACGGCGGAATCCCGTCTGCCACCGCTTGACCTCATCCCGCCCGGCCTGTATTGGCCGCGGTTTCCAGAATTCAAGCCGTCAGGGCAGACCGATGAAACGCACATTCCAGCCGAGCAATCTCCGCCGCAAGCGCACGCATGGCTTCCGGGAGCGGATGGGCACGAAGAATGGCCGGAAGGTGCTGGCCCGCCGCCGCGCCAAGGGCCGCAAGCGCCTGACGGCCTGACGGACACTTCCCGCGCCGCCTGCTGCGGCGCCGTGGTGATGCCGTCCGACCTCTCCCCTATGCTTGAAGTACGCCGGCTTCGCCGCCGGCGAGAGTTCCTGTTTGTCCGCGACGGCCAGACCGAGCGGCGCAAGACGCTTCTGATCCAGGCCCGCGCGCGTCCCGGCGAAGCTGCCGGCGAGCATGTCGGCGAGGGCTATACCGCCACAAAGCGCATCGGCGGCGCCGTTGAGCGCAACCGTGCCAAACGCCGTCTGCGCGAAGCCGCCCGCCGCCTTCTCCCCCAATATGGCCGCCCGGGGTGGGACTATGTCTTCATCGCCCGGGAAGCGACACTTGATACCGGGTGGGCGCGCTTGCTTGACGATATGGAAAGCGCGCTGATAAGCCTCGCGCGCACCTGACCCCCTCGAAGCCCTGCGCCCGTCCTGCCGGCGCGCTCCAAGCCCCCCAGCGGAACCACGAGATGGAAAAAGACGACCAGCGCAACTTCCTGCTCGCCATGGTGGCGATGATCGCCTTTGTATTCCTTTACCAGTACTTCGTCATGGAACCGGCCCAGCGGCGGTATCAGGCCGAACAGGCGGCCCGCGCGGCCGCCGAACAGGCGCTGGGAACCGACACCGGCGCAGCGTCACGCCCCACCGGCCCGCGATCGCTGGAAGAAGCGTTGCAGGAAGGCGACCGGGTCCGCTTCGACGCCCCGGCGGTCGATGGCTCGATCCGGCTTGCCGGTGCGCGCATCGACGACCTCAGCCTGAAACATCACTTCCAGACGGTCGATCGTATCGCCGAAATCCGCCTTCTGCGTCCGGAAGCGACCGAAGGCGGCTATTTCGGCACCTGGTACTGGGCCGATGGCAACACGCTGGTCGCCGGGCGTAATTCTGTCTGGACGCAGACGGGCGGCTCGACGCTGACAAGTACTAGCCCGATCATCCTGCGCCTGGAATCCGAAGGCATGGTCATCGACCGCGAGATTTCCGTCGATGAGAACTTCATGTTCTCCTTCCGCGACACGCTGACCAATACCGGCAACGAGACTCGCAGCCTGCGCGCGATCGGCTCGCTTGAGCGCCATGGCGACTGGAAACGCTTCCTCGAGATCACGGATCCCGGTTCGGCAGCCTCCATGGGTCCGGCGCATGTCGGCCTGATGGGGGTTGTCAACGGTGAGCTGCGCCTGTCGAAATACAAACCGCTGACCGAAGCGAAGAAGATCAGCGGCGAATCGAAGGAGGGTGACTTCCTTTCGGCCTCAGGCGGCTGGTGGGGCCTGTCCGACATGTACTGGATGGGCGCGCTGGTGCCCGAACAGGAGCGCCCGTTCACGGCCTCGGTCAACCGCGCCAGCCTTGCGCGCGGCGGTCCGCTGGAAGTGCGCACCGAAGGGGCTGCCACCGAGATCGCGCCCGGCGCCAGTGTGACGGTCGAGAACCGGATGTTCGCCGGCGCCAAGCGGTTCGAAGTGCTGCAGGCCTACCAGCAGGATGGCATCCCGCGCATGGTCGATGCCATCGATTGGGGCTGGGCCTACTTCCTCACCAAGCCCTTCTTCTATGTCATCAACTGGCTGAACAGCCATCTCGGCGCATTCGGCTGGGCGATCCTTGCCTTCACCGTGCTCGTCAAGCTGCCGCTCGTGCCGCTCTATAATGCGAGCTTCAAGTCAATGGCGAAGCTGAAGAAGCTTCAGGAGCCGATGAAGGAAATCAATGAGCGCTTCGCTGCCGATCCGCAGCGCAAGCAGCAGGAGATGATGAAGCTTTACAAGGAGACCGGTGCCAACCCGATTGGCGGCTGCCTGCCAATCCTTTTCACGATCCCGATCTTCTACGCCCTCTACAAGGTACTCTACATCTCCCTCGAGATGCGCCACGAATCCTTCTGGTACATGAAGGATCTCTCCGCGCCCGACCCGACCGCCATCGGCAATCTCTTCGGCCTGATCCCGTTCTGGACAGCAGCAGATGCCAAGGGTCTCTGGGGCATCGGCATCATCGTCGGCATCGGCATCCTGCCGATCCTCTACGGCGTCACCATGGCAGCGCTGCAGTCGCTCTCGCCGCCGCCGCCGGACAAGATGCAGGCGCGCATCATCATGGCGCTGCCGATCGTCTTCATGTTCGTTTTCGGCGGCTTTGCGGCGGGCCTCGTGATGTACTGGGTCTGGTCGAACGTGCTGACGCTCATCCAGCAATACATCATCATGCGCATGAACGGGGTCGAGACCGAGATCGGCAAGTTCATTGCCAAACGGCTCGGCCTCAAGAAGGCGGCGGCGGAGTAGGTCTTGGACGCTGGCCCGGCCTTTTCTGAGGAAGCCCTCGAGGCAGGCCGCATCCTGTTTGCCGGCAAGGCCGAATTCGTGCTGGGCGTGGCGAGCCTATCCGGGCTTCCTGCTGCCGACCGCGCGGAGGTCTGCTTTGCCGGGCGCTCGAATGTCGGCAAGTCGAGCCTGATCAATGCGCTGACCGGACGGGCCAAGCTTGCCCGCTCCTCGGCCGAGCCGGGGCGCACGCGCGAGCTCAACTATTTCGATATCGGGGAGGAGGGCCGTCTCTTTCTCGTCGACCTTCCGGGCTTCGGTTATGCCAAGGTCTCGAAAACGCAGGCAGCAGCCTGGACGAAGCTTATCAGATCCTATCTGCGGGGCCGGCCCAACCTGCGCCGCGTCTTCCTGCTGGTCGATGCGCGCCGCGGCGGGCTGATGGATACCGATGAGGACGTGATGGACCTGATGGACGGCGCGGCTGTCACCTATCAGGTCGTCCTCACCAAGGTCGACAAGGTGGCGAAGGGCGAGGTCGAGAAGACGGCCGATGCGATCGCCCAGAAACTGAAGAAACGCGGCGCGGCTCATCCGGTCGTGCTTCAGACTTCAGCGGAAAAGGGATGGGGTATCCCCGAACTCCGGGCCGAGATTGCAGCCCTCGCTGCGCTCGGCTAGCGCTTAAGTGCCGGACAGTCCGGCAGGCAGGTGCTTTCATGACCCTCGACATCCGCCCGGACGATCTCTCCGGTCCTGAAATCGCCGCGCTGATCGCGACCCATGCCGAAACGATGCTGGCCGCTTCTCCACCGGAAAGCTGCCATTTCCTGCCAATAGATGGCCTGCGCCAGCCATCCGTGACCGTCTGGTCGATGTGGGAAGATGGCGCGCTTGTCGGTTGCGGCGCACTGAAAGAGCTTGGTGGAGGGCTGGGCGAGATAAAGTCGATGCACACCCGCGCCAATCTGCGGGGCAGGGGTCTCGGCCGCCGGATGCTGGAACATATCCTCAGCGAGGCCCGCGCGCGCGGCTATACTGGCCTCTTCCTGGAGACGGGCTCAATGGACGCCTTCCGACCGGCCCGGCAGCTCTATGAGGCCTATGGCTTCACCTGTTGCGGTGCCTTCGGCGATTATGCTGACGACCCGCACAGCACTTTCATGCACCTGCCTCTCTGACAGGCAGTTCTTCACCTTTCCGGATTGTCACGCGCAACCTGACTTGACGTCCGAGTCTGGATTGAAGTTAAAGCAGTCGAGTAGCGTTCAGGGGAAGATTCGGTCATGTTGGCAGCGACGCTTGGGATACTGGCACTCGTCGTTGGTTTCCTGTTCTATTCCCACACCCAGAAATCCGGACGGGAGCTGGAACTCCGCCGGATTCAAACCCAGATCGACCGGGCTGCAAGGCGCAAAGACGGACGGGAAGCGGGCCGGCTTGTCCCGGCTCCGGCCCGGAAACGCGGCTGAGCCTGTTTCTAACGCGGCAGAATTATCATTTTATCGCCGGCCAAAGCGGGCTATGAGCCCCGCCCATGACGACCAGTTCCGATCCCCAGTTCACCGCCCGCACGCTTTCCGAGGCGCTGCCCTATATCCAGCGCTATGCCGGCCAGACCATCGTGGTGAAATATGGCGGCCATGCCATGGGCGATGCGAGCCTGGCGCTGAGCTTTGCCCGGGATGTGGTGCTGCTGAAGGCGCTCGGGGTGAACCCGGTGATTGTACATGGCGGCGGGCCGCAGATCGGCAAGCTGCTCGACAGGCTCGGTATCGTCTCCGAATTCAAGGACGGGCTGCGTGTCACCGATGAAGCGACGATGGAAGTCGTCGAAATGGTGCTGTCCGGGCCGATCAACAAATCCATCGTCCGCGCCATCAACCAGGCGGGCGGCAGGGCGGTCGGCCTGTCCGGCGCCGATGGCAACCTCCTGAAGGCAGAAAAGGCGACCCGCACCACCCGCGATCCCGACAGCCATATCGAACAGATCATCGATCTCGGCTTTGTCGGCGAGCCGAGCGCCGTCGACACGAGTGTGATTGAAGCGCTGCTGAAGGCGGATGCGGCGCTGATCCCGGTTGTCGCCCCGGTCGGCCTCGGAGCGGACGGGGCGCGCTACAATGTCAACGCCGACACCGCCGCCGGTGCCCTGGCTGCAGCGCTCAAAGCGAGCCGCCTGATCCTGATGACGGACGTTGCCGGCGTGCTCGACAAGCAGAAACAGCTGATCCGGGAAATCCCCGCTTCCGGCGTCCGCAGGCTGATCGAGGACGGGACAGCTGTTGGCGGTATGATTCCGAAGCTTGAAACGGCGGCACAATCCGTAAATCATGGTGTCGGGGCGGCGGTTATTCTGGATGGGCGTGCGCCGCACGCCCTGCTCATGGAGCTGTTCACCGAACATGGCGCTGGAACGCTGGTTTCTTAGAGTTGCAGTTCTGGTCCTGGTCTCGTCGGCGGTGCTCCTGCTGCCGTCGAAAGCCGAGGCCCAGGAAGGCTGGCGGCTGTGCAATCGCACCAGCTACGTCATCGAGGCGGCCGTCGGCCATGAACAGGGCGCCGGGATCACGGTTGAAGGCTGGACCAAGCTGCAGCCCGGCACCTGCCGTGTTGCCCTGCCGGGACCGCTGACGCCCGGCATGCATTACCTTTTCGGCCGCACCTCCCGCGCGCATATGGGCGGCGGGCGCCAATGGGGCGGGCGGTTCGATCTCTGCGTCGACCCGACCGGCGGCTTCTCGCTTGAGAGCCCGCCGGACTGTGCCTCGATGGGGCTGGAGGCTCAGGGTTTCCGGCCGGTGAACATCACGTCGGAAAGCAGCTGGACGAACCACTTCAACGAAATCGAGAATTATACCGAAGATCAGGCACGCAATGCCGGCCTGCAGCGCCTGCTGGATGAGGCAGGGGTCGTCTCAGGCGCCATCGACGGCCATATCGGCCACCGCACCCGGGCCGCGATCGGCGACTTCCTCAAGACACGCGGCCTGCCGGCGAACCTCACCGATGCCGATCTGATCGACTATCTCGAACAGGCCGCCGAGGAGCGCGGACGCAATGTCGGCTTCACCTTGTGCAACCGCACCAAGAACCGGATATGGAGCGCGATTGCCCGGCGCAGTCCCGAGGGCTGGGAAAGCCGCGGCTGGTGGCGAATCGAAGCCGGCGGCTGTGCCCGCGTGATCGACCGGCCCCTGCGCGGCTCGGAGCATTTCGTTTACGCCGAGATGGAAGACGGCTCTCAGCTGCGTACGCTCGCGCAGGCAAGCGAGGCATTCTGCGTCGGGCGCGCGAAGTTTGCCATTCTGGGCCGCGAGGACTGCGAGGGCGCCGCTTACCGGACCGCGCTGTTCCAGCGTACGCCGGCGCCTGTGGACCGAAAGCTCATCCATGAATTCTTCGCCCGCGACTTTACCCAGGCGGGCAGTCAATGACGTGGCGCCCGCCGGTGGGCGCCAGGCTCGATCATGTCGAGGACTGGGTCTTCGATCTCGACAACACGCTCTATCCTGCCGAGTGTGACCTGTTTGCCGAAATCGATACGCGGATGACCGATTTTGTCTCGCGGATGCTTCAGCTTGGCAGCGCCGAGGCGCGCCGGGTCCAGAAGCAGTATTATGCTGAATATGGCACAACCCTCGCGGGTCTGATGACTGTCCACGGCCTCGATCCGGCGGAATTCCTGTCCTATGTGCACGAGATCGACCTTTCGCCGCTGCCCGACCTGCCGGACCTGCGCACGGCGCTGGCGGCGCTGCCGGGGCGCAAGTTCGTGTACACCAACGGCTCGCGCCGCCATGCCGAACGGGTCACCGAGAAGATGGGCCTGTCCCACCTTTTCCATGGCAGTTTCGGGATCGAGGACGGCGCCTATACCCCGAAACCGAAGCCGGAATCCTATGACGCCTTCTGCCGCCTGCACGATGTCAGGCCCGGCGGCGCAATCTTCTTCGAAGACCTCTCCCGTAATCTGAAGCCTGCAAAATCCCTCGGCTTCACGACGGTGCTGGTCCATTCCGACAAGGACTGGAGCCATGAGCCGATCGAGGCCCGTCCCGCAGGGGCAGGGGATGCTTTCGGGGATGACGGGGAAGGTCACATCGACTATGTCACCGGCGACCTGGCGGGCTTCCTCGGCTCTGCCGTGTCGAGCCTGACCGACAATGAGCCGTGAAAGAGCAAGACCATGACTGACGCCCTCGCCCGTGTGATCGATACTGCCTGGGAGGGGCGCGACAAGCTTTCCACCGCGACCACCGGCGAAGTGCGCGACGCGGTCGATGCCGCGATCAGCCTGCTCGACAGCGGCGAAGCCCGCGTGGCCACGAAAGAGGCAGACGGCAGCTGGCTGGTGCATCAATGGCTGAAGAAAGCCGTGCTCCTGTCTTTCCGCCTGAATGCCAATGGCGTCATCAACGGTGTGCCCGGCGGCGGGGCCTGGTGGGACAAGGTGCCCTCCAAGTTTGAAGGCTGGGGCGAGCGGGAATTCCAGGAAGCCGGCTTTCGCGCCGTGCCGCCGTCTGCCGTGCGCCGCGGCGCCTATGTCGCGAAGAATGCCGTGCTGATGCCGTCCTATGTCAATATCGGCGCCTATGTCGGCGAAGGCACGATGATCGACACCTGGGCGTCGGTCGGCTCCTGCGCGCAGGTCGGCGCCAACTGCCATATCTCCGCCGGCACCGGCATCGGCGGCGTGCTCGAGCCGCTGCAGGCCAACCCCACCATCATCGAGGACAACTGCTTCATCGGCGCGCGCTCGGAAGTCGTCGAAGGCGTCGTCGTGGGTGAAGGCTCGGTCCTCGCCATGGGCGTGTTCATCACGCAGAGCACCAAGATCGTGAGCCGGCAGACCGGCGAGATCATCTATGGTAAGGTGCCACCCTATTCGGTCATCGTGCCCGGCACGCTGCCCGATCCCAAAGGCGGCCCATCGCTTGCCTGCGCCGTGATCGTCAAGACGGTCGATGCCAGAACGCGCGAAAAGACGGCCGTCAACGAATTGCTGCGCGACTGAACGCAGACCTTAACCGATACCACCCCACGCAGCCCCTTTCGGGGAGCCAGGCTGCTTTACCCCAAATGGAGGCTGACATGGCCGACGATTTCACCGGATCCGAACCAATCAAGGGACCCGCATCCTATTTCCCGACGATCGAGAAGACCTATGGCAAGCCGATGAGCCACTGGTTCGCCCTGGTCGCGTCCCGCAAGGGCGCCAAGCACGCCGAGATCGTCAGCTGGCTGAAACAGGAACACAAGCTCGGTCACGGTCACGCCAACGCCATCGCCGCTCACTGCAAGGCCGCTGGCAAGGGTTAGCGCCGTACGCTGCCTGCCACCTCCCCGCACACCCTGAGCAACCTTGCGATATCCTCATCCCGCGACAGGCGGTGATCGCCGTCCTTGATCAGGGTAAGGATGGTGTCAGGTGACGTGAGTGTTTCGGTCAGGCGCAGCGCATGGCCCCAGGGCACGTCGGGGTCTTGCATGCCTTGCAGGATGCGCACCTGGCCTTGAAAGGCGATCGGCGCATCAAGGATCGACCAGGTCTTGCCATCATCGATCAGCGCTCTGGTGATCGGATAGGGCTCGCCATAATCGGAGGGGCGCAGAAGGAAGCCTTCTTGAAGGATATGGTTTTGCTGCTGGGGCGTGAACTCCGGCCACATCAGCTTCTCGGTGAAGTCGGGCGCCGGCGCGATCAGCACAAGCGCCTTGACCCGTTCCGGTCTGGCGAGCGCGGCGAGCAATGCCATCCATCCGCCCATGCTGGAGCCAACGAGGATCAGTGGACCCTCCGTCTGCGTATCAATGGCGGCAAGCGCATCCTCGCGCCAGGCGGAGATGGTGCCATCCTCGAACCGGCCTTCGGATTCGCCATGGCCGGAATAGTCGAACAGCAGCGCGCCATGCCCCGCTTCCTGCGCCCAGGCGCAGACGGCCTGCGCCTTTCCGCCGCTCATGTCGGACTTGAAACCGGAGAGCCAGACGAAGGTCGGCTTGCCGTCACGCGGCGCGGATTTGCGGAAAGCGAGCCTGCGGCCTGCCGCTGAAGTGAAATATTCCGTTGTCATGGAGTCTGCCTTCCGCCATCTCTCTCGCCTGTCAAGCGAGTAGGGCGGGCCGCGTTTTGGGCACATTGCCGGATATCAAGGGGAGGGTGATCCTCCAGGTTGCCCCCGAACTGTCGGCGGGCGGGGTCGAGCGCACCGTGCTGGAAGT
>JBKBLD010000043.1:0-17648 GCA_046296675.1 Hyphomonas sp. | reverse complement strand
AAGGAAATGGCCGAAGGCTTCCTTAAGCTCGGCGCCGAAGTCCATATCTGCGGTCGGCGCGGCGGCGTCTGCGAGGAAACCGCCGCCGAACTGATGGACAAGCACGGCGGCAAGGTCGTCCCGCATGCCTGCGACATCCGCGTCGCCGAAGCGATCACCGAGATGAACGACCAGATCTGGTCGAAGCACGGCCCCCTCACCGGCCTCATCAACAACGCCGCCGGCAATTTCATTTCGCGCACGGAGGATCTCTCCATCCGCGGTTTCGACGCGATCTCCAACATCGTCTTCCGCGGCACATTTTATATGACGCATGACATCGGCAAACGCTGGATCGCCGAGAAGCGCAAAGGCAATGTCTGCTCCATTCTCACCACCTGGGTGTGGAATGGCGGGCCGTTCGTCGTGCCCTCCGCCATGTCCAAGGCCGCCGTCAACACGATGACCCAGAGCCTCGCGGTCGAATGGGGCCGCTACGGCCTGCGCTTCAACGCCATCGCCCCGGGGCCGTTCCCGACCGAAGGCATGTCCAAACGCCTCTCCCCGGACGCCGACATGGACTCCAGCATGGAACGCAGCGTCGCCAACCCGATGGGCCGCGTCGGCGAGATGCACGAACTCGTCAATCTAGCCGTCTTCCTGATGGCGCCCGGTGCGGAATATGTGAACGGCCAGACCATCGCCATCGACGGCGCCATGTACAACGCATCGGGCGGAAACTTCAGCATGCTGACCGCCTGGGGCGACGAACAATGGAACGCCGCCCGCCAGGCCATCGAAGCAACAAACGCGAAAGACAGGGCGAAGCGAACCGTGTAGGACATGGCCTGAAGACGGGTTTTGGGGGACAGCAATGCAGGTAGCCAACCGGGACTTGTTTCCCGCGCCGGAGATGCGGGCGCGCTTTCCGGCCATCACGCCCCTCCTGACCAACGAACCTGTCGATGCGGCCTTCAACCGGCATGAAGCGCTGGCCGTCCGCGCCAAGCGGCTCTACCACCGCCTCGGCCTCGCTTCTGTCGTTCTCATCAGCGGCGCGGCGATCTATACGATCGCCGAGACCCTCTTGTTCCGGGCTGCCGCCCCGTCCTGGGTCAGCATACTCGTGACCCTGGCCGCTGCCTCGGGCATCGCCGCACAGGTCTACATGCTCGCCGCCCGCGTCCGCAGCACCTGGCTCGTCAACCGCTTCGCCTGCGAGCGCCTGCGCTCGATCAAGTTCCAGGCCTTCGCCTATGCGAGCGCCGCCACGAGCACGGCAGACCTCGCGGCGCGCGTCTCTGCCTTCTCGGTCACCGAGATCGCAAAGCTCGCCGAGGAAGTGAATGTCGGCGTCGCCACCTTCGAGAACTTCGTGCCGGAGAAAGCCGTCGCGGACCCGGCCCCGCCGACCTCCCCCGGCGATCCCGTGATCACCAGCGAAGCGGCAACCGCCTTCACCGAACTGCGCATCCTCTATCAGGACCGCTTCGCCCTGTCCGAATTGCACCGCCTGCGCCAGAACCGCCGCTTCTCCCATTCCGCCGCAGACCTGATCTACTTCGCCGGGGCGGTGCTTGTCCTGCTCTCGCTGCTGTCGAAGGTCATCCCCGGCATCCCGATCAGCGCCTGGGTCGATTTCCTCGCCATCTCGGCCTTCGTCGCCTCACTGTCGAAACTCGTACTCGACCACGCCTCGCTGACCGAGCCCTCCGCCGCACGCTTCGCCCGCTACCGCGAGGACATCGCCCGCGTCTTGGCCAGCATTGAGCGCGGCGCCGGTCTTGATGTCTTCGTGCCCGCCATGGAGCGCATCGCGCTCGGCGAACTCGAGCAGTTCTGCGACGCCTCGAAGACGATCAATTACCGGCTCTGATCCGCGTCCGGCGCAGCGATCCGGTCCGGGTTCTGAATCGAATAGACCGTGCCTTCTTTCGGCATGAAAATCTCGAGGTCAAAGGCCTCGCCCTTGACCAGGCGCCCGTCCGCCGTGCGCAGGCCCTGCACCAGCGAGAAGGCGGAGGATTTGTCCGTATGCACGGCAATCGTCACGCTGACAGCCTCGCCCGCCGGTACGTCAAAAGCCAGCGGCACCACCGCCACGTAGCCCGACCGCTCCGGGTCAAGATACAGGTCATGCATCAGGAAGGCCGGTGCTGCGACAACCACCATCGGAATTTCATTCGAGACCCGTGTGCGGAACGTCGCCGTCACGGTTTCGCCCGCCGCGCCGAACTGCAGCACGCCCAGCGCGCAGACAAACCGCTCGCCGTCATAAGCGTCCGGCACGAGGCCTTCCAGCTCGACCGTCAGACCTGAGGTAAACGGCGTATCCGCTTCTGCCGCCTCAATGAATTCGCGCGGCCCCGGCATGACGCGCGACGGCCCCGCGCAGGGGTCATTCACCGAAACATTCGCCCGCCAGGTCCGCATCGCCCGTTCCCGGTCCTTCTCCGGAACGCCCCAGTCATCAATCTGCACACGCACCGGCGTCATCGGGCCCCAGCCCTCATTGACGATGACCATCCGGCGATAATCCAGATCCCGTTCACGGATCACCGGAATGGGCCGAAGGTCCGGCGTTGCCGACACCACCTCGAACTGGATTTCCCGTATCGACAGCATCTCGTCCGTCCGGTTGGTCACCGTCACATCGAGCTCGACCGAGGCGCCATAGAAGGCCGAATTGGAGAATTCCAGCCCCGTCATCTCGCCGGTCTCGTACAGCCTGTCCCGGTACGGAACATCTGACGAGATCACAAGACGCCCGCCACGGCCCCGTTCGGCCCGGAAACCATTGGACGCGATATAGCGCTGGCTGCCGCTGGTATCCTGACCCGCCGCCAGCGACACTGCGCTGGAGGCGCCCGCCATCATGCCGGTGCCGCTCTCGCCTCCCGGCCCCCGCATCAATGCCGTCGCCAGCGCTGCGAACGCCAGCCCGCCAGCCAGCAGGGCGAGCACCTGCGGAGAGCGCAGTCGGCTGGCAAGGCCGCGCTCCGCCACTCCGGCGGTCAGCGCGTCCATGTCCCGCTTGAACGTCGCATGCGTCAGGAACACCGCATTATGGCGGACAAGCTGCGCAACATCGTCCGGCAGGTCTTCGGCGCGCGGCATGCTTGCCCCGTCCACCAGCACCGGGATGATCTTCAGCCCCCGGGCCAGCGCGGCGCTGACCTCGATGCGCACGAAATCGCCCGGCAGGTCAATCCGCCGCCGCCCGTCCGCAGTGCGCGCATCCAGCCATCCGGGGCCGATAATCACCAGGAACACATCCGAGGCGGCAATCGTGTCGCGGATCTTCTTCACGAAGTCCTCGCCCGGCGCCACGCTGTCGACATCCATGAACACGCGCGACGGCCCGAGGCGCGCGACCAGCGCATCATGAATCCGGCCCGTGATATGGGCCGCATCATCCCTTCGATAGCTGACGAATACGCCCTTTGCCACCGCTGCTCCCTCGCGCCTGGCCGACCCTGCACCCGCCGCCCATCACTGGCAAGCTGTCAGCCCGCTGGCACCAGCACCACCTTCCCCACAACCTCCCGCCCCCGCATCATCTCGAAGGCGCGGCGCCAGTCCGACAGCGCCACTTCGGCATGGATGTGCGGGCGCACTCTTCCCTCTTCGGCCCAGCGCCAGATCGTCTCGAGATTCTCCCGGCCCCTCTCCGGAAACTGCCGCCCATATTCGCCGGCGCGGACACCAACCACGGAGAACCCCTTGATCAGCGGCATGTTTACGCTGATGCTCGGAATGCGCCCGGAGGTAAAACCGATCACCAGCAGGCGCCCGTCGAAGGCGATGCAGCGCGCACTCTCGTCGAACACATCGCCGCCGACCGGGTCATAGATCACATCGGCCCCGCGCCCGCCCGTCAGCGCCTTGACCTCATCCCGGAAGCCGTTGGCCACCCTGATCACATGATCGGCGCCGCGCGCTTTCACGACCTTCAGCTTCTCGTCCGATGCCGAGGTCGCAATCACCCGCGCGCCGAGCAGTTTGCCGACCTCGACGGCGGCAAGCCCAACGCCCCCGCTCGCCCCATGCACCAGCAGCGTCTCGCCCGCCTGCAGGTTGCCCCGCCGCACAAGCGAGACATAGGCCGTCAGATAGGCTGCGCCATAGGCAGACGCCTCGGCAAAGCTGAACGCCTCAGGCTTCTTCCGCAGCCCAGCTGCCGGCATCACGATATAGTCCGCAAACGCACCGATCCGGCTGCCACCGGCCACCGCATCGCCCGGCGCAAACGCCGTAACGCCCGCCCCCACCGCATCGACGAGACCGGCAAGTTCCATGCCCAGCGTAAACGGAAGGTCCGGCTTCAGCTGATACTTTCCCTCCGTCATCAGAAGGTCTGGAAAGTTCAGGCTCGCCGCCTTCACCGCCACGCGCACCTCGCCCGCGCCCGGCTCCGGCAGCGGCAGGTCCTTCAGCCCCGTGCCTGCAAAGTCCGGGGCCAGCTGCTCGACGACCAGCGCCCTCATGCCTTGGCGGCGAACATGTCATGCACCATGCCCGCAATCTCGAGACAGGCCGCACGCGAGCCTGGCGAGAGATAGGTGAACGCGGTGAATGCATGGGCGAGGCTGTCATAGCGCCTGTGCGCCACCTTCACGCCCGCCGCCTTCAACCGCGCGGCATATTCGTCGCCCTCGTCCACCAGCGGATCATGCCCTGCGGTCACCACCACCGCCGGCGGCAGGCCGGAAAGGTCCGTCTCCTGCCCCGGCGAGACATTCAGATCGGCATGGTTGAACCCTTCGGGCAGATATTGCTGCATGAACCAGTCCATCGTGTCCTGGCTCAGCGTGAAGGTCTCGGCGAAATTCTTCTTCGAGGGGTAGTCCTTCGAAATGTCGATGGCCGGATAGATCAGGATCTGCAGCGCCGGCAGCGGGCCGCCCTCGCGCTTCATCCGCTGGCTGATGATCGCCGAGAAGTTTCCGCCCATACTGTCGCCGCCAACGGCCGCCTTGCCGGCCGGTGCGCCAAAGCGGGCAGCGTTCTCCACGCCCCATTTGTACGCCGCGAAACAATCATTCAGCCCCGCCGGATAGATATGCTGCGGTGCCAGGCGGTAATCGACCGACAGGACCGGCGCCTGCGCGCCTTGCGCCAGCATCCCGCAAAAGGCATGGCAGGTGTCGAGGTCGCCGACCACGCCGCCGCCCATATGGAAATAGACGATCAGCGGATGGCGGGCATCCTGCGAGGCAGGTGTATAGAGGCGCACCGGAATCTCGTTGCCGTCCGGCCCCGGAATGGTGAAATCCTCCGCGCCGACACCCGTCGGCAGCTTGTCCGCCAGGAGCGCCAGCTGCGCCTTCACACCCGCCTGCACCATCTCCGGCGGCAGGCTGGACATTGGCGGCGCATCGCGCCCGTTCCAGGCCACCAGCTGAAGTTGCGGCTCAAGTGTGCGCCCCTCGATGGTCAGCGGGGCGCCGCCCGCCATCTTGACGATCATTCCGCCGGGCAGGCTGGCAAATGCTTTTGCCATTACGCGCTGTAGGCTCATCGGCGCCTCTCCTCTGTTTCCTCACGAAAACAGAGTGGCGTCATTTTCAGGCGGCGCCAAGGGGTCACCCGGCGGCGGGTCAGCGGGCTGCCAGCGCCCTCATGCCGGACAGGAGCAGTGTGCAGGCAAACTGGGTCGCGCCTTCGACATCCACCGGCCGGCGCTGCAGCATCCGGTCGCCCATCTCGCGCGCGATGCCGATGGCGGCCGCTGTCAGGTATTCGGTATCCAGCCCCGGCCCCGGCGCCGGCCCGCCCAAGGCCAGGATATGTTCAAGGTCGAGCCGGATTTCTTCGGCCACCGCCTCCATCTCCGGCGTATCGACGCGCACGCCGATCAGCGCAAAGTGCGGCGCCCCGCAGGCGATCGCCTCTTCATTCTCCCGCGCGATGAAGCTGAAATAGGCCCGGTAGGCATGTTCCATATAGTCGTCGATACCCGTCGCGCGGGCGCGCACATCGGCCAGATGGCTGCGGAAGCGCTGGGTGGAATCTTCAGCAATCGCCTGAAAGACTTCCTCTTTCGACTTGAAATAATTGTAGAAAGTGCCTGCCGCGAGGTCCGTCTCTCGGATGATGTCGCGCACCGTCGTCGCCTCGAAGCCGATCCGGGCGAACACCCGCCGCCCCGCCTGCAGGATCGCCCGCCGGTTGGCCGCCTTGGTACTGGCGCGCTTGCCGGAAGCCAGCGCGGATGAAGAAGTGTCGGCCATTGGATATCCCTGATTTGCCCCTCGTTATACTGCGCCGGGCGTCATCAGGCGTCAACTTTGCATGCAGCGGGTCTGTCATGCACCTGCTTCAGCTGATCTCCTCGGGCGGGCGGCCCGGCCGGCTCTTGTAGGGCGGAATCGACCACCCGAACTTCATCGCCCCGCCCCGGATGGCAAAGGCGACGATGGCCGCCGGCACCGCCGCCATCATGACCGGCAGACCGGCGAGGTGCAGCCCGGTATAGGCCGCCGCGCCCGCAAGCGCCGCCGTGATATAGATTTCCGGGCGCAGCAGGATGCACGGCTCGCCTGCCAGCTGGTCGCGCAGGATGCCGCCAAAGCTCGCCGTGATGACGCCCATGACCACCGCAATCACCGGCGATCCGGTCACCACCAGCGCCTTCCACGCCCCGAACACGCAATAGGCCGCCAGCCCTAATGCATCGAGCCAGAGCAGCAGCTTGAAACGCGACTCGAACAGGTGCGCGGTGAAATAGACAAGGATCGCGGTGACCACACAGATCATCAGATAGTCGTGATTGACGACCCAGAAGACCGGCACATCCAGGATCAGATCGCGCACCGTGCCCCCGCCCACCCCGGTGAAGGCGGCAAAGAACAGGAAGCCGATGATATCCAGCTGCTTGCGCGACGCCGCCAGCGCCCCCGTCGCCGCAAACACGGCAATGCCCGCATAGTCGAGAAAAAGAATGGGGTTCATGTCGCGCTCCCTGTCCGAGCATCAGGCATGAGCGAGGCCCGCGCGGGCGTCAATCGCAGTCGGATTCTAACGATCAGAAGGCGGCGGGTGTATCGTGATTGACCACGGTGATTGGCCGGAACTTGCGATAGAGCCAGACACCAAACGTCAGAAAGCCTGAGAACATCAGCGCATGAAAGAAGATAACGATTGGAAAGAGAACGAACAATGGCACAAGGGTCACCAGGACTGCGCCCCGTCCCTCCACCACTTCGTCATTGAAAGTCGTCGAGCCGGTCAGCATCGCGATCAGCAGGATCAGGCAGAGGATTGTGCCCATGAACACGCCCCAGCTTATGATCCACCCTGCAAAAATCAGCTTGTAAACGCTGCCGAGGCTGAGTGTGCCTTTCCGGACATTGATCTGCATATCCTGCCTCCTTGATCCGGCGCATTGCTCGCCAAGCCTGGCGGCCCTGTCAACGCCAAGCCGCCCTCAGAGCCCCTTCTCCCTGTGGGCTTGCGATTTCCTGAGCAAGGGGTTGGGGTGAGGGGGAGCAGGTCTCACCTCAAGCCTCTCCATTCGCGGAAAAGCACGCCTTATCCTCCCCTGCGAAGCGGGGGAGGTGCCCGAAGGGCGGAGGGGGGAGCCCCAATCCCCCGCCTATCCCCCATATTTCGCCCCGCATCCTGTAGCAAATGCGGGAATCCCGAAAAACTTATCCGACACCCCCCGGACCGGGTGCATACTCTGCCCCATGCGGAGTGATACCCAGCTTGCGAAGGATGGAATGGTGGCCGTTGCCCTGATGCAGCGGGCCGCGCCGATCATCCGTATGCTGATCAATGCCGCGGCCGAAGCGGGCTGCCGCTGGACCGCCGCGCCCCGGCCCGAGGCGATGAAGGACATCCTCGCCCGGTTCGTCCTGCCGGCCGAAGCGGCGCTGCGCCGCCTCATCCGCCTCATCGCGTCCTGCCTGAGCGCGGACATGCCGGTGCCGCGCCCGCGCCAGACCTGCACCGCCCGCCCGGCGCGTGCGGCCGCGCCGGCCAGACCCCGCACCCCGGTCTTCCGCCTCGGGGAAGCCGGCGCCCGTCCGCCCACAGACAAACCACGCCCCCAATCCGCAGACCCGCGCAAGGCGCCCGCGCCCATCGCCCCGGCCATCCTCGCCGAGCGCCTCTCCGGCCGCCTCATCGCCCTCAACGCCGCCCTGCGCGACCCCGTCGGCCAGGCCCGCCGCTGGCTGCGCGCCGCCGCAAGAGGCAAGGCGCCGCAGATCGCCGCCACCTGCCGCGCCGCGGCTGCGCCCCATCCCGACCCGCAGGTCCAGGCCCTCCTCACCGACCTGCACGCGGCGGCCACCAACGCGGTGTTCGATACCTCCTGAACTGTCATCCCGGCCAAAGGCGGCGCAGCCGCCGATTGAGCCGGGGCCACTTCGACGCGCCCAGCACCTCCCCCGCGACCGCAGGGGAGGACAAGGGCGTTGGGCGTGAGGTAAAGCGCCCCTCACTCCGCCCCTGCGTCCGCCAGCCCCTCCGCCTGCTGAGCATCGCGCTTCGCCCGGCGGCGCACCGACATCACGATACCGAACACCACCCGTATCAGGATCAGCAGGAACACGCCCAGCAGCGGATCGTCCGAATTGAACGCAAACACGGCGCCGAGAATGATCGCGACATGCAGCGTCATGATCCGCCCATAGGGCCGCGTCATCTCCTCGGCGAGCGTCACCCGGCGGATGTCTCCGCGCCCGACGAAATCGACAGCATAGACGACGAGATTGACAGCGAAGATCGCGCCCAGGAACCACGCCATGTAGGGCCCGGTGCCGAGCGCCCAGGCCGCCAGACCGGCCGGCGTCGGCAAGCCCATGTCCGCATCCGCGAAGGCGGAGAGGAAAACCCCGTGCCCCCAGCAGAAGCCGCCATAGTGAACGCAGAAGAAAGGCACGAGGAAGAAAGCGCCCGCCCCGGCAACCGCGCCCCGGCTAATCTGCACCAGTCCCGCCCCGGTCATCCGCGCCGCCGTGAACAGGCCGATGACGAGATTCTCAAGCCAGTAGAGCGCCACCAGCGGGGTCGCCCCCCAGCCGAAATAAAGGATCGCCACTACCGGCAGAAGGTCCACCGCCAGGTTGGTCCAGGCCAGCGGATCGGCATAGGCGCGCGCAACCAGCGACGGCGTCAACTTCCCCTTCATGTCCCCCTCCCTGCTGGCGCAGGCCCCTCAATACCCCGCTTCCGCCATCGGCACATAGGCCGGAAAATTGAACGGGTTGTGGGAGGTGAGGCCATAGGTGCCGCGCGGATTGTTCAGATTTCCGGTCAGGATCTCGTAATGCAGGTGCGGCGCGGTGGCATTGCCCGTCGCCCCCATCTGGCCGAGATGATAGCCGAAGCCGACCGTCTGGCCGGGCGAGATGCCATGGGCGAGCGAATCGAGATGCGCGTAGCGGGTGAACACGCCGTGGCCATGATCGATCACCACCGTCAGCCCGTAACCGGAGGCAAAGCGCGCCTCGACGATCCGCCCCGGCGCTGCCGAATAGACCGGGCCCGGCGGGCGGCTGGTCAGGTCGATGCCGTCATGCCCCCGCCCGTCGCGCAGGCCATGGCCGGAGGACAGGCAGACATCATTCGCCGGCGAGGTCGCCAGCACGATGCCGAAGGCCACGATGATCGGCTTGTAGTCGATCACCCAGCGCTCGGCGTCGATCGGCGGAGCGTTGGAGACGCGCATGCCGGGACAGGCGCGCAGATAGGCATTCGGCTGGAACGGCCCCTGCGGCGGATTACGGATATCGCCCGGCGGGCCGTAATCGACCGGCGGCAGCCGCAGGATCGCCTGGGACGGACGCGCTCCGCCCGAGGCGCACGCAGCCAGAAGAAAGGCGGCAGCCAGCGCGGCGATGAGCCCGCCTGCCCTCACGCGCCAACCTTCGCCCGTTTCGCCCCACGCTCGATCTCTTTCATCAGGTCCCTGCAATAGAGGTTGAAGTCCACCTGCATCCGGTGGCGCGGGCTGTCATAGAAATGGCCGAGATGGGCCTGTTCATCTTCGCGTGTGATCCGTTCCATCTCGTCCTTCGGCGGGAAAGCATACCGTCCTTCAAGGGCTGCGGCCACCAGTTTAGACTGCTGTTCGGCAAAGTTCACAAGGGTCGGCAGAGGCTGGGCGAGACCAAGGAAGAACAGCGTCTCCCGGCCAGGCTGCACCATCCGCTTGAACAGCGGGAAGACATTGTCCTTCGGCGTCAGCTCGTCCTGTTTGAAGAAGGGGAAGGTCGTGTTGTAGCCCGTCGCCCAGACGATCGCGTCGATCTGCTCGCGTGTGCCATCCGTGAAGACGACCCCGTCGCCATCCAGCCGCTCGATGCCGGGCTTCGGCGTGATGTCGCCGCATCCCACCCGGGTCAGGAATTCTCCGGAAACGGACGGATGGCCTTCCAACGGTTCATGGTCGGGCTTGGGCAGGCCATAGTCTTCCATATTGCCGATGGTTTTCTTGATCTTCTGCTTCGCCAGCGACCGGCCAAGGCTCGCCGGCATCCAGGCCGGCAGCACCGCCTTGTCGGCGGGGCGCCCGTCCATGTATTTCGGCAGCACCCATACACCGCGGCGCATCGAGATGAAAAGCTTGTCCGCAATCGGGCGCTGGGCGAGTTCGGAGGAAATATCCATCGCCGAATTGCCCGCCCCCACGATCATCACCCGCTTGCCACGGAAATCATAGGGCTCGAACGGGTCGCGGTAATAATGCGAGTGGATCTGGTAGCCGTTAAACTCGCCGGGATATTTCGGCGTGCGCGCATCCCAGTGATGGCCATTGGCGACGCAGACGGCGTCATAGTCGCGCGTCTCCCCCGTAGACAGCGTCACCCGGTAGCGCCCGCCCGGCAGGTCGGCCACATCGGTGACGGCGGTATTGAAGGTGATCGTCTCGCGTAAGGAGAAATGGTCTACATAATCGTGGAAATACTGCAGCAGCTGGGCATGGTGGGGAAAGTCCGGCCAGTCTTCAGGGACCGGGAAATCCTCGAAGGCGAGGCGCCACTTCGACGTGTCGATATGCAGCGACTGGTAGCAGGAGGAGACCCCGTTGGGGTTCATATAATACCAGTTGCCGCCGATATTGTCTGACTTTTCAAAGCAGTCATAGGGCAGGCCGAGATCCTTCAGCCGCTTGGCCATGGTGAAGCCGGAGCAGCCGGCCCCGATGATGCAGGTCTTCGGCTTTGCCGCAGCGTCAAATGCCATGTGGGCGTCTCCTTACCTAGCGTGCGCTATCGTTTCCCGTTTCTTTGGTATGCGGGTGATGTTATCCGGCCTGAATAGAGCGTCAAATCCCGACGCGGGGTAAGCCTTGCATGAGTGATGACAATCCAGTTACCAGCCCGGACCCCGACAAGGTCGCGCGGATGATGCGCGAGCATGTCGAGATGATGAACAGCGTCGTGCCCTGGGGCAACGAGGTGGGCTTCCAGGTCAGCCGGGTCGAGCGCGGCCATGTCTGGGGCCTCCAGCCCTGGGCGGAGAAGCTCGTCGGCGACCCGGAAACCGGCGTCATCCATGGCGGCGTCATCACCACCTTCCTCGACAATCTCTGCGGCATGGCCTGCACCGCCGCGATGACGGAGCTGCGCTTCGTCGCCACCATCGACCTGCGGATCGACTATATGCGCCCGGCCAGCAAAGGCCTCGATATCATCGGCGAGGCGGAATGCTACCACCTCACCCGCACGGTCTGTTTCACCCGCGCCTGGGCCTATCATGAGACCCGCGACCGGCTGATCGCGACCGCGGCCGGCACCTTCGCCATCAACAAGCCGCGCTTCGGCGGCGGGAAGAAAAAGTCATGAACCCGGAGCTGACAAATCCGCGTGCGGATGATGTGCAGGCGGCGCTTGCCCATATCCCGTTTGCCCGCACGCTCGGCATGCGCTGCGAAATTCTCGGCGACGAGATGACCGCCATCCTGCCCTTCCAGGAAAAGCTGATCGGCAATGTTGCCATCCGCGCGCTGCACGGCGGGGCGATTGCCTCCTTCCTGGAAGTGACGGCAATGCTTCAGGTCTTCCTCGTCTCCGACATGCCCCGTCCGCCGCGGCCGATGAACATCACCATCGACTATCTGCGCCAGGGTCATGCCAAGGATCTCTATGCCCGCGCCTATGTGCTGAAGATGGGCCGGCGCATGGCCTCGGTCCGCGCCGAAGCCTGGCAGGAAAGCCGCGCCGACCCGGTCACCGCCATCATGGCGCATTTCATGGTGGCGGCAGAGTAAGGCCCTCACCCGTCATCCCGGGATTTGCGCAGCAAATGCCCGGGACCCAGAACTGAACCTTAAGTGATCAGGGAAGACAGGTATCCCGGAAGCGTCCATCCTCCCGTCAGCACACGAACTGAGCCTGTCTATCTCCCGGTCTTCGCCTGCGGCGAAACCGGGATGACGAGAGCCTCGATGCAATCTCTTCGCCGTTATCCCGCCAAACCCTTCAGTTCACAGGCCCCGTCACCCGTTCGATTGGCAAACTATAGTGCCGGGCGCAGAACTGGCAGTCGATGGCGAGGGTGCCGTCGGGTTCAACAAGGTCGCGCAGCGATTCTTCCGGCATGGCCCGCAGCGTGGCCACCAGGCGGTCCTCATTGCAGGTGCAGTGATCGGACACCGGCACGCCGTCCTCGATCCGCACGCCCTGTTCATGGAACAGGCGGAAGAGAAGGTCCGTCATCGGAAGGTTCGTGTCGGTCACTTCCGCCGGTGTCAGCGTCGCGAACAGCGCCTCGGCCTCGCGCCAGGCTTCGCGCGTGTCGCCGCGCGTTTCATCGCCGGCGACCTGCTGCACCATCATGCCGCCGCCGATCCAGTCGCCACCGTCGTCCTGATCGACGGAGAGGCGGATGCGCGTCGGCACCTGTTCGGACATCCGGTAATAGTCCTCCGCACACTGGGAAAGCGTGCCCTTGTCCAGCGGAACGATGCCCTGATAAGGCTGCAGGTCCGGATTGTCATGGATGAGGATCAGGCCGAGCCGTCCGGTTCGGCCGAACAGCTGGGGCATATGGGGCACCTTGCCCTTGTTGACCCGGTCAAGATGGTCCCAGCCTTGCTCGTCGAAACGGGCATAGCCGCGCACACCGCCGCCGGTATTGAATTCCCCCACCATAAGGCGCACCGGGCCCTCGCCTTCCGCCTGAACGAGGATACGGCCCTCGAATTTCAGCGAGGCGCCGACCAGCGCCGCCAGTGCCACCGCTTCGCCAAGGATTCGGGCAAGGTTCGGCGGGTAATCATGGCGCGCCAGGATCGGCGACAGGCTGGCAGCGCCCATACGCACGGCGCGGCCGCGCACAGGGCGGTTCTCGATCTGGAAACTGGTGGCAAAATCGCCGGTCAGATGGGCAGGCTGGATCATGTCGTCGGCATCGCGGGCTGGGGGGCTCTCAAGGCGCCCCATGTGGCAGCGGGGGGCCGCAATCGCAAGGGGGCGGGGCCTGCGGCGCGCAGCCGTGAGGGCCTCCGGCTTGCAAATGCACGAGCCGGTGATACCAATTCACGGTTGTATGGGGATGAATGCGGCAGATCAGGGGACGGGCATGTCGGTATCGCAGGAACGGGAACAGCCACCGCGCACGCCGGGCCAGCGCCCGGGCATGTTGTCGGCGGTGCAGACCTGGGGACTTTATCCTCTGGTGATGAGCCTCGCCTCGGACTTCCTGAGCCCGCTCGGGCCGGTCTCGCCCGGCATCTTCATCCTCTTCCTCCTCCTGGCGGGCGCCGGCTTCTACCTGTCACGCAACAAGCCGGCCACCCTGCCCTGGTCGGCCCAGGCGATGAAGTTCAGTCTGGTCGGCGCGGCCGTGTTCGCCGTCGTGATCGGCCTGCAGCTGACAACCGCCAAACAGGACGCCGACGGCAACAATATCGGCGTCGTCGCCTCCTATGTGCCGGGGGTTGCGGCGGTGCAGTCCGCCGTCCTGCCGGTCGAGGCAGAGCCGAAGGACGAATACGAAGCCGCGATGCGCGCAGCGCTGCGGGCACGCGAGGATTCTGACCGGCGCGACTTTGCCCGCCGCGCGCTGGCGAGCGAGGATGCGGCCTTCCGCCAGACCGCGGCCGAGCGTTTCTATCTCAGCGGCCAGCCGGTGCTGCGCCGGCAGGCAGCGATCACGCTGATCGAGACGCGCGGGCGGGTGGCGATGCCGATCGTCGTGGTCGAGGCCGAAGACAATCATCCTGACGCGGTCACGCGGCTGATGGGCAAGTCGATCACCGTCAGCCGGGTGGAGCGGGAGACCGGCGCGCTGTCAGCCTCGATCCTGGGCTATGGCTCGAGCGGCACGGTCGGCCAGACCGGCGTCAATTTCTCGATCAGCAATTTCGGCGTGCTCGACCTCAAATTCACCGATGAGTTCACCCTGCGCGGCACCTATCGGGAGACCTCCGGGGCAAGCGCCGAAGTCGAGGTGCTGCTGAACTGAACCGACGCGCGCCAGATTATTTCTGCAGGCACCAGCGCAGGATCGCCTTCTGGGCGTGCAGGCGGTTTTCGGCTTCGTCGAAAACGAGGCTCTGCGGGCCGTCGATGACATCGGCGTCGACTTCCTCGCCCCGGTGAGCCGGCAGGCAGTGCAGGAATTTCGCAGCCGGATGGGCCATCTCCATCAGCTCCTCGGTCACCGCAAAGGGCTGGAGAAGTTCGAGCCGGCGTTCAGCGTCCTTGTCGCCCATCGAGACAAAGGTGTCGGCGATGACGACATCAGCGCCCGCAACCGCCTGCTCCGGTGTTCCGTAAATCTCCACCCGGCCCTGAAGCCGCGCGGCGATCTCGAGATCGGCCGGGTCCGGCGCAAAGCCCTGCGGTGTGCCGATGGCGAGGGAGAAGCCGAATTTCGGCGCCGCATGGATGAAGCTCGCGCAGACATTGTTGCCATCGCCCACCCAGGCCAAGCGCGCGCCCTTCAGGTCCAGCCCATGCTCCTCCAGCGTCATCAGATCGGCCATGATCTGGCAGGGGTGGGAGCGGTCCGTCAGCCCGTTGATCACCGGCACTGAGGCCGCCGCCGCGAAGGCCTCGACATCGCCATGGTCATTGGCGCGAATCATCACGGCGTCGACAAAGCGCGAGAGCACCTTGGCGGTGTCCTCCACCGTCTCGCCCCGGCCGAGCTGCATGTCGTTCGCCGTCGCCGTGATCGACGAGCCGCCAAGCTGGCGCATGGCCATGTCGAAGGAGAAGCGCGTGCGGGTCGAGGATTTCTCGAAGATCATCGCCAGCGTGTGCCCGTCGAGCGGCGCGCCGGCATCCGCGCGGCCCTTCGGCCAGCCATTGCGGGCCTTCTTCATCAGGTGTGCTTCATCAAGGATGGCGCGCAGGTCGGCGCGCTCCAGCTGCCAGATGTCAAGGAAATGGCGGATCGTCATGGGCGCTGCCCCCGCAGAAGAAAGCGCGCGCATAGCGCGTTTCAGCGCGGTTCGCCAGCCCCTGTCACGAAATGCCCGGAAGGAGGCCGCTCAGCCGCCCGGCGGACCGGGCGGCTGGCCAGAAGGTGGGTGTTTCAAGCGCGCTTGATGACCCGAACCACGAGCAGCAGGATGACTGCACCGATCGTGGCATGGATGATCGCGGCGACGATACCGGCGCCGAGGCTGACATTCAGGGCCGGAAAGAGCAGCCCCGCAATGAAGGCGCCGACGATGCCGACAACGATGTTGCCGACAAGGCCGAAGCCAAAGCCTTTGACAAGTACGCCGGCGAGCCAGCCGGCAACCGCGCCGATCAGCAGGAAAATAATAAGGCTTTCAACGGTCATGTCGTAAATTCCCATGGTTTGGGGATCAGCCCCGTAATGGAAACGCGCCAGAAGCGGAAAGGATGCATGGGGTCGCCGGCGAGGCTCAGAAGCCGTAGGCGCGCTCGACCTTCACGATGCGGATATGATAGGCCGAATACCAGACCTCCCGGCCCATGCGCTGGGCTTCCAGATGGTCGCTATGCTGTTTCCAGGCCCGTATCTGGGCTTCGGTCTCCCAATAGCAGACGGTGATCTCCGCCCCGCCCTCGCCCTGCGCCGTCTCATAGCCGAGAAAGCCCGGCTGCTGATGGGCCAGCTCGACCATCCGGCCGGCCATGCTCTCATAATTGGCGAGGTCCGCGCCGCTGGGAACGGCCGAGAAGATCACGGCCCAGTAAGGCGGGGGAGGCGTTTTTGCGATCATGGCGGCGCGCTCCTTCAAAAATCCGTTGTGGCACGGGAGTAAGCTCCCTATCTAGCGCGCCAACTAGCAGGCCGCCTCCTAGAAAGCACTGCCAAACTTCCCTAAAAGCAGGCCAACCTTTCAACGATCTTCCCGGAGTTCAAGCCCGACATGGATAACGTCCTCATCATCGGCGCCGGCGCGGCCGGCTCGGTTGTCGCCAAGAAATGCGCGATGGACCGCGATACGTTCAAACACATCACCCTGGCCTCGCGCCGCATCGAAAGCTGCGAGAAGGTGGCCAGGGATTGCGTGACGCCGATCGATATTGCGCAGGTGGACGCCGATGACGTAGCCGCCACCGTGGCGCTGATCCGCCGGGTGAAGCCCGACCTCGTGATCAACATGGCCCTGCCCTATCAGGACCTGCCGATCATGGATGCCTGCCTTGAGGCGGGCACGAACTATCTCGACACGGCCAATTACGAGCCGCGCGAAGTGGCGAAGTTCGAATACTCCTGGCAGTGGGCCTATCAAGACAAGTTTAGGGAAGTGGGCCTGACCGCCATTCTCGGCTGCGGGTTCGATCCCGGCGTCTCCAACATCTGGTGCGCCTATGCGCAGGAGCATCTGTTCGACGAGATCGACTATATCGACATTGTCGACTGCAATGCCGGCGATCATGGCAAGACCTTTGCCACGAACTTCAATCCGGAGATCAACCTGCGCGAAGTGACGCAGGACGGCAAATACTGGAAGAATGGCGAGTGGATCGAGATCCCGGCCCTCAGCATCAAGACGATGGTGGATTACCCGGAAGTCGGCCCGCGTGCCTCCTACCTCATCTATCATGAGGAAGAAGAGAGCCTCGTGAAGAATATCAAGGGCCTGAAACAGATCCGCTTCTGGATGACCTTTGGCGAGGCGTACATCAAGCACCTCGAAGTGTTCAAATCCATCGGCCTGATCAGCCTCGAGCCGATCAAGCACAAGGGGATGGACATCGTGCCGATGGAATTCCTGCGCGACCTGTTGCCGGCGCCCTCCTCCCTTGCCGAAGGCTATTCCGGCAAGACGAGCATCGGCGTGATCATCCGGGGCCGGAAGGATGGCAAGGAAATCGCCAAGATGCTCTACAATGTCTGCGACCATGCCGAGACCAACAAGGAAGTCGGCGCGCAAGCGGTTTCCTACACAACGGGCGTACCGCCGGTCTCCGGCGCGGCAATGTTCTTTCGCGGCATCTGGAAGGGGCCGGGCGTGTTCAATGTCGAGGAGTTCCCGGCGAAGCCCTTCCTTGAGGATGTTGCGAAACGCGGCCTGCCGACGACGATCATCGACATCAAGCCGGGAGATCAGGATGAACTGTTCGCGGTGAAGACCTGAATATCCTCCCCCGCTTGCGGGGGAGGTGGCAGACGGCGCAAGCCGTCTGACGGAGGGGGGAACCCCTCAGAGCAAGTGAACGAAACACCCCCCCTCCGCCCAGCGGGCCCCAACCCCCCCCGCGGGGGGGGGACCCACCCCAACC
>JBKBLD010000042.1:0-18372 GCA_046296675.1 Hyphomonas sp. | reverse complement strand
GAGCGGCCCACACGGGTCCATGTCCAGCCCGACGGGCGCTATGTCTGGATCGGCACGACCGGTGCAGACTCCGGCGTCACCGTGATGGACGCCGAGACGCATAAGGTCGTCGCGCGCATCCCCACCGGCCCCGGCCATCACGAAATCCAGGTTACATCCGACAATCGCCACGCTTTCGTCTCCAACCGCGAAGGCAATTCGGTCAGCGTCATCGACGTCCGCCGCCTGCGCAAGGTGCGCGACATTGCGGTGCGCGGGACGCCGATCTCGCTGGCCTATTCCGACCTTTCCAGAGCGGTCTACATCACCGACGGCACGAGCGGCGAGATCATCGTCGCCGACGCGGACGGCGAGAAAATCCGCACCACGATACAGTTGGAACCGGGCCTCGGCCCGACGCGGGTCGCCCCCGGCGGGCGGTTCGTTCTTGCCGTCAATCCCAAGGCCGATGCAGTTTTCGTCGTCGATACTGCAAACAACCAGCAGGTCCATCGCCTCGACATCCGCGGCGAGCCGTTCCAGATTTCCTTCTCGCGCAGCTTTGCCTTCGTCCGTTCCCTGTCGAATACGACCGTCTCGATGATCCGCCTGGCGGATCTCGGTGGGCGCGACCGGGTGACGATCAACGAGTTCCAGGCCGGCGACCGCCCGCCGGCGGATTCGCCCATGCTTCTGCCATCCGATCTCTTCGCCAGCGCGGTCACTGAAGCTGCCACCATGGTCGTCAGCCCCGGCGATGCGAACGTCTATTACTACATGGAGGGCATGAATGCCCCGATGGGCAGCTTCGGCGGCTATGGCCACCGCCCGCTCTCGGCGATGGTCGCAGACCGCACGATCAAGGAAGTCAGCCCCGGCGAATATGTTTCCACCGTGAAGATTCCGGCCTCCGGCAACTTCCAGCTCATCATGACGATGGACTCGCCCCAGATGATCGAATGTTTCCCCTTCGCGGCTGCCGTCAATCCGGCGCTGGTGCGCGATGAGGCGCCGCTCCGCATTGCTTACGAGACCCGCAGCGGCGCGATCTCAGCGCTCGGAGATCCGGTCGCCGTCCGCTTCCGGCTCAGCGATACCGCCAATGACGGCGCGGCCTATGCCGGCAATGATGTGATGGTGATGACCTATCGCGCGCCCGGTCAGGACCGTCAGGAGCATACGGCCCGCCTGGTCGAGCCGGGCCTTTATGAGGTCAGCTTCCTGCCCTCCCAGTCCGGCGCGCATTATGTTTATCCCGCCGTGCGAAGCCAGGGGCTCGACTATTCCAAACTGCCCTTCCTCACAGTCGTTGTGCAGGAAAGGTCCGGCGGATGATCCGGCTGGCAGCCCCGCTGGCGGCGCTCGCCGCGCTGGCCCTGTCTGCCTGCTCGGGGGCCGAAGAGGTGCATCACGTCCACGCCGCCGCCGAACCGTCCGGCACAGAGCAGCGATCGCTGGTTGTCCTCAGCGACCAGCCGATGCTCGACCAGCACGGCGAGACCCGCCGGCTGAAATCCGATGTTGCGGGCCAGAAGATCATCGTTGTCGATTTCATCTTCACGAGTTGCCAGACTATCTGCCCGGTCACCACCGCGCTGCTCGCCGAAAGCCATCGCCGCCTCGCGGATGTGCCCGCCGAAGACCTGGCCTTCGTCTCGATGAGCATCGACGCCAATGTCGACACGCCTGAGCGTCTCGCCGCCTTCGCCGGGCGTCACCGCGCGAACTGGACCTTCCTGACAGGCGAAAAGCGGATCATGGACGAGGCCCTCGTCTGGCTGAATGCCTATGCCACCAATCCGGAAGACCATGCCGCCATGATCCTCATCGGCGACGGCGCAACGGGCTCCTTCTCCCGCATATACGGCCTGCCGGATCCTGTTTTCGTGGAGGCGCGTGTGCGCGAACTGCTTGCCAACCGCGCGGATTATGCGAGCCTGCACCAGCATTGATAAGGGGACATATCGATGAAACGCCTGCTGAATATCGCAGTTCTTGCAGCTATCGGCCTGATGATGGCGCCGTCTGCCACCGCGCACGGCCTGAAATCACACGGGGTCGACAAGGTTGAAACGCGCAACATTTCCGCCTCGCAGGGGGATGACAAGGCGCGCCAGTATTTTACCGACACGATCCTCCTTACCCATGAAGGCAAGGAGGTGCGCTATTATTCCGACCTGCTGGAAGGGCGCACCGTCATCATCAGCTTCATCTTCACCTCCTGCACGGATGCCTGTCCGCTGATCAACACCACGCTCCAGCGCGTGCAGGAGCGGCTGAAGGACCGGATCGGCAAGGATATCTACATTCTCTCCATCACGGTCGATCCGGAAGTCGATACGGTCAAGGTGATCTCGGATTACCGGAAGAAATACAAGGCGATGGATGGCTGGCTTTTCCTGACCGGCTCGGCGAGGAATCTCGACATCGTCGGCCAGAAGATGGGCCAGGTCTTCGACAAGGAAGCGCACCTGACGGCGCTGCTCGTCGGCAATACGAAGACCGCGCGCTGGCGGAAAATCCCCGCCAATCTCAGCGATGCGATCATTGCCAGCCAGGTCAAAGACATCGCCGATGGTGTGTATGACTGACCGCTTTCTGGCGGGCATTCTGTTCGCCTTCCTGATGCTGGCGCTGCCTGCGGCTGCGCAGCTTAAACCGGCTGAGGAACGCGGACGGGCGATCTATTTCGGTGAGGCGGGCTCAGCCCTCGACACCGGCACGGCGCGTATCGGCACCATGGGCGTGAAGCTTCCCGCCCAGAGCTTTCCTTGTGCCAGTTGTCACGGCCGGACCGGTATCGGTATCGCCGAACGCGGTGCGGTCCCGGCAGACCTTTCGCGCGGCGCGCTTACCCGGCCGTATACTGTCACCGGCCAGCAGGGGCGCTGGCGCCCGCCCTATACGCTTTCATCTTTCCGTTCCGCCGTGCGAAACGGGCGCGATCCGGGCGGCAATGATCTTGCCGAAGCGATGCCGCGTTTTGCCCTGTCGGACCGCGATCTCGCCGATGTCTGGGCGTTTCTCGCCGTCATGGATCAATTGTCCGACCCCGGCATATCCGACGATCATGTCGAGATCGGCGTCATCCTTGCCGCCGGCGGGCGCGGTCAGGGCGCTGAGGCACAGCGTCGTCTGCTCGAATCCGTCCGTGCCGACATCAATCGCATCGGCGGTATCCATGGCCGGCAGCTGCGCTTCAGCTATCACGCCGCTACCGCCCTGCCGGAGGAGACGGTGTTCGCTGTGCTGTCGCTCGGCGATGCGCCCTCCGGGCTCAGCGAGCGGGTGCCGGTCCTCGCCCTTTCGGGATCGGGGTCGCTGAAAACAAAGGTATTTTCCCTCCTCGCGGGCACCGAGGACCAGACCGCGGCGCTGCGCCTTTTTGCCGTTCAGGAACTCGGCGCCGTGCGTGTGGCCGATGCCTGCGAGAGTGCGGCAGGCGATACACGCCTGCTGTCCTCGCCCTCCTGTCTTGCCTCTGCGCGAAGCGCCAGGCGCCTGCTGCTGCCCCAGACGGTGTTTGCGGCCATTCCGCCGGCCCAGCGCAAGCTGCTCCCGGCGGAAACCTATGTCGCTCTGCCTGCGCCTCTCACCCGGGTGGCGCCGCAGGCCCAGACGGCCTTTGCCCGCACGCGCGCCAAAGCCGGCACCGGACGCGAAACCATTCTCGCCGAAGCCGATGCCTATTCGGTCGCCGCGGTGCTCATCGAAAGCCTTATGCGCGCGGGGCGCAGTCTCGACCGCGAAGGACTTGTCGCTGAGCTCGAAGGCCTGTCAGGTTTCGAAGGCGCGGTAACCCCGCCGCTCAGCTTCGGCCCCAACCGGCACACCGGCTCGAGGGGAGCGGAGATTGTCCGCTACTCGCCCGAGACGGGAGCGATGTCCATGCAGGGTGTCTGGATCGATCCCGACAAACGCTGAATCAATTCGTCCGTATTCGCCCTTCACGCGAGCCATCATTAAATCGGTACCCCTTTCCGGGACTATGGTTGACGCAACCTTTCACTTGGCGTTTAGTTTGCACTCGATGTGTGGGGACGCATCAGACTAAAGCATGCGCGTTAGCTGGTGCCCTTTAAAACAGGGACGCACATTATGGTGGGACTATCCAGAACTCTGCGGGCGATCGCGCCCGCTGTCATGCTCCTTTCGCTCGGCGCGCCTGCGCTCGCGCAGGAACTTGTCTACACGCCGGTCAATCCGTCATTCGGCGGCGACAGTTTCAATTCGGCGCACCTGCTCGGCATCGCCAACGCCCAGAACAAATACAGGGATCCGAACGCGCCGGTTCAGTCAAACTCGCAGATGGACCAGTTCCTGCGGCAGTTGCAGAGCCGTCTGCTTTCTTCCCTCGCCGCTCAGGTGAATGATGCGATCTTCGGGGACAATCCGCAGGAGTCCGGCACGATCACTTTCGGCGACCAGATCATCACCTTCGTGCGCGGTCTCGATTCCGTCCGGCTGACGATCCAGGATCTATCCACCGGCACCACGACCGAAGTCATCATCCCGCTGCTCGGCGCCGCCAGCCCTGATGCCAGCAGTCTTGGCAGCCTGCTTTATCCGGAGATGAGTTCCAGCAGCTCGTCCTCATCCCTCTTCAGCGACGACGGCCTGTCCTCGCCGCCACCCTTGTCGGACCTCGGTGCAAGCCGCAACGAACTCGGTGACATCACCCTGGGAGGCCTGTGACATGAGCGGCCTCTCCGGCATCTTCAAGGTAGTCGCCATGGCGCTGCCGATCCTGATCAGCGCCTGCGCCACCGCAAGCGACAACCATCCCGGCATCATTCAGCGCCCGGCTGTCTCGGAAGTCCGCACCGAGACCCAGTCGCGACTGCGCTCCCTGCCGCCGCCGCGCGAACGGGCCGCCGTCGCCGTCTATCGTTTCGACGATCAGACCGGCCAGTTCAAACCTTCCAACGTCCAGACCCTGTCAAAGGCCGTGACCCAGGGCTCTACGTCAGTCCTGCTGAAAGCGCTGCAGGATGCCGGTGACCGGTCATGGTTCACCGTGATCGAACGGGAGAATTTGGATAACCTCCTGAAGGAGCGCCAGATCATCCGCGAGATGCGCCGGCAATATCTGGGCGAGGAAGAACTGAACGAGGCCGCGCTGCCGCCACTGCTGTTCGCAGGCATCATCCTCGAAGGCGGCATCATCGGCTATGACACCAACACGCTGACCGGAGGGGCCGGCGCGCGTTTCCTCGGCATCGGCTCGCACACAAATTACCGCGAAGACAAGGTCACCGTCTATCTGCGCGCCGTCAGCGTGAAGACCGGCGAAGTCATCACCTCGGTCGTCGCCTCGAAGAAGATCGCTTCCTTCGGTGTGTCGGCCAATGTCTTCCGCTATGTCAGCTTCAAGGAACTGCTCGAGGTCGATACCGGCTTCACCACCAACGAGCCCGATCTGCTTGCGCTTCGTCAGGCTACGGAGAAAGCGGTGGAGCTGCTGATCCTTGAGGGCGCCGATCTCGGTATCTGGGACTTCCAGGACCAGATGGCGGGCGCCGAAGTCATGAAACGCTATCGCGCAGAGCGGGACGGGATTCTTCCTGACGACACGAGATTCGCAAGCGGCGATGCGCCGAAGGTCGCATCGCGTACCCAATCACCGCGCGATGCGCGGGCTGCCAGAACGCGGTCAAACGCAGCTGGCAGCATCAACGAGATGCAACGCGTCGCAGACCTGGCTGACAGCCGGGCCCTGCTGACGCCGCAATAGGTGGACCGGCGTATGGTGCGCTGATCGTGCCGTCTCCCAGGGACAGGGGACGGAAATGGAATGGGGGCTCGCTGCCAAGGCGGGTCTGGGACGCAGTAAAGGGAGACACCAAACATGCGTATTAGGCTTCTGGCCGGTGCAGCGATCGCCATCGCTTTAGCCAGCCCGGCATTCGCGAACACGTCGAATGTCGTACAAAACAACTCGAACCACGTCGCGCTGGTTGACCAGACCGCGGGCAACAAGGGCCGGTCGGACATCAATCAGTCCGGAAACAACAACCTCGCGGTTGTCGACCAGTCTGACCTGTCCACATCTGCGACCGCCGGTGATCGCAATATCAGCGATATCGTCCAGAGCGGCAGCGGCAACATCGCCAATGTCGAACAGACCAACACCCATGCCGGCGCCAGCGCCGCAAACACGTCCTCGATCAACCAGTCGGCATCGGACGCTTCGGCCTTCGTATCCCAGACCGGAGCGGGGAATGATTCAGATATCGATCAGTCAGCAGGCGGAACAGCCCTGGCCGATGTCACCCAGAACGGCACTAACAACGCCTCCTCGGTCAACCAGTACGGCACCAATGGCAGTGTGTTCGTCGATCAGGGCCAGTCGGGCGGCGGCTCCAGCAATTCACAGGCCTATGTCGATCAGGGGGGTGCGGACGGAGACATCTATATCACCCAGGCCGGCACCGATCAGGCAGCCTATGTCCTGCAGCTTGGTGCATCCAATGAACTCGGGATCAACCAGAGCGGCGATGCGAACCTCGCTGACGTGATCCAGTCGGGCAATTTCGGCAGCATCTATGTCGAGCAGATTTCAGCCTCGCTGGGCTCCTCGGCCTATCTGAGCCAGACCGGCACAGGCTCCAGCCTCACGGTCAATCAGAACGGCTCGGGCAACACCGTCGGCACCGGCCTCAGCCGCTTCATGCAGTCGGCTGACAATTCCGATGCCGAGCTTGCCCAGTTTGGCTCCTCCAATGAGATCGTTGGTGCTCAGGCCGGTTCCGGCAACGACCTCACGGTCAGTCAGGACGGCGTGGCGCACTACGCATCGATCAATCAGGGCGGTTCGGGCAACAGCCTGTCACTTGAGCAGATCCTGCTGGGCAACGATGCCACGCTCAGCCAGATCGGCACGAACAACGACATGCTGGTCTCCCAGAGCGGCACTGGCAACGCGGCCACGATCAACCAGTCCGGTTCGGGCAATGACATCGAAGTCAACCAACTCGGCGGCAGCAATGACGTCCTGATCAACCAGTCCGGCAATACCGGGCTGATCCGGATCAACCAGACGACCAGCGGCGCCTATGCCGAGGTCAACCAGTCCGGCGGCAACAACAACCAGGCCTTTATTGATCAGGGCTCGCTCGACGCCGTCGCCATCATCACCCAGGTCGGCATGGGTAACTATGCCTACATCAACCAGTAACCGGCCTCACGGCCCAGACTTAAGGAGGGAATTATGAAAAGGTTCCTCATTCTGGCGGCCTCGGTGATGGCGCTCTCGGCAGCGCCGGCCATCGCTCAGGTCTTCCCGGCGCCGGGTATCGACAACTCGGCTCGCATCACCCAGACGGGCAATCTCAACGAAGCCACGATCGACCAGGCGGTTGGCGGGATCATCAACGGCCAGGGTCTGGCCGAGATCATCCAGAGTTCCAACCGCGGCGTTGCGTTGATCACGCAGCGCAGCTTCACGAGCCCGCGCCCGCGCGGCTTTGCAAACGAAGCTCTGCTCGACCAGCGCCGCGCCCGTACGGTCGGCTCGATCGAACAAATCCACGACTATGCCCAGGGCTTTGGCAACCAGGCGACGGTTATCCAGATTGCCGCGGACGCAGTCGCGGCCGTCCAGCAGCGCGGTGACCGCAACTTCGTGAACTTCCGTCAACGGAATGGCTCGGTGACGCCTGTCGGTACGATCCAGCAGAACGGTATCAACAACCGTGCGATCGTCTTCCAGGACGGCGCCAACGGGTTCGTGCAGGTCATTCAGGGCTTTTACACGGACGGGATCGGCGGTTCGCCGGATACGCTGCTTGGCCGGGTGAACATTACGAGCGCCGGTACCAATTCCGACATCTATGTCACCCAGATCGGCATCGGTAACACTGCGGACGTGCTTGAGAACGGCCTCAACGGCCTGATCGACATCAGCAGCTATGGCGATCAGCATATTGTCGAGGTCGAGCAGAACTCGACGAATGGCATCGTCACCGTGGCCAGCTATGGCGGAAGCGTCTCCAACTTCGCCAGTGTGACCCAGCATGCCTCCGACTTCGGCAGCACCGCGCTGATCGAACAGTATGGCCGCTTTGGCTCGGCTGATGTCCTGCAGCAGGACCTCGCGGGTCTCGGCGGCAACAACAAGGTCGAGGTCGAGCAGACCGGTATCGGTTCGTCACTCAACAGCATTTATTCGTTCACCAACCAGAATGGTGCGAATAATCAGGCCTATGTCGCTCAGGCAGGTAATGCCGCCCAGTCGTCCATCCTCCAGATGGGCACGGGCCACCTCGCCAACGTTGCCCAGTAAAGGCGCAGCGGCGATGTACCCGGTGTTCCGGAAACTGGCAGGGGCGGCGGCAATGCTTGCCGCCCTTGCAGCCGGCACCGGCGTTCCGGCGGCGGCGCAGGAGGACACCCTGATCGAAGGGGATGGCCTCCTGGCCCTGCTCAACGGCACAAGTCTGTCCGCAGACCCGAATGCCGGGCGCAACACGCTTGTGGTTCAGAGCGGGCCTGACAATCACCTCGTCGCCGACCAGTCTCGCGCGACCGGGGGCACGCTGCTGATGGTACATCAGATCGGGGAAGCCAACCTCGCCGAAGTCGAACAGTTCGGAGCGGGCAACGCTGCGAGCCTCACCCAGCTCGGCAATGGCAATGAAGCGCTGCTGACCCAGTTCGGAAACAACAATGCCATCCTCCAGGTGCAAGAGGGCGATGGGCTCGGCATAGCCGTCACCCAGTATGGCGGCGCCCAGATCATTATCACCCAGAGGAACAACTGAAATGCCGGCGCGGGCTGGGGTAATTGGGGGACCGGTTGTGTTTGCGATGCTGATCGCGCTCACCGGTGGGCCCGCGCTGGCAGACCGTTCTGCAAAGATCGACCAGGTCGTCCGCAAGGAGACCACCGGCGAGCGCAGCAATGCAGCGCTCGACCAGATTACGCCCGTCCCGCGCATCGGGCGCGGCTCCATTGACCAGATCGATCCATCGGCCCGCCCGCGAGATGATGACAGTCAGTACGACACGGCGATCCAGCATTTGCCTGGTCCTGCCCAGCCGCGCGGCTGCGATGTCAGCGCCGATCAGGCGGCCATCATCGAAAGCCTGAAGGCGCAGGGCAAGATCATCGGCGATGATTGCGATCTGATCGACTGGGTGGCGATTGCCGGCGACCGGTCCGGAAAGGACGAACGCCGCGCTGTCGGAGAAGCGCTCAGCGCGACCCGGCCGGAACTCCTGTCTCTCGAGGCCCAGCGGGACAAGGAAGCGGCAGAACGCGCAGAGCAGGAGCGGCTTGATGCGGCGCGCGCGGCCGTATCGGTTCTGATGAACGGCCAGAACCCGATGCGCTGAGCCGGCCGCGCCGGCAAACTCTCAGTGAATTCAGAAAAGCCGCGCTAAGCCGGGCAGGGGGCGAACGGCTTATCGCGCGCCGACGGAGAAGGCGACTGCGGGGATTGTCTTCAGAATGATTTTCACATCGCCCCAGAAGCTGCGGGTCTGAGCATATGTCACGTCGAGTGTCACCCGGTGCTGGTAGCAGACATTGCTGCGCCCGCTGATCTGCCAGAGGCCGGTGATGCCGGGCAGGACGCTGCAATAATAAGCGAAGTTCTCGCCATAGCGCGGGCGTTCCGACAGCGTGATCGGGCGCGGGCCGACCAGCGACATGTCGCCGCGAATGACATTGATCAGCTGCGGCAGCTCATCAATCGAGCTAGCGCGGATGAAGCGGCCGATCGGAGTGACTCGCGGATCATTGGTCAGCTTCTGGGTGGCACTCCACTCCGCCTTCGCAGCCGCATCGGCCTCGAGGACGTCCTGAAGGCGTTCGGCTGCATCCGGAACCATCGAGCGCAGCTTGAGACAGTTGAAGACACGCCCGTTCAGGCCATAGCGCTTCTGGGAATAGACCGCCGGACGGCCATCCTGGAGGCGGATCATCACACCGATCACCAGCAGCAGGGGCGCAACCAGAATCAGCGCGAGGCAGGCGACGAAAATGTCGAACGCGCGTTTCGCTGTGAAAGCGCTCGGCGGCACCGGATTGTAGGTGTCGCTCAGAACGAATGCGTTCTGCTCAACACCGCCGGTGTCGTCGGTGATCCGGAATTCCATTGACGTCCCCTAATAACTCTACGCCGCGAGACAAACTCATTAACCACAGACCCAGAGTCGTAACCGTGGCCAGCCGACCAGGCTGTGGTGTTCGTGTATTGGCGTTTGCAAACTCTATACCACTTTCGCTTTTGCGAAATAAGGGCTTTTTTTAACTTTCTCCTGTCTGGTGAAGTATTGGCCAAATATAGGTACTTACCGAAAGCCGTTTGGGCAGCGCGGCCATCTTATCGGCGGTTAACCCTGAACACAGGACAACAAGCTGGCCGAATCCCGCTACGCGGCCCCAAAAAAAACGCCGCATCGCTGCGGCGTTTTGTTGGCCAGGCGAGGTCTGACGAGGATCAGAAAATCCGTTCGCCGATGCGCAGGGTGTCGCCCGGCTTGACCACGGTGTTCGGCGTCAGGTCGTAGGCAATCTCGCGGTCCGAATCCACGCTCTTGATGAAGATCACCCGCCGGTTCGCCCGGTAGGAGAACCCGCCGGCCGCAGCGACCGCGTTCTGCACGGTCAGACCGCTCGTGAACGGATATTCTCCCGGCCGGCCGACTTCGCCCAGAATATAGTAGGGGCGGTAATTGATGACCTCGGCGCTGACACGCGGATTGAGGATATATCCATCCGACAGTTTCTCGCCGATCGCCGTTTCCAACTCAACCGTCGTCAGGCCCTGGGCGCTGATCTGGCCGATCAGGGGCAGGGAGATCGCGCCGGTTCCGTCAACCTCGAATTCGCCGGACAGGTCCGGGTGACCGAACACCGCGATGCGCAGCCGGTCGCTGGAGCCGAGCGTATAGGCAGCAACCGTTCGGGTCGCCACCGTATCGACTGACGCGCCGGCATCGCGGGCGCCGGCCGTCGGGCCGGACCCGCAGGCAGACAGCCACAGGCCAAGCGAAAGAGCCAGGACGGCAAGCAGGGGGCGAAGCGTCAGCATGCTGTTCTCCGAACAATGGGCGGGAGGATATGTCCCGTATGTGACAATCTGTAAGACTCAGGTGTGCAGAAAAGCAACCTCTGTGCCGAAAAGCCGTGCGGCCGAAAGTCGCCCGGTCAGGAACGCGCCGGTGTCGAGGCCGATCCGGCGCCCGTCATGGTAAATGGCGTCCTCCGGCGTGTGGCCATGCACGATCAGATGCTCAAAGGGTTCGGGCGCATCGAGAAACTCTTCCCGGATCCAGAGCATGTCGCGCTGGCTCTGTTCATCCAGGCGAAGGCCCGGCCGCAGCCCGGCATGCACGAACAGATAATCGCCGGCGATATGGTAGGGCTTCAGCGATTGCAGGAAGGCGAGATGGCCGGCGGGCAGGCGGGCGCGGAACTCGTTCCACACACGGCTCCAGGCATCGCGCGCCTTGGCCATCTGCTCATGCGAATGCAGGCTCGCCCGGCTGTTGGGCGGGGCAAGGCCGTAGGAATAGAGCGTCTCGGCCCCGCCGAAGCGCGTCCATTGCGTGCCGAAATTCACTTCGTCCAGGAAGCGTAGCAGCGCCTCCTCATGATTGCCGAGCAGATAGACCGGATCGAACCGGTCGAGCGCGCCGCTGACGAAATACTCGATCACGTCCCGCGATTGCAGGCCCCGGTCGATATAGTCGCCCAGGAAAACGATCTGCGGCTTGATACCGGCTGGCAGTGTCGCGGCGTCCGCGTCGATCAGCTCGACCAGCCGTGCCAGCAGATCCATCCGGCCATGGATATCGCCGACCGCGTACAGGCAAAGGCCATCCGGCGCCTGCGTGATCCTCTGGTTGCGGGACCGCAGGGCAGTGGCAGGGCGGGCTTCCTCTGCCCCCCTCGCATCCCGGTGTCCAGGCCGCAGCAGGTCACGCGCTGCGCTGGCCGAGCGTGTCAGCTTGCTGAAGCGCTGCCGCAGCGCATCGGTTAGCTTTCCTCGCTTCAGTGCCATTCTACCTTTCCCCACAGGGACAAACTACCCGATAACCCTTGTAACACCAAGGAAGCTGCTGCCGGATTTAACCTTTTGGCGAAATACTCTGCCAGAGATATCCCGCCGCCCAGCTCATATGCATCGTGCCCGCAGCAAGGCCAGCATACAGGCCGCACAGCGACCGGTGCTTCAGCATCACCGCCATCGAGGCGCCCGCCAGCAGGCTGACATAGCCAAGCGGCAGGACCAGCGCCGGCCAGAACACCGTGCCGAGTGCCAGTCCGCCGAGACTGCCCGCGAAAGCGGCGATCGGCACCGCCTGGCGCAGTTTCAGCCGCGATCCGTGTTTCTTCAGGTTTCGTGCCCGGCCCTTGCCATAGCTGAAATACTGCCGCGCCAGCTTGCGGACGGAGCCGCGCGGCACATAGCGGATGCGGATATCGGCATCGAGCCAGACCTTGCCGCCCGCCTTGCCGAGCCTGACATCATACTCGGCATCCTCATTATGCGAGAAGCTCTCGTCATAGCCGCCAATCTTGCGGAACCATTCCATGTCGAACCCGGCATGATGGCCGTGATCAACATAATGTGATCGCCGCCCGCCCCGATGGGCCGAGCCGCCGGAGCCGAGCAGGGTGTCCACCACCCAGGCATTGCCCTTTTCGAAACAGGTCTGGCCTTCCGCGTCCATCGGGATCACGACCGAAGCGGCGCCGGTCCGCTGCAGCGCGTCGGCGACCTTGAGGATGAAGTTCTCCGGATAGATCGAATGGGCATCACACCTGACGAGCCAGCGCGTCTGTGCGCCGGCATGTTCGGCGGCGGCAAGGTTAACGGCGGCTGCCTGAAGTTTCTTCTGATTGTGGATCACGCGCAGATTCGGGAATTCCTGCATCAGATCCGTCACGATATCGACGGTCCTGTCAGTAGAGCCGCCATCGGCCACCGTCAGCGGCACAAGGCGCAGGAGCGGACTACCCTGCATCAGCGAGCGGATGCAGTCCTCAATATGGCGTTCCTCGTTCAGCGCCGGGATCACGGCGAGAATATCGGTCGGCCTGGCAGTCATCGGGCCATGGGCCCTGGGGGCAGGATTTGTCACGGTCAGCATTCTGGTTCCGGCCGGTTGCAAGGACACTCGCGCATCAGGAGAGCAAGTTCCGTTCCATTCCGGGCCAGACCTCATTAACCAAGCCCCACCGGATATCACAGCCTGCCGCGCGCGCCAGAGACAGCCTGACCCCGCGTGAGGCTTGCAGCGGCGCGCGGAGTCCATACTGTAGCGAAAAACGATAACCGGAGGAGCAGGACATGATCGGTGTTGTCGCCAAGCTGAAAATTCAGGACGGCAAGCAGGCTGAGTTCGAGCAGGTCGCAAAAGACCTGATGGCCAAGGTCAAGGCGAACGAGCCGGGCTGCCTCACCTACCAGCTCTACAAGACCAAGGGCTCGGACGCCGAATATATCTTCATGGAGCAGTATGCCTCCGCCGATGCGCTGAAGGCCCACGGACAGACCGAGTATTTCAAGGCCGCCGGCCCGAAACTCGGCGCCGTCCTCGCCGGGGCGCCGGATATCCAGTATTACGACATCGTCGAATAGTCGGGGCGGCGGACATGGATCTCTCGCTTTCGCCCGCCGATCTCAAATTCCAGAAGGAAGTGCGCGACTGGATCGCGGCAAACTTCGACGATGAGTTGCGCGCCAAGATGGCGCTGACCAAGAACGGCTATATCGACAAGCCGAGCCAGGTGGCCTGGCAGAAGAAGCTGGCTGCAAAAGGCTGGATCGCCCCGAACTGGCCGAAGGAATATGGCGGCCCCGGCCTCACCGCCACGGAGCGCCACATCCTGCACGCTGAACTCTCCGGCGCCGGCACACCGAACGTCGCGCCTTTCGGCGTCTCGATGGTCGCGCCCGTCATCATGGCCTTCGGCAATGAGGCGCAGAAGAAAGAGCATCTGCCGAAAATCCTCTCCTCCGAAGTCTGGTGGTGCCAGGGCTATTCCGAGCCCGGCGCTGGTTCCGACCTTGCCGGCCTGCAGATGAGCGCGGTGCGCGACGGGGATGAGTATGTCCTCAACGGCTCGAAGATCTGGACGACGCTCGCCCAGTGGGCCGACATGATCTTCTGCCTGGTGCGCACCTCGAAAGAGGGCAAGCCCCAGGAAGGCATCTCCTTCATCATCTTCCCGATGACGCTGCCCGGCATCACGGTCCGCGCACTGCCCACCCTCGACGGCCCGCCGGAGGGTGCGCAGGAAATCAACCAGGTGTTCTTCGAGAATGTCCGGGTAAAGATCAAGGACGCCCTGATCGGCGAGGAGAACAAGGGCTGGACCTATGCCAAATACCTGCTCGAGTTCGAGCGGGGCAATGCCTATGCTTCCGGCATCAGGAACATGCTGCGCAAGGTCAAGAAGATCGCCGCGAAGGAAGTGGCGGGCGATGTGCCGGTGATCCGCGACCCGGATTTCGCCCGCAAGCTGGCGCAGACCGAAATGCGCATCGAAGCCATCGACGCCACCGAGCAGCGCGTGCTCTCGGCCCTCTCCGCCGGGCAGAATGTCGGCCCGGAAAGCTCGATGCTCAAATATCAGGGCTCCGAGGCGCAGCAGGAGATCACCGAACTCGCGCTGGAGGCGGCCGGTAATTATGCGCTGCCCTTCATGGCCGATACGCTCGCCCTCGCCGGGCCGGGTGCCAATGTCGGGTCTCCGACCCCGGAATATTTACTCACGGCAGCGCCGAGCTATTTCAACTATCGCAAGACATCCATCTATGCCGGGTCCAACGAGATCCAGCGCAATATCATAGCAAAGATGGTGCTCGGCCTCTGAGGCTGAAGCGCTGCGGCCCGGGAGGACAGGAATGGCGGCAATTGAGGCGGTGAAGCCGGGGATTTTCACGCGCGTATCCTTCGGGATCGGCGGCGCGGCCGACGGCATCAAGAATAACGGCTTCGATTACGCCCTCCTGTTCTTCTACAGCAATATCATGGGGGTGGATGCCGGCCTTGTCGGCCTCGCCCTGCTGATCGCGCTGGTGATCGATGCCGTCTCCGATCCAGTCGTCGGCTACTGGTCGGACAATGCCCGCACCCGGATGGGCCGGCGCCATCCCTTCATCTATGCCGCGCTGATCCCCACGGCGATGGTCTACTTCCTCACCTGGAACCCGCCCGCCGGCCTCACCGGCAATGACCTCTTCCCCTGGCTTGTCGCCACCACCATCGGCGTGCGCATCGCCTTCACCTTCTATGATGTGCCTAGCTCCGCCCTCGCGGCCGAACTCACCCAGGATTATGACGAGCGCACTTCGCTGATGTCGCTGCGCTATTTCTTCGGCTGGTTCGGCGGGCTGACGATCCAGATCCTGCTGTTCCGCTACCTGCTGGTGCCGACCGAGGACATCCCCGTCGGCGTCTTCAATATCGGCGGCTGGAACACCTATGGCACCATCGCCGCGGTTTGCATCTTCATCTGCGTCCTCATCTGCGCATTGGGAACGCACCGCTATATCCCGCATCTGAAAGCCGCCCCGCCGCCGCGCACACTGACGATCGGGCGCATCTTCGCCGAAATCTTCGAGACCGTCTCCAACCCGTCCTTCCGCGCGCTGTTCCTTGCAACGCTGTGCGGCCTCGTCGCGACCGGCATCTCGGCGACGCTCAACCAGTATATCAACACGATCTTCTGGGAATTCGACAACCGCCAGATCGCGAACCTCACAATGGCGGTCTATGCCTCTGCGGTGCTGGCCCTCATCATCGCGCCGATCATCGGCAAGACCGTCGGAAAGAAACGCGGCGCCATCACGATCGGCGCACTGGCTTTCTCCATTGCGCCGCTGCCGGTGATCCTGCGCCAGTTCGGCCTGCTGCCGCCGAACGGCTCCGACGAACTCTTCCTGATCATCATCTCGATCACCGTGTTCGACCTGGCCCTCATCATCGCCACCCAGATGCTGATGGCCTCGATGGTGGCCGACATCGTCGAGGATTCCGAACTGCAGACCGGCCGGCGCTCAGAGGGCATCTTCTTCGCGGGCATCAGCTTTATCCGCAAACTGTCACAAGGCGTCGGCGTCATCACGGCCTCGATGGTGCTGGCGGTGTCGGGTCTGTCGCGGGGCGGCGGGATTGAGGCGACGACCGAAGAATCAGTGCGCGCCCTTGGCTGGGGCTACGCACTCTCCCTGCTCACCGCCTGGACACTGATGCTGATCTGCGTCAGTTTCTACCGCATCAGCCGCGAGAGCCATGCCGACAATCTGGAAAAGCTGAAAGAGCGGCAGGCACTGCAGGACGCGCCGTAGCCAGCCGGTTGCGCCTGCGACACCCTGACCTATCTGAAATGTCATGCCGGCGCGGATTGCGCCATAATTCGCTCCGCAATAGAGCCATGATCATGACCCATCCCAGCGCCATGACCCGACACGTTTCCAAACTGTTTGCAGCGGCCCTGCTGGCCGCGCTGATGGCCCTCACCATGGCGATCATGCCGGTCTTCGCCCAGGGCGCGGATGTGGCCGAGCGCGTGCCCGAATCCCCCGCCGAGATCAGCCTTACCTTTGCCCCGCTGGTGCGCCAGGCCTCGCCGGCGGTGGTCAATGTCTACACCCAGAAGAACGTCGCCCAGCGCGGCATGACGCTGGAGCAGATGATGTTCGGCCTGCCGCAGCAGGGCCGGGTGCAGAATTCCCTCGGCTCCGGCGTCATTGTTGCGGCCGAGGGCATCGTGGTGACCAACAACCATGTCATCCAGGGCGCCGACACCTTCCGCGTGGTCCTCAGTGACCGGCGCGAATACGAGGCCGAACTGATCCTCGGCGACGAGCGCACCGACCTTGCCGTCCTGCGTATCAAGACCGAAGGCGAGCGGCTGCCCGTGCTGCCCTTCGCCGATACGCGCGACACCCAGGTCGGCGACCTTGTCCTCGCCATCGGCAATCCCTTCGGTGTCGGCCAGACCGTCACCAACGGCATCATCTCCGCCACTGCCCGCACGGATGTCGGCATCAACGACTATTCCTTCTTCATCCAGACCGATGCGGCCGTGAACCCCGGCAATTCCGGCGGCGCCCTGATCAACACGCGCGGCGAACTCGTCGGCGTCAACACCGCGATCTATTCACGCACCGGCGGCTCGGTCGGCATCGGCTTTGCGATCCCGGCTGAAATGGTCAAGCGCGTCGTCGATGCGGCGATCAATGGCGGCACTTTCGTGCGCCCCTGGCTTGGCCTTGCCGGCCAGTCGGTCAGCTTCGACATCGCCCGCGCCCAGGGCCTCGACCGCCCGGTCGGTGTCATGGTCACCGAAGTCTATCCCGACGGGCCCGCCGAACTGGCAGGCCTGCGCCGGGGGGATCTCGTCACCGCCATCGACGGGCGCGAAGTATTCGATGAGAAGGGCCTGAAATTCCTCGCTGCCATCCGCAATCCGGGTGAGACGGCACAGCTGTCCGTGCTGCGAGGCGGCCGCGCCCAGACGATTGGTGTCCGGGTCGAACCGCCACCCGGTGCCACCGAGGCCGACCTTGTGCTGCTGACCGGCCAGTCGGTCTTCAACGGCGCGCGCGTGATCGAGCTTTCGCCGCGCCTCGCCGAAGAGAACGGCCTCGACCCGTTCACGCGCGGCTCGGGCATCTATGTCCACTCCGTCACCCGCGGCACCATCTCGCGCAACTATTTCCGGCCCGGCGACGTCATCCGCTCCGTCAACGGAAAACAGACCCGCACCGTCCGTGAGATTCAGGATGTCCTGAGCCAGGACGCCCGCGAATGGAATATAGAACTGGAGCGCAACGGTCGCACCATCCGCGGGACTGTGCGGACGTAATCGCGCACTCCTCCTTCGTCGCTCCCGACCGGCGTGAGCCGGTCTGGGAGCCCATCTCCTGCCCTCACCCAGCGCGCCTGCGGCAGTGTTCGGAGATAGCCACCCTGCGCGCGTCACGCATTGGGAGTGACGCAAGAAGGGAGCGGGCGGCAAACGCAACGGCCGTCATCCCGGCTTCGCCGCAGGCGAAGACCGGCAACCAGTGAGGCAGGTGCGGGACGTGCAGATTCTGGTTCCCGGATAAATCCCGACGGATTTTCCGGGATGACGAAGGCGGGAGGGGCGCTTATCCCCCACATCTTTGCGCCCGTCCCCAGCAACGATCACAGATCCCGAAAAAATTCAGGAATCTTATCCTACACCTCTCCGGCGGTGGTAATATGCTCCTGTCGTCCGTGCAGGGTATGCACTGGCGGGCGGGGGCGAAAGCTCCGGCAGCGGAGACAGGCAAGTCGCGAATGCCTTGTCTCAACACCAACCCTTATGCTTGCGGCCTGTTCTGTCTCCGCTCGCTACATCCCCTAAAACCGGAAGGGCTCCGCCCTGTCCGGCTTCTGGTG
>JBKBLD010000041.1:0-19505 GCA_046296675.1 Hyphomonas sp. | reverse complement strand
CGATCTTGTCCGAAAGAATTTTCGGAGGGATCGATTTCGCTGCGGGAACGAGTTTCAGTATTTCTTCACGGCTCGCATTTGGACGAGCTTGAACTGCTGATGTCAGCAGAAAGGTCAGATTAATGTCTTGCATTTCCACACTATGAGCCACTACGCGACGGCGTCGCTGTCCGAGACGAAAGTCTTCGGAAGTGTCTCACATGGGCCTGCCTCCTGATTTGGACTAATCTAACCCAGCCACCTCACAGGGCAAGTCTTTTCGAGCGGAATTGACCTGAGACCCTCGGGTCCCTCATTCATTTCGAGAGTCTGACCTTTTCATAGTCCATTGGTTGAGGTGTGGCGAGCGCGTCGGGAGCGAGGCTTCCAACGAGCGCGAGCGACCGGCGCGCTGCGGGCGTCAGCCCGCCCAGTGATGAGTGAGGCCGGTGGTGGTTATAGTCGTGTCGCCAGCGCCCCGGCATCTTTCGGGCGTGGGCGAGGCTGTCGAACACTTCTTCATTCAGGCATTCATCGCGCAGCTTGCCGTTGAAGCTTTCGACGAAGCCATTCTGCTACGGCTTGCCCGGCGCGATGTAGTGCCAGGCTATGCCAGTTTCGTTTTGCCATTCGAGGATGGCCCGGCTGGTCAGTTCGGTTCCGTTGTCGGAGACGATGGTTTCCGGCTTGCCGTAGAGCCGGATGCAGCGATCCAGTTCCCGGGCAACGCGTGCGCCGGAGATCGACGTGTCGGCGACGAGTGCGAGGCATTCGCGTGTGTAGTCGTCGATCACGTTCAGCATGCGGAACCGGCGTGCGAGACCGAACACGTCCGACACGAAGTCGAGGCTCCAGCGCTTCGACGGACCATCCGGCACCGGCATCGGCTCGCGTGTCCCAGTGGCGCGCTTGCGGCCGCGGCGGCGTTTCACCGACAAGCCTTCCTCCTTGTAGAGGCGTCTCAGCTTCTTCTGGTTCATCACAATGCCTTCTCTTGCCAACATCACTTCGATCCGCCGGTAACCAAACCGGCGCCGCGTCGCTGCAATCTCGCGCATGCGTGTCCGGATCTCCGGACTGTCCGGTTCTGGTTCATGCCTGACAGTCTTCGGATCGACGCTGACCAGCCGGCAGGCGCGGCGCTGGGAGATGTCGTACTTGTCGATCACCTTCAGCGCCGCCGCCCGTTTCGCATGGGGCGTCGTCAGTTCTTTCCCAGCAGGTCTTTCAGGACCGAGTTGTCGAGCATGCTGTCAGCCAGAAGCTTCTTCAGCCGGGCATTCTCGGTCTCCAGCGTCTTCAGCTTGCGGGCGTCGGAAACGTCCATGCCGCCAAACTTCGCCTTCCATTTGTAGAACGTCGCCGAGCTGACACCATGGCGCCGGCAGACCTCCGCCGTCGCCATGCCCCGCTCCTGTTCCGCCAGGATCGCGATGATCTGCTCTTCGGTAAATTTACTCTTCCGCATCGTCTGACTCCTTGCGACAGACTCTCCATTCAAATGCGGGACCAAACGGGTCTCAGGTCACGTCCAATCACCTGACGGGCATTGTCAGAAGAATAGGATCTGGATGTCCCCTCCGGCAGTGTCATCCAATTTTGGGCGAATAGCCTTTTCTTCGCTGATACTAGCGCTCTCCGCTGAGCGGGCGAGTCAGGCGAATTGAAGAGGATCATTCGCCTGCAGTTCCTCAATACACCCGTCGAACACTATCTTGCGTAGACCGAATAGTTCTTAGCCTCCGGAGAGAAAGGCAGCAATGGGCCAACGACGGTCGTAGACGGTCACCAGAGTTGTGCCATTCGCTGTCTCCACAACGGCCGTTCGCCCGGCCACGCCGGAGGTGGGTATCGGTTTAGCACCAGAGCGTGCGTAGGCCTTGCAGAAGGCAGCAGCTCGAAAGCCCCCTTCCCTTCTGTTGCATTGGCTCGCCTTCGTGCTGGCTCCTGTAAGCGACACGATCCATCGACGACTTGCTGTAGAGAAGCATCCGACTTGCGCTTGGGTGCCGCCCTGACACGTGTACCGGAGTGATCGGGTCCTGACTTGCATTTGCTCGCAGAACCCGAAAACAGCTCGACCACGGTCAATTGAGGATGTGTCTGAGAGCGTAGCAAGAAATTTGCTGCACATTTTGCTGCACAATTCGCAACACCCAGTTTTTTATTATTGTTATTATACAGCGCATTAGGCGCCCGCTTCCCGAGATCTGCCGGACTCCTCCTCCGCCAGATGATTCGCTAAAGGTGCGCCGCAGCACTTCAGCTTGACGCGCCGGCGCCCTGAAAGCGGGCAGCCCGCCTCTCCGTGAAGCTTAATATTCCCATCCGAGTTGAATTCACCGGCCAGTTTCAAGAAAGCTGTCCGCTAACCTTAGTTTCCGGTTGAGTCCCTCTGCCGAAGCCCCTTAAGACTGGTGCGGGCTGTCTTGGCAGCTGCTGTAATTCGGCCAGAAGGGCGGAACCTGTGACAGAACTCATACGGAAAGCTGTCGAGGCGCCGCGCGAGCGCGCATGGGTTTCGGTCGGCGCGTCTGGTATCCCTGCACTGCTTTCAGTCGGTTCGCCCCCAGATGGAGGTGCCGGTGCCGGCTTTCTGCCACCTGTCTATCCAGAGTGGTTGGGAGACCGGCGGTTTGCAGCCGCCCATGGCGCCCGGTTCAACTATGTCGCCGGTGAAATGGCGCGGGGTATAGCGACGCCGCAGATGGTGGTCGAAACCGCGCGGACCGGTTGCGTCGGCTTCTATGGCAGCGCCGGCTTGCCGCTGGATGAAATCAGGTCGGGCGTCGCAAACATTCAGTCGGCCCTCGGGCCGCAGGCGGCCAACTGGGGCGCAAACCTCATCCACTCGCCGCAGGAACCTGGCCAGGAAGCAGCGGTCATTGACCTCTTCCTGACCGAAAATGTCCGGCGCGTGTCGGCATCTGCCTTCATGAAACTCACCCCTGACGTCGTTCGGTTCACGGCATTGGGCCTGTCGCGCGGTGCGGACGGCACGGTCCAGCGCGCCAACCATGTCTTTGCCAAGGTCTCGCGCGCGGAAGTCGCCGAAGCCTTCATGGCGCCGGCTCCGAAAAAAATCCTTGCAGAACTGGTTGCTTCCGGCGCCATCACTCAACTTCAGGCAGACCTTGCCACGACTGTGCCGGTCGCCGCCGAGATCACCGCCGAAGCAGACTCAGGCGGCCACACAGATAACCGGCCCGCCTTGACGCTGTTCAGTTCTCTGGCGTCAGCCCGGGCCCGCATTGCAGCCAGCCATGGCCTCGCCGAAAGCGATATCCGCATCGGGCTGGCGGGCGGAATCGCAACGCCGCAAGCGGTCGCCGCTGCTTTCCAGATGGGCGCAGCCTACGTCCTGACGGCCTCCATCAATCAGAGCACCGTGGAGTCAGGCCTCGCCCTGCCCGGCCGGCAGATGCTGGCCAAAGCCGGCCCGGCCGATGTCGCCATGGCGCCCGCCGCCGACATGTTCGAGCAGGGCGTGCAGGTACAGGTGCTGAAGCGCGGAACCCTGTTCGCCATGCGCGGCCGGAAGCTGCATAATTTCTACCGCAGCGGCGCCACCTATGAGTCGCTGGCCGAAAGTGACCGGAAATGGCTTGAAGATGTGCTCGGCGAGCCGTTCGAGGCGGCATGGAAGGCCACGCGTGACTATATCCGCCGGATCAACCCGGCCGAAGCGGCCCGGGCAGAGGCGGATGGCAACAAGCGCCTGGCGCTGGTGGCCCGCCGCTACCTGTTCCAGGGTGCACAATGGGCCCGTGAGGGCGAAGCCGCGCGCGCGGCCGACTACCAGATCTGGTGCGGTCCGGCGATGGGCGCGTTCAATGAATGGGTTGCAGGCAGCTTTCTTGAGCCGGTTGAATCGCGAACGGTCCGTCAGATTGCGCTTAACCTCATGGAAGGGGCTGCGCGTGTAACCAGAGCGGGGCAACTGCGTGCATCGGGACTGGACGTGCCCCCCGACCTTTTTACCTACCGTCCCGTCCCGTTCGAGTGAGACTATGGCTGACACCGTAAAGCCCGCTGCTTATGATCCGACCGCGCCCGTCGCCGTTGTCGGGATCGGTGCGATTTTTCCAGGTCGCGGCGACACGACCGGCTTCTGGCGGGACATATTCGAAGGCCGCGATCTACTGACCGACACGCCAGCAAGCCACTGGCTGCTCGAGGATTATTACGACTCCAATCCGTTGACGCCCGACCGCACCTATGGCCGGCGCGGCGGCTTTCTCTCTCCGGTCGCGTTCGACCCGATGGCTTTCGGCATTCCGCCGGCGGCGCTCCAGACAACTGACAGCGCCCAGCTTCTCGCGCTCGTGGCCGCGAAGATGACGCTGGACGACGCCGAGCGCGACAGTGGCGGCAAATTTGACCGCTCCCGCACCAGCGTCATTCTCGGCGTCGCCTCTGCCACCGAACTCACTGCCCACATGGCTGGCCGCCTGCAGCGCCCGGCCTGGGTCAACGCCATGCGTCAGGCCGGCCTGCCGGAGGATGAGGTGCAGGACATCGCCCGCCGGATCGAAAACCATTACGCCGAATGGAAGGAGAGCACCTTCCCCGGACTCCTGGGCAATGTCGTCGCTGGGCGAATTGCCAACCGGCTCGACCTCGGCGGCAGCAATTATGTCACCGACGCCGCCTGCGCCTCCAGCCTCTCTGCCTTGCAGATCGCCATGCACGAATTGCGCGCCGGCGACTCAGACATGGTGCTGAGCGGCGGTGTTGACGCGCTCAACGACATCCTCATGTACATGTGCTTCTCGAAGACACCGGCCCTGTCGCCCACGGGTGACTGCCGGCCCTTTTCGAACGCCGCCGACGGCACAATGCTCGGCGAAGGCATCGGCATGATCGCGCTACGTCGGCTGGACGACGCCGAGCGTGATAGCAACCGCATCTACGCTGTCATCAAGGGTCTGGGCGGCGGATCCGATGGCAAGGGCACGGCGATCTACACGCCGCTGCCTTCCGGGCAGGCACGCGCCCTGCGGCGCGCCTATGAACAGGCCGGTTATGGTCCGGACACGGTTGAACTCGTTGAAGCGCATGGCACCGGCACGCGGGCGGGCGACAAGGCGGAACTGGAAGGCCTGCACCAGGTTTTTGGCGAGAGCGCGGGCGGCGGCGAGCCATGGTGCGCCATCGGTTCCGTCAAATCCCAGATTGGTCATACGAAGGGCGCGGCCGGGTCGGCCAGTCTTTTGAAAGCCATCCACGCCCTCCACCGGAAAGTCCTTCCGCCGACGATCAAGATCGAAGAACCGGCAGACGCCATTCGTGACAGCAACTGTTTCTATCTCAACACCGAAGCGCGCCCATGGATTTCGCCGGAGGACAGGCCCCGCCGCGCGGCGGTAAGCTCCTTCGGCTTCGGAGGCAGCAATTTTCATGTCACGCTGGAAGAATACACAGGCCCCGCCGCGTCCGCACCCTATCGCGTGTTCCCGGCAGAACTGTTCCTGTTCGGCGCCGATGACGGCTCAGCCCTTGGCAAAGCGCTCTCTGACCTAGCCTCCGCTCCGCCCCCCGAACATGCGTTCGCATCCGCTGCGTCGGACTCGATGGCCGCATTCGATGTCACAAGCGCTGCGCGCGCGTCGATCACCGCGACCGGCCCCGATGATCTGGCGGCCAAAGCACGCCGCCTTGCCGCCCAGATCGCCGACGGCACGGCAGGCAAGGCGCCCCTGCCCCAGGGGTGCAACCTCTCGCTGTCACCAGGTGATCCCGGCAAGGTTGCGTTTCTGTTTTCCGGTCAGGGCAGCCAGTATCCCGGAATGGGCGCCGACCTAGCAATGGCCTTCCCGGCCGCCCGCGCAGTCTGGGATATGGCTGCCAGCCATACGGTCACCGGCGCGCTTAAACTTCACCGCCTCGCCTTCCCGTCCGCCGCATTCGATCAGGTCGAGTTTGGCAATCAGACGAACCGCCTCACAGCGATGCAGCATGCCCAACCAGCCATTGCTGCCACTGCACTGTCTCATCTGGCGCTGATCGGGGCGCTCGGCCTGCCGGCTGATATGGCCGGTGGTCACTCATTCGGCGAGATCATGGGTCTTCATTATGGCGGCGCCTTCGATGCTGAAACCGCACTGACCATCGCAGCCGCTCGAGGGCGGGCGATGGTAGACGCCGCCGCGTCCAGCGAAGGCGCTATGCTGGCCGTCCAGTGCGAGGCGTCCGCCGTTGAGGATGTGGTGGCCGAAGTCGGCGGCGGGCTGGTTATCGCGAATGACAACGGGCCGAGCCAGGTTGTCCTGTCCGGGCCCGTCGCGGCCATCCAGAAGGCTGAGGCGCTGATATCGGGCCGCGGCATCAAGACCCGCCGGCTTCCTGTCGCGACGGCGTTTCATTCCAGTGTCGTCAGCGGCGCTGTAGATCCGTTCAGGGACATTCTCACGGGACTGAAAATCCGGAAACCCCGCCTGCCGGTCTATGCCAATGCAACCGCTGCGCCCTACAAGGCCAAAGCTGCGGACATCGCGGCAGAGATCGCTTCGCAGATCGCTACGCCTGTCCGTTTCCGCGAGATGATCGAGGCCATGTACGCAGCGGGTGCGCGAACTTTCATCGAGGTCGGCCCCGGCAATGTCGTCAGCGGCCTGGTGGGCGACACGCTCGGCAGCCGCGACCATCTCGCGGTGGCCCTCGACAACAAGCGCGTGAACGGTGTGACGCAGTTTCTCTCGGCGCTGGGCGCGCTCAGCGTCGCCGGCATTGCGCTGGATTTCGAGGCGTTGTTTGCCACCGCACCGGCCGAGCCGCCAAAGCTGCCGCCCTCGCGTCACGCCATAATGCTCACCGGCGCCAATCACGACCGGCCCTATCCACCGAAAGACGGCGCAGCCGGCCGCGCGCCGCCCAATCCCCCTCGCACGGCCCCTCAGTCCGAAGCCGCCAGACCATCGCAAATCGCATCTCCTCCTCCGTCCGCCGCTGCCGCGGCTCCAGAAAGGATCACACCTCCCATGTCCGATCTGTCTCGCAAAACTGATCAGCCTCTGCCCCCGATGCCGGGTCCTCACGGCGCGCCGGCGCCATCGAGCTCCGTCGAGCGCATCTGGCAGGAAGTCTCCCGGCGTCATCAGGACTACCTGCAAGCGATATCAGCCGCGCATACCGCCTATCTCAACGCCGCCGCCAGCCTGCTGAGCGGCAGCCAGATTCCGGTGGCGAGTGTCCCTGCCCTGCTGGCCCCAGCCCAGCCAGCAGCGCCGCCGCCTTACACCGTCGAAGCTGCGGAAACGCCACAGGCGGATGCTCCGAAAGCCCCTGTGCCGCCGCCTGCGGCCCCGCCCAAACCTTATACCAACGGCCACGCTACGCCCGGAAAGCCGCTGGTCGCCGCAGCGCCTTCGCCGGCCCCGACGATGCCGACTGCTCAGGCAGACCCGGTCGCCATCGTCCGGTCGATCATTTCGGAGAAGACAGGTTATCCCGAAGATATGCTCGAGCCGGATATGGATCTCGAGGGCGAGCTTGGCGTCGATTCCATCAAGCAGGTCGAAATACTCTCCACATTGCGCGACCGCATGCCCGAACTTCCGGAAATCGAGCCGGAACGCCTCGTGGAGCTGCGCACAATCTCGGCTATCGCCGCAATGATTGCCGGCTCCGCGACATCAGTCGCTGCCCCGCAACGTCAAGCCGCGCCGGCGCCGATGAACGGTAACGGCGTATCGGCTGACATTGTCCGCTCCCTGATTGCCGAGAAGACCGGCTACCCGCCGGAAATGCTCGAGGATGATATGGATCTGGAAGGGGAACTCGGCGTCGACTCCATCAAGCAGGTCGAGATCCTGTCGGCCCTGCGTGACAAGTATCCGGACCTGCCGGAAGTTGATCCGGAACACCTGGCCGAGCTGCGCACGATCCGGAAGATCGCCGATTTTTTTGCGTAAGGGATGGCCGGGAAACGACGCTTTCCTGCCGTCCCTCGCCGACAGAGCCAGAACTGGCGCCCTACAAGTGCGACGTGCATGCAGCCCGCTGGGTGCCCGTGCGCGCGGCCGAAGCCGGCATTGATGGCCCTGTCGAGATCACCACTGCCAGCCCTGCCATGGCGGCCGGACTTGAATCGTATTTCGCAAAGGCGGGAGTGTCGTCCGTGCACGCCGTCCGTCAGCCGACGGGCACCGCCTCGGTAACGATCCTTACCGAAGGACTCGGCCCGGCGGCGATGACCGCGCGCCACTGGGCAGCGCTTGCCGCTGCCCGACAGGCCAAACGCGAGGGCGCGCAAGTCATTTTCCTGCAACGGGCCGCACCGGACACGGGTCTGGAAGGCCTGGCGCGGACATTGCGGCGAGAATGGCCGCGAACCGGTGTCGCGTGCTGGACACTGCCCTATGGCGACGCGTCTGAGGCAGCGCTCGTCGGTAGCTGGGCCGGCGCAGCAGCCGGCGATCTCTGGTTCACCCCGGACGGCGACGCCCTCGCCAGCGATCTGGGGACGGCGGTCTCCCCCAGGCACCTTCCGGCCCCGGTTCGTCCGGGTAGCTGGCTCATCACGGGCGGCGCGCGCGGCGTGACAGCCGCCTGCGCCATTGAGCTGGCGAAAGCAACAGGCGGGTGTTTCATCCTCGCCGGCAGGTCAGCCGAACTGCCCTGGCCGGCAGGCATCGTGCACACGCTCGACCTCGCCACGCTGCGAGGACAGATCGCTGCCGCTGTCAAGCGTGGTGAAAGACCTGCCCCTGCCGCAATCGACAAAAGTGCGCGCGCCGCCCTTGCCGGGCTCGAAATCCGCGAAACGCTTGCTAGGATCCGAGCGGCTGGCGCCGAAGCGCACTATATCCAGATGGACACCTCGGATGCCGCCTCGGTCGACACCGCGCTGCGAAATGTTGAAGCGCACTTTGGCGCGATTACCGGGCTCGTGCATGGCGCCGGCATCATCGCAGACCGCCTCGCTGACGAAAAGACAGAAGCCGAGCTTGCCCGCGTCTTTGCACCAAAAGCGGAAGGCCTCTTCCATATCCTCTCTCGCATCAACCGGGCGGCGCTACGCCATGTTGGCCTCTTTTCGTCGGCCTCGGCGTTTTTCGGCAATCGCGGCCAATGCGACTATGCGATGGCCAATGCCATTCTCGCCAATGCTGGCCGAACGCTCGCCGCAGAACTCCCTGGCGCCCGTGTAAAGGTATTCGATTGGGGCCCATGGGAAGGCGGCATGGTCGATGCGGCCCTCGCCGCCCATTTCCGTCAGCAGGGCGTCGCACTTATTCCGCTCGCCGAAGGTGCGCGCATCTTCACGCATGAACTGCTGGCGGGCGATCCCGCCGCCGTCGAACTCGTCATCGGCAGCATCGGAGATGAGGCGTGAGCCGGTTTGAGCCGATCGCCATCATCGGTGAGGGCTGCGTGCTTCCCGGCGCGCACTCTCCGGATGAATTGTGGAACATCGTTGAGGAAAAGCGCGTCGTGACACAACGCGTGTCACCTGACCGGCTCGGGCTTGCAGATCGGGGGCAGGAAAACCCGGCCTGGGTCTCAGGTCTGGTTGATGAAGCAAGCGCGCATCTGCGAAATGATCTTTCCGGGCTCGATCCTGTCTGCCGCTGGCCGCTGCAGGCGGTCGGTAATGCCTGGGCGGGGCTGGACGCCAGCCACATTGCCCCGGAGCGCCGGGGCGTGATCCTCGCCAACCTGCTTTACCCCAGCCGTGCCAAGGCGGCCTTTGCAGCCGATATCTGGAGCAGCGGCAAGACTGACCGGCCCGCCACAGACACGCTGAACTCCGGCTATCCCGCCCGCCTGATCGCCGACGCCATCGGCGCGAAAGGGCCCGTCCTGGCGATAGATGCTGCCTGCGCGTCGTCGCTCTACGCCCTCGAAATCGCCTGCCGCAAGCTCGCTACGCGCCAGATCGACATTGCCGCCGTAGCTGCGGTCAACGGCGCCGACAATCTCATCCTGCATATCGGGTTCAGCGCGCTGAAGGCGCTCAGCCCCACGGGACGGTCCCGCCCGTTCATCGAGGGCGCCGACGGCCTGGTTCCGTCCGAGGGCGCCGCTGCGGTGGTCCTGAAACGCCTTGGCGATGTCAGGAAAGGCGAAACCGTACACGGAGTGATCCGTGGCATTGGGCTCTCCAATGACGGGCGGCGCAAAGGGCTGCTCGCTCCGGATGCCGATGGACAGACAGAAGCCATGGAACGCGCCTACGCACTATCGGGTATCGATCCGGATACCATCCAGTTTCTTGAATGCCACGCGACCGGTACACCGATCGGCGACGGTGTCGAAGTGAGAGCCTCCGCCAGCATCTTCGGTACCCGACGCCTGGCTGCGGGATCACTCAAGGCCAACACCGGTCACCTCATAACGGTTGCCGGCCTGGCCAGTCTTCTGAAGCTGACGGGCGCCATGCGCCGGGAAACGCTCCCGGCGATGCCGCTCGACGGTGAACTGATACCTGTCCTCGCCGGTACAGGCCTGACGCCGCTTCGCAGCGCCCAGCCCTGGAAACAGCAGGCGACACCCCGCCGCGCTGCCATCAGCAATTTCGGCTTTGGCGGCAACAATTCCCACCTGATCCTCGAACAGTACGAGCCTCGCCGCCAATATGTGAACGGCGCGGAGCTTGCGGCTCCGGCAAAGGACGACATTGTGGTCTGCGGCATCGGTCTTCTCGCCGGTCCGGACAGGGGTGAGCGAGCCATCATCCGGCGTCTTATGAACGCACCGATCCAGAAGGCGCCCGGGACCCAGACGGTTGGGATCGATCCTGTACGTGCGCGAACGCCCCCGGCTGACCTGATGCGCGCCGAGCCGCAGCAACTGGCTATCCTGGATGTCGCCAGCGCAGCCCTCGAAGGTGTTCACCGGCCGGCGCCGGAAGCCTGTGGTGTGTTCACCGGTGTACGCTGCGCCAATGATTCCGCGCGCTGGCTTCTGCGGGAGCGTATTGCAGCGGAAGGAACAGCTGACACCGTTGCGCTGGATGCCATCGCCCCATCTCTGCTTGCGGCCGATGTCCTTGGCGCGATGGCGAACATGAATGCCAACCGCCTGACCGTCTCGGAGGACTTTCGCGGCCGGGGATTTGCCATAGCTGCAGGAGAATCCTCCGGTCTTGCCGCGCTGGATGCTGCCTGCGACGCGCTGCGGGACGGCGCGCTCGATCTGGCGCTGGTGGCAGCCGCGGACTTCGCAACCGAACAGGTCGCCTGCGCCGCTGATTTCAACGATCAGCCAGCGGACCTTTCCGCGGCCCTCGTTCTCAAGCGGCGAAGCGATGCAGAGGCGGTGGGCGATCCGATCCTTGCGACCCTCTCCTCAATCCGCTGGCAGAGCGGTGAACGGGATATATCCCAAACGCTCGTCCGCGATGCGTATGGTCGCGCCCCTGCCAGCGAAGCCCTGTTCAGCCTGGTTGCCCGCGTTGCGCTCTCCGCACGGGGGCTCGCTCCGGCCGGGGATGCTGCTGCGCCTGCCCTCGCCAGCGCGCTACCGTCGTTCATTGTCGCCTCCGGCGGTACGCAGGCCGCCCTTCCGGTTGCCGTTGAAATCAGGCCAGAGCCGGTGCGACCATCCCCCGATCCACTAAGAAACACGCCTAGTCTTTTCTGGGCGGCTGCCGGCACGCGCGCCGCACTGGCAAAGCGTCTCAGAGAGAACCGTTCCGGCGGCAAGGGCAAATACAGGATTGCGCTGCTTGCCTCCGATGCCGGCGCATTGACCGCCCTCCAGAAATCCGCCGCGGTGTCGATTTCTGCCAACGTCGCGCCGCACGGCGACGGCATTTTTTACGGCGCTGGCGAGCCTGAAGGTGAACTCGCCTTCGCCTTCACCGGTTCGGCCGCCTCCTATCCTCGCATGGGCCGTGGTCTGCTGGCAGCCTTTCCTGAAGTCGCTGGCGCGCTGAATGAGATTTCGGCTGCGGGCGCGATGACGTCGCTCCTATCCAAATCAAGCCTGACGGAGTTTGAGCAGCTTTGCGCCGTCAGCCTTGTCACTCAGGCTCACACCATCCTGCTCCGCGACATTCTCGAGCTTCAGCCGGCGGCCGCGCTCGGCCTTTCCCTCGGCGAGTCCAATGCCCTCTTTGCCTTCGGCTACTGGAAGGATATGGGCGGCTTGTTGAGCGACATTTCCAGGGCCGCCATGTATGAGCGCCATCTCGGCGGCGAGTTCGCAACGGCAAAGGAAGCCTGGGGTCCGAACGTACCGGCGGACTGGACGAACTGGCGCCTGCGCGCGCCGATTGCGGACGTGCGCCGCGTTGTTGCAGCCCATCCGAATGTCGAGATAACGATCATATATTCCGGCATGGACTCGATGATCGGCGGCCCCGCCGACGCCTGCCGCGCTGTTGCCGAATCCCTCGGCAAAGGCGCCGGCACGCTGATGCACCAGCATCTGATCGTTCACGCCAGCGCGATGCAGCCCTTCGCGGAAAAATGGCGCCAGCTCCACACCCGCCCCGTCTCCCGCATAGAGAACGGCCCGCGCCTCTACGCCAATGCAATCAACGCCGCCTATCGTCCGACAAAGGCAAAGGTCGCCGATATGCTGACCCGTCAGGCCGTCGCCACGGTGGATTTTCCCGCCACCGTCCGCCGGGCTTGGGAAGATGGTGTGCGCACCTTCGTCGAACTCGGACCTCGCGACTCGCTAACCCAGTCGATCCGCCTCACGCTCCAGGGCAAGCCTCATCTCGCCGTCGCCGCAGATGAAGTCGAAAGCGCTGATCTCACCCAGATCGCCCGCCTGGCCGCAACGCTCTATGCAGAGGGCCGGCATGTCCGGATCGACCGGATTGCTGAACGGCTCGACGAAGCGCGCGCTCATCCATGGACTGCGCCGCCTGTACTCAAAGTCTCCCGCCCGGCGCGATACGCACCCCCAGTAGTGCCCCGCCGCACGCCGGCCAAGCGCATCAACGCTGTGATGCCGAACGCGCCCACCCTGCCCCCGCCGGACTATCCCCAACGCTCGCCCTTGAGACCAACGGCAGCGCCGGCACCCTTCCCGCTGGCGCCCGGTCACGCGAAAGGTCCCGAGGCACCACCTGCACCGCCGGTGAAGATCCTCTCCGGCCGGCAGCCGCTCGAACCCCGCACCCCCACAGGAAAATCATGGAACCGCCCGGCCATCGAAGCGGCCTCGCGCGGTCCGATGTCGGATTTTTTTGGCCCGGCATTCAAGGATCAGGATTGCTTTGCCCGGAATGTCCGCCTGCCAGCACCGCCGCTCCTTCTGGTGGATCGTATCACCGGCATCGACGCCGAACCGCTTGTCGATGGCAAAGGCGTCATCTGGACCGAAACCGATCTGACAGCAGGTCACTGGATGATGCAGGATGGCCGCATCCGGCCGGGCCCGCTGATCGAATGCGGACAGGCCGACCTGACACTCATCGGATGGATGGGCGCGGACCTGCGTAATCGCGACCAGCGTGTCTACCGCCTCCTCGGCTGCGAGATCACCTTCCATGAGGGCGGCCTGCCGCGGGCAGGCGATACGCTGAAATTCCAGATCGAGATCACCCAGCACGCTACCTTTGCCGGTGTACGGATGTTTTTCTTCCAGTACGACTGCACCGCCGCAGGCCGCCCGGCCTTCTCTGTCCGCCAGGGGCAGGCCGGTTTCTTCACCGACGGCGAGCTCGCCTCCGGCAAGGGCGTCGTCTGGGATGCGGCGCTTGAACCACCGCCCACGGCAGAGCCGGCACCGATCGACACGTCCCGGGCGAGCCGCAAGCAGGCTTTTTCGGAAGAAGATGTTACGGCTTTCCGCGCGGGCGATGCGTTTGCCTGTTTCGGCGCCGGGTTCGAGCTTTGCGCGGCGCAGTCCTTCCCGCCTCGCCTGCCGGATAGCCAGCTCGCCTTCTTCGACGACGTGCCTGAATTTGATCCGCAAGGCGGCCCGTGGAAACGGGGTTACCTGAAGGCGCGCGCCGCGACACCCACCGATGCCTGGTTCTATGACGGTCATTTCCACAACGATCCCTGCATGCCGGGCACGCTGATGGCCGAAGCCGCCGTACAGGCGCTGGAATTCTACGCTGCCGCCCTCGGCCTCACCCAGGCGCGCGACGGTTATGTCTTCGAGCCCGTGCCCGGCGAAACCGCAAAGTTCATCTGCCGCGGACAGGTCATCCCCGACAGCGACCATGAAATCTCCTACGAAGTCTTCATCGACGAGGTGATAGAGGGCGAGACGCCGAAAGTCTTTGCGGCGCTGCTCGCCCGCAGCGATGGGAAGAAGGTCTTCTACTGCCCCCGCTTCGGGATCCAGCTTCGCCGCAACTGGCCTGAGCCGCGTGTCTCGCCGTCTCCCATCCGCACAGGCCCGGAGCGTGAAAGCCGCGGCGATTATGCCGCCCTGCTCGACTGTGCCAATGGCGCGCCATCGGCTGCTTTTGGCGAGATGTACCGCCGCTTCGACACGGAAGGCTCGGTGCCCCGGCTGCCACAGCCGCCCTATCACATGATGTCGCGCGTCCTCGACGTTTCAGAACGCCCCGGCGTGCGAAAGATCGGCGCCAGGGTCTCCGCCGAATATGATATTCCGCCGGATGCCTGGTATTTCGCAGACAACCGAAATGGCGAGATGCCCTTCTCGGTCCTATCCGAAATCGTGCTCCAGCCCTGCGGCTGGCTGGCCAGCCATTGCGGCTTCGCCCTGGATGGCGGCGACCGCTTCCGCAACCTCGAAGGCGACGGTCACGTTTACCGCACGCTGACGCCCGGCGACGGCACGATCTGCGTGGACACCGTTCTCTCTTCCTTCTCCAAGGTCGGCCCGATGACCATCGTCGCCTTCGACCTCAAGGCCCGCCTTAAAACCGGTGAGCCGGTGATGGACCTGATGACCCGGTTCGGCTTCTTCCCCGCCGCCGCCCTGGTGCGTCAGGCTGGCCTCCCCGCGATCGGGCCGGACAAGGACTATCTCGCCCTGACGCCTGCGCCGCGAGACCTGTCCCCCAAGGATAAGCCCCTCGCCTCCGGCCAGTTGCGCATGCTCGACCGCGTCGATCATTTTGACCCGGCTGGCGGCAAGGCGGGCCTCGGCCTCGCCCGAGGGCGCCAGGCGGTTGATCCGTATGCGTGGTATTTCAAGGCCCACTTCTTCGGCGATCCGGTCCAGCCGGGGTCACTCGGCCTGGATGCCTTGGTCCAGCTCCTCATCCGCGCCGCCCATCTGAAAGGCCTCGCCGATGACATGCCCGGCGCGCATGTTGAAACACTGGCCGCCGGAATGCCCGTCAAATGGACCTATCGCGGTCAGGTCACGCCAGAGAAGAAGGAAGTCACCACCGTCATGGAAATCATGGCGGTCTCCAGCGATGCACGTCGGCGCATCGTCACCGGCCGCGGCTCCCTCTGGTGTGATGGCCTGCGGATCTACGAGGCGGCCCCTCTGTCAATCGCCTTCACGCCTCAGCGCTGATCCAGCCCTGCGATCACACAAGCGGCGAGGCCTTCCGCCTCACCGGCAACACCTGTGAAACGCTGGCCGAATGCCGTCAGCGAAAAAGCTGCCGAAGGCGCCGCGAGCCAGTCCATCACCACCGGCACATTCTTCGCGCCGGCACGCATGCCTCGACCGGTCGCCTTGAGCGTTGCCTCCTTGATCGCCCAGAGCCGGTGGAAAGCGCGCAATGCCAGCCCCGCATCGCCAGAATACCTGTCAGCAAAAGCCGCTGCCTCATCCGGTACCGAAACCATCTGAAGCATGGGTCCCCAGCCGACTTCCTTGATGCGAGAGATGTCCACGCCCAGCGGCGTTCCGGCGGGCGCGAGGGCAATCGCTGTCCAGCCATCGACGGTGGATACGGACACGTTCCAGCCATCAGGCGCGCTGAGCAAGGGCGCGCCTTCCTCGGACCATGAAAGCTCAATCTCGCGCGCTGTCACGCCGGTCAGATCCGCGACGGCCTGCCGCCGGACCGCGAAAGACCGGCGCAGATCCTCCTGCCGCGCCGGGTCTTTGAGGCGGGTTACCCGTAGCAGCTCGCACTCGCTCAATGACTGGGGCCCATCCACCGCGCCGGCATGCGCGCGAACCGCCAGCAGGACACCGGATGGCAGCCGGAATGGAAAAAAGAAATCCGGCAGGGACATGATCAAGGCGCCGAAATCTGAGGCATGACCGCATTGAATACTGTGTGGAAGGTCAGAACAATACTCTCCGGGAACGAATAAATATTTCGGCATTCCCGTCTCGGGTGAGCGAGCATCAGAATACTCTGCGCAAACCGGCCTCCGAACAATAAACAGGCGTGGCGCACCTCAACCACAAAGGAGAAAAATATCACATAAAGACAGAGCGTTGGAAAGGCAATCACGCTACCAAATGGTTCCCTCAATATTAATGCCTGTATTGCCGCGTCTGGCGTATTGTGGCTTTACTTCGCACTGTGTGAGGGCGTCTCGGCGCAGGGCGAAGAAGCCCGCAACCAGGCCAGAAAAGGCGGCGGAATGACGGTCGACTCTGAGCAGTCGGAGCAGGAAACAATACTTTCGGTGCGGCGCTATTGCCGGGTCGAACGGGAAGTTCTGCCCTTTCTGCCCTTCGGTCTCGCGCCTGTTCTGGGCCTCCTGCTTCTGCTCCTGTTTGGCTGGCTGGTTCTGGCGCCCAATGCGATTCAGGACACCGCACGCCGCACAGCGCAGTCAGCGCTTATCGAAGCCGGTGAAGACTGGGCCGGTGTGCGCGCCTCCGGCCAGTGGATCACGCTGCACGGTGCCCCGCCCTCTCCTGAGGCCGCCCAGCGCGCCATCGATGCCGTGCGGCGAAAAACGGCGCCGACCTGGCTCGGCGGCGCGCATCCCGCAACGCGTGTCCTCACGGATTTTACCGCCACCGCATCCGCCGGACCTGAGCGCGCCAATTCCCTCAATGCCGTGCCGGTATCGGCGACATCTCTGGAGTACCTTTTCCGTCTGCGCAACGGGGCGCTGGTCTTGAATGGACGGGTTCCATCCGGCCGGGTCCGGGCCGACCTCATGGTGCGCGCCGAAAATCTGAAATCGCCGCCACGCTTCATGACCATCGTCAACCAGTTGGAAGTCACGGGCGAGACGGCGCCAGAGGGCTTCGCTGCCGCGGCGGCCCGCAGCATTGACGCCCTTGTGCTCTGTCAGGAGGGCACGTCGAGCTTTGTCGATATGACCTTCAACTTTTTCTGTGAGGCGGATGACGACAAGGTCGAGGACATCCGGCAACTCGTCACCAACGATCTTCCTTACGGGTCGGCCGGCACCATCAATGTCCTCCCGAAGGACGCCGTTGCAAACTGCGAGGAAGAACTCGCCCGCCTGCTGGATGCGGCGCGGATCGAGTTTGCGTCCGGCAGCGTCGTCATCAATGTCGCCAGCGGTCCGGTCCTTGACCTTGCCGCACGTGCGGCCGCTGATTGTCCGGGAACGCTTCGCGTCGAAGGTCATACCGACAGCACAGGCAACCCGGACCTCAATGACGAACTCAGCCAGTTGCGTGCCGAAGCCGTCCGCGCCGCAATGATCGACCGGGGTGTCCCCGCTGATCGCCTGATTGCTGCCGGATATGGCGCCGCCCGCCCGATCGGCGACAATGCCACTGAGGAAGGCCGCGCCCGCAACCGCCGCATCGAGCTTCGTATCGTGAGGCACCCAGAATGACCTGCACCGCCCTCCCCTTCAACGCGCCAGCCGGCGGAGTCTGACCATGTGGTTCCTTCTCATCCAGATATTCTTTTTCATGTGCCTCTCCGCAGCGCTTGGCGCCGCGCTGGCCTGGTGGTGGCTGAGGCGCCGGCTTGTCGATGTGACCGAAACCCATGCCGAACTGTCACGTCAGCTGGAAACCGCCCTGGCCGACGGCCGTGCGCTGAAACCGGAAGATATCGAGACCAGCGTCACCTCCGCGCTGGCCATCTATAATCCACCGCAGCCGGACTTCGACCCGATCCACTCGCGCCTTGTATCGCTTGAAAAGACATTGAACGCGCCGGATCCGGAAGTCGGCGCTCTGCGAGAGCGCATGGCAGCGCTGGAGGGATTGCTTTCGGCCCTGTCCGATGGTGTCGGCGGGCAGTTGCGTGAGGTCACGGCCCGGCTTGGCGACCTCAGCGCTCCGGAGGGCGATACGTTGTCAGCGCGCCTGTCGGCGCTCGCTGCCAATGTCTCCGACAATCGCCCGCCTGACCTCGGCCCGGTCCAGTTGCGCCTGGAACAGCTGGAGCTCCGGCTGGCCGAACTGCGTATCCCGGAAGTCGATCTCGGTCCGGTCCACAGCGGCCTTGCCCGTCTCGATCTGACGCTGTCGGAACTTGAGCCTCCCGAAATCGATCTTGGCCCCGTCGACCAGCGCCTGAGCCAGATGGAGACGCTTCTGGCCGCGCTTGACCAGAAAGACGCACTCGCGGCCCTGTCCGCCGAAGTCACGCACATCGCCGGAGAACTCAGCTCTGTCGGTGAAGCGATATCCCGCCAGGACGGCCTCACCACGGTCCATAACCGTCTGTCGGAACTTGACCTCTCGATTGCCGAACGGATCGGTCAGCTCGAGACCCGCATCGCCGCCACATCGCCGATCAATGAAGCGCTTGTGTCCACGCTGGCCGGCATCGAGTCCGATCTTGATGTCGTTGCCTCGCGGCGCGGCCCGGACTTCGAACCACTCTTTGCCCAGCTGTCCGCCCTCGACACGTCCTTCGCCGCAATTCGCACGGAACTGCGCGGCCAGAGCCGTTTCGAGACGCTCGAACGCCGCCTTGCATCGCTGCAGGAGGCCGTGATGAACGCACCCGCCGGTGATGTCAGCCGCGACGATCTCACGGCCCTCGAAGACCGGCTGACCTCCATCGAATACGGGCTTTCCGCCATCCACCATATGCTGCGCTCGAGGCAGGATCATTTCAGGTCAGACTATGAGCCCTTCCGGCCGCGCGCGGCGGACACGGGCAGCACTGTCCATGAAGCCCGCGAGGCCCGGGTTCCGGTGCGCACGACCCGCGCCGCTCCGCCTCCCCGGACAGCAAGGCGGCTTGAAGCGATTGCTGCAGCCCGCAAGCCGGACGACCAGGCTAATCTCCTGACCCATGCCGCTTTCGGCGAAGGAGATGACCTCTCGCGCATTGTTGGCGTTGGCCCCATCCTGACCGAGTTGCTGCACGATGTCGGCGTCTACTATTTCTGGCAGATCGCTGAATGGTCCGACGAGGATGTCGCCTATGTCGATGAAAAGCTGCTGCATTTCCGTGGCCGCATCGAGCGGGACGACTGGGTCGGCCAGGCCCGGGACCTTTCAGCCGAGCCGGATGCCGCGCGCCGTCCCGGCGACAGCTGAGCTGCCCTCGCGGAACGGGTTGGCGCGGCGGCGCCGGGACGCCTAATCTGCCGCCCGACAGGGCTGCCCAACGCCGCCCTGCTGCAGGAGGAAGCCGATGCTCGAAGGCATACGCGTCGTCGAATACGCAACTTACATGGCCGCGCCGGGCGCGGGCTGTATACTGCGTGACTGGGGCGCCGATGTCATCAAGGTCGAGCCGCCGGGCGGCGATCCGATTCGTCTTTTCTTCC
>JBKBLD010000040.1:0-20414 GCA_046296675.1 Hyphomonas sp. | reverse complement strand
GGATTCGGGTCGTTTCATCGGCCAGATCGCAGGCAATATTGCCATCGAACGTATCCATAAACTCATACTGCGCGCGCTGGCCCCGCGTGTGCCCGGCGCCGGATTGCTGATCTTCAATACGCATGGCGAATCAATGGGCCGCGGCGCCTGGCCCGGAACCTTCCAGCAGCGCTTCGACCATCTCCTCACGCCATGGACGCGCAGCAATGCGGCAACACTCGGTGTACCGATCATTCACGAGTCGAGTTTCCAGGGCGGCGATGGGTATCTGCATTTTGCCACACCGGAGCTTGCCGAGACCGCGCTTGCCCATTGGTGTCAGGATGCGCTCGCCCCGGTCGAGACGCCTGCCGCACCAGATCCGTTCTATACCCGCACCGACCTTGTCTGGGATTTCTACCGGGCTCTGCGCGCCTGGCATGAGCGGTTCTTCACCAATCCCGATTACGGCCGTCTGCTGACGGATTTTGCGCCGGGCTTCGTGGTTACGGCCGGTTCGCGTCAGACCCGGCGGCCATCCGGTGCTGCCGGTCCGCGCGCGCTGCGTGCCATATCGCACAATGCAGAGCTGCAACAGCTCGGCATTCCGCTGAACATCGCGTCCGGAATCGGCTCGTCCTTGCAACGGGAGACAGACCGGCTCGTCGAACTCGTCAATGCCAGCCCGCGCATGCGCAGCCTGGTTCAGCTGGCCTGGCGCGCGCGCCTCGTGACCAGCCTTCCCGTTCTGCGCGGCTACGCTTCGGTCTACAATCCGGACGTCTGGATCGCGCATGCCCGCTCTGCTGCGCCGGAGGAAACACCGGCCTACCGCAGCGTCTATTCGACGCTGCGCGACGGAGAGACGGCGCTATCTGTCAGCCGCACGGCAAATCTTCTGTCTACGGATCTCGACCGTTTCGACACGCTGCTCACCCGCCTCGATGACGCCCCGTCTACCGCGACGCGCCATGAAGACCGGATCAACCTGCATGTCGTCCACGGCGTACGTCAGGCGCTGATGATGCGTGCCTTTGCCCTTGTCGGCCGGCTGCCGGCGATCTCCGAGCGTCACGATACAAGCCTGCGGGACATCATCCGCCTCGTCACCAGCCTGCGGATCGGCGAATGCGTCGCGCTTCTGACAAGGATATTCCCGCCTTCACAGGATCGGGAGGCCCTTCTCTCGGCGCTCGACGAGCCGGGCGTGACAGAGGCAGCGCCCGGGCAATACGGCTACGACCATATCCACCGCGACATCATCGCTCCGCTGGATGACATCGACCGGCTGCTTCACCGGATAAGCCTGACCCTTAATCATCCCTACGACGCGTTCGGCTAATCTTCCCTTGCGGAAAGTTCCGCACGCCGCCGGTCCGCTGTTGCCCGCAATTGCGGTGGATTCCTCGACAGCGTAGACGGACACGGGCATAAGCCACTCCCTAGAATATATCCAGAAACTGTCAGGCTTCGTCCATGACCTCCGACCGGCTCGATTGGGATACACTGCGCGTGTTCCGCGTCGTTGCGGAGCATTCGAGCATGAGCGCCGCCGCCGCCCAGCTGTCGGAGTCCGCTCCGACGGTCGCCCGCAAGATTGCCGAGCTTGAGGAAAATCTGGGCACCAGGCTGTTCAACCGCTCCACGCGGGGGGTCGAGCTGACCGAGGCAGGCAGAACGGTGCTGCGCTACGCGCACAAGATGGCCGAGGCGGCCGATACGCTGCATGAGGAAACCAGCCAACAGACCGAATCCGTCGAGGGTGTCATCACTCTGGTCACGGGTGACGGGATCGGGCCGTATTGGATCGCGCCGCGCATTGGCCGGTTCCAGGACAAGAACCCGCGCGTCCAGATCCGGTTGATCGTGCAGGAAGAACCAGCCGATGTGACCTCCGGCGAAGCAGATGTCGCCCTCCACTTCACCGAGCCGAAACGCCATGATGTCATCGCGCATCGTCTGGGTGTCCAGCATTATGTCGGCTTTGCCTCGCCTGCCTATCTGCGTGAGCATGCGGCGCCGGAAAGCCTGTTCGAATACCACAAGCACCGCTGCCTGTTGCACCGCTCCTATGTGAACCAGGTCGAGCGCTGGGCGCCGAAAGTCCCTGAACTGCGAAAGATGATCGATTTCGCCTTTGTCTCGAATTCCGGTACGGCGCTGATACAGGCCTGCGCTGCCGGCGACGGAATCGCGCTGTTGCCATCCTTCGTCGCCGAGATCGATTCGCGCATCGAACCGCTACCGCTGCCGGAGATCGCCCCGATCCAGTTCTGGGTTGTCTACACTGAACGCTTCCGGCGCCTGCCGCGGGGCGGGCTGTTCATCGACTGGCTGCGCCGCCTGTTCGAACATGAGGACGCAATCTGGTTCCGGGACGAGTTTGTCCATCCCCTCGACCGTTTCGCCAATGTGCACCGGCTGCCTGCCGGGCCACGCCGCGAGCCCTGACCCTACGAAACGGAGGGCACCGCCATTGCGCTGCACCGTTTTGCGGTTTTAAGATCAGGGACAACGTTTACCTGACGCCTGTTCCTGCCTTGGGGGGTGAGTATCACTATCAGAGAGCGCCGCCCGGCCACGATCGTGGATGTCGCCCGAGAGGCGGGCGTATCCTTCAAGACGGTCAGCCGTGTCCTGAATGGTGAGCCGAATGTCCGCCCGCAGACGCGCGACCGCGTCATGGAGGCAGTCGCCCGGCTCGGCTACCGGGCCAACCAGCATGCGCGCAGCCTGCGCGCCGGGCAAAGCCGGCTGATCGGCGTCTTCTTCGCCAATGCTTCGCGCAACTATATCGGCGAGATCCAGATCGGGGCCCTGGAACGGGGAAACGCTGAAGGCTTCAGCATCGCGTTTGAACAGCTCCAGGATGGCTCGGAGGGCGGCGTTCTGCTGCGCGGCGGGGCGGAACTTGCCGGAGCGGTTCTGATCCCGCCGGTGACCGAAGACCGCCATCTGATGGACAGGCTGGACGCCGCCGGCACGCCTTACGTACGCCTGTCGCACACCGAGGCCGAGGGAGAGGCTGGCCATGTCAGCATGGACGACACCGCCGCGGCCCGGGAGATGACGGACTATCTGGTCAGTCTCGGTCACCGGCGGATCGGTTTTATCTCCGGACCGCCGGACCATCCTCAGTCGCACCTGCGCGAAGTCGGCTATCGCCAGAGCCTCGCCGCGAATGGCATCGGTGTCGATCCGGCGCTTATGGAGGCCGGCGCCTTCGATTTCGAATCCGGGCTGAGCGCGGCAACCCGTCTGCTCGCGCTTCCCGAACGGCCAACGGCAATCTTCGCCAGTAATGATGACATGGCCGCGGCTGTCCTTGCCGTTGCCTACCGCTCCGGCGTGCGCGTGCCGCAGGACCTGTCCGTTTCTGGCTTCGACGATACGCCGCTCGCCTCGGTTGTGTCTCCGGCGCTGACCACCATCTACCAGCCCAGCCGCGAGATGGCGGCGCGGGCCGTTTCGATGCTGCTCGACAAGAGCGCGCCGGAGGGGCCGCAGACTGTGGAGATGCCTTACCGGCTGGTCGTGCGCGAAACCACCGCCGCTGCGCCGGCCTGAGCTTCCGGTTCCCTGGCCTCCAGCTTTGGTGTAAGCGCCCCGCCCATGAGCAAGATCGAGCCTCTCCCGCATATCGCCGCGACAAAACCTTATGTGCCAGGCGGCAAGCTGCATGGCGCTGCCGGCCGGGTGGCGATGCTCGCCTCGAACGAAAACCCATTCGGGCCGAGCCCGAAGGCCATCGAGGCGGCGCGCGCGATTGCCGATGAGGTCCACATCTATCCCGATCCCGATTACGGCCCGTTGCGTACGGCCATCGCCGGCGCCAAGGGCATCAGCGATGTCTCGCGCGTCGTCACGGCCGCAGGCTCGGACGAGATCATCCACCTCCTGACCCAATGCTATGCGGGCCCCGGCGATGAGGTGTTGTTCACCGAACACGCCTTTTCCATGTACCGGGTCTCGGCTGGCGCACATGGGGCCACGGCGGTCACCGCGCCGGAAACGGACATGACCGCCGGCGTCAATGCCATCCTCGGCGCGGTCTCGCCCCGCACGAAACTCCTCTTCCTCGCCAATCCGAACAATCCGACCGGCACGATGCTGTCTGTGGCCGAGCTTGAGACCCTGCAGGACGCCCTGCCGCCGCATGTCCTGTTCGTCGTCGATGGCGCCTATTCGGAATATCTCGGCCCTGCCTATGAGGCGCAGCTCCGCGACCTTGTGGACCGGCGCGACAACACGGTGATGATGCGCACCTTCTCGAAAATCTACGGCCTGGCTGCCCTGCGTCTGGGCTGGGCCTATATGCCGGCTGAGATCGCGGCGACCTATCAGCGGATACGCGGGCCATTCAATGTCAGCAGTCTCGCGGCGGCCGCCGGAATTGCTTCGGTGGGCGACGAAGACTTCCTGACGATGTCGCGCGACCATAATACGAAGTGGCGGGCCATACTGACTGATGCCCTCAACACCATGGGTCTGCCGACACCGCCATCGCACGCCAACTTCGTCGTCGCCGAGTTCGGCTCGGCCGAGCGCGCGGCGGCCGCGAATCAGCATCTGAAGGACCACGCTATCCTGGTGCGCGCCATTGCCGGCTATGGCCTGCCGACGAAACTCCGCATCTCGGTCGGCAGCACAGAGGACAATCAGCGATTCCTCGACGCCATGAAGGTGTTCACCGCGTCACGCTGACATTGTCGATCAGCCGGGTCTTGCCGAGCCAGGCCGCCGCCAGCAGTCGCGACTCGCTGCCTTGCTTGAGGGGTTCGTCAGGCAGGGCGAGCAGGGTCGCCGGATCAACCAGGGTGACATAGTCCAGCTGGCCGAAACCGGCGGCGCGGATGTGACATTCGGCTTCCGTCAGCGCTTCGGAGGGCAGCGCGCCGAGCGACAGCCGCACCGAGGCGCGATGCAGCGCCGCAAAGATTGCGCCTGCCCGGCAGCGCTCTTCGGGGGACAGGTAGAGATTGCGTGAGGACTGGGCGAGGCCGTCGGGATCGCGGCGGGTCGCGCCGCCGACGATCTCGACCGGAAAGCCAAGGTCGCGCACCATCCGGCGGATGACCTGCAGCTGCTGATAGTCCTTCTCCCCGAACACGGCGACGTCCGGCTGCACATGAAGGAAGAGGCGCGCGACCACCGTTGCGACCCCGTAGAAGAAGTGCGGCCTGTGGATTCCGTCGAGCAGGTCCGAAAGTGATTCGACCCGGACATTGGTGACCGATCCATCGGGATACATTTCTGCAACACCGGGCAGGTAAACCGCGTCGCAATTCACGCTTGCGAGTTTCGCAACATCCTCCTCTTCGCGGCGCGGATAAGTGTCGAAATCCTCGCCTGGCGCGAACTGGGCCGGGTTCACGAAAATGCTGGTAACCGTGCGCGTGGATTTTTCCCGTGCCTTTTCAACGAGCGAGAGGTGGCCCTCATGCAGGGCCCCCATGGTCGGCACGAAACCGACGGTTTCACCGCCGGCTTTCCAGGCCCTGACCCTTGCCTGCATATCCTTGCGCGTCCGGATGATCTCAACCGGATTATCTTTCGTGGAATTCACTTTTCTGGAGCCCTGCTTCGGCATGAAGTTAATGCGTTGTTAACCCATACGCCGGAATTTCATAGACATGACCCAGCGCATCTTAACCAGTCTCCGCTCGCTCGCACTTTTCAGTGCAGTTTCGCTCGGCCTGCGTAAGGCTACGATCACGGCTCGTGAACCGGAACCCATCCGGGGCAGTTTGAGGCCGGATGATGAAGGCGATGCCTGGCTGTTCGACCGGCCCCAGACCAATCTGTCTTCCGGCGCCTATATGCTCGAACAGGAATATTCGCGGGTGTCCGGATCTCTGTCGGCGCTGCGCAGTGTGCTTTCGAGCCTGGCGCGCGTTCCGCAACTCACCGAAGCGGCCTACGCCGCGCCGGTTGGGGCTCCTCTGCCGGTTGATGCCATGCTCTTCGATGAAGAGCGCGCACCGATTACGGAGCTCACCAATGTGGTTGCGTTCGAGGATGACGACCTCTTTGCCGAAAATGGTCTGACCCTGCCGCGCATTCCCGCGCATCAGGAGGAGCTTCAGCGCGTCGCGTGAAGCAGTTTTGACCGGCGCCGCGCCGGAGGATTTGTGGAGTTCTCTGGATGCCCGCCGACGGCGTCTCGCAACTGAGTCGTGGGGATGCGGGCCTCGCAGAAACATCTGCGCGTGATGCGCGTGTCATTGTCATTGGCAATGAAAAGGGCGGCGCGGGCAAGTCCACTGTCTCGATCCATCTGTCCGTTGCCCTGTTGCGAACGGGCAAACGCGTCGGCGTGATCGATCTCGACGTCCGCCAGCGCTCACTGACCCGCTATCTGGAAAACCGCACGCGCTGGTCACAGACGACCGGCGCCACGCTTGTCATGCCGGAGATGGTGCGTGTGGAGGCGAGCCAGGAGCGCGACCTCGACCGGGCCGAGGAAGAAGAGCGCGAGCGTTTCCAGACCGGTCTGGCCCGGCTGAAACAGACCTGTGATTTTATCGTGGTCGATGCCCCCGGCGGCGACACGTTCCTGTCGCGCCTCGCCCATCGCAGCGCCGACACTTTGATCACGCCGCTGAACGACAGCTTTGTCGACTTCGACCTGCTGGGCGATGTGAACCCGCAGACCCTCGAAGTGATGCGGCCGAGCTTCTATTCCGAAATGGTCTGGGACTGCCGGAAGAAAAAAGCGCAGACCAGCCGCCGCCCGATCGACTGGGTCGTGATGCGCAATCGGATGTCCCCCCTCGCCGCCCGCAACAAGGAACGCGTCGGCGGCGCGCTTGAAAACCTGTCCAAGCGCATCGGCTTCCGTTTGGCACCGGGCCTCTCGGAACGCGTCATCTACCGCGAACTCTTCCCGGCGGGCCTGACGCTGCTGGACCTGACTGAGCAGGGCTCCAATGTCGCATTCTCGATGAGCCACAAGGCGGCGCGTCAGGAACTGCGTGACCTGGTCATCGTCCTCCAGTTGCCCGAACTCGCCGGCGCGACGATCGACTTCTGACGCGGCGTTCGGCTTGCCAGCGGCCCGGGGCTGGCTTACCCCCGATCCGGAACAAACGGACCTGCCATCAGGGCAGGCCAATCCTTCGGGGGAAATCAATGAGCCGGATTGAAGTCCACGGTGCCGTGGAGCCGCGTTTTGCCGCCGTGCGCGATGCCTTTGCGCAGAACTTCGCCAATGGCGAGGAAAACGGCGCTGCCTTCTGCATGACGCTGGAGGGCAAACCCGTTGTCGATATATGGGCGGGCTTCGCCGATGAGGGACAGACGAAGCCCTGGACGCAGGACACAATCGTCAATGTCTACTCCACGACCAAGACGATGACCGCGCTGACGGCCCTTCTTCTGGCAGATCGCGGCGAACTCGACTTCGCGGCCCCGGTTGCGAAATACTGGCCGGAATTTGCAGCCGGCGGCAAGGCCGACGTCACCGTGGCTCAACTGATGAGCCATTCGGCCGGCCTCTCGGGTTGGAAGGAACCGCTGGTCCGTGAAGACCTCTACGATTGGGAAAAAGCCACCAGCCTCCTCGCCGCGCAGGCGCCCTATTGGACGCCTGGCTCCGCGCCCGGCTATCACGCCATGACGCAAGGCTATCTCGTCGGCGAAGTCATCCGCCGCGTGGCCGGTGAGACCGTCGGCAATGTCTTCCGCAAGGAGATTGCGGAGCCTCTGGGCGCAGACTTCCATATCGGTCTTCCGCCGTCGGAGGATCACCGCGTTGCCGACCTGACGCCCCCGCCGCCCGGCGCGGCGCTCGGTGAAGGAACCGCCGATCCGCTGGTTTCCAATATGGCGAACAATCCGCCCATCAATCCGCTGGACACGCGCACGCGTGCCTGGCGCGGCGCGGAAATCCCCGCAGCGGGGGGCACGGGCAATGCGCGCTCCGTGGCAATGGTGCAGTCGCTGATGGCAAATGGCGGCGCCGCGAATGGCCGGCAGATCCTGTCGGAAGCCGGATGCCGCCGCGCGCTGGAACTCCAGATCGAGGGCAATGACCGTATTCTCGGCATCCCGGTGCGCTATGGTCTCGGCTACGGGCTTGCGGGCGGCAGCGTGCCATTTCCCAATCCGAACACGATTTTCTGGGGCGGCTATGGCGGCTCGCTCGTCGTGATCGATATGGATGCGCGCGCCACCTACGCCTACACCATGAACCGGATGGCGGCCACGACAACCGGCGACATGCGCGCTTTCACGATCCTGATGGCAGCCTGGGGCGCTATGGCCTCCTGACCGGCGCGGCTTGGCTTCAGCGTCCGGCGCCCCTATAGGAGCGCGCCATGGCTAGCTTCCCGTTTGAAATCACCGCCCGCGAGGGCAAGGCGCGCGCAGGCCGCCTGAAAACCCCGCGCGGTGACATCCGCACGCCCGCCTTCATGCCCGTCGGCACCGCCGGTACGGTCAAGGCGCTCTATATGGATCAGGTCAAAGGGGCAGGGGCCGACATCATCCTCGGCAATACCTACCACCTGATGCTCCGCCCCGGCGCCGAGCGCGTGAAGAAGCTCGGCGGCCTGCATAAATTCTCCGGCTGGTCCGGCCCGATGCTGACCGATAGCGGCGGCTTCCAGGTCTGGAGCCTCGCCCAGCTCCGCAAGATGGACGCAGATGGCGTGACCTTCCAGAGCCATATCGATGGCAGCACCCACCGCCTCACCCCCGCCCGCTCCATCGAGATCCAGGCGGACCTTCTGGGCGCCGACATCTCCATGCAGCTTGATGAGTGCACGAATTTTCCGTGTACGCACGAGGAAGCAGAGCGCAGCCTCGAGCTTTCCCTCAGCTGGGGCGAGCGCAGCCTTGAGGCTTTCGGCGCCCGCGACGCGCAAACCCTCTTCGGCATCATCCAGGGCTCGAACTTCCCCGATCTCCGCGAACGCTCCGCCAGGGGGGTCACCAGCCAGGGATTCGGCGGCATCGCGCTCGGCGGTCTCGCCGTCGGCGAAGGCCATGACCAGATGTGCGCCACCATCGACATGACCGTGCCGCACCTGCCGGACGGCATGCCCCGCTATGTCATGGGTGTCGGCAAGCCGATCGACCTTGTTGAAAGCGTCGCCCGCGGCATCGACATGTTCGACTGCGTCCTGCCCACCCGTTCCGGCCGCCACGGCCAGGCCTGGACCTGGGATGGCCCGCTCAACCTCAACAACGCCAAATTCGCCGAAGACACCGCCCCGCTTGACACGCACGTCAACTGCCCGGCCAGCCAGGACTACACCCGCGCCTATCTCCACCACCTCTTCAAGGCCGGCGAGTATCTCGGCCCCATGCTGCTCTCCTGGCACAACACCGCCTTCTTCCAGGCGCTGATGGCAGAGATGCGCGCGGCGATTGCGGAAGGCCGGTTCGAGGCGCTGCGGGCGGAGCTGTCAGCGCGGTGGGAGGGTACAAAGTCAAGGCCTAAACCGGCCGGCGACGCTTAACCTACTTGTAGACGATGGCGTCAGCTTCGGACTCGGCCAGCGCCTCGAAGTCCGGCCGCGCCGGTGCCTCGCAGCCGAGCGCGAGGCCATAGCCCTTGAGATAGGAGCGCTGCTGGGCGCCGAGTGTATAGGCCCGCACCACCTTGCGCTCATGACCGGCCGCGCCGCTCGCCTGTCGCACCAGACCCCGGAAAGGGATCCAGCCGGTCGCGCCCGATTCGACCACGCCGAGCGCAGCGCCGGAGGCAGCATTGGCGATCTGTTCGCTGCGCCGGCGCTCATCTTCCGTGGCGGCATCGGAGTCCGGGCCAAGCACGGAGTCGAGCTCTGCGATTTTCGCGGCGATCTCGTCACAGCTGAAATCGTCAGGCTGAATGTAGGGATGTTTCAGGGGCGCCAGCAGGGCGGGAATCTCCTGGCGGCGGAGGTTGAAGTCCTCAAGCGGCGACAGGGCAGCATCGGCAAAGCCGGCGCGCGTCTGCTCGGCGGTGCCTGACGCGGCCGCGCCGACATCCTCCTGCAGGGAGCCGTTGCCATTGCCGGATGTGTCCCGGCTTGCGCAGGCCGCGAGCAGGCAGAGGGAAAGAAGAAGGATGACGGGTTGTCGCATATCGGGAGAGTGACGAGAAAAATATGGCGACATCAAGCCACTGGATGCAGGGAACGGTTGACCGGCTCCGACTCCCGGCCTAAATGGCCGCTTCGGTCGGTTCAGGCCGGTCCCAGGTGCCCATAGCTCAGCCGGTAGAGCAACTGACTTTTAATCAGTAGGTCACAGGTTCGATCCCTGTTGGGCACACCATTTTCCCCCGAAATTTCAATTATCTGGCTCTATGCCATGGTCAGGCTGGCCCGCCCCTAAAGCCCCAGCACGCCCTTCGCGATAATCCCTCGCTGGACTTCGTTTGAGCCGCCATAGATCGAGCCGGCGCGGTTGTTGAGATAGCGCGGCATCGCTGTCACCAGTTCCGCCGGCCCGACAGGCTCCACATTCGACAGCGGGTGCAAAGCCTCCAGCTGCTGTACGCCGCCATAGAGGCCCGCCGCGAGGAGGCCAAGTTCATCGACCGCCTGCATCAGCTCGGTGCGCTGGATCTTCAGCATCGAGGCGGCTGGCCCCGGCGGCTTGCCACTGGTGACGGCCGAGAGGATGCGCTGCTCGGTGGCCTTGATCGCTTCGACGCGGGTGGAGAGGTCTGCCGCGCGGCGCATCAGGTCCGGGTCACCCTCGGCAACAACCCGCCGCTGCAGCCGCGCCAGCCCTGCCTCCAACCCGGCGGACGAGCCGCCCGAGCGCTCGAATTCCAGCAGGTATTTCGCCACCGACCAGCCATCATTCTCTTCGCCCAGCCGGCCGGATTTCGGTACGCGCACATCGTCGAAGAAGACTTGGTTCAGCTCATGCTCGCCCGCCAGCGTGATGATCGGGTCGACCTTGATGCCCGGCGTGTTCATGTCGAGCAGGAGGAAGGTGATGCCCTTCTGGGCCTTCGCCTCGATATCTGTCCGCACCAGGCAGAACATCTTGTTCGCATGGTGGGCGTGAGTGGTCCAGATCTTCGTGCCGTTGAGGACATAATCGTCCCCGTCGCTGACCGCGCGCAGCTGCAGCGAGGCGAGATCGGATCCCGCGCCGGGCTCCGAATAGCCCTGGCACCAGTAATCTTCGCCCGAGAGAATGCGGGGCAGGTAATGGGCTTTCTGCTCCGGCGTGCCATAGCCGATGATGCAGGGGCCGACCATGCCCAGCCCCATCGGCGCCAGCCCCGGCGCGCCGGCGCGGGCGCATTCGGTGGCGAAGATATAGCGTTGGAGTTCGCTCCAGCCGGTGCCGCCGTATTCCTTAGGCCAGTGTGGGGCGACCCAGCCGCGCGTATGCAGGATCCGCTGCCAGGGCAGGGTGAATTCCGGCTCGATGAAAACGCTGGTGGCGAGACGGCCTGCTGCGGCGAGTTCCGGGGTCAGCTTGTCCTTGAGGAAGGCTCGCACTTCATCGCGAAATTCAATATCCTGCGGTGACAGATCGAGTTTCATGGCGCGCCTCCCTGGCGGTTGTCTCCGGCTTTTTCAAAGTCTGAGCAGCCTGCACCCGCGAGGCAAGCTGACGGAAATGATAGGGCGCATCCGGACCCATGCACAGTACCACTCCTGAAAGCGTCGTCGCGGAGACGATGGAACTCGCACGCGAGATCAACCGGGCCGGGCATGAGATCGGCCTGCCTTACATCGCGGCGACGTCGGACATCAGCGATCCGATGCCGATGACGGGGACGGATGGAAAGCCTCTGGCGGAAACCGTATTCCGCTGGGTCGATCCCGATCTTGCCTATTGGAAGGACCGGTCCTTCGTGCTGCGCGCCGGCGTGATCCGGGCAAGCCGGGTCTGCGGCGAGCCCTTCTACTACCGGGCCGGGCAGCTGGGCAGCTGGCGGCGGGTGCGCGCGCTGGAGGCGCTCAACCAGAATTTCAACTACGAATCCTTCGGCGTCGCGAGCGCGATCGTCAGCCCGGTGCATCTGCCGCTGGGCGTGATCGGGTCCGTGGTCTGGGCAACCGGCGATGCGGTGCTGGATGTCGCGGCGGTTTTTGCCGAACATGCGGCCCGCCTGCATATCCTGGCGCTGAAATTCGTTTCAGCCTATCGCGATGCGGTGCTGCCGGCTGCGCCAGCCGAGATGGCCGAGTTCACGCGGCGCGAAATCCAGTGCCTGAAATGGGCCGCGGCGGGAAAGACAGATGCTGAAATCGCCACCATCATGGGCGTCTCGGCGCCGACCATCCGCTTTCACCTGAACAATGCCAGCCGCAAGCTGGGGGTCTCCGGACGCTCGCAGACGGTGCGCCTCGCCACCACGCTCGGCTATATCGGGCAGGGTTCTGGCGGCTGAAAAAACTCCAACGATTCCTCCAACGAGGCAGGAAAAAACTCCAACGCCGTTGGAGTTTTTCAGCTCTGTGCCCGCGCCTTGAGGCTCGCCAGCAATTCCTGCGCAAACAGTGTCAGCGTGTCATCGCGCGCGCCCATGACGAGGATACGGTCGCCGGGGCGGGCGAGTTCCAGAAGGCGCGTGCCGCAGGCCGCCCGGTCGCCGAGGGCTTCGGCATTCCGGCCCAGCGCGCGGATATCGGCGGCAAGGTCCGCGCTGCCAACCGATCGGTCCACCGTGCCGCCGAAATAGGCCGGCTCCGGCATCAGCAGGATATCCTCCGTATCGAGATTATCGGCGAAGCATTCGGCGAATTCCTTGCGCATCTTGGCGATCGGCCCGAAGCCGTGCGGCTGGAACATCACCAGCACCCGGCCGGGAAACTGGTTCACGGTGCGCAGGGTGGCGGCGATCTTGTCCGGGTTGTGGCCGAAATCGTCGATGACGGTGACGCCGCCTTCGGTGCCGATCACATCGAAGCGGCGGGCGATGCCGGAAAATTCGCCGAGCGCGTGGGCGGCTTCCTCAAGCGTAACGCCGCAGGTCTGCGCGGCAGCGATGGCGGCGAGGGCGTTCGAGACATTGTGCCGCCCGGGGGTCGCAAGCCGGATGTCCGCGCGCTCGCCGGCTTTCCGGTCGTGTGCGGAGAATGTGATGGAGGTGGGGCCCGGCACAATGTCGCTCGCGGTGAGCTGCGCAGCCGGGTTATCCAGACTGTAGGTGATTGCGGCGGGGAAGCCGGCGGCAAGGCGCGCGGTTTCGGCATTGTCGAGGTTCAGCACGACGTCCTTCGCGCGGCCCGAAAAGCCGCCGAACAGGGCGCGCAGCTCGTCCATCGTCTTGTGGTCGAGCGCGATGTTCATCAGCACGGCGACGCGCGGATTATACGCGGCGATGGAGCCATCGCTTTCGTCGACTTCCGAGACGAAAATGCCGCTGGTGCCAACGAGGGAGCTGGAGAACAACGCTTCGGGCGTGCGGAAATTCTTCATCACGGCGCCGTTCATCACGGTGGGGCTCTTGCCGGCGTGATGGAGAATCCAGGCGATCATGCCGGTCACGGTCGACTTACCGCTGGTGCCCGCCACGCCGATGGCAAACGGGGCGGCATTGAACAGCGCCGACAGCATGTCCGCCCGGCTCATCCGCTTTGCCCCAACGCGCAGGGCGGCGGCGATATCGGGCACGGTATCCTCCACGGCGGCCGAGGCGACGACGACCTGCTCGGCGCTGGTCACGCCGCTGCCATCCTGCGGATAAAGCCGGATGCCGCGCGCGCGCAGATACTCGAACTTCGCAGGGGTGCGGCCCTGATCGAGGGAGCGATCCGAGCCCTCGATGATGTGGCCCTGATCGAGCAGGATCAACGCCAGCGGCAACATACCGGAGCCGCCGATGCCACAGAAGAAATAGCGATTGGGGTGAGTCATGGTGGCGAGCTTGTAGCAGATGAGTGTCAGGAAAACGCCGAGTTTCTAAGAGCAGCAGATTCCAGCTTTTTGATATGGAAAATTAGATTATCAAAGGTTGCAGCGGTTGATGGGAAGTGAAAATGAAGCGCGTTATAATCATTTGCCTGATTTCACTGAGTGTAGCTGCCAGCGTTTTGGCGCAGGCGGCAGGTGGTGCAGCACCCGATAATTCCGGAGCTTTCGTTGAACCAGAGGATAACTCTTCCCCTGATCTGGCAACGGGTCCATTACAGTATCCTGACATCAAGACTGCTCTTAGCTACGTGCCTGATCCGGATCCGCGATCCGAAACTCTCGCTGCATACCAGCGTGATTTTGGGGTGGACGAAACGTCGGGGCCTGAACTGCAGATTTGGACTACAACGATTACGAGCAGAGAAGTCGTAGGGTATGTTGCGCGGCCGGGTGTATTGTATGTTTTTGAGATGCATCATTCGAGCAACTTCTGGACCGGTCAATCAACCAGAACCGTGACCCGGCAGTCGATTCCGACGCGTCTTGCGGATGATCTGATCGCAATGATTCCGGATCTCCGGAACGCTCAATTTGACCGTTGCCAAAGAGGCATCGACGGCCACGCTGTTATTATTGGGGGGCAGGATGCCGAGGGCGATTTTGGCCTTGCGGCAGTCAATTGGTACACGTGTGAAGGACGGAACGTTGATGTCCTGAGTCGTGCCGTGAAGCTTGCCGCCACCAAGCAACCCAAGTGACCGTGGTGTGATTTCTACGGCACTCAATAATCTCCCACCACTTGCTTCGTACCAAAACTCGTTCCCATCCTCCAGGAATACCGCTTTAACTGCGCCAGCAGTTCCGGGAGAGTGACATGACACGAGCGAAGACGCGGATTGGTGTGGTGGCGCCGGGCCGGGCGATTGACCGGGGGTTGGCGGAGCGCGTCAACGCGCTGGCGGGCGAGAGCGCGGAACTGGTGTTTCATCCGCAATGCTTCCTGCGGGAGGGGCATTTTGCCGGGCCGGATGCGGCGCGGGCGGCGGCGTTTGAAGAGGTTGCGAATGATGCCTCGCTGGATGCGGTCTGGTTTGCGCGGGGCGGGTATGGGGCGTGCCGGATACTGGACCTGGCCTTCGGCAATCTCGGGAACGCGGCGCGTCGCAAGACCTATATGGGCTATAGCGATGCGGGCAATCTTCTTGCGCGGCTGGCGCGCGATGGCATCGGCCGGGTGGCGCATGGGCCGATGCCGGCGGACATATTGCGCGAGGGCGGCGAGGTGGCGGTGCGCCGGTCGCTCGGCTTCCTGACGGGTACGGATGCGGACGCGGGAATTGATGCGGCGGCGCGGGCGCCGGGCCAGTATGCGGCGTTCAACATTTCGGTGTTCGCGAGCCTGATCGGCACCGGCTGGCTGCCGGACCTGAGCGGGCATGTTCTGATGCTGGAGGATGTCGGCGAGTATCATTACCGGCTCGACCGGATGATGTTCACGATCACCTCGAACCCGGAAGTGCAGAAGGTCGCCGGCATCCGGCTGGGGCGGTGCGGGGCGATTCCGGTGAACGATATCGACTTCGGCGCGAGCGAAGAGGAGATCGTTAAGCACTGGTGCGCCCGAAACGGCATCGCCTATCTCGGCCGCTGCGATATCGGCCACGATGTGGACAACAAGATCGTCGTGTTCGGAAACCGGACAGCGATCGCCTAAAGCGCCTTGACGATATCCTCGACCATCTTCTTCGCGTCCGCCAGCAGCATCATCGTGTTGTCGAAGAAGAACAGTTCGTTCTCGATGCCGGCATAGCCCGAGCCCATTGAGCGTTTGACGAACAGGACCGTGCGGGCGTTTTCGACGTCGAGCACCGGCATGCCATAGATCGGCGAGGTCTTGTCGGTCTTCGCGGCCGGGTTGGTCACATCGTTGGCGCCGATGACGAAGGCCACATCCGCCGCAGAGAATTCCGAGTTGATGTCCTCAAGCTCGAACACTTCGTCATATGGCACCTGCGCTTCGGCCAGCAGCACGTTCATATGCCCCGGCATCCGGCCCGCGACGGGGTGGATGGCGTATTTCACCTCGACGCCTTCTTCCTTCAGCTTCTCGGCCATTTCCTTCAGCGCGTGCTGCGCCTGGGCGACGGCCATGCCATAGCCCGGAACGATGATGACCTTGGAGGCGTTCTTCATGATGAAGGCCGCGTCGTCGGCGGAGCCCTTCTTGTACGGACGATCGACTTTCGCGCCGCCAGCGGCCGCCGCATCCTCACCGCCGAAGCCGCCAAGGATAACCGAGATGAAGCTGCGGTTCATGCCCTTGCACATGATGTAGGAGAGAATCGCGCCGGACGAGCCGACGAGCGCGCCGGTGATGATCAGCGCGAAATTGCCGAGCGTGAAGCCCAGCGCCGCCGCGGCCCAGCCGGAATAGGAGTTCAGCATTGAAACGACGACGGGCATGTCCGCCCCGCCGATGGGGATGATCAGCGTGATGCCGAGGATCAGGGCCAGCGCCGTCAGGCCCCAGAAGGCCCAGTGGGCGCTGCCGCCAGACAGGATCAGGATCACCATCAGGGCGATGATGCCGGCAGCGAGGGCGATGTTCAGAAGGTGGCGCGCGGGCAGCAGGATCGGCGCGCCGCTCATGTTTCCGTTGAGCTTGGCAAAGGCGATGACCGATCCGGTGAACGTCAGTGCGCCGATCGCAGAACCGAGGCCGAGTTCGATCAGTGATATCGGCTTGACGCCGGTGATGTCGAGAATGCCGAAACTGGCGGGCGCATAGAGCGCGGCGGCCGCCACCAGCACGGCGGCCATGCCGACGAGCGAGTGGAAGGCAGCGACGAGCTGCGGCATCGCCGTCATGGGGATCTTGCGCGCGATATAGGCGCCGATGCTGCCGCCGACGGCAACGCCGCCGAGGATCATCGCCCAGGTGGTCGCATCCAGCTGTTCCCAGACGAGAATGATCGTGGTGGCGACCGCGATCGCCATGCCGATCATGCCGTTGCGGTTGCCCTTGCGGCTGGTCGCCGGGCTGGACAGCCCGCGCAGCGCGAGGATGAACAGGACGCCGGCAACGAGATAGAGCAGCGGCGCCCAGGTGGATTGAAAGGCGTCAGTCATCTGAATTTACGCTCCTTCGCGGAAGGCCTGCGCCTTCTGCCGGGTTTGAGCCTGGTCGGTGAAGTGTCCGGGGCCTGCAGGGCTTTCGCCCGCAATGACGCCCGAGGGATTGCGCAGGGATCTGCGGAAATTGGTGAGGGGCCGCTCCATCGCGAGATAGGCAATGGAGGCCGTCAGCAGGCTGAATATCACCAGCATCGTTCTGCCGGCGGCGGTGCTGTAATCCATGCCCAGGCCGTCCATTGCCCACATCAGGAGGAAATGGTTCAGGAAAACGGGATAGGAGATGCGCCCGAGGAATTCGTCCAGCGGCAACAATTTTTTGTTGCGGAGATTACGCAGCAGAAGAATTCCGGCAAGGCTGACTGCGGCGCCTGCAAATGTCTCTTCAACATGCGGCGGTTTCCAGGACGCATAAACCTGCACCAGCACGCCGAGCCCGATCATGGCGGCGCACCAGATGCCAAGGTGAACATACCGGCGGCGCTCCAGCCACATCCCCATGATGAAGAACTGAAGCGTGCCGAAGATCGTCGCATAGGAATAGGTATGCGTCTTGATCGCGCCAAGCACAGCCAGGCTGAAGATGGCGAAGCTGATGACCGCTGCCAGTGTCGACATACGATACCGGACGAGAAAGGGCACGATCAGATAGAACGAGGCTTCCAGCGACAGCGACCAGGAGGTCGGCACATACATGGCGCTTTCGATGTAAGCCGAGAACGCCTTGGCCTGCAGCGGAAAGAGCGACAGGTTCAGGAGAATGGTCTCGGGCGAGATCGCCGCTTTGGCATATCGCGAGTCAGGCTGGAATGCGAGGATGACCAGCGCGGCCAGGACCAGGTGCAGCACGAACTGCGGATAGACCCGCACAATCCGTTCCAGATAAAATGTGCGTGCATTCACCGTTTCAAGGCGCTGTTCCAGCAGGAAGCTGATGACATAGCCCGAGATCGCATAGAATACGATCACCGCCATGGTTCCCTGATAGAACGAGCCAGCGTTCAATCCGGAATGAGTCAGCAAGACCAGCAGTGCGAGGAAAAGGCGGAACGTGCCGAACATTAAGCGCCTAGTCCCCTTTCTTCTTGTACATCGCGAGCATGCGCTGGGTGACGAGGAAGCCGCCGAAGATATTCACGCTGGCGAGGGCAACCGCGACGGCGCCGAGCGCCTTTGCGATCCAGCCGTCCGAACTGAAGCCGGCGGCCGCTGCGGCGATCAGCGCCCCGACGACGATCACGGAGGAGATCGCGTTGGTCACCGCCATCAGCGGCGTGTGCAGCGCAGGCGTCACCGACCAGACGACATAATAACCGACAAAGCAGGCCAGCGCGAAGATCGCCGCGAGGAACACCGTGGAATTGATGGCGCCCGCATCGGCGAAGGCGGGCAGGGCGAAGCTGGCAAGGGCGAGGGTGGCGAGAGCGCGTTTCATCACTTCAGCCTTTCACTAACGGTTTCACCACCCCGCGTGAGCAGCATGGCGACGACGACTTCGTCATCGGTGTCGAGGTTCAGCCCGCCGCCTTCGGCCGTGATCAGCGGAATGAAGGCGAGCAGGTTCTTGGAATAGAGCGAGGAGGAGTCCGCCGGCAGCCGCGCCGGCAGGTTGGAGAAGCCGGCGATCTTGACGCCGCCGACATCGACCACCTCATCGGCTTTCGAGAGCGGGCAGTTGCCGCCCTGCGAAACGGCCATATCGACGATCACCGAGCCCGGCTTCATCGACTTGACCATCTCCTCCGTGATCAGCACCGGCGCCGGCCGGCCGGGGATCAGCGCCGTGGTGATGACGATATCCTGCTTGGCAATGTGGCTGGCGGTCAGCGCCGCCTGCTTGGCCTGGTATTCCGCCGACATTTCCTTGGCATAGCCGCCGGATGTCTCGGCCGCCTTGAATTCCTCATCCTCGACCGCGATGAACTTGGCGCCGAGCGAGGCGACCTGTTCCTTGGCGGCGGGGCGCACATCATTGGCGGTGACGACCCCGCCCAGGCGGCGGGCTGTTGCGATGGCCTGCAGGCCGGCTACGCCTGCGCCCATGATGAACACCTTCGCCGGGGCAACCGTACCGGCTGCCGTCATCATCATCGGCATGGCGCGGCCATAGATCTGCGCGCCTTCGATCATCGCCCGGTAGCCGGCGAGGTTCGACTGGGACGAAAGCGCGTCCATCGACTGGGCCCGCGTGATTCGCGGAGTGAACTCCATCGACAGCGCCGCGATCTTCTTCGCATTCAGCGCCGCGACCTCGTCTGCCGGGTAAGCGTAAGGCTCCATCAGCGCGATCAGCGCCGTGCCCTCGGGCAGGGCGGCGATCTCGTCCGGCAGCGGGCGGCGCACCTTGAACACGATGTCCGCGCCCTTGGCCGCATCCGCTGCCGATCCGGCAATGCTCGCGCCCGCCTCGGTGAAGGCGCCATCAAGGAAGCCCGCAACGGTGCCGGCACCGGTTTCAACTGTAACCGTATGGCCGAGGCCAATTAGTTTCTTGACTGTCTCCGGAGTTGCCGCCACGCGGGTCTCGCCGGGTCGCCGTTCTTTGAGCACTGATATCTTCATGGCAGCTTGGATTAGGTTAAACTTTGCGCCATGCAACTGTTATTTTGGAAGGAGGGGGCATGAATTTGTTTAGTCTTGCTAACAGGACAGCCTTGGTGACCGGGGCGTCAAGCGGGCTGGGCCGCCAGTTCGCGCACATCCTCTCCGATGCGGGCGCAGCCGTAATCCTCGCCGCCCGCCGCATCGACCGCCTCCAGGAGGTCGCCGCCGACATCAACGCCAAGGGCGGGCGCGCCATCGCAGTTGTCATGGACGTGACCGATGATGGCAGCGTCCAGACCGGTTTCGGCGAAATCGCCGACCAGCTCGGCCGTCCGGCGGATATCATCGTCAACAATTCCGGCCTGTCGCGCGAGGGCTGGTTCCGCGAGATGAGCGAGGCGGACTGGAACACTGTTATCGATACCAACCTCACCGGCGTCTGGCGCGTCGCCAAGCATGGCGCCAACGCCATGGTGAAGGCCGGCATCCCCGGCTCGATCATCAACATCGCCTCGATCACCGCCCACCGTACCCAGCTGATGACCACCGCCTATTGTGTCTCCAAGGCCGGCGTCGATCACATGACCCGCCATATGGCGCTCGAAATGGCGCGCTACGGCGTGCGCGTGAACGCCATCTCGCCCGGCTATTTCAAGACCGAGATCAATGACGACTATCTCGAGAGCGAAGAGGGCCAGAAAATGATCCGCCGCATCGCAATGCGCCGTATCGGGAATATCGAAGAACTTGCCGGCCCTCTCCTCCTGCTGGCCTCTGATGCGGGCAGCTTCATGACGGGATCAACGATTGTTGTCGATGGCGGGCATCTTCTGAGTAGCCTCTGACGAAGCTGCCCGGTGCTGATCCCGGCCTGTCAGCCGGGGTACCTGCGCCTGCGCTTTGCTTGTGGGGCGCCCGCCCCGAGCGCGGCGTCATCCTCC
>JBKBLD010000039.1:0-21178 GCA_046296675.1 Hyphomonas sp. | reverse complement strand
ACTCGACACCGCCGCCCGCTGGCGCCGCGGCATGCAGGGCCATGCCGTGGCCAATGTCACGCCCGTTATGGCGGCCAACCGTGTTGGCGATGAAGCCGGCCAGCTGTTCTACGGCACCAGCTTCATCGCGGATGAAACCGGCGAAATCGTCACCGATCTTGGCCGCACGGAGGAGGGAGTAATCGCCGCCAGCTTCGACCTCGATCATCTTGACCGGGCGCGCGCCGCCTGGGGGTTCTTCCGTGACCGGAGAACCGATCTCTACGAGATTCTTGTCTGACGGGCCTCAGCCGTTCGCGAACATGCGCGCGATGGCATCGTCTTCCTGACTGTAATCTGCAAACAGGACCGATTCTGTCCTGCGCCGGTCACGCTGGCGCTGGTCGGCAATCCTGATTCCGCCGCCTCCGGATGTTTTCATGAGGTAGAGTTCGGCATCGGCCTGTTTCAGCAGTCCGGAAAAGCCGGTGCGGGGATCGTAGAAGGAAATGCCCACGCTCACGCCGACACTGATGTAGTGATCCTCATGGCACACAGGCTGAACCGCGGACTGTAGGAAGGCATTGGCGCGCGAAATGATCTCCATACGCTCGACCCAGTGATAGCCGAGGACAAGGAATTCATCCCCGCCGAGCCGGAAGACATCGCCCTTGCCGGCGAACTGCGCCCGCAGCCGCTCTGCCATCGCGGTGATCACGGCATCGCCGGCAGCAGGTCCATGAGTTTGGTTGACCGGCTTGAGCCGATCGAGGTCGATCGCCACCGCCGCGCCATAGCGCTCCCCCGACTGGCGGCTTTCCAGTTCGGCAAGATTGGCGAGGTGGCGGCGATTGCTGAGGCCGGTCATCGTGTCCGAATGCGCCCACAGGTCCTTCATGCGCGCCTGTCCGCCGAGCATCGCGCTGAGATAGGCGAGGGTGAAGGCAAATGTCAGCGGCACCAGGAAATGGTTGATCGGCATATAGGGGGTCAGGCCGAGTACGCGCAGATAGATGCAGACGGTCGCGGCAAGACAGGGCAGCCAGGCGATCAGTACACTGCGCGCTCTGGGTACGCCTCGGGCCGCCATCCAGGCGAGGCCGGCGGCAATCACCACAGGCCCGCCGCCGGTGGCCGTGAAATAGGCGAGGCGGCCAAGCCAGGCCGGCATCAGATAGCTCACACCGGTTGCGGCGCCGACCAGTGCCACGCCCAGGAAGACGCGGTTCAGCCGCGGCGCATTTTTCTGCATATCCAGGAAAACCATAATGAACACGGTGCTGAATGTGATCATCATGGCCTGGCCGCCGAAGACAAGCCGGGTGAAATTGAAGCTGGTGCCGGCGCCTACCAGGGCGTTGAGTAGGCCCGATGTCAGGAGAATGTAGGCGGCAGAGGAGAGCGCAAAGAGAACATAGATTCTGAACACGCCATGGCTGGCCGTGAAAGACATCGACGCGGCATAGATGGCGAAGGCCAGTGCGGCGCCAACGATCAGGCTCCAGATCAGAGCATCGGTGGTCACGCGCCGGGAAAAGGAGATTTCGGATTCCAGCGAAATCGGCAGGATAACCAGCGATTCACTCCGGATCCGGACGAAGTAATCCTTCTCGGCCCCCTCCGGCACCTGCAGATGGAAGGCCGGATAGGCCGCCGCGACCGCATCACCGGTCAGGAGGGCCGCCGCGCCGGCTGTGCTGCGCCGGAAACTGCCATCGGCGAGTCGCTCGTAAAGATCCACCTGTTCCAGGTATGGAAAGCGCAGGACCAGCTTCGCAGACCGGCTGTCGGCGCCGGAATTGACGAGGTGAAACCGGATCCAGATGTCACCGTCCCGGCCGCTGAATTGCGGAACGCGCCGGGTTGCCGGATTGAATTCGAGCATTCCGGCGGCGACCTCTTCGGGCGAGAAGTCCTGCGCCACAGGTCCGGCAATGTCGACGATCGGCCGCAGGCCGCCTTCAGCCGGCAGGCTGGCGAGGTCGATCCGCTTCACCGCCGCGCCATCCGCCCCAGCGCCCGGCGCCAGCGCAAGCAGCAGCAAGGCCGCACACAGCGCGGACCGGAGGAACCCCGGAAAATAGTGATAGAACAACATGCCAGACAATACCCGCTTCACGATCATGGGTACGCCGGATTGGTAAATATCGGGTTCGTCCGGCAGCCGAAATTCGTCCTACCTGCTGCAGGATGCGGCCGCCCGGCCCGCCGCTGGCAGGATATGCCCTGCGCGCGCCCGCGTCAGAGAACCTTGCCGGGCGAGAGGTGGCTTGCGGCAGACACGATCGCGTCGGCGTCGATCATGAAGTGGCGGTAGAGATCGCGGATCGTGCCGGTCTGGCCGAAATGTTCGACGCCGAGCGGGGTCACGGCATGGCCCTTCACCCCGCCGATCCAGGCGAGCGTTGCCGGATGCCCGTCGGTCACCGTGATCAGTTGGGCATGGCGCGGCACCGATTCCATCAGGCGTTCGATCTGGCTTTTCGCCTGCGCCTGTCCGCGCGCCCGCGCCCGCCGCGCCGCCGTCCAGCCTGAATTCAATCTGTCTGCGGAGGTCACCGCAAGGACGCCGATATCACGCCGGCCTTCGCCAATGCGCGCAGCCGCCTTGATGGCTTCGGGCGCAACAACGCCCTGATAGGCAATGATAACTTCGGCATTCGGGCCGGGGGGCCTCAGCCAGTAGCCGCCATCAATGACGCCCTGCCGGAAGGCGGCATCCTCGCGCGACCAGACGCGCACTTGTTCCACCGGCCGGGTCGACAGGCGCAGATAGACCGATCCGCCGGTTTCGTCGCGCAGCCAGGTGCGCTCGTCCGGGTCGCCCTCGCCGTCGCGCTGGAGATAGTCGAACGACCAGTCCATGATGATGGACAGCTCATCAAGGAAAGCCGGCTCGAAGGAAACGAGTCCGTCCTGGCTCATCCCGATCAGCTGGGCGCCGATCGACTGGTGCGCGCCTCCCTCCGGGGCGAGCGTGACGCCCGACGGCGTGCCGGCAATGATGAAGCGCGCATCCTGATAGCAGGCATAGTTCAGCGCATCGAGACCGCGCGCGACAAACGGGTCATAGACCGTTCCGACCGGCAGCAGGCGCTCGCCAAAGAGGGAGTGCGACAGGCCCGCCGCGCCGAGCAGCAGGAACAGGTTCATCTCCGCAATGCCGAGCTCAATGTGCTGGCCTTCCGGTGAGAAGGACCATTTCTGTGCGGAGGGAATCTTCTCGTCGCGGAACGTGTCGCCCTTCACCTCACGGGCAAACAGGCCGCGCCGGTTCACCCAGGGGCCAAGATTGGTCGAGACGGTCACATCCGGCGATGTCGTCAGGATGCGCTGCGCCAGCTCGCTGTCTCCCTTGGCGAACGCGTCGAGGATCTTGCCGAAGCCTGCCTGTGTCGAGAGCGCCTCGTCATCGAGGAAGACCGGGCCGGGAGAGGCCACCGCCGGCGCGCTGTAGCGGCGCGGACCCTTCGCAAAGAAGGGAACTTCCGCCAGCGCGGCCTTGAGATCACTGACATTTTCTACAGTTGCGAAGGGCGCCCATTCCTCGCCCTCGGCAATGCCCATGGCCTTCTGGTAATCCGCCATCTGGGCCTTGGTCATCAGGCCGGAATGGTTGTCTTTGTGCCCTGCCAGCGGCGTGCCCCAGCCCTTGATCGTATAGGCAAGGAACACCGTCGGACGCTCGTCATCGGCGCGGGAGAAGGCCTCCAGCAGCGTCTCGAGGCACTGGCCGCCGAGATTGTTCATCAGCTCGCTTAGTTCAGCGTCGGAGCGCTTCTCGATCAGCCGGGTGACATCACCCTGGTCGCCGATATCGTCGAGCAGGCGTTTGCGCCAGGCCGTCCCGCCCATGAAAGTCAGCGCCGAGTAGAGCGGGTTCGGGCAGTCCTCGATCCACTTTTTCAGCCGCTCGCCGCCGGGCTCGGCAAAGGCGGCCCGCTGGTGCACGCCGAAGCGCAGCACCTCGACGCGCCAGCCAAACGCCTTGAAGATCGCCTCTATCCGCGCCCAGAGACCTTCATGCACCATGCCGTCAAGGCTCTGGCGGTTATAGTCGATGATCCACCAGGTGTTGCGCAGGCCATGTTTCCAGCCTTCCTGCAGGCATTCATACACATTGCCCTCATCAAGCTCCGCGTCGCCGACCAGCGCCACCATCCGCCCTGCCGGGCGCTTACCGGACCCGAAATCTGTCCAAGGACGAGCCATCAGATAGTCCTGCACCATGGAGGCAAAGGCGGTAGCCGCCACGCCGAGCCCGACCGAGCCGGTCGAAAAATCGACATCGTCGATATCCTTGGTGCGCGACGGGTAAGACTGCGCCCCGCCGAAGCCGCGGAAATTCTCGAGCTTCTCCTGCGTCTGGCTGCCCATCAGATAATGCATCGCATGAAAGACCGGCGCGGCATGCGGCTTCACCGCCACCCTGTCTTCGGGCCGCAGCACATGGAAATACAGCGCCGTCATGATCGAGACGATGGAGGCGCAGCTCGCCTGATGCCCGCCCACCTTCACATCGTCTTCCTCCTTGCTGCGCAGATGGTTCGCATTGTGGACCGTCCAGGCGGCAAGCCAGAGCAGGCGCTGCTCAATTGTTTTCAGCTGATCGAGGGAAAGGGGCATGAGTTTCGGCCATCGTGCGGAAGAGGGGCATTTCCTTCCGCCTAAAACAGGCGCGCGCGCAAGTCCATTGGCGGCGGAACAATCGCTTGGAAGATTGCCGTCGCTTCGCTAGCCTTTCTGCAGGGCGGGGGAGGAGTAAGGTATGATCGATCTGGCAGAGCGCCGGCTGAAAACGGTGCGCGATCACATGGCGCTGGAGATCACCCATGACTGGGATGCGGTGATCGCGACCTTCCAGCATCCGCGCTATGAACTGTATGGCAGCGGCGTGGTCTTCGACGGGGAAGAAGCGGTGCGGAAATATTTTACCGCCTCGCGTGTCCCGTTTCCGGATCAGGGCAATGAGATCATCGCCATCGCCCATGCGGGCGACACGGTGCTCGTCGAATTCTGGCTGACGGGCACCCATCTCGGGCCGCTCGCCATTGGCGGGCGGACCATCGCGCCGACGGGACGGGCCTTTCGCGTGCGCATGGCGGCGAGTTTCGAGTTTGCGCCGGAGAGTGACAGAATCGTCTGCGAGCGGCCGTATTTCGATCAGGGCGCCGTGCTGCGCGCGCTCGAACTTGCCTGAACCGGCTCAGCCGATTGAGCGGCGGGCCTTGTCGAACATGTCGGTGAGGGCGCCGCCGGGGGCGCTGACAGCCTCGTGATACCAGTCCGGCATGGCCTGCAGCACGCCGGCCGCATCGGCCCAACGTCGGACATTCGCGTCCGCCGCCAGCTGGAAGGCCTGGCGCATGTAATTCTCGTCAGTGCCGTCAAAGCCGTCAGCCAGCGTGATCGAGGAAAAGCTCATCATGCTTTTCTGCATCGCCAGCACCGTGTCGAGAGACGCCGAAGTCAGCGCGAGGGATGCCCGCCAGGGGGCCAGCCAGAAATCCAACATCAGTTTTTGTCCATCAGCTCTAGGTCACACTTTTACGACGCTATTGTGCGGCGCACAACAAATCTCATGCCAAAAGCCTGATTCGGCCCCGTTTCCGCCTCCGGCGAATGCCAATAGCTATGATCCATGCCGCCAGAGTCCGCCTTTCCGTTTGAGCCATCGCCCGCCCGCGGCCGGGTGCTGGTCTTCGATTCGGGCGTTGGGGGGCTCACGGTCGCCGGCGAAATCCGGGCGCTGGGGCCGCGTCTGTCGGTCCATTATGCCGCCGATACCAGCTTTTTCCCGTATGGGGACAAGTCGGATGAGGCCCTGCGCGCGCGCTTGCCGGTGGTGGCCAAAGCGCTGGTCGAGGCGGCCCGGCCGGATGTGTTCGTCATCGCCTGCAACACCGCCAGCACGCTGGCGCTGGCAGAGGTGGTGCCGTGCTGGACATCCCCGTCGTCGGCACCGTGCCCGCGATCAAGCCAGCGGCGAGGCTCACCGAGACCGGCACGATCGGCCTGCTGGCCACGCCCGGCACCATCGGGCGCGCCTGTACCGCCCGGCTGATTGCGGAGTTTGCGAACGACAAGCGCGTTATCCTGCATGGCAGCCTGGAACTGGTGAAGCTGGCCGAGGCCCATGCGCGCGGGGAGGATGTGCCCCCGGAAGCCTTCGCCGCCGCGCAGGCCCCGCTGTTCGCAGCGCCGGGCGGGGAGGCCATCGACACGGTCGTGCTCGCCTGCACGCATTTCCCGCTGGTGCGCGGCCAGCTGATCGCGACCGCGCCGCGGCCCGTCAGCTATGTCGACAGCGGCGCCGCCATCGCCCGCCAGACCATCCGTGTACTGCCCGAGAAAACGGAAACCGGCGGGCAGGGGGGAACAGCGTTCCTCACCAGCCCGCCGGAAGATGAAAGCGGAATTGTCCGCGTCCTGCGCCGCTATGGCTTCCCGGAGGTTCAGTTCGTGGCCATCGAGCCGATCGAGATGACCTCTGCGCCTTCGGCCGAGCCGTAAAGCGACGGCCAGGGCGAATCCTGGACAACCGCAACATCGGTCTCGCCGAAGCCGTTGAACCGGGTCGACATGGCGCGGCCATAGGAACCGATATTGCCGAACTCGATATAGTCGCCTTCGGTCAGCCCGGCCGGAAGCCAGACTTTCTCCGGAAGCATATCGGTCGAGTCGCAGGTCGGGCCGTACACGGTGTATTCCACCATGCGGCCGAGCTTGCGGCTGTCGCCGGAAATGGCGCGCATCGGGAACTCCCAGCGCTCATGCACCGCGTCATAGAGCGAGCCGTAGGAGCCGTCATTGATGTAAATCGTGTTGCCCTTCGCAAGGTCAACGCGCACCAGCAGGCTCTCGGCCTCGGCGACCAGCGCCCGGCCTGGCTCGCACCACAGCTCGGCATTCTCGAGAACGAACATGTTCTCGAATGAGCGCATCACCATCGCGACATAGTCTTCCATCGCCGGGGGCGTCTTGTCGGCATAGATGGCCGGGAAGCCGCCGCCGACATCGACGATGTCCACGGTCACGCCGGCTTCGATAATGATGCGGCTGGCCTCGGCCATCGCCTGTGCCCAGGCAGACGGTTTCATCGCCTGGCTGCCGACATGGAAGGACACGCCGACCTCGTCGGCATGACGCCGCGCAAGGCGCAGGATTTCTGCAGCTTCCTCGGCCGGGGCGCCGAACTTGCCGGCAAGCGGCAGGGCCGAGCCTTCGCACGAGACGGCAAGGCGCACCAGGATCGTCAGATCTTTCGCATTCCCGGTCTCTTCGAGGATCTTGTTCAGCTCTGCGACCGTGTCGGTCACGAAGATGCGAACCCCGAACTCGTGATAGGCGCGGCGGATGGCGCGGCGCGGTTTCACCGGGTGCAGGAACGCGATCCGTGCGCCGGGGAAACGGCCATGGATAAGCTCGATCTCGCGCTCGGAGGCCGCATCGAAGCTGTGGATGCCCGCGTCCCACAGGGCATCGAGCACATGCGGGGCCGGGTTGGCTTTCACGGCATAGAAGGGCTGGGCCGGGAAATTCTCCACGAACCAGCGGGCAGCCGCTGTCACCCGCTCCGGGCGAAAGCAGAAAACCGGCAGCTCAGGACGATCCTGACGCGCAATATGAATGGGGGTAGCGTAAGTGCGCATGACACCTAACCTCCAAAGGGCTTCAAACCAGCTTTGGGCGTTAGTACAGGGGGCCCCCCTTATCGGGTTAGCCCAGATGTCCGCCACATCGAATTTCAGGGGCGGAAATAGTGCACAATGCCCGGGCATGCAAGAAGAATTTTGCCCCTTACACAGCCATGTCACAAAAGCGTAACGCAAAATCGCCAGAGAAGGCTTGCAAACGAGGTCAAAAGGCGATCCTTCCGGCCCGGCGTTCGGGGCGTGCTATCCGCCTTTCCGGAGGTCTGTTCCGATGAATTTTCCTGTCTCGCGCCTCGCCGGTGTGGCCGCTGCCCTTGTCCTGGCGGCGTGCAGCCAGAGCGATCTGTCGCAGCTCGATACCGGTGAAGCGGGCGTCAAGCCGGTGCCCGCCATCGCCCGCAACCAGAAGATCAAGATCGTCGGCTCGTCCACCGTCGCGCCGTTTTCTCGGCCTGTGGCAGAGCGTTTCGGCGCCGTAACCCGCTTTGCCACGCCGATCGTTGAGTCCACCGGCACCGGCGGGGGCTTCCGCGCCTTCTGCGAAGGCGTCGGCCCGGTCACGCCGTCCATCGCCAACGCCTCCCGCCCGATGACCAATTCGGAGCGCGAACTCTGCGCGCGCGCCGGCGTCACCGAGATCACCGAAGTCGCCTTCGGATATGACGGCATCGTGCTGGCGGGCGCCATATCTGGTCCCGAATTCAGGCTGACCAAGTCGCAGATGTTCCTGGCCCTCGCCAAGGACATTCCCGACGGCCAGGGCGGTTTCATCCCCAATCCCCACAACCGCTGGTCGGACGTCTCCCCCGAACTTCCCGATGTCCCGATCCTGATCTTCGGCCAGCCGCCGACATCCGGCACGCGCGACGCCTTCAATGAGCTGGGCATGGAAAAGGGCGCCCTCGAAATCCCGCAACTGCAGGCGCTGAAAGCCACCGACGGGGACGAATTCAAGCAGCGCTCGCACACCATCCGGACCGATGGCCGCTGGATCGATTTCGGCGAGCATGATTCGGCGATCGTCCAATCCCTCATCAAATCGCCCGAAGCGCTCGGCGTGCTCGGCTATTCCTTCCTCGAGCAGAATGCCGACCGTGTGAAAGGTACCTGGTTCAACGGGATCGAGCCCACCTTCGACAACATCGCTTCCGGTGATTATGGCCTCGCGCGGCTGATGTTCTTCTATGTGAAGGACCAGAACGTCCCACTGGTCGACGGGCTGGCTGAGTTCGTCATTTTCTCGGTCGATGACGGCGCCGCCGGTCCTGATGGCTACCTGCTGGAACAGGGCCTCATCCCGCTGCCGGATGAGATGCTGCTCGAGCAGCAGGCCATCGCCAAACAGCTTGCGGCGAAAGTCCGCGCCTACTGACCAGCCTCAGAAGCCCGGCCCGGCGGGCGACCGCCGCCGCCGGATGCGCATTTTCTGCCAGAAGCGTTTGCGCTCCGGTGCGGGCAGGGGCTGGAGGTTCTCGATGAACGCCTCGGCGCAGGCCCGCCAGCTATAAGTCTCGGCATAGGCCCGGCAGGTCTGGCGGCTGAGTTCAAGGCAAGCGATGGCGCCCTGGCGCAGATCGCCGCCGACCGGCGTGATCGTGCCCGCCCCGGACCCGGGTATCACATCGCGCGGCCCCGTCGCCTCATAGGCGGCAACGGGCGTGCCGGCGGCCATCGCTTCCAGCACGACCAGTCCGAACGTGTCGGTCAGGCTCGGGAAGACGAACACGTCTGCGCTGGCATAGTGGCGGGCGAGGTCCTCGCCGAACTTGGCGCCGAGGAAGACGACGTGCCGGTACTTCTTCTTCAGCTCTTCCAGCTGCGGCCCGTCGCCGACGATCACCTGCGTGCCCGGCAGGTCCAGTTCGGCAAAGGCCTCGATATTCTTCTCCACCGCCACCCGGCCGACATTCAGGAAGATCGGGCGTTTCATCCCCTCGAACGGGTCGCCCGGCTGGCCTTCCTCCACGCGCAGGGTGGGGGTGAACATCTCGGTATCGACCCCCCGGCTCCAGGCCACCAGATTGATGAAGCGCTGCTGGCGCAACTCGTCCAGCAGCGAGGGCGTCGCCACCATCACCTTGCCGGAGTATTTGTGGAACCAGCGCACGAAGGAATAGCCCCAGCTGAGCGGAATCGGGATACGGGCCGAGACATATTCGGGAAAGCGCGTGTGATAGGCGGTCGAGAAGGGGTGTTTCTCAGTCAGACAGACGGCGCGCGCCGCCATGCCGAGCGTGCCTTCGGTCGCGATATGCACCGCGTCAGGCTCGAAACTGTCAAACCGCTCGCGGATCTTCCGGCGCGCGAACAGGGCGAGCTTGATCTCCGGATAGGTCGGCAGCGGCATGGTCATGAACCCGTCGCCGGGATGCACGATCTCCCACACATGGCCCATGGCTTCCGCCTCGGCCACGACGCGCTTCATCGTGCGTACGACGCCGTTGACCTGCGGGTCCCATGCGTCCGTGACGAGCATGATGCGCATGCCGGCTCCCTGGTTTCAGCCCCCCTCGGGCCGTTCGCGGCGCAATCTGGCGGGCTTGGTGCAGGGCGTAAAGGGGGAGACTGCCGCGCAGCGTCATTTGGGACACTCCCCTCATGGGGGTATTCTTGTGCGCGCGCTGCGCTATAAGCGGCAGAATATTGCCCCGGCCACGCCTGATGGACCTGCCTCATGCCTGATGCAACTCTGCCGCACGCCCTCGACTGGGACGCGCTCGATGCTCTCAAATTTGCCGATGAGGAAGCGCTCCTCGAATCCCTGCTGAAAGAGGGTGTCCTGCCGCCGCCGATCCGCGAAGGCGCGGTGCGCCGCGGCAGGGATCTCGTGGCCATTGCCCGCGCCAAAGGCCGGCGCAAGGGCATGATGGAAAGCTTCCTGGAAGAGTTCGGCCTCACCAATTCCGAGGGTCTTGCCCTGATGTGTCTGGCAGAGGCGCTGCTTCGCGTGCCGGATACGGAAACGAAAGACGACCTGATCGCCGAGAAGATCCGCTCGGGCGACTGGGGTGCCCATAAGGGCCAGTCCGACAGCTGGCTCGTCAACGCCTCCACCTGGGGCCTGATGCTGACCGGCCGGGTCGTCGGGGCGCCGGCCAATGCCCAGAAAGGCGCCGGCAATTTCGTCTCCGGCCTTGTGCGCCAGAGCGGAGAGCCGGTCATCCGGGCCGCCATGATGCAGGCGATGCGAATCATGGGCGAGCAGTTCGTCCTTGGCCGGACGGTCTCGGAAGCCCTCAAGCGCGGCCGCCGGATGGTGAAAACCGGCGATGCAGCCCATTTCAGCTTCGACATGCTGGGCGAGGGTGCCCGCACCAGCGCCGATGCGGAACGCTATTACAAGGCCTATCATGACGCGATCGCCGCTGTGGCTGCCGACAAGGACCCGGCCCTCGCGCCGGAAAAGGCCAATGGCGTCTCGGTGAAACTCTCCGCCCTCCATCCGCGCTATCTCGCCATCAAGGAAGCGCGCGTGATGGACGAGCTTTACCCGAAAGTCCTCGCCCTCTGCGAAGCGGCCGCAAAGGCCAATATCGGCCTATGCCTCGATGCGGAGGAAGCTCACCGCCTCGTCATCAGCCTGAAGCTCTTCGAACGTCTCGCCCGCGAGCCGTCCCTGAAGGACTGGACCGGCCTTGGCCTTGCGGTGCAGGCCTATCAGAAGCGCGCCCGCGCGGTACTGGAAAAGCTTGCCGCGCTGGCAGAGGAAACCGGCCGGCGGTTCATGGTCCGCCTCGTCAAGGGCGCGTATTGGGACAGCGAAATCAAGAACGCCCAGGTCGAGGGCTTCCCGAACTTCCCGGTCTTCACGACCAAACAGGGAACCGACGTTCACTATCTCGCCTGCGCGCGCGTGATGCTCGCTGCCTCTCCGGCGATCTATTCCGCCTTCGCCACGCACAATGCCCATACGCTCGCCGCCGTCGATCTGCTGGCGGCCGAGGCGGGTGTCACGAATTTCGAGTTCCAGCGCCTGCACGGTATGGGCGAGCCGCTCTACGAGGCCGCCGATGCCGGCAGCCGCGTGCGCGTCTATGCGCCCGTCGGCGCGCATGAAGACCTGCTCCCTTATCTGGTCCGCCGATTGCTCGAGAACGGCGCCAATACAAGCTTCGTCCATTCCTTCCTTGACCCGGATGTACCCGCCGACCAGGTCGTCGCTGATCCGGTAGCGAGGGTTGAGGCTGGCCCCCGCCGGCATCCGCGTATTCCGACCCCGCCGCGCCTCTACGGGGCAGGGCGGCGCAATTCGGCCGGCCATGATCTCAGCCAGACCGGTGTGCGCGGCCAGTTCGCCGCCGCGCTGAAAGCGCTGGATGAAGGGCCTGCCTTCAACGCCGGCCCCATCATTTCAGGCAAGGCAGAGGCCGGCGGCGGCGAACTCGTCCGCATGCCCGCAGAGACCGGCCGCGCCCTCGGCGCCGTGAAGGAAGCCGATGCAGACGCCATCAGCCGTGCGCTCAATGCGGCCGCTGCCTACCAGCCTGAATGGGACCGCCTCGGCGGCCCGAAACGCGCCGAATACCTTCACGCGATGGCCGATGCGATGGAGGCCAATGCCGCCCAGCTCATTGCCCTGATGGCGCGCGAGGCGGGCAAGACCCTGCCAGACGGCGTCGCCGAAGTCCGCGAAGCGGTTGATTTCTGCCGCTATTATGCGGCGCAGGCGGAGCAGGACTTTGCCGGCCCGGTCCGCCTTCCTGGCCCGACGGGGGAGACGAACCATCTCTCCCTTCATGGCCGCGGCGTGTTCTGTTGCATATCCCCCTGGAACTTCCCGCTCGCCATCTTCACCGGCCAGATTGCGGCAGCGCTCGCTGCCGGCAATACGGTCGCCGCCAAACCGGCCGAACAGACGGCGCTCACCGCCTTCGAGGCAGTGCGCCTCTTCCACAAGGCGGGCCTTCCGGGCGACGCGCTCCACCTCCTGCCGGGCCGGGGCGAGACGGTCGGCGCAGCGCTGACATCGGACCTGCGCGTCTCCGGCGTCTGCTTTACCGGCGGCACCTCCACGGCCCGCCTCATCAACCGCACACTCGCCGGCCGCGACGGGCCGATCATTCCCCTGATTGCCGAGACCGGCGGCCTCAATGGCATGTTCGTGGACACCACAGCGCTGCGCGAACAGGTGATCGACGACATGATCATCTCCGCCTTCGGTTCAGCCGGCCAGCGGTGCTCGGCGCTGCGCATCGCCTTCATCCCGAACGCCACCGCCGACCATCTGATCGAAGGCCTTGTCGGCGCGATGAACGAGTTGAAGCTGGGCGACCCGGCGCTGCCCGATACCGATGTCGGCCCGGTCATCGATGCCGACGCCCGCGGGACGCTGGAAACCCATCTCGCCCGGATGAAGAAAGAGGCGCGGCTGATCCACCAGATCGATGCCGGGAAGCTCGGCGCAGACGGCTTTGGTTTCGGCCCGGCACTGGTGGAGCTGTCCTCGCTGGACCAGATCAGCGAGGAAACCTTCGGGCCGGTCCTCCACCTCCTGCGTTATGATCCCGATGATGTCGCAGAGCTCGGCGCCGCGCTGAAGGCCAAGGGCTACGGCCTGACGCTCGGCATCCATTCGCGGCTGGAGAGTTTCCATGCCGCCGTGAAGGCCGCGATGCCGGCCGGCAATACCTATGTGAACCGTTCGATGATCGGCGCCGTTGTCGGCGTCCAGCCCTTCGGCGGGGAGGGCCTCTCCGGCACCGGTCCCAAGGCAGGCGGGCCCCATTATCTCCATCGTTTTGCCACCGAGCGTGTGGTAACGGTGAACATCACCGCCCAGGGCGGCGACCCGGAACTGCTGAGCCTCTAGAGAGACACGCCAAGATGACACGCCATTTTCTCACCGCCTCGATTGCCGCGCTGGCGCTTGCCGCCTGCACCCCGCCTGAGGGCGCGCCCGCCGCGGGCCAGGACGGCACCGATGCGGCTGTGGAAACCTCATCTGCCTCGCTGCCGGCCAGCCTCGGCAATCCCGCCTTCGAGGAAATCACGGAAGACTACGAGATCCGTGCGGTCGTCGATTCCCGGATCGTTGAATTCGACCCCCAGCTTGCCGACAATCTGTTCCGCGCCGCCCAGGCCGAGCTTGACGGCCTCAAGGCCCAGGCGATCCATGACAGCCAGGCCGCAAAGGACGAGGCGGCGGCCTCCGGCGGGGAAGTCTGGTTCCACCAGTATGCGATGGAATACCGGTTCGAGACCACGGCGCTGGAAGGCGATGTCATCAGCATACTGCAGAATGTCTATGTCTATACCGGCGGCGCCCATCCCAATTATGCCCTCACCGGCTTCGTGCATCAGCGCGGCACGGCCTATCCGCTGACGATCGACGCGATTGTCGCCGATCCCGCCGCTTTCGGCGCGGCGCTGAAATCGCGCCTGACCGATGAGAAGATGGAGCGTGCCTATGGCGAGGCGAGCCGCAGCGAAATAGCAGCCGATGTCGATGAGCTGCTCGGCGACGACACCCGCGCCGGTACCGTCTCGGGGGCAAATTTCACGCTGGAGCCGTCGACCGAGCCGGGCCTGTTCGGCGGCATCGCGGTTCTGTTTTCGCCCTATGATGTCGGCCCCTATGCGGAAGGCTCGTATGTCATCACCATTCCGGCGTCCGAGCTTGAGGGCAGGCTGACCCCTGACTGGGCGACCCGTTTCGGCGGCGAGCCTGTGCCGCGCGGCGACGGGGAATAGCCCGCCTGCCGCGTCAGCAGCGGCGGAACGACCATTGCTGCGCGCGGTCGCCATCCATCATTGAGATCGTGGCCGTCAGCCGCCGCCCGTCGCGGGCATAGCTGATCTGCTGCGGATAGGTGTGCGCTGGATTGGCGAAGGTGATCGTATTGCGCGCGCGGCTCACTTCGGTGAATTCCGAGGGGCCGAAGCCGCCGGGATACGCATTGAACGCCGCCGGGCTGCCCAGATTGATCCGGGTCTGCTCGAAGAAGGTCGCAGTATTGCCCTCCAGGTTCAGCGCATAGCCGAACATGTAGCCATGCTCTTCCTTGGTCCAGACTTCCTTATAGCTGCGGTCATCGGTGCGCCAGCAGCCGGTCAGCCAGTCGAGCGACTCCTGGGCGCTGGCCGGCGGCGCGCTGGCGCAGGCAGTCAGGGCTAATCCGAGGGCGAAGAGGGCGTTTTTCATGAATCCACCAATCTGCAGCCCGCCTCCGGGCCGATCTGTTTCGCGTGTCAGGCGAGAAGTGCCATCAGACGCGAAGATACTCACGGGCAGGCCCCAGGTGAAGCCGTGCCTGCAGCTTTCCATCATCGCAAGGCCACAATGCGGCCAGAACGGGCCAGTCCCGGTCAGCGACCGTTTTAGATTTCCGGGCAAAATAATCGGGGACAGGCAGAGAGAGCCGTGCCTGTCCCCGGTGCTGTGCGCGTGTGTCCCCCACACCAGCGAGAACAGAGTATGGCCTTTTGCGGGCAGGACGCTTCCGTGCTCCTACCTAAATTTAGTTCGGCTCTACCGTAATTTCAGGCTTTTACCCGCCGGTATCGGGGATAAGAATAACGCAAGGTTGATTATGGCGCCTGCAACGGGCCGGTCTCGGGGCGGAACAAACGTGCTGATAGAGCGGGACAGCCAGCTGGCACAACTTGCCGGGCTGATGGAGGAGACCAGCTCCGGCCGGGGCCGCATCGTGCTGGTCTCGGGCGAGGCCGGCATCGGCAAAACCTCGCTCATCCTCAGCCTGCGCCAGCACCTGCCCGAAGGATGGCGTGTTGCCGCCGGCGCCTGCGATGCCCTGTTCACGCCCCGCGCCCTCGGCCCGGTCCGTGATACGGCGCAGGCGCTCGATCTCGACCTGGCCGTCCTCGTCGAGCAGGGCGACCGCCAGAAACTGTATGCCGAACTGGCCAGCCGGATGTCGGATGGCGGCACGCCGCTGCTGGTCGTCTGGGAAGACATGCACTGGGCCGATCACGCCACGCTCGACCTCCTGCGCTATCTCGGACGGCGCGCGGCGTTCATGCCGCTGCTGCTGGTGCTGACCTATCGCAATGACGAGGCCGGCGAGACCCATCCGCTGACCCAGGTCATCGCCGAGCTTCCGGAAGGCTCGGTCACGCATATGCCGCTGCCGCCCCTGTCGCCGAGGGCCGTCAGTTCGCTGGCGCGCCGCGCCGGGCTGCCGGGAGACCTGCTCTACCAGAAAACCGCCGGCAATCCGTTCCTGGTCAATGAGATGCTGGCCGCCTCGGACGGAGGCGGACAAGGCCTCGCCCATTCCATCCGGGAAGCGGTGACGACGCGGCAGGGCCGGCTTGCCGAACAGATGCGCGACGTTCTCGAACTCATCAGCGTCATCCCGGCCGCCGTGCCGATGTCGCTGTTGGAGCGTCTGGTTCCTGGCGATGCTGCCGGTGTCGCCCGCAACCTGACTTCGGCGGGCATATTGCAGGCCTCGGTCGCGGGCGATCTGCGCTTCCGACACGAGATCGCGCGGCATGCAACGCTCGACCGGGTTCCCTCTGCCCGGCGGCGCCAGCATCATGCCCGTATCCTGGCGGCGCTGCGCGAACTGGATCCGGCTTCGCATCTGGACCAGATGGTCCACCATGCGGCCGGCGCGCTGGATGCTGCCGCCGTGATCGAGATCGCCCCCCAGGCCGCCGCCCGCGCCGCGATCAGCGGAGCCCACCGGGAAGCCGCCGCCCACCTCGCCACCGCCCTGCGTTTCGTGGATGCAGCGGACGCGGAAACCGCCGCACGGCTTTACGAACGCTGGGCCTATGAAAGCGCGCTCGCCGGGCGGATTGATGACGAGGTGCTGGATGCAAGGCGCCATGCGATCACGCTCTGGCGGGTGCTCGGCCGCAAGGAGAAGGTCGGCGAGAATCTGCGCTGGCTCTCGCGCCTGCACTGGTATCGCGGCGAGGCACCGGAAGCCGGGCGCCTTGCCGATCAGGCCATCCAGGTTCTGGAAAGCATCCCGCCTTCGGCCGAACAGGCGATGGCCTATTCGCTGCGCTCGCAGCTGATGATGCTGAACGACCAGATGGACGAAGCAGTCAGCTGGGGCGAGCGCGCGCTGGCCCTGGAAGCAGATTTCCCGAACCCGGAACTGCGCGCCCATGCGCTGAACAATGTCGGCACGGCGCTGGTCTTCCGGGGGCGGGAGGAAGGCGAGGCGATGCTGGAGGAAAGCCTCGCCATCTCCCTCGCGCGCGGCCTGCACGAACATGCCGCCAGGGCCTATACCAACCTGTCCGAATATGCGGTCGAGTTCCGCCGCTTCGATCTTGCCGAGCGCATCCTCACCGAAGGCATCGCCTATCAGGCCGAACGCGATCTCGATGCCTGGTCGTTCTATCTGTCGGGCCGGCTCGCCCTCCTGCGGATGGAGCAGGGCCGGCTGACGGATGCAGACACGATTGCCGGAAGTGTTCTGGAGCGGGCGCCCGAGACGCTGGTCGTCCGCCTGCCGGCGCTTCTGGTGCGGGCCCGCGCGCGCATGCGCATGGCCGCGCCGGATGCAAACGGCCTGATGGAACAGGCCTATGCCGATGCTCTGGCCACAGACGAACTTCAGCATGTGGTGCCCGCGCGCCTGACCCTGATCGAACACGCCTGGCTGACCGGCACACCGGCAGCGGCGAGCGAACATCTGGACGCGCTTCTGCAGCTCGCTGCGGAAGACCGCCATCCCTGGAATATGGGAGAGCGCGCTGTCTGGGCCCGGCGGCTCGGCCTCGACGCGCCCGCACCTGCCGACCTGCCGGAGCCGTTCCGTCTCGAACTCAACGGGGATATGGACGCCGCCGCGGCGGCCTGGGACGTCCTCGGCATGCCCTATGCTGCGGCGCTCGTGCGGTTGCAGGGCGGCGATGCGGAAAAGCTCAGCCATGCGGTCGAAGCGCTCGACGCGATGGGCGCGGGCGCCGCCGCCGCGATGGCCCGCCGCCGCGCCGGGGAACTTGGGCTCTCGCGCGCCATGCCGCGGGCCCGCCGCGGGGCCTACAAGGCGGCGCGCGAACATCCCCTCGGCCTCACCCAGCGCGAGCAGGATGTCCTGCGCCTCATCGTGAAGGGCTATTCCAACCGCGAGATATCCGAACGCCTCGGCCGTTCGCCGCGCACGGTCGAGCATCACGTCTCCTCAGTCCTCTCCAAGCTCAGCGCGCCGAACCGGATGGCGGTGATGCTGCGGGTGCAGAGCGATCCCTGGCTGCTGGGTGCCGGGGAGGGCGACTAGTCCGGACAGGTCGAGGCACCGGCGCGCCCGGCAAAGCGCGCACGGCTCCATGTCATCAGGATACCGGTTGTCGGCGCGCCGGGCTGAACTATGGAGAGGTGATCGTGCGCGCGCAGCGGCTGGTAGTCCACCCGCTCGCCCGCCCGGCACCTGCCGGCGACATAGGTGGCCTGGATCGGTTCGGCGACGACTTCATCCTTGGTGCCCTGGAGGATGAGGATCGGCACACCGATCGGCCGGGTAGGGACATTTTCAGCCAGGCGCCGGCGGAAGGCCGTGCCGGTGTTCCGGCTGGAAAAGATCGAGCCTTCGGTCAGCTGGCTGGCGATGAAGGCCGGTACGATGGCGCGGCCGTCGGCAAGGCAGCGGCGGGCCATTTCACGGGCCTGCCAGCGGGCGCCGGGGCGCACCACACCGTCGAAATAGAGGTCCGGATAGGTGTCGGCATAGGCGCGGGCGACATATGAGGAAAACAGCCGCCCGGCGGGCGTTGCCTCGATCTCCGTCAGCATCGCCGGCAGGTCGGAGCCCGGCGCGATGGCGGCAACGCCTCTCACCTGCAATTCCGGGGCATAGGTTTTTGCCAGCATCCCGGCCCACAATGCACCGTGCCCGCCCTGGGAATGACCCCAGATGACCGTTTCCAGAGAGATCGTCAGTTCCTCGAGGTCATGGGCGGCGCGCACGGCATCGAGAATGGAGCGGGCTTCGCCTTCGCCGATGAGATAGGGGTGCGGGCCGGGAGTGGCGAGGCCGGCATAGTCGCTGGCGATGAACACCCAGCCTTCCTCGACCAGTTCCGGCACGGCGGGAATGTTCGTCAGCGGATCCTTTTGCAGCGAGACAGCGCAGCCGGGCACCGCGCCGATCGTGCCATTGCCCCAGGCGACGGCCCGGCGGGGCGCGCCGCCGCCGGCCTCTTCCTTCCAGATGACGAGTGCGCTGGCGGTGGCCGGCACACCGCCATTCAGCGTGGTCGTGTAAAGAATGCGCCGCGCGCTTGCTCCTTTGGGCAGGTCCTTGGTGCGGTAGTCTTCCGAGCGCACCAGCCGGCCCGGCGGGCTGCTGAGCGGCAGGTCGGCTTCGAAGAAGGAGCCCGGCTTGGGTGGATAGGACCAGAACCAAAGGAATGTCAGGGTTAACAGGAAAAGGAGGGCGCCGGCGGCGATGATATTTCGCGCAAGTTTCAGCCAGCGACCCATGGCCTGCCCCGTCCCGAAGAGGCGCTCATGCTAGCAGAGGGCTTGGCGCCCCGCCAGCGCCCGCGCTAGTCTTGGCCGTATGACGACTCTCACCGCTGCCTGTATCCAGATGCGCTCGGGCACCGAGCCCGCCGCCAACCTCGCTGCTGCCACCGCCCTCATCCGGCAGGCTGCCGGGCAGGGGGCGCGCTTTATCGCGACTCCGGAGATGACGAACCTGCTCGACATACGCCCCGGCATGGCGCGGCCGAAAGTGCGCCGCGAGGCGGAGGATGAGAGCCTGCCGTCCTTGCGCGCGCTGGCGGCGGAGCTGGGCATTACGCTGCTGATCGGCTCGCTGGCGATTGCGCTTGATGACGGCGCCGATGACCGGTTCGCCAACCGGTCCTTCCTGATCGGCCCGCAGGGCGGCGTGATCGCGCGCTATGACAAGATCCATATGTTCGATGTCGAGGTCGGCGACGGGCAGAACTACCACGAGAGCCGTGCTTACCGCCCCGGCGAGACGGCTGTGCTGGCGAAGGCGCCGTTCGGAAACCTTGGCCTCACCATCTGCTATGATGTGCGCTTTCCGCATCTCCACCGGGCGCTGGCAAAGGCGGGCGCGGACATCCTCACGATACCGGCGGCCTTCACGCGCGTCACCGGTGAGGCGCACTGGCATATCCTCGTCCGTGCACGGGCGATCGAGACGGGGTGTTTCGTGGTGGCGCCTGCGCAGGCCGGCCGCCATGAGGACGGGCGCGAAACCTTCGGCCATTCCCTCATCGTCTCGCCCTGGGGCGAGGTGCTCGCAGAGGGAAATGCCACTGAGCCGGGGATTGTGATGGCGGAGATCAACCTGGCGGAGGTGGCGAAGGCGCGCGGGCGCATCCCGGCGTTGGCGAACGAGCAGGCGTTCCGAGTGGATAGACTTGGATTCTAGCGCTCAGCGCCCCAGCCGCCGCCGGAACTCTTCATAGCCGAAATCGGAAATCTGCTCGACGCGCCCGTCTTCCCAGCGGATGGCGAGATTAGCCAGCGGGGTGCCGTTGAAGGTGTTGGTCTTGACGAAGGCGTAATGCATCTGGTCGGTGAAGATGATCTGGTCGCCCGGCCTCAGCGGCTCGGGGAAGGAATAGTCGCCGATCACATCGCCGGTCATGCAGGTCTTGCCGCCGAAACGATATGTGTACGGATGTTCGCCTGCTACGCCTGCGCCAATCACATCGGGTCTGTAGGGCACTTCCAGAACGTCCGGCATATGCGTAGAGGCGGAGGCGTCCAGAATGGCGAGGTCCATCTCGTTCCAGTGCAACGCCAGCACGGTTGAATGCAGCTCGCCGGTATTGACCACCAGCCCCGCGCCCGGCTCCAGGATCACCTCGATGCCGAACCGCGCCTTGAATTTCACGATGGCCGCAATCAGCGCATCCACATCATAGCCCGGCTTGTTGAGGAAATGCCCGCCGCCAAAGTTGACCGCCGAAACCTGTTCCAGATACGGCGCAAATTTCTCCGACACCGCCTCGATCAGGCCCACGGAGCCATCCGCCATGCTCTCGCACAGCGCATGGACATGGAAGATGTCGATGCCGGACCAGTCGATCTGGGCGAGCTTTTCGGCCACTTCCCCGAAGCGGCTGGTCGGCGCGGCGGGATTATAAAGGTCGCCGCCAAGGGTCGCGTTGGACCAGCCGGGATTGACCCGCAGGCCCACATGGCAGCCGGCATCCCGCGCAATGTCGCCAAACCGCCCCAGCTGTTCGGCTGAATTGAAATAGATATGCTGCGCAATTTTCGTCAGACGGCGGACTTCCCCTTCGGTATAGGCGGGCGAATAGACATGCACCTCCTTGCCGAACTCCTCGGCGCCCATGATCGCTTCATGCTCGCCGCTGGCCGTCGTGCCATCCAGATAGTCCCGCATCAGCGGGAAGGCGGCGGGCATCGCAAACGCCTTGGTGGCGAGCAGCACCTTGCAGCCAGCCTCCTCGCGCACGCGCCGGGCCGTCTCCAGATTTTTCCGGAGGCGGGCAGCGTCAAGGACGAAGCAGGGGGTTTGAATAGAGGTCGGCTGCGATGACATGGCGGGTTCCGGTGGTTTCCTCCCCCGCCTGCGGGGGAGGTGCCCGCAGGGCGGAGGGGGGGTGTTTCGTTC
>JBKBLD010000038.1:0-21761 GCA_046296675.1 Hyphomonas sp. | reverse complement strand
AGACCGCGAAGGTAGAGGACAAGACCGTCAGCCGCGAGGAACTCTTCAAGGAAGACGAAGAGTAATTCCCACTTCCATCTGCAAGCTACCAGCCGGCCGGTCGAAAGACCGGCCGGTTTTCTTTTATACCCCGGTTTCTGACGCGGGGAGAACTCTGGTAAACGGCCTGTTAACCCCCATCGAACAGGTTGCGCCTGTTATTCTATCCGGGATTCCTTGCTGCAATGAGCGTCCAGAGCCTCCGCCCTCAGCTGACAGAGCAGGACATTCATCGCCTGGTGAAGGGCGAGTCGCCCGAACAGCGTGCCTCGGTGGCCCACCGGCTGTGCCGGCGCATCGCGCTCGATGTCCTCAGCGATGCTGAAAAGGACTACGCACAGGAGATCATCCGCATCCTGGCCGACGATGCGGCCGATCTTGTGCGCCGGACGCTGTCTGTCACCCTGCGCTCATCGCCCGTGCTGCCGCGCGAAGTGGCGCTGAGGCTCGCCCGGGACATCGAAGCCGTTGCCATTCCCATCCTGCAGGAGTCGCCGGTCTTCTCGGATGAAGACCTGATCGAACTCGTCCTCTCCGTCACCGCCGCGAAACAGGCCGCGATTGCCGGGCGCGACGGGGTGTCGATCACGGTCACCGAAGTCATCTCCGAACACGGCGCCGTCGAGGCGGTGCAGGCTCTTGCTGCCAACCGGAGGGCCGAGTGGAGCAACAAGGCCTTCGATGACACGCTGCGCCGGTTCGGCAATGACGAGATCGTCCAGGCGGGCCTTATCCGCCGCGAATTCATCCCGGTGCACATTGCCGAGAAGATGGTCTCACTGGTTTCCGGGGAATTGTTCGACGTGCTGGTGAACCGCCACGAACTGCCGGCCCAGCTTGCCATCGAGCTTGCCTCCGGCGCGCGTGAACGCGCAACGATCGATCTGGTCGAACAGGCCGGGCGCACCAACGATCTGCCGCGCTTCGTCTCGCAGCTCAATCTCAATGGCCGGCTCACCCATTCGCTCATCATGCGCGCGCTGTGCTGCGGGCAGATGCCGTTCGTGGAGCATGCGCTGGCGGAACTCTCCGGCGTGGCGCACCAGCGAGTCTGGCTGATGATCCATGATGCCGGCGCGCTGGGGCTGCAGGCGGTGTTTGATCATGCCGGCCTGCCGCGCAAGATGCTGCCGGCCTTCAAGGCGGCGGTGAACGTCTATCACGAGACCGAGCATGATGGCGGGCCGAACGACCGTGCGCGTTTCCGTGCACGGATGATCGAACGTGTGCTCACCCAGTTCCAGGCGATCCCGAAGGACGATCTCGATTACCTGCTCGACAAGCTCGACTATTATTCCGAGATGGCCGTTCGCGAAGAAGGCAGCGGCACGGGAACGGACGGCGGCTGAGCTTCAGGCGTCGCAGCGCGGAGCAACCGCACCGTCGATTCCCGTTGATCCCAGATGGCTGCCATCGCGCCAGTTTGCATTGTCGGCCACGACGAGAATGCCGGCCGAACGCGCAACAGCCACGATTTCCTGAAGCTCTGCAGACTGTTCAATTTCGCCCGCGTCCACGCGGATCGTGTCGATCATCAGGCGCATCGAGTCGCTGAGCCCGGTCTGCCAGGAGCGGCGCATGTCGATGCCGACCCGGAAGCCATGCTTACGCAGGCGGGCAACGCGGCTGGTGCTGTCGACATCTTCGGCCGAAAAGGCGGCGTCTGAGAATACGAGGCAGAACTCCTGCTGGCACAGCGTTGTGCGTCGCACGGCGGCGTCACAGGCAACGGCCGTGTTCTGATCGACCAGGGCAGCCATCGGCGCCGGCACCAGGATAGGCCGACCCTGCGCCCCGTCCGCCCAGATTGCGGAGGCGACGCGCACAAGCCGCTCGGCGAGCCATGCAGCCGGATCCATGCTCGCGGTCTTTCCGGTCACCGGGCCGAAGGAGACGCGCTCCTCGAATTCCACCATTTCCTCGACAGCCACGCCCAGCATGTCGCCGGCCAGAAGATGCACCACCGGCTGGAAGCGGATGGTGCTGCGGGCCGTGGCGCGGGCGGTTGTGGGCGACGTCAGGGAAGGCATCAGCGTCTTCTCCGGTACAGTTTCTGTCTCTTGCCTTCCCTAACGTAGCAAGCTGAACATCACGCGCAGGAGACCCGGCAAATTTGCCGGAAATTGGAAACAACGAGGCCGACCATGACCGCCCAGCCCCCGCCCGAACCGAGGCTTTCAGCCACAATCCTGCTGCTGAGAGAGGGGCCTGCGGCGCCGGAAGTCCTGATGGTGAAGCGCCATTACCAGATCGATTTTGCTGCCGGCGCGCTGGTCTTTCCGGGCGGCAAGGCTGCGTCCGGAGACACCGATTCAGGTTGGGATGCGTATACAGACGGCGATTACGGCCCGGTACAGCAGGACGCCCGCATTGCGGCCATCCGTGAGGCGTATGAAGAATCCGGTATCCTGCTGGCCCGTCCGCGCAGCCAGCGCGGGGCAGGGGCGCCGCTCGTCGGGGCAGACATCGCCGAAAGACTCTCGCCTCACCGCGCTGCGGTGGACCGGGGCGAGATGCCTTTTCTCGAGATCATCCGGGAGCATGATCTCGTCCTGGCGCTCGACCGGCTCATCCATTTCGGCCACTGGATCACACCTGTGATGATGCCGAAACGGTTCGATACCCATTTCTATGTCGCCCCGGCGCCGTCAGGCCAGGTCGCGGCCCATGACGGCCGGGAGACGACCGACGCGGTCTGGCTGTCGGCGAGCGATGCGCTGGCGCAGGAAAAGTCCGGCCAGGTCACGATTATCTTCCCGACACGGATGAATCTCGTAAAACTTTCAAGGGCATCCTCACTGGAAGATGCTGCGCGCCGGTACAGCGCCGAACCGGTCGTCACCGTATTGCCCCTGCCTGGGCGGACAGATGCCGGAGAGCCCTGCCTCTTCATTCCGGAGGAGGCCGGCTACGGCCAGACGGTCGAACTCCTGTCGAACGTCAAGGTCTGATAGCGCCTCAGCCTGCGGCAGCGGCGACCTTGTCAGCGACCCGGCGCTCCAGCGCTTCGCAGACCGCGTCGGCAACCGATTCAGAGCCCTCGCCCTGCGGTCCGGCGGCAACGGCGGCGCGGCAGGCCTCGATATGCAGATTGATCAGCGCGGAATTCTCGCCCGGCTTGGTTCCGCTCAGAAGCGTGCAGAGCGATCCGCACAGGCGGGAGACGGCCGGATAGCCATAGGAAGCCGCAGCACCGCGGATATTGTGGGCGCAGGTATAGACCGCGCGGTATTCATCAGCTGCTGCATCCGGCTCAAGGGCAACCGTCCAGGCGGCGCGCAGCTTCTCAAGATCGTTCCGCATCCAGCCTTCGAATTCGTCGGCGAGGGATTGAACCGCGTTCTCTGCCTGCGAAACGAGCTCCTGCGGGTCAGCGGCAAAAACGGGGCTTTCCTCCGTTTCCGGCACCGGCAGGGGCTGTGGCGGCGGGGAGGCCGTCCGCATGATGCGCGAAAGGTCCGGTGTGGCCACGGACGGGACGATGCTGCGCCCGCCGGAATTGCCACCCAGAGATTTTATCAGTTTGCCCAGCATCACTCGCCCCTCAGTTTGCGAATGACCTGATTAACCAAGAAAATTTAACATTCGCCTGACGCGGCAGTGGAGAAATGGCTCAAAAGGCGAATTGTTCGGTAAGAATCCGCTCATCCAGCGCATGGCCGGGGTCGAACAGGATCTTCAGCGTCCTGGACGGGTCCGTCTCGACGGTCACATGGGTAATGTTGCGCACTTCCTGATTGTCGGCGGATGCTGAAACCGGCCGCCGGTCCGGGGCGATCACGTCGATGTCCACCCTGGCCTCCGCCCGCAGCAGGGCCCCGCGCCAGCGGCGAGGGCGGAAAGCCGACACCGGCGTAAGCGCGAGCAGCTTCGCCCCGATCGGCAGGATCGGCCCGTGCGCCGACAGGTTATAGGCGGTCGATCCGGCGGGTGTGGCCACCATCAGCCCGTCGCAGACCAGCTCCTCCATCCGGACCCGGCCATCGACGGCGATCTTGAGCCGGGCCGATTGCGCGGTCTGGCGCAGCAGCGACACTTCATTGATTGCCATGGCATTATGGACGGTTCCGTTAAGGTCGGTGGCGACCATCCTCAGCGGCGACAGGGTCGCCCGTTCTGCCGCCTCGATCCGCTCGACCAGCCGATCGGCGCTGTAATCATTCATCAGGAAGCCGACCGTGCCGAGATGCATGCCATAGACCGGCTTGCCATCGCTGAAACGCCGCCGCAGCGTGTCCAGCATCGCCCCGTCACCGCCCAGTGCGACTATGACTTCGGCGTCTTCTTCGGAATGGTTGCCATATTTCTCACGCAGGAGGGGCAACACCTGCTGCGCCTCGGGCCGTTTGGAAGCAAAGAATGCAAGACGCAGCTGGCTCATCCGCCGGCATGTGGGGTCTGTTTGGCCGGTCCGTCAAGGCGCCGCCGGGCCGGGGCAGGCGGCGGGGGCTTTCCCTCGCGGTAAAAGGTGACGCAGGCGTCATCTGGAACTGGTGCTGGCGGGGGAGTTCAGCTAATCTGGCACGAGAAATCCACAGGGAGGTTACCGCCATGGCCGACGGCGCAGGCAAAGTAGATATCCGGGGTTCTGTAAGCGAAGCTGAATGGAAGGCGCGCGTCGATCTCGCCGCGCTCTACCGGCTCGTCGCGCTCCACAAATGGGACGACCTGATCTTCACCCATATCTCCCATCGCGTGCCCGGCCCGGAGCATCATTTCCTGATCAATCCCTACGGCCTCCTGTTCGAGGAGATCACCGCCTCGTCGCTGGTGAAGGTCGATCTGGACGGGAATATCGTCCAGGAGACCGAGCACATGATCAATCCGGCCGGCTTCACCATCCATTCCGCCGTTCATGCCGCCCGCGACGATGCGCATGTCGTGATGCACCTGCACACCGATGACGGGGTGGCCGTCTCCTGCATGAAGGAAGGCCTGATGCCGCTTAGCCAGACCTCTATGGTCGCCCGCCACGACCTTGCCTATCACGACTATGAGGGCATCGCCCTCGATCTTGGCGAGCGCGAGCGCCTCGTCGCCGATCTCGGCACAAAGAACTCCATGCTGCTCTACAATCATGGCACGCTGACCTGCGGCGGCACGGCAGCCGAGGCCTTCACCCGCATGTTCTTCCTCGAGCGGGCCTGCACCATGCAGGTGCGGGCACTTTCTGCAGGCCGGGAGGGTGTAATTGTCGCACCGGAAGAAGTTCAGGATGTCGTCAGAGGCCAGTCAAACCCCACTGGAACCAATGTATTGGCCAATCGTCTCATCTGGCCTGCGCTGATGCGCAAGCTGGACCGGGACCTGCCCGGATATGCCGCATAGGTATTTTTACGGGTTCGTCTAAATAACCGCCCGGAATATCGGTCCTTCAAGCCCATATCGGCGGCTGGACAGCTGAGAGTCAGAGTAGCGAGATGAAGCACCTCAAAGCCTTTGAAGACGCCCTGGGCGCCATCCACAGCGAAGGCCGCTACCGCGTCTTCATCGACCTGCACCGCCATAAGGGCCGGTTCCCGAAAGCCACCGCCCGCTTCGAGGATGGCGAGCGTGAAGTCACCATCTGGTGCTCGAACGACTATCTGGGCATGGGCCAGGACGATGACGTCATCGAGGCGATGCATGTCGCCATCGACAGTTTCGGCGCCGGCTCCGGCGGCACCCGCAACATTTCCGGCACGACCCGTTTCCATGTCGATCTTGAACGCGAACTCGCCGATCTGCACGGCAAACAGGCCGCGCTGCTGTTCACCTCCGGCTATGTGTCGAACGATGCGACCCTGTCGACGCTCGGCAAGATCATGAAGAACCTGATCATCTATTCGGACGCGCTGAACCACGCCTCGATGATCGAAGGCATCCGCCGCTCCGGCGCTGACTACCGCGTATTCCGCCACAATGATGTCGATCACCTGCGCTCGTTGCTGGAAAATGACGATCCGGACCGCCCGAAACTCATCGCCTTCGAAAGCGTCTATTCCATGGACGGCGATTTCGGCCGGATGCAGGAGATCTGTGACCTCGCCGAGGAATTCAACGCGCTGACTTATCTCGATGAAGTCCACGCCGTTGGCCTCTATGGCGATGAGGGCGCAGGCGTCGCGCAGATGCTTGGCCTGTCTGACCGCATCGACATCATCGAAGGTACACTCGCCAAGGGCTTCGGCGTGATGGGCGGTTACATCGCCAGCCATGCTACCGTCGTCGATGCCATCCGCTCGATGGCCTCGGGCTTCATCTTCAGCACGTCCACCTGTCCGGTCATGGCCGCCGGCGCGCTCGCCAGCATCCGCAAGCTGCGCACCGATGAAGGCCGCCGCCTGCGCGCGATCCATCAGGCCAAGGCCGCCGAGCTGAAGCAGAAATTCCGCGATGCCGGCCTGCCGGTGATGGAATCGCCCTCGCACATCGTGCCGCTGCTGGTGGGCGACCCGGAGCGCTGCAAGGCGCTGTCCGATACGCTGCTGTTCGACTTCGGCATTTATGTCCAGCCGATCAACTACCCGACCGTCCCGCGCGGCACCGAGCGCCTGCGCTTCACGCCGAGCCCGGTACACGACGAAGTGATGATGGACGAGCTTGTGGCCGCCATAATGGCTGTCTGGAAACAGCTGGGGCTCGACAAGGCCGCCTGATGGCCGTCAGTTGACCGGAAGTGTCCCTCAAATGACCTGAAATGGCCCGGTTCTGCCGGGCCATTTGCTTATCCGTCTAGCGTTTCTTGCCAAGCCCGATCTGCTTGGCGTGTTTCGAGCGCAGCTTCGCGTAATTTGGCGCCACCATCGGATAGTCCGCCGGCAGGCCCCATTTCTCGCGATATTCTTCCGGCGTCATGTCGAACCGCGTGCGCAGATAGCGCTTCAGCATCTTCAGCTTCCGGCCATCCTCAAGACAGATGATATATTCGGGCGCGACGGATTTCGCGATCGGCACGGCCGGTTTCTGCGGCTGCGTCCGGACCGGTGCGGCCTCCCCAAGACTGGCGATGGTGGCGTGGACCGCCTTGATTAATTCCGGAAGGGCGGACGACTGAACGGAATTGTTCGCCACATAGGACGCAACAATTTCCACAGTCATGCTGAGGACTTCCGTCTCGTCCGGATCAGTCATTTCCCACCCACCTATCCTGTAATCGCTGCTACGATTTCCGCAATTATTGCTCTGTCTAAGTATAAACGCGGCAATTCGTAAAGTATCGCGGTCTGTTTTTCACCGGAGCAGCGAGGATTCTTCTACTATAGTTGATATTCACCAGAACTTCGAGTCGCAGTTGCCCACTCTCGCGCCACCGCGTAAACAGCGCGGGACCGTTGCATAGGAGGCTCCCATGGCAGATTCGGCGCATGTCCCAGAAACGCTGGCCGGGGGCTTTTTTTCGGTGGGCCTCGCCGAGCGTGACCCGGAAATCGCTGCCGCTATCGGCAAGGAAGCCAGCCGCCAGCAACATCAGATCGAGTTGATCGCCTCGGAGAACATCGTCTCCCGCGCCGTCCTCGAAGCTCAGGGCTCGATCCTCACCAACAAATACGCCGAAGGCTACCCCGGCAAACGCTACTATGGCGGCTGCGAATTCGTCGACATCGCCGAGGAACTGGCGATCGAGCGAGCCAGGAAACTCTTTGATTGCGGCTTTGCCAACGTCCAGCCCAATTCCGGCAGCCAGGCCAATCAGGGCGTCTTCCAGGCGGTCCTCAAGCCAGGCGATACCATCCTTGGCATGAGCCTCGCAGCCGGCGGCCACCTTACCCACGGCGCCAAGCCCAACCAGTCGGGCAAATGGTTCAACGCCGTTCAGTATGGCGTGCGCCCGGACGATCACCTGATCGACTTTGAAGAGGTCGAGCGCCTTGCCCGTGCCCACCGCCCGCAGATGATCATCGCCGGCGGCTCGGCCTATCCGCGCCAGATCGATTTCCAGCGCTTCCGAGAGATCGCTGACGATGTCGGCGCCATCTTCCTGGTCGACATGGCCCACTTTGCCGGTCTGGTCGCAGGCGGGGTCCATCCGAACCCGCTCGACCATTGCCACATTGCCACCACCACCACGCACAAAACCCTGCGCGGCCCGCGCGGCGGCATGATCCTCACGAATGACGAGGCGCTGGCGAAGAAAATCAACTCGGCCATTTTCCCCGGAATCCAGGGCGGCCCGCTGATGCATGTCATCGCCGCCAAGGCAGTCGCCTTCGGCGAAGCGCTGAGCCCTGAATTCAGGGCCTACGCCGAACAGGTGGTCTCCAATGCCCGCGCCCTGTCGGCGGCCTGCCGCACGGCGGGCCTCGATGTCGTCTCCGGCGGCACCGACACGCATCTTGCCCTGATTGATCTGCGCCCGAAGGACGTCACCGGCCGCGATGCTGAAGCGGCGCTCGAGCGCGCCTACATCACCTGCAACAAGAACGGCATCCCGTTCGATCCGGCGCCGCCGACCGTCACCTCCGGTATCCGCGTCGGCTCGCCTGCCGGCACGACGCGCGGCTTCCGCGAGGACGAGTTCCTGCAGATCGGTGCCTGGATCGGCGAGATCGTTGAAGCCCTTGCTTCCGGAAACAGTGAAGCTGTGGAAAACAAGGTCCGTGAAGAGGTGAAGGCGCTGACGGCGCGCTTCCCCATCTATGAGGGGCTGGGAGCCTGATCCGTCTTGCGTTGTCCGTTCTGCGGCTCTGAAAACACGTCCGTAAAGGACAGCCGCGCGGCGGAAGACGACACCGCTGTACGCCGCCGCCGCGTATGCGACAGCTGCGGCGCCCGTTTCACCACCTTCGAGCGCGTGCAGCTGCGGGAGATCACCGTGATCAAGCGCGATGGCAAGCGCACCCTGTTCGACCGTGAGAAGCTGCAGCGCTCGATCCTGATCGCCCTGCGCAAACGCCCGGTGGACCGCGACCGGATCGACCAGATGGTGTCCGGCATCGTCCGCAAGCTGGAAAGCGGCGGCGAGACCGAAGTGCAGTCTTCCGAGGTCGGCGAACTGGTCATGGAGGCGCTGAAGCGCGTCGATCCGGTCGGCTATGTCCGCTACGCGTCGGTCTACCGGGACTTCAAGGATCCGAGTGACTTCGCCCAGTTCATCGAAAAGGCGGCGCTGGAAGAAGACGACACGGACGGCCAATGAGAAGCCTCCGCATCACCCTCAAGATCGCATCCTCGCTGGATGGGCGCATCGCCCTCGCCGATGGCACAAGCCAGTGGATCACCTCCAGCGCCTCGCGCGCCCGCGGCCATCAGATGCGCGCCGAGCATGACGCGATCATGGTCGGGATCGGCACGGTCATCGCCGACGATCCGCTGCTGACGGCGCGGACAGTGCCGCTACCCGCTTCGCAGCCGGTTCGTGTTGTTGCCGACTCTCAGGCGCGCACACCAGTCGCCTCCCGCCTCGTCCAGTCGGTCAATCTGGGCCGGGTTGTCGCGGTCACTGCCGGGGCAGGCAGCGACGCGCTGTCGGCGGCCGGCGTCGATATCTGGCGCTGTGGCAAAGGCGTGCGGATGGATGCAGGCGAATTCGTCCGCCGGGCGGAAGCCGAAGGCCTGCGCTCCCTGCTGATCGAGGGTGGCAGCACGCTGGCGGCGAGTTTCATGCGGGCGGGTCTCGTGGACGAGATTGCCTGGTTCCGCGCGCCCATCCTGATCGGCGGGGAGGGGCTGCCGGCGCTCGGGGCGCTCGGCCTGCCAGATCTCAAATCCGCGCCGCGCTGGCGCCCTGTCGCGACGGAACGGATTGGGGATGACGTTCTGGACACTTATGTTCGGTCTGAGCAATAGGCCGCCGCAGGATATTTCCCCATGTTTACAGGCCTCGTCACCGATGTCGGCACCATCCGCCGGGCAGACCACCGCAATGGCCTTACCCGCTTTGAGGTCGAAAGCGGCTATCCGCTTGCCGGAATAGCTATGGGCGCTTCGGTGCTCCATTCCGGCGTCTGCCTGACGGTGGTGGACTTGGGCGAGGGCGAACGCGGCGCCTGGTTCGCGGTCGAAGCCGTACCGGAAACCCTGTCAAAGACCATCCTCGGCGGCTGGCAGGAGGGCACACGCGTCAATCTCGAGCAGAGCCTGAAACTCGGCGACGAACTCGGCGGCCATTTCGTCTTCGGCCATGTCGATGGCGTTGGCGAAATCGTTGCGGTCGAGCCCGAAGGCCAGAGCTACCGCGTCACCATCCGCCCGCCCGCCTCCATCGCCCGTTATTTCGCCACCAAGGGCTCGGCCGCCATCGACGGAGTCTCCCTCACCGTTGCCGCCGCCCTGCCAAATGGTGATTTCCAGGTCGCCATCATCCCCCACACCTGGGAGGTGACAACGCTCAGCGCCCTGAAACCCGGCGCAAAGGTCAATCTCGAAATCGATATGCTCGCGCGCTATGTCGCCCGGATGATTGGCGCCGATGCGCCGGAAGGAAGCTGACACCTATGAGTGAATTCCACGCCGCCATCTCCTCGATCGAGGAAATCATCGAAGACGCCCGCAACGGGCGCATGTTCATCCTCATCGATGCCGAGGACCGTGAGAATGAGGGCGACCTTATCATCCCCGCGACCTTCGCCACCCCCGAGGCCGTGAACTTCATGGCAAAGCATGGCCGCGGCCTGATCTGTCTCGCCATGACGCAAGAACGCGCCCACACGCTGCAACTCGACATGATGACCCGCAATAACCGCGAAAGCATGGGCACGGCCTTCACCGTCTCCATAGAAGCGAAAGAGGGCGTCACCACGGGCATTTCCGCACATGACCGTGCCCGGACGATCGCTGTTGCCATCGATCCCACCAGGGATCAGGACGATATCGTCACGCCGGGACATGTCTTTCCCCTGATCGCCAAGGAAGGTGGCACGCTGGTGCGCGCCGGCCATACCGAGGCCGCCGTCGACATTTCCCGCATGGCGGGCCTCTATCCCGCCGGCGTTATCTGCGAGATCATGAATGACGACGGCACGATGGCGCGCCTGCCGGAACTCGTTGCCTTTGCCCAGCTCCACAATCTCAAGATCGGCACCATCGCCGACCTCATCGCCTGGCGCCGCCAGAACGACCGCTTCCTGGAGCGCCGCATCGAAGCGCCGCTCGAGTCGGATTATGGCGCTGGTTTCCGCACCGTCTGTTTCCGCAACACGCTCGACAATTCCGAACACATCGCCATCGTGCATGGCGAGATCAAGCCGGACTCCACAACCCTCGTCCGCGTCCACCGCACGGATGTCCTGGCCGATGTCCTTGGCGAAAAAGGCCCGCGTTCGGGCCTTGTGGGCCAGGCCATGCGCATGATCGCGGAGGCGCCGGAGCCGGGCGTCGTCGTTTTCGTCAACACGATGCGCCCGAATGCGATTGCCGAACGCCTCGGCCTGAAATCCGCGACCCCGCGCGACCCCCACGCGCCGCTGCGGGAATACGGTGTCGGCGCCCAGATCCTGCGGGAACTGGGAGTCCGGCGCATGATATTCATGTCCGATACCCAACCCACCCGCATTGCGGGACTTGACGGATACGGCCTGACCATAGAGGGCTGGCGCCGCCTGAACGAGGAGAAAGACCAATGACCGACCGCGTCCTTCTGGCGGTGTCGCGCTATTACAAGCACATTGCCGACGAGCTTGAAGCCGGCGCGATGGAAGTGCTGGAAGCGGCCGGAGCGAAAGTGACGGTCATGGAGGTGCCGGGCGCCTTCGAATTGCCGGGCCTGATTGCCATGGCCGCCGATTCCGGCCGGTTCGACGGCTCCGTTGCGCTTGGCTGCGTGATCCGCGGCGAAACCTCGCATTATGACTATGTCTGCGGCGAGAGCGCCCGCGGCCTCATGGACCTCATCGTCCAGCGCCGCCAGGCCATCGGCTATGGCATCCTGACGGTGGAGAATGAGGCCCAGGCGCTGGTTCGCGCTGATCGCCAGCAGAAAAACAAGGGCGCGGACGCAGCCCATGCCTGTCTCGCCATGATCAAGTTTCGCAAGGAACTCATCCGCTGATGAGTCAGAAGCTGCCCTTCGAAGTCACGCGGGCGCGCCGGGCCGGGGCGCGCCTTGCCGCCGTGCAGGCGCTGTACGAAATGGAGCAGACGGGAAAATCCGCCCGCGCCACGATCCGCGACTTCATGGAAGACCGTCTCGGCCTCGGCCCGGACGGCACGCCCGTCGAAGAGGCAGACCCCGATCTCTTCAAAGCGATTGTCGACGCCGTGGTCGAACATCAGACGAAGATCGACACGGCCATTCTCGCCCGTCTCGCCGAAGGCTGGAAGCTGACCCGGCTGGACACAACCATGCGCGCCCTTCTGCGCGCCGGCGCCGCCGAATTCATCTCGCACCAAGAGCTGTCTGACGCGGTGATCCTCGATGAGTATGTGTCTCTCGCGCACGACTTCTTCGAAGAAAGCGACGCGAAGTTTGCGAACGCCGTGTTGCAGAATGTCGGGCGGGATTTGCGATCCTAGCCGCCGCGCATCACCCCACCTCCCGCGCCCACGCCCGCACATCCTCCACATACACCTCCGGCACTTCCATCGCCGCGAAATGCCCACCGCGCGGCATCTCGCTCCAGCGCGTGATGTTGTAGGCCCGCTCGGCCCAGCTCCTCGGCGGCGCCACGATGTAACGCTCGCCCGGATAGCTCGCGAATGCTGTCGGCGTCTCGCAGCGTTCGCCTTCCGGCAGGGCGTTGCCGCCTTCCTGGAAGAGGGCGTTGTAGTACCACACGCTCGTCGCGATGGAGTCGGTGACGAGATAGATCATCACATTCGTCAGCAGCTGATCGCGGGTGTAGACCTCCAACAGGCCGCGCTCGCTGAGATCACTCCAGCCGTGAAACTTCTCCAATATCCAGGCTGCCGTGCCCATGGGGGAATCCATCAGCGCCATCGCCAACGTCTGCGGCTTCGTCGCCTGCTGCATGAGGTAGGCGCCCTCGGCTTGCATCATCATCTGCGAATGCTGCAACCATTTCGTTTCCTCCGGACCCTGAGGAACAGGCGGTGTCGGGCGAAGGCCCATCATGTTGAGGTGGATGCCCCGGCAGCCGCCCTTGCCATCATGTGCGCCATGATTCTTGCCCAGCCATGAGGTGACGAGACTGCCCCAGTCGCCGCCCTGCGCCAGATAGGTTTCATAGCCGAGCACGCCCCGCATCAGCCTGTCCCACAGCGCCGCCGTCGCCCGCTGGCCGATGGGGGAGGCGGGCTTGCCCGAAAATCCATAGCCGGGCAGGGACGGGATCACGAGATCGAACGCATCCTCGGCCTTTCCTCCGTGTTCGGAAGGGTAGGCCAGTGGGCCGATCGCCTGCCAGAACTCATACACGCTCCCCGGCCAGCCATGCGTGATCAGCAACGGGCGCTTCCCCCTGGCTTCGCCGACCACATGCACGAAATGGATCGTCTGCCCGTCCACCTCGGCCGTGAATTGCGGCCAGCGGTTGAGTTCCGCCTCGGCCTCGCGCCAGTCATACGTCTCCAGCCAGTAGCGCTGGATATCCTGCATCACCGGCGTCGACATGCCGTAGGCAAAACCCTGCTCATTGGCCGGGGGAGGGAACCACTTGTAAGCCGCCACCCGCGCGCGGATGGCGGCCAGCTTTTCATCCGGCACATGGACCCTGAACGGCTTCGGCTGGCGCATGGCGGCTCCCCTTGTTGGATGCGAGGCAGCGTAACGCAGAGCGGAGCCAGGGCTAAGCCGTGTCCCCGGGGCAGGCAGCCATCGGTGAGCAACTTCCGGCCTTCGTCCCGCCGTTGGAGTTTTGTTGGAGGAAAACCCTGCTCCGTTGGAGAAACGGTTGGAGTTTTTTTCGGGCGCCTATCCCCGCAAATTCAAACCGAAAAACTGGTCCCGCAGCCGCAGGCCGCTGTCGCATTCGGATTGTTGATCTTGAACGCCGCGCCAATCAACTCGGTGGAAAAGTCGATCTCTGAACCTTTCAGGAATTCCAGGCTCATCTCGTCGATCAGCACGCGTGCGCCGTCGCGTTCGACAATCGAATCGTCCGCATTTGCAGCAGGCGCGAAGTCGAACTTGTAGGAAAAGCCGGAACATCCCCCACCTTCGACGGACACCCGCAGGAAGGCGGCGCCGTCCTGTTTGGCGAGAATCGCATTAATCCGCTTCGCAGCAGAAGCAGTCAGGGTCACATCCGGGGTCACGGTCTCGGTCATGGACACAAGATAAGGACGATTTCCTGAATGGAAAAGAGAGCGGCCTATGCAACACGCCATGAAGACAGCCGCGGGCGCTATGTCGAGGAGGCACCCTCGGCGACCCGGACGCCGTTCCAGCGGGACAGGGACCGGATTATCCACTCCACCGCTTTCCGGCGCCTGAAGCAGAAAACCCAGGTTTTCGTCGCCCATGAGGGCGATCATTTCCGCACACGCCTGACGCACACCCTTGAAGTTGCTCAGATTTCTCGCTCCATCGCGCGTACACTCGGCCTTGATGAGGATCTCGCCGAAACCCTCGCCCTCAGCCATGATCTCGGCCATCCGCCTTTCGGTCATGCCGGTGAAGACCAGCTCGATGCCTGCATGCAGGACTATGAGGGCTTCGATCACAATGCCCAGTCGCTGCGCATCGTGACGCGGCTGGAGCGGCGCTATCCCCGTTTCGACGGCCTCAACCTTACCTGGGAAACCCTCGAAGGTCTGGTGAAACACAATGGCCCGCTGACCGGACCCGATACGCCGGTGAGCGCCCTGCCGGCCGCCTTCCGGGACTTTCCCCACCTCGAAGATCTCGAACTCGACCAGTTCGCCGGGCCCGAAGCCCAGGTCGCCGCCCTGTCGGACGATATTGCGTATAATAACCACGACATAGACGATGGCATCGCCGCTGGCCTGTTCACGGTGGCTGACCTCATGGACATTCCGGTCGTGGGTGACGTCTTTCGCGGAGTTCGTAAGGAATACAAGGATCTGGATGACCGGATGGTGACTTATGAAGCCGTCCGGCGCCTGATCGGCCTCTGGGTGGATGACCTTGTCGGGGAAACCCGCGCCCGCGCGAAACGGCTGAAGCCGAAATCTGCCGCCGAGGTGCGCGCGCTCGGCGAACCGCTGATCGGCTTCTCCGAAGCGCTGGAAGGGCCGCAGCGGGCCCTGCGCACCTTTCTTCATGCCCGAATGTACAAGCACTACCGCGTCAACCGGATGCGCTCGAAGGCAAAGCGGGTGCTGGCGGACCTGTTCGAGGTGTTTCTCAACGAGCCCCAGACCCTGCCGCCGCCCTGGAACGGCGCGGCAGCGCAGGCCGAGGGCGCGCGCAGGGCCCGGATCGTCTGCGATTATGTGGCCGGAATGACCGATTCCTACGCCATGGAAGAGCATCGCCGGCTGTTCGATACGAGTCTTCTGGGCTGAGCGGCGGCGAAAGAATCGGCCCTCTTCAAGGCTCGTTAAGGAAACTCCCGTTAAAATTAACCTAGATGTTTGATTCCAAGGAGTTCTTCCATGAGCCGACGGGACATGGCAGGCGACGATTACGGCCCGTTCGATGATGATTATCGGGGCTTCGACGTGCGCGAGGACGAAGCCGCGCGCGGACCGCTGATTCTGGCGCTCGCGGTCGGCGTTCTCCTGATCTTCGGGGGCGTCGTGTGGAACACCTACCGGCAGGGTGTGCGCCCGCCGGCCGAGGGCGTACCCCGGATCCTGGCCGAGCCGCAGCCATATAAAAGCCTGCCGGAAGACCCTGGCGGCAAGCCGATCCTGCATACTGACAAGAAGTTCTATGACGCCATCGACGGCTCCGAGCGGGAACCGGAACTCCCGCTTGCCCAGTCCGGGCAGCCTGTCCTGGCAGGCTCGCAGATCCTTGCCGGTGCACCGCCACGCGATCTTCGCCCCACTTCGCCGGGCGCGTTGCCAGCCGAGCCAGTCGAAACCGTGCCCGCACCGCAGCCGGTCGAGGACGCGCCCGGCGCCCACCCGCTGCCGGAAACGCCGCAACTGGCGGCTGTGACGGCGCGCCCTGCTGAACAGATCCAGCCCGCGCCGGCTGCCCGCGCCCGGTTCACATTCGCCGAGGATGGACCGTTCCTTGTCCAGATCGCTGCCCTGCGTACCGAAGAAGCAGCCGAAACTGCTTGGCGCCGGGTGACCTCATCGTCGCCGGAGCTGTATCATGGTGCCAGAAAGCGTATCCAGCGGGCTGATCTGGGCTCGGAGGGGGTCTTCTATCGCCTGCGGGTCGGTGCCTTCACCGAGCGCTCCGAGGCGGTTGCCTTCTGCGAAGCCATAAAGGAAGCCGGAGCGAACTGTATCGTGGTGACGGGATAACGGGTCAGACAGTGAAAGCCTGTATTCTCAGCGTATCGGGGCCAGACCTGACCCCGGCGGAAGCGGCGCTCTTTGCCGCCGAGAACCCCTGGGGCGTGATCCTCATGGGGCGCTCCTGCATGTCGCGGATGCAGGTGCGCCGGCTGGTCGCCGACATCTGGAATGCCACCGGCCGCGAAACGCTGATCTTCATCGACCAGGAAGGCGGCCGGGTGGCGCGCCTGAAAGCGCCGGAATGGCCGCTCTTTCCCCGCGGGGCAGACTATGCCGCCATCTACGCGCAGGACATGGAGAAGGGCCGCGAGGCGACATGGCTCGGCCACCGGCTGATCGCGGCGGAACTCGCCAGCCTGTCGATCCATGCCGATTGTGCGCCTGTGGTGGACCTTCCCGTACCGGGCGCGCATGACGTGATTGGTGACCGCGCCTTCGGCACCGAGCCAGAACCGGTCGCAGACCTCGCCCGCGCTGCCCTTGACGGACTCGCCGCCGGCGGCGTTGCCGGCGTCATCAAGCACATTCCGGGACATGGACGGTCAGTTTCGGACAGCCATCTCGAACTGCCGCGCGTCACCGCGGGCCAGAACGAACTCGCCAAGGATTTCGACGCCTTCGCCCGCCTCGCCGACGCGCCGATGGCGATGACGGCGCATATTGCCTATGAGGCCTACGATCCCGGCAAGGCCGCCACGGTCTCGAAGGTCATGATTCAGGAGATCATCCGGGGCCGAATCGGCTTTGATGGACTCCTGATGAGCGATGATCTGGGGATGAAGGCCTTGGGGGGCACTCTTACCGAACGCGCCGAGGCGGCCATCGCTGCGGGCTGCGATATGCTGCTGCATTGTTCCGGCTTCCTGAAGGATTCCGCCGAGATACTCGCCGAGATGACCGAAGTGGCCGGTGCCGCCCCGCGCCTGTCCGGCAAGGCCGAGGCCCGAGCCATGGCCGCAGACGCCGTGCGCCGGCACGGCGCCCCGCTCGAGGCCGCGCCCGCCTGGAAGCGTTTCCACGAAATGTTTCCGCATCTGGGGGCGATGGCATGAGCGGCGAAACGATCTCCATCGACACACTCTCCGCCGGGGCGGAAGACGCCGAGGGCGTCAATGTCTTCACCGTCGAGATCGGCGGCTATGAGGGGCCGCTCCACCTTCTGCTGGAACTCGCCCGGCGCCAGAAGGTGAACCTGCTTCAGGTCTCGATGCTGCGCCTGGCTGAGCAGTATCTCGTCTTCATCGAAGACGCGCGCGCGAAGCGGATCGATATCGCGGCCGACTATCTGCTGATGGCCTCCTGGCTGACCTTCATGAAGTCGCGCCTGTTGCTGCCGAAGCCGGAAGCGATCGAGGAGGACGAGCCGACCGGCGAGGAGATGGCGGCGCGCCTTGCCTTCCGCCTGAAACGGCTTGACGCGATGCGCCAGGCTGTGCGCGAGCTTGAAGTCGGCCCTGTGCTAGGCAATGTCGTGTTCCTGCGCGGCGAAACCGTGCAGCCGAAGATCGTGAAGCATACGGAGTATTCGGCGTCGCTGTATGATCTGACAACCGCGCTCGGCTCCATCCGTGACCGGAAGGAAAAGGAACGCCCGCACCGGATCGAACAGCCGCCCGTGCTGGCGCTGGAGACGGCCCGCACGACCCTGCGCGCGCTGCGTGAGCAACTCGACCAATGGGCGAGCCTCGAAGACATCCGCACCGCCATGACCGATATCAACCCCGAAGTGCCGGGCCGCTCGGTGACCGCCAGCGTCTTCTCGGCGGCGCTTGAGCTGACGCGCGACGGGGAAGTCGACATGCGTCAGGACGCCCATTTCGCCCCCATCTATCTGCGCCGCATGGTTGCCCGCATGCCGGAGGCTGCCGATGCAACCGTTTGAGAATCCGATGATGACCGATGAGACCGCTGCCGGGCGCAGCGCCCTTGACCAGCTTTCCGAAGCCCATCAGCGCGCCGAAGCGGACCTGCTTGGCGGCCGGGATGAGGCCCTGGCCGAAGGTGTGCGCCGGGCTGAAGCCGTACTGTTTGCAGCCGGACAACCTCTGTCCGCGGAGCAGATCTCGCAGGTGCTTCCACAGGGCATTGAGGCTGGCGAAGTACTGATGGCGCTGCGCGCGGTGTATTCGAAGCGAGGGGTAAACCTCGTCGAAGTCGCTGGAAAGTGGCGTTTCCAGACGGCGCAGGATCTTTCCTGGCTGTTCGTGGAGGAGCGCCAGGTCCAGAAGAAGCTGGGCCAGGCGGCGATGGAAACGCTGGCCATCATTGCCTATGGCCAACCGGTCACGCGGGCCGAGATCGAAGCCGTGCGCGGGGTTGCCGTCTCCAAGACGGTGATCGACACGCTGCTCGAGACCGGATGGGTGCGCACGCGCGGCCGCCGCAAGACACCCGGCTTGCCGATCTGCTATGGCACGACCGAAAAGTTCCTCGAACATTTTGGTCTCGAAAGCCTCGACACGCTGCCGGGCAAGGCGGACCTTGAGGCCGAAGGCCTGCTCTCCGATGTGATCCCCACGGGCTTCCAGATGCCGGACGAGGAGGCGCTGACCGAGGACGATATCCTCATCAACGATCTCGCGGAACTTGAAGACGTGGAGTCCTTCGTCACGGATTTCGTGACGGAAGAGGGCGCTGCTCCTGAAGATGCGTCCACGGAAGACCTGCTGGCGGATACGGCCGACACCGTTTCGGTGCCCGAAACCCCGGATGCCGAGGAATTTGAGGATGATGGCGCCGTGAGCGTCTTCGCCTATACCCGCGCACCGGAGCGGACGCAGGACGAGGTGGACGAATTCGACGGGGCCGACATCAAGGCTGCCGTCATGCGCCTGCGCAAGGAAACCCGCGTGCCCCAGCAGCCGATGGACAGCTGGCGCGACGACGAGTAGTGCGGCTTACGCATCCGGTGGCGGGAAGCGAAAGCGCATCGGATGGTCGTAATCGGTCCGGATTTCTTCTTCGCGCGCGCCGCCGCCGATATTGTGGATGTAGAGCGCCCGGTCCGTGAACGGATCATGGCCTGAGAAGATCGCGATATGCGGCAGGCGCCCACCGAGGCGCATGGTGACAAGGTCGCCCGGCTGCCAGTCCTCGCGGCGCCCCGGCATTTCCCGCTTCAGGCCGCGGCGCTGGAAATAGCGCTCCAGGTTCGGCACGCGGCGATGGTCGATATTCCGGTCGGCCCGCGTCAGGCCCCAGATGTTCGGATAACTGGCGAAGGCGGCGCGCATATCCGCGTGGACGAGCTCTTGCAGGTCGACATCGAACGCGTCGCGGTAGGCCCGGATGACGACATCGGTGCAAACGCCGGTGGTTCGCGGCACATCCCCGCCGGGATACTCAAGGGTGACATAGGCCGGGTCGTAACCAGTGGTGACGCCGATCTGCGCCCGCGCGGCGCGGAGCAGCTTGTCCGTCCAGTCCGGTGGCGTGCCGGCGCGCGCCACCGAAGGCAGCAGCGGCAGGGCGAAGCCAGAGGCCAGAAGGGTGCGGCGCGTGATCACACTGCAAATGAAACCGCGCCCTTGCGGCAGGATTTGGGCGAAAACGGGACTCAGAAGCCCCGCAGGTCCGCGATCTCGTCGAGCGGGGCGCGTTCGGCGCGCAGGCTGTTGACGGGGTGTGACCGGTCGGGCTTGCCCACCGCCATTCCGCACCAGATCATCTCCGTCGGCCCGAGGCCGAAATGTTCCTTCAGGCTTGGGCGCAACATGCCCCAGCATTCCTGCATGCAGGTGCCCCAGCCGCGTTCCTCGGCGAGCAGGGCGAGCGTCTGGAGATACATGCCGGCATGGCCCCACTGGCCGTGACCCATCCGCTCGTCGATAACGAGGAAGAGCGCGGCTGGCGCGCCGAAGAAACGGTAATTGTTGGCAAACCAGGCGAGGCGGGCAGGGCGGTCGTCGCGCGCGATGCCGAGCGCTTCATACATCGTCTCGCCGACGCGGCGCCGGCGCGCTTCATGCGGCTCCCAGAGGTCTTTCGGATAGATCGCCCGGTCGGTCGGCTCGCCCCGCGGATTGGCGGCAAGTTTCGACTGGGCAAGCTGGATTACCTTGTCCTTCTCCGCGCCGGTCACGACGATCACGCGCCAGGGCTGTGTGTTGCCGCCGGACGGCGCGCGCTGCGCTGCCGTCAGCCAGGATTTCACCTCATCAAGGGCCAGGGCGTCCGGCAGGAAGGCGCGGGTCGAAATCCGCTGATCGACGGCCGTGGAAACGTCCATGAAAAAAAACCTCCTGTCATTGCTGACAGGAGGTCTAAACGGGAGATCAGGCGGGCGCCAAGCCTTACTTCGGGTGAAGCACGACCGGCATCCAGGTATACCCCTTCACGAATGCGTTGGGGTTGTGCGACGGTTCGGCCAGCACTTCGACATGTTCGAACCGCTCCATCAGCTCTTCCCACAGGATGCGCAGCTGGAGTTCGGCAAGGCGGTTGCCCACGCAGCGGTGGATGCCGAAGCCGAAGGAGATATGGCGGCGCGCTTCCGGCCGGTCGGCGATGAAGTCGTTCGGACGGTCCCAGAACCGTTCGTCACGGTTGGCGGATACATACCACATGGCGATCTGGTCGCCCTTGCGGATCGTCTTGCCGTGCATCTCGACATCTTCAAGCGCGGTGCGGCGCATATAGGCCAGCGGCGTCTGCCAGCGGATCGTCTCCGACACCATGTTCGGGATCAGCGAGGGATCGGCCTTGAGCTTCCTGTATTCCTCGGGGAACTTGTTCAGCGCATAGGCCGAGGCGGTCATCGAGTTGCGGGTCGTGTCATTGCCGCCGACGATGAGCAGGATGACATTGCCGAGCAGTTCCATCGGCGTCATGTTCTTCGTCTTCTCGCCATGCGCGAGCAGGCTCATCAGGTCGGGCCGTTGCGGCTGTTGCTGGCGTTCCTGGAAGATGCCCATGAAGGTGGTGAGGCAGTTCAGCATTTCTGCCTTCCACTGCTCTTCGCCGCCGGGGCAGATATCCGGATTGTGCATGCCGGTAGCAACGTCCGACCAGTGGGTCAGGTCGCGGCGCTTCTCGAACGGATAGTCGAACAGCGTGGCGAGCATCATCGTGGTCAGCTCGACCGAGACGGTATCGACCCAGTCGAACGGCTCGTTCACGGGCAGGCTGTCAAGCAGGCCCTGCGTGCGCGAGCGGATCAGGGGCTCATAGACCTTGAGCATGTCCGGCGCGACGGCCGGCTGGACGGTCTTGCGCTGCTCGGAATGGCGCGGCTCGTCCATGGCGATGAACATCGGCATCTCGAAATCGCTGATCGGTTCGCCGAGCGTGATGCCGCCATATTCCCAGCTGGAGGAGAAGCGTTTGTGATCGGTGTCGACCGCCATGATGTCCTCATAGCGGGTGATCGACCAGAACGGGCCGGGGAAGGAGTCCGGGCAGTAATGCACCGGATCTTCGTTCCGGAGGCGTTCCAGACGGTCCCAGAACTTGCCCTGGCGCCACAG
>JBKBLD010000037.1:0-21887 GCA_046296675.1 Hyphomonas sp. | reverse complement strand
AGGAGTCTGGGCCGTGTCTCAGTCCCAGTGTGGCTGATCATCCTCTCAGACCAGCTATGGATCGTCGCCTTTGTGAGCCATTACCTCACCAACTAGCTAATCCAACGCGGGCCGATCTTTCGCCGATAAATCTTTCCCCCTAAGGGCGTATACGGTATTACCACCAGTTTCCCGGAGCTATTCCGTAGCGAAAGGTACGTTCCCACGCGTTACTCACCCGTCTGCCACTGTGTCGTTCGACTTGCATGTGTTAGGCCTGCCGCCAGCGTTCGTTCTGAGCCAGAATCAAACTCTCAAGTTGAGTTGATCTGACGATACCATCCCAGGAAAATGGGACGGTCACTTTGCTAAAAGCATAAGTATTGCGTTCTTTGACGAGAACCCTTTGTCACAAAGGACAGACCCGAAGACCTGCCCGATGGAAAAAGAATTCTCAAGAAACACAAATCGTCGTAATCGTTTTTGGACCTCTTTCGAGGTCCGCAAGCAATCACGCCGCCTGCGTTTCTCTTCCTATCTCTCACGATGTCAAACAGCCGGGACGTGGTCCCTTTGGTGCCCTTCAGAAGCCTGCGGCCCCGTCCGGAAGTGGCGGCTTATACAGCCGCACTTTTCCCCGTCAACCACCTTTTTTCGCGCTTCTGCAGTTCGCCGGTAGGTCACCGGAAGCTGCCTGAATTTCAGCGAACAAAACCCTTCGAACCGATTATCTCGGCCCAAAAAGTTTAGGCGTTCTGAGGAACCGCACATATAGCCGCTGTTCGGTGTAAAAGGCAAGCCTTTTTCTTCCGTTTGGCGACCGCCGGGCGGTCATCGCAGCGCCAGACATGTCGTCGGGCTCAGCGAAGTGCGCGAGATATAGATGACCCGGCCTCACCGCAAGCCTTTATTGCAAGTATTTCACAGCTTCGATGCGTTTTTCCGCGCTGGCGCTCAGAACTGGGCGGACAAATAGGACTTCATCGCCTGTGCCTCGGCCTCGGTCTCGGCTATCTTCCACTTCACCAGGTCACCGATCGAAACAAAGCCCGTCAGCCGGTCATTGCGCACAATCGGCAGGTGGCGGATGCGCCGGTCGGTCATCAGCTGCAAAGCCTCATCCACCGGCGTCTCGGCCGGAACTGTAATGACAGCGCGGGTCATCGCCTCACCGACCGGCATGTCCAGCGCCGCGCCGCCCTGGCGCGCGACCTGGCGAACGATGTCACGCTCGGACAGCACACCAACGATCGCCCCATCCTCAGCCAGCGCCACGACAGCGCCGATCCGGCGTTCGTCCAGCAATTTCGCGGCTTCCCGCAGGGTGTGGTCGGCTCGCAAAGTGACGACTTCGCGGCCTTTGTCGTTGAGAATCTGCTCTATGATCATGCGGTGTCCTCCATCGGCGGCGGCCTTCGGGCCATCTCACTACAGCGACGATACCACAGGCGCCCGGGCGAAGCGACTCAGGCGATTGCGGCCATATCCTGGCTCAGATATCCATGCGCCGCAGCGCGTTCCAGATCAGAATGCGGCCGAAAACTGCCCCGGCCACATACCCTCCCAGATGCACTTCCCAGGCAATCGAGACCCCCAGCATGGCAGGCCCGATGATGGCGAGGAGGACATTGGCAACGGCAAAAACACCCGTAACAATCAGGAAATTCCGGGACAGCAGCCGGGCGGCCGCGCCGTCGCGCATCAGCAAATAGGCGCCCAGCAGACCGCTCAGGCCACCGGAAGCCCCTACAGCGATCGCGCCGACCGGGTTGTGTATGAGCAGGAAGACGAGCCCGCCTGCGGCCTGAGAGATCACGATGAGGGCGAACAGCACAATCACGCTCCCCGCGCCGGCGCTCCCGCGTATCCGCATGATGATGTCCAGCACAGGCTTGCCGAACGCGACCGCAAAGACCGCATTCAGCAGCACATGCATCCAGTCGCCATGCAGCAGACCGCTGAGGACGAACGGCGCCAACGCCGGCAGCCAGCCTTCATAGGCTGGGGCAGAAACGGGGCTTACCGGCCCACCCTGGGCCCACCCCCAGAACCGCTCTGGAAATAGTGCGCCGTGATAGAGCGCCTCCATTTGCATCGCCTCGGGCGAAAAGACCCTGACGGCGTGCAGCGCAATCAGCAGCAGCGCAAACGCCGTCAACGGCAGCGGGGCATTGATGATCGGCGGGCGGCCGGCGGGTCGGTCCATCGGATCTGCTCCTGATTCCCGGCCCGGTACGGGCCCTGTCTCCAGAACTTATGTAGGAAGAGGTTACCCGATTTGCCTCCCGGCCGCCTGCACCTAGTTCACCGGGCATGCTCGTACGATTGTTCCTGGCGCTGATGGCGCTGCTCTTTGCGGCCTTCGGGATCATCTCGATGGCCGACCCTGTGGGGATGGCCGCCGGTCTCGGCGTGGATGTGGGCGGGCCGAACGGCGCCTATGAGCTGCGGGGCATATATGGCGGCGTCAGCCTCGGCGCAGCCCTGCTCTGCGGGGCCGGTGCGGTTCGCGCTGCCCTGCGCCTTCCAGCCCTCTGGTTCATCATCGCCTATATGGGCGGGTATATCTTCGCCCGCGCCGCCGCCCTCGCCCTCGGCCCGGCACCGACAGAGGCCTATATCGGCTTTATCGCCTTCGAGGCGGCCGCCCTTGCCGGCGCCCTCGCCGCGCTGAGAGCCACCGGGCGAAGCTGACACTATAACCCTTAAAGAAAAGCCCCGCCGCAACCGGCGGGGCTTCCTGTTCGAATTGCGCCGGACGTATCAGAACGTCTTGCGGAGCGTCACGCCATAGCTGCGCGGCGCGCTCGGATAGCCCATGATCGAGCCAGCCTGCGCCACGGCCGGGAAGGCTGTGGTGATATACTCATCATTGAAGATGTTCCGGACCCAGAGCGTCAGCCCGAGGCCTTCCGCTGTGGCAAAACCCGTCGAGGCGTTGAAGGTGTTGACCTTCTTCTTCTCGCCGATGAGCGCCTGATTGACCGGATCATCGAAATGATTCACCGGGCTCTCATACTGCCAGTCGCCGCGCACGAACGCGTCCCAACCATTGAGGTCGAAGAAGTAGGTGGCCATCGTCGAGGTCGCGACTTCCGGAATGCCCGACGGCGTGCGGCCAGACAGGTCGCCGCTCGCCGAGTTCGGGAAGCTGTCATAGACCGGATCCTGGATCGTACCGGCGAACATCAGTTGCAGCTCGCTGACCGGGTTCCACGTCACATCGAACTCGAAGCCCTTGTTGGACTGCTTGCCCGCATTGGCGAGGGCAAAGCCCGTGCCCGTGAACACGTTCGACTGGAAGCCTTCGATTTGCTGGTCGAAATAGGCCAGATTGAACGCGACAGTCGAGTAGACCCCCTTGAGGCCGACCTCGAACACTGCCGCCTCTTCCGGGCCCGCAAAACGCGTACCCGCTGTCAGGTTCGGCAGTGCGAGTCCGGCATCGCGAATCGAGGAGCCCGGCGGGCTTGTCACCGGTGAGCCCGGCGTGAAGTCCCGCGCAAAGGGACGAGAGTCGCGTGAAAGGTTCCAGGACGTCGCCTTGAAGCCGGTCGCATACGACACATAGGTATTGAGATTGTCATTCACGTCATAGGCAAGACGCAGCGTGTAGGTCGTGCTGGAATCCTTCGACCGGCCATTCTCCACCGCATTCGGGAAGCCGAGGAAGGGCGGCAGGAACTGCAGCGGCTGAAGGCCGAGCAACGGGTTCTGCGCCGGATCCTGGACAGCGGCCTGGATCGCCGCAAAGGCTGCCGGGTTTGCCTGGGCAAAAGCCGCCACCTGTGCCGGGTCCTGTGCGTTCACACCGAAACCCGCCAGCGTCTGGGCAAAACCGATGGCAACAAAGTCGAGGCTGGAGAACAAGTCAGTGCTGTTGATCTGTCCGTAGGCGTCTTTCTTGTCTTCGGTATAGTTAAGGCCAACCGTGGCCGTCAGCCGATCCGTAATCCGATAGTCAAGCGTGCCGAACAGCGACCAGGCTGTGTTGTCCTGGCCGAACTCCTCGCGCAGCCCCTGCCCTGCCTGACCAAAGGTCGTGCCGACCGGCAGGCCCAGCGCGGCCTCGACAGCGCCGAGCGCGTTGCCCGACAAGACGTTGGCATATCCCCGGAAATCCGCGCCATAAAGCAGCGCGTTCTCGATCCGCACGGACTCATCGAAATAGAAGCCGCCGACCATCCAGTCGAAACGGTCGCCATCCGTTGAAGCAAGACGCAGTTCCTGCGTGAACGTGTCGATCTCCGTGACGTTGGAGTTTTCGCTCAGCAGGTCGGCACCGGTGAAGTCGGAATCCTGGTTCGTGTCGAGGTTCGAAATCCGGTACGAGGTGATCGACGTCAGGCGTATGCCGCCAAAGTCGAAATCACCCTGCAGCGAAGCGCCGCCATTCTCGATATCGTTGGTCGAGGGGAAGTTATACGCCACGCGGTAGCTGTAGGGATCTTCCGGAACCATCTGCCCGCCAAGCGCGCGTATGATCGCCCCGGTCGGCCCGTCGATGACATTCGCCGCAGCACAGCAATTCTCATCAATCTTGTCATAATCCGCCATCAGGCGGAACGACGTGTTGACGTTCGGTTCGAACAGAAGATCGCCGCGGATGCCCCAGCGATTGCGCTCATTGGTCTTGGTGCCGCTGGCGATGTCATCCACATAACCGTCGCGCTTGTTGTAGGTGACGCCGACGGCGCCGGCGAGGTTCTCGGCCAGCGGTCCGGTGACATAGCCGTTGAGGCGATAGCCATTCTCATTGCTCAGCGTTGCGTCGGCCACGCCGCCGAACTCGAACTGGGGCCGCTTGGTCACGACCGAGATCACGCCGGCTGACGCGTTCTTGCCGAACAGGGTCGATTGTGGACCGCGCAGCACTTCCACCCGCTCGATATTCGGCAGGTCGGATATCTGGGCCGCCGAACGGGAACGGTAAACACCGTCAATGAACACGCCGACCGAAGGCTCGATGCCGGCATTGTTGGCGCCGTTCCCGAAGCCCCGGATGACGAAGTTGGTATTCGCCGACGATTGCAGCTGGCCGACGCGCAGTGACGGCACGATCGACTGCAGGTCATTGAGATCGACGATCACGGCGCGCTCAATGGTTGCATCATCAATGACAGAAACCGCGATCGGCACATCCTGCAGCGTCTGCTCACGCTTGGTGGCAGTGATAGTCACGGTCTGCAGCGTGCGCGACTGTTCTTCTTCCTGTTCCTGGGCAATCGCCGGCATCGACAGGGCGGTCAGAGCCGTAAAGCCTGCGCCAAGGCAAAGCGTCGCTCGCAGAGCCTTGCGGCCCACGGGCTTGGAATCAATTTTCAACAATGGAGCTTCCTTCCTGGGAGTTGAGTGCGGTCAGTGGAGTATGCGCCAGCCTCCAGGGCACTGGTGCCCTGAGCCAATCGCCAACTTTTCTTGTTATTATGTCCGGACCTTAATCCGACGATTCCAACCTCGGCAAGTCCTGTACAGATTCACGTTGCGTCATCTGTTCCGCAGTGAGACGCGGCCGGGCTGAGCAGCTCGCCCGCCTCGCCTGAGAGGAATCGGGGCCCGGCACGAATATACCCAATGAGGCGGCAAACTGCGCCGATCTGCGTCCGAAATCCCCCGAAGCGCGAATCCTGCCTTCTGGAACGATTATTGCGATTGCCAGCTCCGGAAGGGCCATCCCCCAGGCCTTATGATACCGGGAGCAATCCACGAACATGATCGAGAAGTCGATCCACCCGAACACCCGCGTCCTGTTGGATGCCTGGCGCCGCATGCAGTCCGACACCGGACTGGCAGACGGCTGCGGGCCCAGCGCGGCTGAACACGAACCCCTGATCGAACGTCTGCTTGTCCTCGAGCTGATGGACGATCGCGCCTGGCTGATTCGTTCTGCCGGAGAGTCAGTAAATTCTCTCGTCGGCCGCCAGCTTGCGAACCAGAATTTCGCCGATCTGTGGACTGGCCCGGACCGAACCATGGTCAGCGCCTTCCTTGACGCGGTTCGCCTGGATGGCGGCCCCGGCGTCATCCGTGGCCGCGGCGAGACCCTCGCTGGCGAGCGCGTGGAACTGGAAGTCACCCTGATGCCGCTCAGCGCCGGCACGTTCAATTCGCCGCGCGCGCGGATGCTCGGCCTTTACCAGACGCTGGGCAACGAAGCCGGTCTCGGCGGCCAGCCAGTGTTCCGCCACCGCGTGTGCATGCTGGCTCCGCCCGACACTCGCCGCACCGGCCCCAAGCTCAGGCTGGTGGCATCCAACTAGCGACTGCCGGGCGGGCAGCGGCGGCTTGAGCCGCTGCTTCCGCACCGGGGTTCACGCGGTCCAGCCCGGATCACCCGCGCACCAGGGCAGAAGCCGGCTCCTCCCGCGCCATCGGCGACCGTCCAAGGATCAGGTCGGCCGCCTTTTCGGCCACCATGATTGTCGGCGCATTTGTATTGCCGCCCACAAGGGTGGGCATCACCGAGGCATCGACGACGCGCAACCCCTCGACACCGCGCAGCCTCAACTCACCATCGAGCGGGCTTGCCTCCGTTGGGCCCATGGCGACCGTGCCCACCGGATGGTAGATTGTCTCGCCCTTCTCCCGGATGAAAGCATCGATCTCCGCATCCGTGCTGACCGAAGACCCGGGCAGGATCTCAGCGCCGGTGAATGCCTTCAGCGCATTCTGCCCGCAGACATCGCGCACCATCTTCACCGCTTCGCGCATCACACGGCGGTCTTCCTCGGTGGCGAGGTAATTCGGGTCTATCGCAGGCGCGGCAAACGGGTCGGCAGAAGCGAGCCTCACACTTCCGCGGCTTTCAGGCCGCAGCTGGCAGGCATGCACTGTGTATCCATCCTTCTGCGGATCGTGATTGCCGTGATCCATCATGATGGCGTTCACGAGGTGCAGCTGGATATCCGGCATGGCCAGGCCTGAACGTGAGGAAATGAAAGCACCGGCCTGAAGGAAATTGTCCGCTCCGGGACCTGTCTGGTTGTAGAGATAGCGCAGCCCGACGCCGAGCTTCTTGATACCTTTCTGCTGCGAGTAGGCGGAGTGCGGCCCGGTCATTTCATGGATTACGGTCACGTCGAGATGGTCCTGCAGGTTGCGCCCAACACCCGGCGATTTCACCTTCACATCAATCCCGTGGCGCCGAAGCACATCAGGCTCGCCAATACCCGACAGCATCAGGATCTGCGGCGACTGGACCGCACCGGCGGAAACGATCACCTCCCGCTCAGCCCGTATCTGACGTGCAATGCGGCCTTTGCCTTCAGCAACTTCGACACCGGTTGCCCGCCCACCCTCGATCAGCACACGCGTCACCACACCGGTTGAAAGGATGGTGAGATTGGGCCGCTTGCCCTCAATCGGGCGCAGATAGGCAAATGAGGCGCTCCAGCGCTCCCCCTTGTGGATGGTGCGCTGATAACCGCCGAAGCCTTCCTGCTGCGCACCGTTGAAGTCTTCCGTGACGGGATAACCCGCCTCCCGCCCGGCATCAATGAATGCCTGATAGATCGGCCCCGACAGCGGGCTCTCGGACACATTCAGCGGCCCCTCGCCAGCATGGAAATCGCTTGAGCCGCCCTCATAGGCTTCCGATCTGCGGAAATAGGGCAACACGTCCGCAAAGCTCCACCCCTTGAGCCCCATCTGGCCCCAGAGGTCGTAATCGCCCGCATGACCGCGGATATAGACCATGCCATTGATCGAGGACGATCCGCCCCAGCCGCGCCCGCGCGGCCAGAACAGACGCCGGCCGTCCATATGCGCCTGCGGCTCGGTATAGAAGCCCCAGTTATGGTCGTTCTGCTGCTTGATCAGGCTGCCGACCCCGGCCGGCATACGCACCATCAGCGAGGTGTCCTTCTTGCCGGCTTCGATCAGGCATACCTTGACGGAAGGGTCTGCCGACAGACGATTGGCCAGGACGCATCCGGCGCTACCAGCGCCGATAACTATATAATCGTATGTTTCCATGATGTTTTTCTTCCTCCCGGCGGCCATTCGAACAACAGCCGAACCTAACCGCTTCACAGGCCCGGGCAACCAATTGTCAACGATCATGAATTAAGTGTCAGGCGTGACATTTTGCCTGCATCGCTCCGGGGTATGCGATGTGAGGCTGGCAGGAAGGCTCGACATGACGCAACCGCTCTCATCCTCCCCGGGCGCTTCCTCCGGCAAGCTCCCGCGGCGCGACCGGCGCGGTTACAAGCGGGTCGAACTCAAACTCACCGGCCGTTTCCTGATCGGTGAGAATGTCGATCATGCGCTGCAGACCTCCAACGTTTCCTGCGACGGCGCCTTCATCGTCTCCGCCGAACAGCCGGGTCTGGACCAGCAGGTTGTCTGCTATTTCGACGAAGTAGGCCGGGTTGTGGCGAATGTCGTGCGCCATTCGGCGGACGGTTTCGCAGTCCGCTTCCACACTTCTCCGCACAAGCGCGACAAACTGGCCGACCGCCTCACCTGGCTGCTCAACCGGGATGCGCTGGGCCTCGATGAGGACCGCGGCAACCAGCGCTACCGCGCCAGCGGTGAAGCGGTCGTTCACCTCACCGGTGGACGCACCCTGACCTGCAGCGTCACCGACATCTCCCTCACCGGCGCCGCGTTCGAGGCACATGGCAAGCCGCCCTTCGTCGGCGAAAAGGTCTCTGTCGGAAATCTTGTCGGCGAAGTCGTGCGCGTCTCGCAGAACAGGTTCGCCGTGCGCTATGTCCATGGCGAGCGGCCGGGCGATCTGCCGAAAGTGTAGTCGATGTCCGGCGGACTGAAGAAACAGGTCCGGCGCATCGGCAACAGCCAACCACCCCGGCCGCCTCAGGAACCCGCCCCGATCGACCTTTCGCGGCTCGACCCTGCCATCTGGCATGTCATGGCAGGCAGTGTGGTGCACGGGCCTTTTACCCTCGGCCAGTTGCAGCAATTCGTCATCGCTGGCCGGCTCAATGGCGCTTCCCACGTCTCCGGTGGCGCGGGCCAGGCCTTCCGGCCTATCCGTGAACGGCCAGACCTCGCTGCGGCCCTCGCCGGCGCCTTCGCCGAACGGGCCCGCCGCCGCGCGGAAGCGGCGAACTTCCTGATCATCGCACGCGCGCCCGCACCGGCCGAGGCAGCCCTCTGGCGCGACATGCCTGGCTGTCTCGATGCGCTTGGCAAACATGTTCAGGCCATGCCGGGCACTTGGCTGCTGCGCTCCGGCCAGCCACTCGCCGCGATCCGCGAGACACTTGCCGCCGCACTACCCAGGACCGCTCAGATTATGGTGCTGGAAACCCGCGAAGCCCGCCTCGGCTGGGTGAACTTCGAGGAAGATATGGCCGAAGCTGTCAGCCCGGTCTGGAACGCCGCCCTCAGCTAGCCGGCCTCACTCGATCCGTTTCATGCCCGCTTTGTGGCGCTGCCAGTTCTCCACGTAATGGTGGGCCGACATCCGGATCACCTGAAGCTGCACCTCTGATACATCTTTGACCACTTTTCCCGGCGCGCCCATCACCAAAGAGTTGTCGGGAATGTCTTTTCCCTCGGGAATCAGGGCGTTGGCGCCGATGATGCAATTCCGTCCAATCCTGACCCGGTTGAGGATGGTCGAGCCCATGCCGATCAGCGTGTCATCGCCGATCTCGCAGCCATGCAGGATAACGCGGTGGCCGATGGTGACATTCGCCCCGATCGTCACCGGCGCACCGATATCGGTGTGGATGATGCTGAGATCCTGGATATTGGTATTTTCCCCAATGATTATCGGGTCATTGTCGCCGCGCAGGACGCAGCCATACCAGACCGAGGCGTTCTCCTGCAGGATCACATTGCCCATCACCTCGGCGCTCGGCGCGATCCAGCAATTGCCGTTTGCAGGCAAAGTGGGCCTCACACCGTCCAGTTCATAAATCGCCATCCGGCACTCCTTTCTGGCCGCAGAATGTTACGCCTGCGGAATGTCGCTTAACCGTCCGATAACACTGGTAGTGTATAGTCATTGCAGATTCGGAGAGGCAATGGCTCGATTGGTGCCCATTCTCACCTCACCGCCGGAAGCGCCCCTTCCGGAGACGGGCTCGCCGCCTTCGGGGACGGCGCCGTCCAACATCTTCGCTCCACCGGGCCGCTGCGCAATTTCGCCAGCGGCTTTTTTCTTGCCTGCAACCAAGGAGACCTCCCATGGGTAAACGCAACGCCGCAAAGCGCATGAAGACCGCATCTGAAGTGCGGCCATCGGCCTGGTTCGACGAGCCGGCGCGCGGCAAGGGGCCCCATCTCCACGCCATCGAAGGCGGCCGCCGCGGCTGGCACCCGGACGACGGCGATACAGTCACCAACCTCCAGCAGCCCGACCGGACACAGCGTTACCAGAAGACCATCAAGCCGCGCTCAGAGAACCAAGCGCAGCTGATGAATGCGATGGATACCCATGCCCTTGTCTGCGCCCTCGGCCCGGCGGGCACGGGCAAGACCTATCTGGCCATCTGCAAGGCGGTGGAAGCGCTGCAGAAGGGCAAGGTCTCGAAGATCGTGCTCTCACGGCCTGCAGTCGAAGCCGGCGAGCAGATCGGCTTCCTGCCCGGCGGCATGGAGGACAAGCTCGCGCCCTACCTCCGCCCGCTCTATGACGCTTTGACCGACCGGCTCTCGCCGGGCCAACTGAAGCATATGCTCGCCGAAGGCATCATCGAGATCGCGCCCATCGGCTTCATGCGCGGGCGCACCCTTAACAACGCCTTCATCGTCATCGACGAGGCACAGAACTGCACCTACACTCAGCTGAAGATGCTACTCACCCGCCTCGGCTGGCACTCGACGATGGTGATCACCGGCGACCCCAACCAGTCGGACCTCCTGCCGGAATTCTCTGGTCTCGCCAAAGCCGCCGAACGCCTCGAAGCCCTCTCGGGCGCCTCGGTGATCAAGTTGGAAGCGGCGGATGTCGTGAGACACCCGCTGGTCGCGGAAATGCTGGACGTCCTGTAGAATCTGTCATCCCGGACGGCCCAAAGGGCCGATCCGGGCCTTCTTTTCTCTGTGCCTGCCCGCGCCCTGATCGCTTAGGCTACGGCGGCGTTGGGAGGCGTTGCCCTCCGGCTTTCAACGATGTCGCGCAATGGGCCGGGGCGTCCGAAATGATAGCCTTGCAGGTGCCGGCACCCGGACATTCTCAGCGATGATGCAAGCCCCTCATTCTCAACGCCTTCGGCGACGACACTGACATCAAGCCCCCTGGCCATCTGTATGAGTCCCGAGATGAGGTAGCCTGCCTTCGGATCGTGCTCCAGCCGCTTCGTCAAAGAACGATCGATCTTCACGCAGCTGAATCCGAAAGACTGCAGATAGGCAATACTGGTGAATCCCGTGCCGAAATCATCCAGCGCGAAGCTGACACCGAGATCTCTCAATGTATCGATCGCGAGGGAGGCGCGCTCCGGGTAATCGATCAGATGGCGCTCGGTAATTTCAAGCTGCAGCCGCTCCGGCGGAAATCCGGTCAGGGCAAGTATATCCTGCACATGACTGCAGAAGTACGGGTTATTGAACTGGGTTGGTGAGACATTGACGCTGAGGCGCATGCCGTCAATGTCCCGGGTTTCACGGCAGGCGCGTTCCAGCACGTACATGCCAAGGGCCTGGATAGTGCCGCTGCCTTCCGCGATCCCGATGAATTCGTCCGGGCTCAGAGCGCCGGCCGGCCGTCCCGGCCAGCGGACGAGCGCCTCTACGCAGAAGGTTTCCCCGGTCCGGGCGTCCACGATTGGCTGGTAGACGACATCAAACTCGCAGCGTGCGAGCCCGTCGGCAATCTCCTGCTCAATCTGGTGGCGCCACAGCCTTCCTTCATCAAGTGTCGGTTCATACACCTGCACACCGCGCTTTCCATGCGCCTTGACTGCATACATCGCCGTATCAGCTCGCCGCAGAAGCTCGAACGGGTCCGTTCTACCATCGGCATCGACAGCCACGCCAATGCTCGCGCCAATCTGCAACTGTCTGTCAAGGACAGTCAGAGGCTGTGCCAGGTGTTCAAGCGCGGCCGCCGAAAACAGCTGTGCATCTTCGCCCGCATTCTCTCCCTCGATCAGCAGCGCGAACTCATCGCCGCCCATGCGCACCAGCATCGATTGCCCGCGGCGGAGGGAAGAGAGTATCTGGCCAACTTCCGTGATCAGCAGGTCGCCGAGTTGATGGCCGTGAAAGTCGTTGATCTCTTTGAATCCGTCGAGGTCGACGAAGACCACGGCAAGATGACTAGGCGCCTCGCGCGGCAGGCCAGCGATCTCTTCCAGGCGAGAAAGCAGGGCACGCCGGTTGGGCAGGCCGCTCAGCGGATCTGTGAACGCAATGCGCCGGTTTTCATCACTCAGCTTCTGAGTCTCCAGTTGCCGCTGGCGCAGAACCTGACGAGACCGGATGAGCTTTGAGAACGTATTGTTGTACTTGTAGAGGATCACAACCATGCCGCCGGCAACCATCGTCAGCATGATGGCCACCGCCAGCATCCGCCCTTCGTCGACGTGCGAGAAATAGATCAGAAACGGAACTGTTGCGACAGTCGCAACTGAAAGGGCGGCAGAGCGCAGGGGGAACAGGCAGAAAACCGTGCTGATCTGGGTGAGGGCGAGGAAGAACGTCAGATGCGCCTTGGTCTGCACATCCCCATACGGATAAAGCACAATCGCCCAGGCCGTGAAGGCCGCCGTGAGGATATATGCCAGTGCGCCGGTGGTGCGGACGTGACGCAGGATTTCTGCATCCGAGAACGCTCTCTGACCGTTCCGCGTCCACCAGAAGCCCCTGGCAGTCGCGATGGCGCACAAAACAATCGGAAAGCCGCTGCTGAGTAGCGGCCCTGCATGCTCCCGGAATGTGAACGCGACCGCGACCGCATTCCAGGACACGATCAGGTACATGAGCGGCACCTGGTGAACGAATTCCCGGAACTGGGCCCGACAAAGGTCCATGTCGCCCGTCTGCAACCGGTACTGGTTCAAAAGTAAAGCGATGACCCGTTTCAGTTGCGGCACAGTACAGAACTCTTCGTCAATCCAAGACTGATGGAGACTACCCAAAACCTTGAAAATTATGGTTCGTCCGATCCGTGAAATTTCATCGAACCTGGACTTGCCAACAGCCGCCTTGTTTCCTGCGCCATAGCCCCAATACTCCTCCCATGAACTCCTACCCCTCCTTCGATGGTACCCCCATCGCCTATCACGACCTCGGCACCGGTCCCGTCGTGATCCTCCTCCACGGCTTCTCCGGCAATGCAGACATCAACTGGCTGCAGCCCGGCATCGCCGAGAAGATCGCCGCTGCCGGCTACCGCGTCATCGCGCCAGACCTGCGCGGGCATGGCGCGTCGCCCTACGAGGCCCCGCCAGAACGCTGGCCCGCTGATGCCATTGCCCGCGACCAGATCGCGCTGACGGTCCGTCTCGGCCAAACGCCCCTCGCCACCATCGGCTACTCGATGGGCGCCATCTCCGCGCTGCGCTTCCATCTCCTCTTCCGCCAGACCGGCCGGCTCATTCTTGGCGGCATAGGCGATGCGGTGGCCGACGAATTCAACGCCGGCCGCAACACCGTTTTCCGGGCTGCCATCGAAGACGCCCGCGCCGGCCGGGATACGCCCGCCGCCAAAGCCATCCTCGCCCGCGCGAAGGCCACGGGCGGCAGCCTCAATGGCTATCTCGGCGCCCTGTCTGCGCGCACCTACACACCGGCCGACCTGCTCGCCACCTTCGATGTTCCAACCCTCGTCCTGACCGGCGCGGATGATTTCGACAACGGTTCCGGCGAGGCCCTCGCCGCGAAAATCCCCGGCGCCCGCTACCGCCAGCTGAAGGGCAACCACCTGACTGCCGTTCTAGACCCCGCTTTTCATGCCGCCATCTTCGAAGAGCTTTCCGCCGCGACCTGAGCAGGCCCTTCCCCGGCGTCGGGGCTTCCGGGGCCCCGCCTGCGCGCGTTAAACCCGCCCCAGTGGAACAGGAAACGAGACGGAGCAATCAGTATGGCAAAGGGTGATCTTCCGGTCCTGATCGGCGTGGGCCAGGCAATGAGCCAGTGGGATGGCAAAAACGGCCCTGCCGGCTTCCCCTCGCCGCTTTCCCTTATGGCAGACGCGTCGAAAGCCGCCTTTGCCGATACTGGCGCCGCTGGCATTGCTGCAGCCATCGACGCCGTCGCGGTCGTGCGTATCTTTGAAGACTCCGTACCCGGCGATCGCCACCCGCATGGCCACAACACCAACCTTCCCGGCACGCTGGCGCGCGAGACAGGCGCCAACCCGCGCCACCTCGTTTACGAATCCGTAGGCGGACAAAGCCCGCAGGCACTGGTCAACGAGTTCGCCGGTCGCATCCATGCCGGTGAGTTCGAAGCCGTCCTCATCTCCGGCTCCGAAGCCAACCGCGCCTCCAAGGGCGCGCGCCGGAACGGGGTAGATATCAACTGGGCCGACGGCGATGACCGCGCCTTTGAAGATCGCGGCATGGGCCCGATGCTGCTCTCGCGCCCGGAGATCAAGCACGGCCTCGTCACACCAGCCTATTTCTATGGCCTGTTCGAGAATGCCATCGCCGCGCGCGAGGGGCGCACCCGCTCCGGCCAGCGCCGAGCGATGGCAGAGCTGTTCCAGCCTTTCTCGGCGGTGGCGGCAAGAAATCCGTATGCGCAGTTCCCACAGGAGCATTCCGTCGAATTCCTCTCGACCCCGTCGCGCGAGAACTATGAATATGCCGACCCGTTCCTGAAATGGTTCATCGCGCAGGACGCGGTCAATCAAGGCGCTGCCGCGATCCTCGTCTCGTCCTCAAAGGCCGATGCGCTGGGCGTCCCCGAGGACAAGCGCGTCTACCTCCACGGCGGCGGCGATTCAGGCGATGATCATATCTCCGTCCGCCCGGTGCTCGACCGGTCCTGGGCGATGGATGCCGCCGTCTCCCGCGCGCTGCAGCAGGCGGGCAAAAGCGCGGCGGAAATGAAACATCTCGACCTCTATTCCTGCTTCCCTTGTGCGGTCTTCTCCGGCGCCGCTGCCCTCGGAATTGATCCGAGGACGGACAAGCGCGCCCTGACGCTGACCGGCGGTCTGCCCTTCTTCGGCGGGCCGGGCAACAATTACTCCCTGCACGGCATTGCCGAAATGGCCGCGGCGCTCCGGAAGAATCGCGGCGATTTCGGCCTTGTCCTCGCCAATGGCGGCTGGATGACAAAGGAATCCGCTGGTGTTTACTCATCCAACGCACCCGCATCCTTCACGCCAGTCGAGCCTGCGGCAAAGCCGAAAGAACAGGTCACCCTCGCCGCTGAAAACTGTGACGCGACCCTCGAAACCTTCACCGTAACTCATGGCAAGGACGGGCCCGAGCGCGGTATCATCTTCGCCCGCCTGGCCGATGGGCGCCGCATCATCGCGAACAATGCCGGCGCCGCTGAGCTCGCCGTGCTACGCGAGGAGGCAAGCCCCGTCGGCCGCAAGGTCACCGTGACAGTCGAGGAAGAGAACGGCACGTTTGTCTTCGCCTGACGGGGGCGGGCCCGCACCCGATGGGCGTGAGAGGTCAGGGCCTTGCCCCATCCTCCGGCTTCCGCCACAACGGCGCCATGACAACGCATTTCAAGACCTTCGGCGTGATCGGCGCCGGCGCCTGGGGCACCGCCATTGCGCAGATGCTCGCCCGCGAAGGGCAGACGGTATTCCTCTGGGCGCTGGAGCCGGAAGTCGCTGCGGCGATCAATACTCAGCGCGAGAACACAGTCTTTCTGCCTGGTATTCCGCTGAAGCCGGAAATTCGCGCAACCACTGATCTCGCCGATCTTGGCGCGGCCGACGCTATCTTCGCCGTCGCCCCGGCACAGCATACGCGCGCGACACTGCGGGCCCTTCGTGCCTCGCTGAAGGCCGGCACGCCGGTCGTGCTCTGCTCCAAGGGTATCGAACTTGCGACCGGCGAGTTCATGACACAGGTCCTCGGGGACGAGTTGCCCGAGGCCTTACCGGCGGTGATGTCCGGGCCAAGCTTTGCCATTGATGTTGCGCGCGGCCTGCCGACGGCGGTGACGCTGGCGGTCGCCGACCCTGCCATCGGCGCCGAGCTCATTCAGGCCATATCAACCCCGACTTTCCGTCCCTATCTGGGTACGGACCTTCTGGGCGCGGAGATTGGCGGATCGGTCAAGAATGTGCTCGCCATCGCCTGCGGCATCGCGCTCGGTAAAGGGCTGGGACGCTCTGCGCATGCAGCGCTGATCGCGCGTGGTTATGCCGAGATGACCCGCCTGGCTCTTGCCTTCGGCGCTGAGGCAGAAACACTGACCGGCCTCTCCGGCCTCGGCGATCTCGTGCTCACCTGTTCGTCAGAGACGAGCCGCAACATGTCGCTGGGCCTTGCCCTCGGCAAAGGCGAAAAGCTCGCCGATGTGCTCGGCGCGCGCCAGTCGGTAACGGAAGGCGTCGCCACCGCCCCGGTCCTGCGCCGGCTTGCGCGCGAAAGGGGCATCGAGATGCCGATCTCGGAAGCGGTCGCCGCCGTCATCGAAGGCGAGATCAGCGTGGACGAGGCGATCATGGCCCTCCTGATGCGCCCGGTGAAGACCGAGGCCTTGAGGTCCTGAACCGCCTCTCCCAGCGTCACCCCTCGCCGCCGCGCCCTGCCCTGCTACACTCCGGCTCAAACGGAGGACAAATCCATGCTGCGCGAAACATACGAAGCCTTCAAGGTGACCATCGAAGATAAGGTCGCCCATATCCAGATGTCGCGCCCCGAAGCGATGAACACGATGAATAAGGCGTTCTGGAACGAGTTGCCGGAAATCGTGCGCACCATCGACAATAACGCCCTCGCCCGCGTCATCGTCATCTCCTCCACCGGCAAGCATTTCTCCGCCGGCATGGACACGACTGTCTTCACCGGCCCGCGTCCGCCGGGACCGCAGGACCGCTATGTCGCCGCAGAAGCCTTCCGCTCGAATGTCAAAGCCATCCAGCAATCCTTCAACTGTATGGAAGAAGCCCGCATCCCTGTTCTCTTCGCCTGCCACGGCGGCGTCATCGGCGGGGCAATCGATATGATCACCGCCGGCGACATCCGCTGGTGCACGAAGGATGCCTTCTTCTGCATCATGGAGATCAACATTGCGATGACTGCCGATGTTGGTACCTTCCCGCGCCTGCAGCGCTACATCCCGGAAGGCTGGGTCAAGGAACTCGCCTACACTGGCCGGCGGATTGATGCAGCGAAGGCGAAGGAGATCGGCCTCGTCAATGATGTATTCGACACGCATGAAGAACTCCTCGCCAATGTGATGGCGACTGCGAAAGAGATTGCCTCGAAGAACCCGGTTGCGGTGACGGGCTCGAAAGTGCTGATCAATTACGGCCGCGACCACACGACTGCCGACACGCTGGACTATATCGGCGTCTGGAATGCAGCGATGTTCCCGCCGACCCATATGGCTGAGGCCTTCGCCGCGCGGGCCGAAAAGCGTGAGCCCGTCTTTCCGGATCTCGCGCCTGTGCGTACGGAGCCGATGTAGCGATCAGCCCCGCGTCACGTCGAAATCCGTCCAGTCGGGAATGGCGGTCTCTTTCTTGTAGTCGGTTGTCTTGCCATACCAGTTATTGGTCACCTTGCCGGCCTCGTTCTTGTACCAGCTATGGCAGTTGGCGGCCCAGACCGTCTTTGCAATCTCGCTCTGTACCCGGACGTTGTAAGCGGTCATCGCTGAAGGCGTAACGTCGATGGCTGTCACCCCCTTCTCCGAGATTTTGTCGATGCACTGGACCACATAATTGATCTGATGCTCGACCATCAGGATGATCGAATTGTGTCCAAGGTTCGTATTCGGACCATAGAGCAGGAAAAAGTTCGGGAAACCGGAGACCGCAACACCCTTGAAGGCTTCTGCGCCGTCTTTCCACGCTTGGTTCAGGCTGAGGGCGTTGCGGCCGTAAACCTGCATCGGGGTCAGGAACTCTGTAGACTGGAAGCCCGTCGCCCAGATGATGACATCGCACTTGTATTCCTTGCCATCCTCGCCAATGACGCCGTCGGGGGTCACCGCCGTTATGCCCTGGCGCAAAACCTCGACATTCGGCTCGCAGAGAGCGGGGTAATAGTCGTCCGATATCAGTATGCGCTTGCAACCCGGATCAAAATCCGGCTGCAGCTTCTCGCGCATCGCCGGATCCTTGACCTGATCCTCGAGATGTTTCTGGCACATCTTCTTCAGCGAGTCCGACATGCCCATCGGCGACTTCATCAGGAACGCGCCGAAGCCGAAATCGGCGTAAGCGCGGATCCGCCACCGGTACCAGTTGATCCGCCAGGGCTGGCTGCGGAAATTGCGCTTCGCCGCATCGGAGTATTTCCGCTGCCCACGCGGGCGGCACCAGGCCGGCGATCGCTGGAAGTTCAGCATCTTGCCTACCACTTTCTGGATTTCGGGCACAAACTGAACCGCGCTCGGACCGTTGCCGATCACGGCAACCGTCTTGCCTTTAAGATCCACTGAATGGTCCCAGCGCGCGGAGTGAAAAGCCGCGCCCTTGAACGTGTCCTTTCCCGGAAACTCCGGCGTGTACGGAATGTTCAGCTGGCCAAGTCCGGATACGAGTACATCGGCCGTATACGTCTTACCCGATCGGTCGGTTAGCGTCCATGTGTTGCTGGCATCGCTCCAGCGGCATTCGGTGATCTCGGTACTGAAATGACAATGCCGGCGCAGATCATGCTTGTCGGCAAAATCCTCGAAATACTGCAGGATCTGCGGCTGCAGGGACCATTTATAGTCCCAGTCCGGATTGAGATCGAAGGAATAGGAATAAAGATGGCTGGGCACATCGCAGCCGCAGCCCGGATAGGTATTGTCGCGCCAGGTGCCGCCGACCCCGTCTGACTTCTCATAGATGTCGATGGCCGAATAGCCCGCCTCCTTGAGCTTCGCGGCCATGCCGAGCCCACTCATCCCTGCGCCGAGAATGGCGATCCGGGTCGCCTCCTTGCTGACGGCGGAATCCATCGTCTGCTCTCCTCCCTCGTTGCCACGCCAGTCGCGCGTGCTTTCAGGCGAGATTGGCGCCGCCGGGCAGGCGGCGTCAACGGGTGCCGGAAGGGCAAGCCTCAGCGGCGCGCGCGGATCTGACGGTCCTGATGATCGCTCAGCACCAGCGCGCCGTCCTCCTCGAACGAAATCGCCGGAACATTCCGCAGCGTATCGAAGAAAGCGGCCTCCCGGGCCATCACATCCGGCTCGCAAGCCATTTCAGTGGAGAAGGCGTCGCCGATGCTGATGCCCTCGCCGCCGATCCGGTAATCTGCGCCGTAATTGTTGCAGCCCGCCTTGCCACCGACCCGGCCGGTTCCGGGCACGAACGCCCCTGGGCTTTCCGGCGGCGGCGCCGCTTCGGGTTCGAATGCCAGTGTCACCCCCGCTTCCGCAGGAACCGCCTCACCATTCAGGGACACCACCGCCCATTCCCCTGCCAGAAGCGCGTTTGTCTCGCCGCCGCATCCCCTGACCAACGTATCATCAAGCTGCACGGTCACCGAGAACGGATACGGCATTCCGGTCGCATCATCCAGGCAGACCCCGTCAACCACCATCACAGAGAGGACACCGTCTTCTGTCGAATAGCGCCGGCCGCCCTCGACCGGTACGGCCCCCGGCTGCGGCGCCGCATGGCGGAGCTCGCCATAGGCGTGAATGAAGGTGAGGTCCGTGCCGTCCAGTGTCAGCGTCCAGCCAGGTTCATTGCCCCGCGCTGTCCAGACATCGGCCGGCACCGATGCCGGTTCCACCATGCCGGCCGCCGGCGCCTCCAGCGCGGGCGAAGGCGGCGCTTCGCCCGAACATGCCGCCAGCACGCCAGCCGCCGCAGCGGCCATGAGGATATGGGAGTATGTCATCTTCACCTCTCTTTATTCGTGATATCCGCCAATGCGCACACAGCCGGAATGCTCCACGCCCTGCAGTACCAGAAGGCCTTCCTGCCCCTTGTTCCAGAAAGAGGTCTGAGGCCCCTGGCCCTGCGAAACATATTTGCTGCCCGACGCGGTTTCGACGGGCTTCAGCCGATACTCGGTCCCGTCGGCCCGCAGCACGGTATGTCCGGTGATGCGCGGCTGGGCGCCGGCCCGGAGATCGCCGTAAGACTGGATCGTCAAAGTGCCGATTTCTGCTGTCTGATCGCCGCATTCGAAAATCGAGCTGAAGGCCAGCGGCTCGTCGGGCACCGGGCGCGGCCATGTCAGAGGCTCGATAACATCGCTGATGTGCACCGGGTCCGGCGCCGTCGCACGGGCGCCGCCAAAGCCGAAACCTGACTGGATCGTGCACCCTGCCAGCAGGAGCGGCGCGGCGGCGATGAGCATCACCAAGCGTTTCACGGGCGGCATCCTCCTTGCGGGCGGCGGTCGGCACGTCGGAGTATAACATGATTTTAGGCGCTGCCGCGTCAATACGCAGACAGAGTTGTGGCCATGACAGGAAGGAGATGGTGGGCGATAACGGGCTCGAACCGCTGACCCTCTCGGTGTAAACGAGATGCTCTACCAACTGAGCTAATCGCCCTTGACCATTCCCATGCCCCAAGGGCTCAGTGACCACAAGCCTCTATCATGGTGCTCACTGAAGATCACGGAGCATCTTCCTGTGCCATGCCAAGGGCATAAACTGCAAGGTCGGGAAACGGAACCTTGTTTTCCAATGCTATCTTCTCAAGTTTTATAAAGGAGTCGCGAACGTCTGCCGGAATGATGAGGCCGCGGTTTTCCTCGAGCCATAACGCCTGATCCTCTATTCCAGCATAGGGCCAGCCGGGGGGGCGCTCGAAGATATAGACATGGAACGGATACGTCAGAAGAGCACCCTTCGCCGCCACTGGCACAGTGAAGCGCTTCATATTTGAAAAGCCTTTGAGTTCTCTTACCCGGTTTGTTTCCTCGATATCTACTGGTCCCCCCACACCATTCTCGAGCATTGCGATGTACGGCGTTTGGCACAAGGTGCCTCCATCCTGGACACAGTTTCGGAGGACTGCCCGGGCGGCCTCCTGTTCTCCCAATGCCTGCAGGGCAAGCGCTTTCGTCTGCATCGCCCCGGAAACCGTTGAGCGGAGATACAGATCATACTGCCGCGTAAGCAGAAATTGTTTGCAGTCACTCGTTGTCTCTTCAATGATCTCAAGCGCCTCACGGGGTCTACCCGCTTTGAGGAGGGCATCAGCATGCCTTTGCCGCAACTTGCAGGCCTGATAGAAAGTCTCGGACATGGTGCTGTAGTAATTATCTGTCTCCATTTGACGGGCCAACTCAGCTGCTACGCGCAACGGCTCAATCAGGTCCACACTCCGTTCAATCCGGCGAGCCATATCCGCCGCATCCAGAATCGCAGTGACCGCAGACCTGCCACAATCCGATGAGCCCCCAAGCACCAAGGCGCAGCCTTCTATCTGATAGTATACGCGCAGAAGGTGATCGACATGGCTTGATTGCATCTGCCTGTCAGCTGCATTCGCTTCATTCAGCCGACCCATTGCCGCTACGATCGAGCTCACCGTCCATTGAAGGTTAGCAAAGCTGTTGGGGACAGCGGGCGTCTCCCCATAGATCTGACTCCAGACCTCCATTGCGGCTTCGAATTCTTCAAGTGCCGATGCCGGTTCGCCGCGGAGGTCCGCTGTTGCCGAAGCCCTCCTTGTCAAATTTGTAGCCTTTGCGGCTTTCCACGTCGCATTTTCAGGTTCGATCATCTCTGCGATCAGGATCAACCTCAAAGCTTCAGAGACAACTCGTTTGAACCTCCCCGGTAACCTCGGAGGCCGTTTGGTTGGGGTTACGCAGCCATAGCGGTCTGCGACTGTGCTGCATAGAAATCATTCTCTGCCTCTGCGGGCGGGATGTGACCGATGGGCT
>JBKBLD010000036.1:0-22688 GCA_046296675.1 Hyphomonas sp. | reverse complement strand
GCGCCCAGCACCTCTGCCCTCCCCTGGCTGGCAAGGGAGGCGCACGCTCTGCGATATGTTCAGCTCACGACGTATCGAGCCCCGCCCAGTCGGCCGGCCTTGCTTCCTGGTCTAGCCGGCAGATGAGCGCGTCGGTCCAGGGCGGCAGGCGGCGCAGGATATGGGCGGGGACGGGTAGCACGCGCAGCATGGCCCTGCCCTTGCGCCGGATGAGCCGGGCGAGGCGCAGGGCATGGCGGCGGGGATCGTTCAGCACGGCGCGCAGGCGGCGCACCGCCTCGACCATCAGCGCCCATTGCAGTTCCGGCGGGTCGCGCTCCTGACTTTTGCTGGAGGGCGATGAGGGCCTTGCCTCTTCGGTCAGGCGGAACAGCGTCTCGCGGGAGCGTTGGAGGGTGGCTGGAGTTTTGGTGGAGGTTCCGGAAAAAACTCCAACGGCGGGCGGCAGGGTCAGCTCTGCGGCGAGGACGTGGAGATAGCGGCGCACCAGCGCATTGGCGGCGGCCAGCTGGGCGCGGGCCTCGCGCGCGATGCCGGCGAACAGGTGCGGGGCCGCGCCCATCAGCAGCGTGCGCAGCGCGCCGAGAAGGGCGGCAATCCGGGTCCAGAGTTCGGGGCGGGGGGCATCGTCCAGCATGCAGACAAAGATGGAGGCGGCCGGACCCGGGCGGATAGATTTCGCCGAAAAAGTTCACCCCCGTCATCCCGGTTTCGCCGCAGGCGAAGACCATGGTCCAGTAAGGGCCTGATTTACTGGGCTTTCTGGGTCCCGGATATCTGCTGCGCAAATGCCGGGATGACGGGGGGTGGCGGCGGATTTCTGGGGGACAGGAGGGCGATTGTCCCTCAAATATCTGCGCTCAGGGTCTTCGCCGGGGGGATTGCGTCCGGAGCGGAGTTATGTTAGTGAACGCTCACTCGATTGGAGGAAATGCCATGGCCATCATTCGTCTGGACCTTGCCGCGCTGCAGGCCTCGCAGCAGATCACGCCGGAAGAGGCGGCGCGTCTTGCCGGGTTTGCCCTGCCCGACCGGCGGGGCGGGCTGGCGATCAATGTGCTGTTGATTTTCGGCGCGGTGGCCGTTGCGGCGGCCTCGATTGCGCTGGTGCCGAATGCGGCGACCGGGCTGTTGCTGGCACTGGCCGCGCTCGCCGCATCCGAGGCGCTGCGCCGCCTGGTGCCGGATGAGACCTTCGCGCTGCTGGCGACCGCCCTTGCCCTGATGGGCACGCTGGGGCTTGCCGGATGGGTCGGCTGGGAGTTCCGCGGCGCTGCCAATTCCACCCAGCCCGCCCTGCTCGTCACGATGGTGCTGGCCGGGGGGGCCGCCTGGTACCGGTCCGCCTTTCTCGCTGCGCTCGGCGTGATCGCTCTTGGCGCCGTGTTCGGGACGGGTACGGGATACTGGCATGCGAGCTATGCGCTGTTTGTCGAGGAACCTCTGATCACGATCGCCGTCTTCGGCGCGCTGTCGGCCGGGCTTTACCGCCTGCGCGGCCATGTGCCCGCCAGCTGGGCCGGGCTGCTGACCGTGGCCGCGCGCACGGCGCTGATCCTTGTGCATTTCGCTTTCTGGGTCGGCTCGCTCTGGGGCGATGTGCTGGGCGATGCCTGGCGCGGCTATTATGTCGAGGATGCAGGTACCCGCATCCAGCCCTGGATTTTCAGCCTCGGCTGGGCGGCGGCCTCGCTCGCCCTCGCCTTCCGGGCCGGCCGGGGCGGCTTTGTATCGATCAGCGCCATCGTCTTCCTCGCCATCCATGGCTACACCCAGTATTTCGAGACCTTCGGGGCCGAACCCATGAGCCTGCTGTTGGCCGGCCTCACCCTGGTCGCGCTGGCGCTGGGGGTCAGCTGGTTCATCCGCAGGCAGAAGAAGGCCGAAGACCCGGCCATCTGACCCCCACCCTGTCGCAAAGCCGCCGGGGCTTGACTTGCCCCGGCGGCGCCCGGTTTGTGTGCGCCAAAGAGAGATGAGGGAGAGACAGCGATGACAACCGCCAGAGATCTAGAAGGGCGCCATGCGCTGGTGACCGGATCGGCGACCGGGCTTGGCCGTTCGATCGCCCTGAAACTGGCCGAGCGCGGCGCAAGCGTCATCATCAACTGCACCAGATCCGTCGCTGAGGGTGAGGCCACCGTCGCCGATTGCCAGAAGGCGGGCGGACAGGCGCGGCTTGTGCAGGCGGATGTCTCGACCGATGAGGGCTGTGCGAAACTCGCCGAGGCCGCCAGTGCGGCCGGCCGGCTGGACATTCTCGTCAACAATGCCGGCATTACCAAACATGCGCGCGACCATGCCGACCTCGATGCGCTCAGCCGCGAAGACTTCCTGCGTCTTTATTCGGTCAATGTCGCAGGCCCCTTCATCCTGCTGCAGAAGACCAAAGGATTGCTGGAAGAAGCCCACCGGCAGACCGGGCGGGCGTCGGCGGTGCTTAACATTTCCTCGATTGCCGGCGTGACGGGCATCGGCTCCTCGGTCGCCTATGCGGCCTCAAAGGGCGCCTTCAACACGATGACGATCAGCCTGGCGCGCGCCCTTGCCCCGGCGATCCGTGTCAATGCCGTTTGCCCCGGCTTTATCGGTACGCGCTGGTTCAAGGACACGATGAGTGAAGAGCAATATGTGCGGATGGAGGCCGGTGTGGCCGCATCCGTGCCGCTGAATGTGGCGTCCGGCCCGGATGATGTGGCCGATTCGGCGCTGTTCCTGGTGAGCGATGCCTCGCGCCATGTCACCGGCGAGACGCTGCTGGTCGATGCCGGCATGCACCTGGGCTATGCGCCGCTCACGGCGCGGTAGTCCGGCCAAAAGATATATCAAATTCCCTGATTCTGGAGGCTGCACCGCACAAATCCGAGGCAGTGATGACAGCCTCTGCCCAAAACCGGTGCGGCGGCAGCCCTGCATGGCAGGTTCACGCGCCGGCAGCATCGGCAAGCCGGGTAAAGACCGGCAGGTTTCGTCGTGGCGCTCAAGCGGGAGCGTGATCAAAAGACGGGGTAAACACGCATGCGAATGAAACTTTATCAGGCAGGGACCGCGCTGGCGGTCATGATGGCTGCGGCCGGCACAGCGACAGCGCAGGGTGAATTCTCGGGCAATGTTGCTCTCACCACGGACTATGTCTGGCGCGGTGTTTCGCAATCGAATGAAGACCTCGCCCTGCAGGGCGGCTTCGACTATGAGAACGGCATGTTCTATGCCGGGGTGTGGGCGTCGAGCATCGATTTCAACGACGATGCTGACACCAATCTCGAAGTCGATTTCTATGCCGGGATTGTTGGCGAATTCGCCAATGGCCTCGCATGGGATCTCGGTTTCATCTACTATAACTACCCGGATTCCGGTGACGAAGACCTCGATTTCTATGAACTCACCGCCGCGCTCGGCTATGATTTCGAGGGCGGTCTCGGCCTTGGAGGTTCGGTGGCCTGGGATCCGGACAACAAGAGCGTCTATGTCGAGGCCACGGCAGGTTATGCCCTGACTGAAGCCTTCGGCGTGGATGCCTCTGTGGGCAATTACAGCTTCGATGGCGGCGGCGATTACACCAACTGGTCGCTCGGTGGCACCTACTCCGCCCTCGGTTTCGATTTCGACCTGCGCTACTGGGATACCGACATCAAGGGTGACAGCCTCGCCGACAGCCGCGTCGTGTTCACCATCTCGCGGGCCCTCTGATACCTGCCCGGCCTGTGCCTGACAGGCCGGGCAATTGAGCCGCGTGCGTGCCGGGGATGCCCGGTGTCGCACGCGGCTTTTCTTTTCGGGCGAACGCGCAAGGGGCTGGAACAACCCGGTTGCGCGGTTTATAGGCATGAACTTTCCCCGAGGAGAGGCTCATGCGCATCGGCGTTCCAACAGAGATCAAAAAGCAGGAATCCCGTGTCGGGCTGACACCTGAAAGTGTCGGCGACCTCGTCCGCGCCGGCCATCAGGTGAACATTCAGGCGGATGCGGGAATCGCCTCCGGCTTTGCGGACGAGGCCTATACCTCGGTCGGCGCGAAGATCCTGCCGGACGCTGATGCGGTTTTCGGCGAGAGCGAGCTGATCGTGAAGGTGAAGGAGCCGCAGCCGGAAGAGACCGCGCGCCTGACAAAGGACCACACGCTCTTCACCTATCTCCACCTGGCGCCCGATCCGGTGCAGGCCAAGGGGCTGATGGCATCCGGCTGCACTGCGATTGCCTATGAGACGGTGACTGATGCGCATGGCGGGCTGCCGCTGCTGAGGCCGATGAGCCAGGTGGCGGGGCGGATGTCGATGCAGGTCGCCGCTGGCGCGCTGATGCGCACCAAGGGGCGCGGGCGCGGCATCCTGCTGGGCGGCGTGCCGGGCGTGGCGCCGGCCAAGGTCGTCATCATCGGCGGCGGCGTTTCCGGCACCCATGCAGCCGAGATTGCCGTCGGCATGCGCGCCGATGTCTGGATCTTCGACCGCAACAATGAACGTCTCGGCGAACTCGACGAGCAGTTCCGCGGTACGGTCAATACGATGTATTCCACCGCCCATTCGCTCGCCGAAGCGATCAAGGACGCCGACCTCGTGATCGGCGCAGTGCTGATCCCCGGCGCCTCGGCGCCCAAGCTCATCTCCCGCGCGCAGCTCTCGACCATGCAGCCGGGCTCGGTTCTGGTCGACATCGCCATCGACCAGGGCGGCTGTTTCGAGACAAGCCGTGCGACCACGCATGATGACCCGATCTATGAGGTCGATGGCATCCTGCACTATTGCGTCGCCAACATGCCGGGCGCCGTGCCGCGCACCTCGACCTATGCACTGAACAACGCCACCCTGCCCTTTGTGATGCAGCTCGCCAATCTCGGAGCGCGGGCTGCGATCAATGCCAACAAGCATCTCGCCAACGGCCTGACGGTCGATCAGGGCACGATCGCCCACAAGCTGGTGGCGCGCGATCTCGGCGAGAAATATGTACGCCCGGACTGGCTGACGGTGGTGTGAGGGATAGGGGTGGGTGTTGAAAGCGTCAGGGGTTAAGCCCTCCGGAAGTCACAGCACCAATTCTGGCATATGTGTTATATGACGCAAACGCGCTGAAAATCCTCGCGATAAACTGCAGTGGTCCTAAATTGAACTGACGCAGACACCAGAGAGGTTCCCCATGATCGAACTCATCATCGACAAGCGGACGCGTGACCTTGGCGGCGGATTCGAGGTCGGCCGCGTGCTGCCCTTTGCCAAGCGGCGGATGGTCGGCCCGTTCATCTTCTTCGACCAGATAGGACCGGTGGACTTCCCGGCCGGCATCTCGCGCAAGCTGGATGTGCGTCCGCACCCGCATATCGGGCTTTCGACGGTCACCTATCTCTATTCCGGCGCAATGACGCATCGCGACAGCCTGGGTTTCAAGCAGGAGATCCAGCCCGGTGCCGTCAATTGGATGACGGCCGGCAAGGGCATCACCCATTCTGAACGCCTCGAACATGCCCGCATGCATGGCGCACTGATGCACGGCATCCAGGCCTGGGTGGCGTTGCCGACGGAAGATGAAGAGATCGAGCCCGGATTCTGGCATCACGGCGCCGAGACCCTGCCGGTCTGGACAGAGACCGGCCTGAAGGGGCGGCTGATTGCCGGGGCGGCGGAGGGCCTGGACGCCGGCGTGAAGGTGCGCTCGCCGATGTTCTACATGCACTGGGACATGGAGCCGGGCGCACGCCGCAAGGTGCCGGACGAGCATACCGAACGGGCGGTCTATGTCGCGGCCGGTTCTGCCGAGGTGGCGGGCGAGGCGCTGGGCGCCGGCCAGATGGCCGTGCTGGGCAAGGGCGATGTGGTGGTGACGGCAAAAGAAGCCTCGACCGTCATGGTGCTCGGCGGCGAGCCGGTCGGTGAGCGGTTCATCTTCTGGAACTTCGTCTCATCCTCGAAGGACCGGCTGGAGCAGGCCAAGGAGGACTGGAGACAGGGCCGGATGAAGCTGCCCGACGGCGACGATCAGGAATTCACGCCCCTGCCCGAAAGCTGAGGCGCGAGCGCTCAGGCCGCCCGGCCGGAACGCTGGCTGCGGGCAGCCGCGCCAGCCTCGCCGAGCCTGGTTTCGGTGACGTTCTTGTTGAACTTCAGGATGTAGACCAGCGAACCGTTGCGGGCTTCGCGGGTTTCGATCTGGCCGCCGATCGTCTGCATCAGGGCGCGCCAGACGAGGCGGTTCTCAGACGTTTCGGTCAACGCATCGCTGCCGAGGTCGGCGCCGGCAAGGTCGCCGGCAAGTTTGGCGGCTTCGACCGCGACCCAGCCCTGCTCACCGCGGACGCCGCAGCGGACCCGCAGCGACCCGCCCCCGCGCGCCGCCTGGCCGAGTTCAAGCAGCACTGCCGAGAAAACCCGCGACAGGACCCGCGCCGCCTTGGAGCCGTCGATCATCGTATCCTGGCCGCTCGGCTCTTCGATTTCGACGCCAAGCGTGGAGATGGCCGACTGCTTCTGCGCGATGACCTGCGACAGGGTCGATTTGAGCGACACATCCATGCCGCCGACAATATTTTCATTGCCCTGTGTGATCGAGAGAACCTCATCGACAAGGCTCAGTGCCTGATCTGCGCAGCTGACCATCTTGTCGCCGGCGAGGCGCACTTCAGTATCATCGAACGGAATCTGGCTGCGGGTCTCGAACCGTGAGGCGATCGTGCGCAGGGTGCGCAGCGGCAGGCGCAGCTCACGGGTCACCGAGCCGACGAAACGCTCGACCGCAAGGCGGGCTTCCTCGGCTTCGCGCCGGGATTCATCTGCTTCCTGACGGAGATCTTCCATCCTGGAAACATCCGTATGGATGATCACGCGGCCGCCGGAACCGGTGGGCACGCACGACCGCATCACACCGCCGACATCCGGAAGTTTGAGCATTTCCGTACCCGGACGGAAGTCGCTCTTCTCGAACCCTTTCGGGAACCAGCGCTGGTGAACCGCGTTCTGGATGATGACATTGCCGGACGCGTCATAAATCGCGAACGCTTCCGGAATGGCGGTGACGGCGTCGAGCAGCTGTTCATGGTTCTGCGCAGCGAGGCGTTTTGCTTCCATCTCGAGCAGCAGGTTGCGATAGCCATTGAGGCTGGCGAAGGCCGAGGACAGAAGCAGCACCAGGCCGAGCATCATGATCGCGGCCGGCAGGCCAATGGGGGCGATCAGATAGCCGATGAGCGCGGTGCTGGTGGCGCCGAGAAGGAAGCGCGCGCTGACATTTGCGACGGGCGAGACGATGGCGACGACACCCGCGCACATGCCGCACACAACCGAGAACATCGAAACCTTGAGTGCGATGTCGCTTGCATCCGGCAGCATGACGCAGAGGCCCCACCAGGCGCCGACGATGCCGGTGGCGAGTTCTGCCTTGCGCAGGAAACGGCCACGCACCGGGCGGACCGGCTTGCGATCCCGGTGGCTGCGCGCCCAGACGATCTGCGACAGGGCAAACACCCAGATCGGCGCCATCCATGCCAGCAGGAGAAGATTGTTGCCCTTGCCGTAGAGCGTGATCACAACACCGGCAGAATTCACGATGTTGATCAGGCCCATCACGGTGAGTAGTGACACCAGGCGATGGTGCATATAGGCAGGGACATCGGGCGTCTCACGACGCCGGAATCGCCCGACGCCAACGATCGGGAAAAGAATAACGTCTGACAGGCCAATCGACATCTTCATGCGTGGATTACTAACAAGACATGATGAAGATCGGTTTGTGATGAACGGCGCGTCCTGCACGGCTGCGTTAACCAGTGACTAACCTTGTATGACACGGGCAGACCGCACTTCTCTCGCCATTATAGGCGCCGGGCCGGGCGGGCTGACACTGGCGCAGTATCTCCGCCAGACGGGCTTTGACCAGGCCACGCTGATTGAGCGCGACAGCCGGGTCGGCGGCAAGTCCGACAGCCTCGACCTTGGCGACCTGATTGCGGAGATGGGGACCTGCTATGCAACCGGGGGCTATAAGGACGTGCTCGCCTGGATGCGCCGGCAGGGGCGCCCCTTCCGGATGCTGAGACGCACGACGGTCGATGGCGCCGGCGTGCGCGACTATGTGAACAATGCGCCCGGCCCTTCGGTGGCGCAGCAGGTGGCAGCCTATCTGCTGAAACGCCACAGCCTGCTCGCCCGGCTGAAAAAGAACCCAGACGATCCGCGCGCGCTGGCCGAGGCGTCGATGTCGGCCGAAGCCTGGCTGACCGAAAACCGGCTGCCCAAGATCATGCGGCTGATGTACCGGGCGGTGACGGCGCTGGGCTATGGGTATCTGAACGACGTGTCGATCTATCAGGCCATGCTCTGGGTGGATCGCCATGCCATCATCAGCGGTGCGACCGGGAAACTGTTCATGCCCTCGCAGGGCTGGTCGAATTTCTGGGAGATTCTGGCGCGGGATTTCGATGTCCGCCTGTCGGAGCAGATCACGCGGATCGAACGCGGCGCCGGGGAAAGCCTGATCCACTTCGCGGACGGCCGGCAGCTGGTTGCCGGCGCGGTGGCCTGTACCATCCCGGTCGACGACTGGGCGCGGCTGGTCACCGATCCCAGCGGCGACGAGAAGGCGGTGGCCGGGGCCGTGACCTGGAAAGGCTATGCGACCTCGCTGATCGTTGTTGAAAACTGGTTCACCGACGAGGATATCCGGTCCTTCTCCAAAGCCTTCCTGCCGGGCTCCTATCCTGGCCAGCTGATCTCGGCACGCCATGAAGGCCACAGCCCGGACTTCGGAGGCCACCTCTATGTCGCCGGCCAGATCCCGGGCGACTACACGCCGCAGGAGCTGCGCGTCTTTCTCGAACGCGACCTTGTCGATCAGGGCGCGCGGCTCGTGAATGTCGTCAATGCCAGAATCTGGCGCTATTTCCCGCATCTCGACCGCAAGGCCATTGAGACCGGCCTGCTCGGCACGATGCAAAGCATGCAGGGGGCGGGCCGCACCTGGTATTCCGGGGCGAGCTTCTCGCATGAATCAGTGGCCAATATTTCGTCCTTCAACAAGGCGCTGGCACCGCGCCTGCTGGCCAGCCTGAAAGGCTGAGACCGCGCCGGACGCGCGCTGCCGGAACCGGCGGCGCCCGCATACATGAGCCGCCCGCATAAGTGTTATCGCTCCCTCGCGGGATCACTCCGGCGCCGGGCGCCCCACCTGTGCTCTGTCAAACGCCTGCAAGCGGAGCCTGCCCATGTCCAACCTGCTCGTCATCAATTCCAGCGCCAATACCGGCGTGTCTGTCTCGCGCATCCTGATTGAGGAAGCGGTCAGCCAGATACTGAAGGCCGCGCCGGGCACCAAGGTGGTGCGCCGTGACCTTGGCAGAGATCCCGTCCCGCACCTGTCCACGGCCAACCTTGCCGGGGTGCGCGGTACGCCCGCCAGCGCCGGGGAACTCGCCACCCGCGCCCTGTCGGACACGCTGATTGCCGAACTGAAGGCCGCCGACACCATCGTGATCGCCGCGCCGATGTATAATTTCTCCGTCCCCACCTCGCTGCGCGGCTGGTTCGACTTCGTCCTGCGTGCGGGCGAGACCTTCCGCTATTCCGAAGCCGGCCCGGAAGGCCTGCTGAAGGGCAAGAAGGTGATCGTGCTGACCTCGCGCGGCGGGCTCTACTCGGAAGGCCCGGCCAAGGCGGCCGACTTCCAGGAGCCCTATCTGCGCCACCTCCTCGGCTTCATCGGGATCACGGATGTGACTTTCATTCATGCCGAAAAGATCGGCTTTGGCCCGGAGGCCCGCGAGGCCGCCATCGCCGGTGCGAAGGATGACATCGCCCGTATTACCAAGACTTTCTCAACCGTCGCTGCCTGATCTCCTCCCGCCAACCGGCCCCGCGCCGGAGGCAGCGACACCTGCGCCCGCGTTCCCCACCCCTGGAGCGCGGGCGCCTTGATTCCGGGCGGGCATCGCTTGCTTGCCAAGCCGCGAGCCTGCCCTTAACGCTGCCTTTCACGGTGCGGGCGTGGTGAAATGGTAGACACAGGGGACTTAAAATCCCCAGGCCGAGAGGCCGTGCCGGTTCGAGTCCGGCCGCCCGCACCATTTGCCCTCGGGCCCGAGCCCCGCTAGCCTCTCTGCGAGAGACAAGTCCGGGGGAAGTGCATGACAACCGGTGACCGCAAGGCCGCCGCGCTGAGACCGGCGCTCGGCGCCCGAATCGGCCTGCTGCTCGGACCTGCCCTGGCCGTCCTGATCGCCGTCCTGCCCCCGCCGGCGGGGCTGGAACGTGTCGGCATGCTGGTCGGCGCCGTCCTGGTGCTGATGGCGGTGTGGTGGGCAACCGAAGCGGTGCCGATTGCGGTCACGTCGCTGTTGCCGCTCGGCCTGCTGCCATTGACCGGTGTTGCGCCCCTTCGAGACATCGCGGCGCCCTATGCCGACCATGTCGTGCTTCTCCTGCTCGGCGGTTTCATCATCGCCATCGGCATCGAGAAATGGAACCTGCACCGGCGGATTGCGCTCAATGTCCTTGTCGTTTCCGGCGCGCGGCTGAAGCTGCTGGCGGCAGGCTTCATGCTGGCGACCGCGCTGCTGTCGATGTGGATATCGAACACGGCGACGACGCTGATGATGGCGCCGATAGCGCTGTCGGTGGCGGTGTCTGCCGGGGGCGGCCCGCGTCTCGCCAGCGCCCTGCTGCTGGGCATCGCCTATTCGGCCTCGATCGGCGGCCTGGCGACACCTGTCGGCACGCCGACCAACCTCATTGCCATGGGCTGGCTGCGCGAGAATGCGGGGGTGGATATCTCCTTCCGCGAATGGATGAATTTCGCCCTGCCAGTCACCCTCGTGATGCTGCCGCTCGCCTGGCTGGTGCTGACATGGGGGCTGAAATCGACCGCCGGAGCGGCCGAGGCCGCAAGCGCAACCGTGCGCGAGCAGCGCGATGCGCTCGGGCGGATGACAACGCCGGAGACGCGCATCGCCATGGTCTTTGGGGCCGTAGCGCTCGCCTGGATCACCCGCGAGCAGCTGGTGCTGATACCGCTCCTGTCGGGGCTGACGGATATGGGCATCGCCATCCTGGGCGCGATCGCGATGTTTCTGGTGCCGCATGGCGGCCCGGACACCGGTGACAGGCGCAGGGGCTGGGCGCTGCTGACATGGGATGATGCGAAGGCGCTGCCCTGGGAGGTCGTTCTGCTGTTTGGCGGCGGGCTGTCGCTGGCAGCGGCCGTGCAGGCCTCGGGACTCGCGGGATGGCTCGGCACGTCGCTGGCCGGACTTGCCGCTGTGCCGCCGATCATCCTGATCCTCATCATTGTCACGATCATCATCTTCCTGACCGAGATCATGTCGAATGTGGCCGCGATGACGACCTTCCTGCCTGTCCTCGGCGCATTGGCGGCGGCGACGGGAATCGATGTGCGCAGCCTCATCCTGCCCTGCGCCATGGCGGCGTCTTGCGCCTTCATGCTGCCGATCGCGACGGGGCCGAACGCCGTCGTCTTCGGGACGCGTCAGTTCTCGATCGGGCGAATGATGCGGACTGGCCTCTGGCTGAATGTGGCCTGCGTGTTGATCGTGACCCTGTATTTCGGGCTGTGACCTACACAAAAACTGCGTTCGACTGATACATTACCGTCACATAATATCAGTTGATTTGTATCTTCGCGGGCCTTAATCCGCCGCGCAGGCTGCCCGGATGTCGTCAGCCCTGCACGGATCGTTGCGCGGTATGAGACATGTTTTCCTGGCGATGACAGCGCTTGGCTGCGCAACGGCTCCGGTTGCCGCTGCCGAGAACCAGATATGGACGGATCTTGGCGTCAGGACCAAACCCTTCAGCAGTGACCGGATCGAGCTTTCCCTGGATTCAGGTTTGCGTTTCCAGCCCGACGGCGATCTCGACACGATCGAAATCCGCCCCGGCATCGGGTACAAACTCGACAACCGGTTCAAGGTGAGCGGCGGGTATCTCTATGCCAGCACACGTCGCTCCGGTCCCGACCGGGTCGAGCACCGCCTCTGGCAGCAGCTGAATTACGATATTGCGCAACTTGGCGCCGGCAAGCTCAGCGGGCGCAGCCTATTCGAGCAACGCCGACGGGAAGGCGCCGACGATACCGGCTGGCGCCTGCGCCAGCAGTTCAGTTACAACCGGGCGCTAGAGGGCACGCCCTTCACGCTCGCCCTGAGCACCGACATTTTCGTGGAATTGCTGGACACTGATTGGGGTGCACGCTCCGGCTTCAGCGAAAACCGCGCCAAAGCCACGCTCCAATGGCAGTCGGGCCGGAACACCACTTGGCAGGCCGGGTACCTGAATCAATATCTGGAGCGGGAGGGGCGCCCGGACGACTCCCACCACCACCTGTATCTCGCCGTTTCGGCGCGGCTCTGATCCGGGCGGCGTCCATCAGCGCGCCAACAAAAAAGCGCGCTCCGGCGAGGGAGCGCGCCTTCTGTGCTGTTTCGGAACAGGGCGGCCCGAGACCGACTGTTCCGTCAGAATCAGACCAGTTCGATGGCGCTGACGGCAGATTTGCCGGAACGCTTGTCGATTTCCGTCTCGTAGGACACTTTCTGTCCTTCGTTGAGGTGCGCGATGCCCGCGCGCTCAAGCGCCGAGATGTGCACGAACACGTCATTGCCGCCATTGGTGGGTGCGATGAAGCCGAAGCCCTTCTGGGTGTTGAAGAACTTCACGATACCGTTTGTCATATAAGTCTCATAGTCGTTTGTAGGCTGACAGTGCGCCAGCCCTTGCATATCGAATTCTGGAGGGGTTTTCTGAAACTGCAGCCCTTTCGGGTGCGCGCGCCTGATCGTCCGGCCAATGTCGATACGGGGCATATGCCTGCTATCCTGCCGGATTGCAAGTTATATTTCCCGCAAGGTACAGCCGCCGCCCGGAGCGGGAAATGCGTCAGACAACCCGCTCGAACACAGCCGCCAGGCCCTGCCCGCCGCCGATGCACATGGTCTCGACGCCGTAGCGGGCTTTGCGCCGCTCCATCTCGCGCAGCAGCGTGGCGAGGATACGCCCGCCGGTCGCGCCGACCGGATGGCCGAGCGAGATGCCGGATCCATGGACGTTCAGGCGCTTGTAGTCATCCTCCCCGAACCCCATCGCCTTGGTGCAGGCGAGCACCTGCGCGGCGAAGGCTTCGTTGAGTTCGATCAGGTCGATATCCTTGAGGCTGAGGCCGGCGCGGGCGAGCGCTTTCTCCGTGGACGGAACAGGACCGATACCCATCACCGCCGGACCAACGCCCGCCACCCCCCAGGAGACCAGCCGGGCCAGCGGCTTCAGCCCGTTGGCCTCGGCCATCTCACGGGTCATTACGAGACAGGCAGAAGCGCCGTCATTCTGGCCGCTGGCGTTGCCGGCGGTGACGGTGGCTTCGGCGTCCTGTTTCTGCCGGATCGGTTTCAGCTTCGAAAGAACCTCAACTGTGGAATCGGGGCGCGGATGTTCATCCTTCGTCACGACGGCATCACCCTTGCGGCCTTTGACCGTGAACGGAATGATTTCCTCATCGAATACGCCAGACGTCTGCGCAGCAACCGCCTTGGCATGGCTGGCAGCCGCGAACATGTCCTGAGCTTCGCGCGTGATCTGATAGTCGCGGCGGAGATTCTCGGCCGTCTCCAGCATGCCGCCCGGCACGGGGAAGTTCCTGCCGCCAGCGGTGAGGCGCCCGGTGACGAGCCCGTCATTGACGGTCATGTTGCCCTGCCCCAGGCCCCAGCGCCAGTTCGTCGAATAGAAGGGCGCATTGCTCATCGATTCCGCGCCGCCCGCGATCACGCAGTCCATCGCGCCGGTCGCCACCTGCATCGTCGCATTGATGATCGCCTGAAGGCCGGAGCCGCAGCGCCGGTCGATCTGCATGCCCGTCACTTCCACCGGCAGCCCGGCATCGAGCGCCACCACGCGGCCGAGCGCGGGCGCGTCCATCGAGGGATAGCACTGGGCGAAGATCACATCGTCGACCTTGTCCTTTGCCAGCCCCGTGCGCGCCATCAATCCTTCGACCACGGCCGCGCCGAGTTCATGCGCCTGCACGCTCTTGAACGAGCCGCCAAAGCCGCCCACCGCCGTCCGTACCGGCTCGACAATCACCACATCGCGCATTCGCTTCTCCCGGGTTTCACAGTCGCGCCCCTGATAAGCCTGCTGCCACGGCAAGCGCAAGGCGCAGCGCGCCTTCCTTCGAGTAAAGTTCGGAGTGGGAGCGCTATTCGATCTGGTTGGCGCTTCCCGGCCGGCTGGCGGTGCGTGGCTGACCGGAGGCGGCGGCAAAAGCCTGCGCCATACCGCGATAGAAGGTGATGCGTTCTTCCGCCGCCGGATCAAGCACGAGCGCCCTGTTTGCGCCGAACAGCGGCTCCGGGCGCCGGCCCTCATGCGCCGCTTTCATGATATCGGCCCAGATATCCGCCGGCAGGCCGCCGCCGGTCACCCGTTTCATCGGGCTGTCATCATCATTGCCGACCCAGACGCCGGCGATATAGGCCGAGGTGAAGCCGACAAACCAGGCATCGCGGGATTCCTGGCTGGTGCCGGTCTTGCCGGCGACCGTCCAGTTGGGGATGCGCGCCCGCCCGCCGGTGCCGATCGGTGCACTGATGACGCGCATCATCATGGCATTCATCTCGGCGGCGAGGTCTTCCGGATAGACGCGCTCGCGCTGGCCGGGCGTGCGTTCGAAATAGACCTGGCCGCGCGAGTCGGCGACCTTTTCGATCAGGAAAGGGTCGAGTTTCAACCCGCCGGACTGGAACGCGCCATAGGCGCGGGTCAGTTCCCACAAATTCACTTCCTGGCTGCCGAGCGCGATGGAGGGAAAGGGTTTCATCTCGCTGACGATGCCCAGCTTGCGGGCGAGCGTGATGATGCGTTCGGGATGGACTTCGTTGCCGAGTTCGGCCGCGATCGTGTTGGTCGAGCGCGTCAGCGCTTCCGACAAGGTCATCGGGCCGTGAAACTCGCCGCTATAGTTTACCGGTTGCCATTTGCCGATCGTGATCGGGCGGTCGTTGAACACGTCATAGGGAGAATAGCCGTCTTCCAGTGCCTGGGCATAGACGAACGGCTTGAAGGCGGAGCCAGGCTGACGCTTCGCCTGGACGGCGCGGTTGAAGGGCGAGACGGCATAATCCACCCCGCCGGTCAGCGCGGCGACCCGACCGTCCCGGTCGATCAGGATCGCCGCGGCCTGTCCGGCGGAGACCGCCTTGCCATCCTTCTCCATGCGGGCGGCAAGCGCTGCCTGCATCTGCGACTGGAGTTTCGGGTCGATCGTCAGGGTCACGATGGCATCGCCCGGAAGGCGGGGCAGCATCGCCTTCAGCTGTTCGGACGCCAGGTCGAGCACATAGCCAAGCTGGGGATCATAGCGCGGCGGATCGATGATCTTCACCTCGGCCTCACGGGCGGCCGCAGCCTGTTCCTTCGAGACGAACCGCTCGTTCTCCATCTCGCGCAGCACATAGAGCTGGCGGCCCTTTGCCCCGTCGAGATTGTCGCGCAGGTTCAGCCGCGAGGGCGCCTTCGGCAGCGCCGCCAGGAGGGCGGCTTCCTCAAGGGTCAGGAATTCCGGCGCCTTGCCGAAATAGAAGCGCGAGGCGGCATCAATGCCGTATAGACCGGCGCCGAAATAGATGCGGTTGAGATAGAGGGTGAGGATGTCGTCCTTCGACAGCTGTTTTTCCAGCTGGCGGGCGAGGGTGATTTCCTGCGCCTTGCGCTGCATCGTCTGGCGCGAGTCGAGGACGAGGTTCTTGATAACCTGCTGGGTGATGGTCGAGGCGCCTGAGACAGTCTCGCCGGCCGCCGCATTGGACAGCGCCGCGCGGGCGATGGCGGCCTCGTCGGCGCCGTCATGCTCGTAGAAGCGTTTGTCCTCGGCGGCGATGAAGGCCTGGGGAACGTGTTTCGGCAGCTGGGAGACCGCCACCGCCCGGCCATAGCGGGGCCCGCGCACGGCCAGCGTATTGCCTTCGGCATCGACGAACTCGATCGCCGGTTCGCGTTGCACATCCCACAGGTCTGCAATCGGGGGCAGTTTCGGCATGCCGCTGTGCAGGCTTTGCCATTTCCAGAAGGCCCAGCCGCCGCCGGCCAGCGCGATCAGGCCCACGGCGATGATGAGCAGGCGGATCGGAGACAGGCGCCGGCTGGCCACCGGGGCCTGGACGGGCACCCGCACGACACGCGGGACTCTCGGGGGGATGGGGGTCTGACTCATCAGGAATCGGCCTAGCCTGACGTTCTGCGATTGGCTCCAGCGCGCAGCCTAACTGGAAGAAGATTACGGCAGGGTGAAGGCATCTGCGGGCCCACTGGCGCGAATAGGGGAATCTACGTCTGTTTCTCACTTCACAACAGCCTTAAGCCTGAACCTGTGATAACAGGATCCAGCCGCTGCCGAAGGAGACCGATCATGCGTACCGCCCTGCCCCTCGCTCTTGCCGCCCTCGTCCTGACCGCCTGCGGGCAACCGGCGCCGGCGCCTGCGGAGCCTGCTGAACCTGTTGAAACGACTGAGGTTCCCGCCCCGGAGCCGGAAGCCCCTTTGTTCGACGCGGCCGCGCTGGGCATTCCGGATGACCCGGATTCGATTTCAGACGGCCGGGCGATCGCGGTCAGCCATTGCGCGGTCTGCCATGGCATCGACGCGGAAGACGGCTTCCGCACGGATGCCCCGCCGCTGCGGCATGTGTTGTCCTTCTATCCGCCGGAAAGCCTCGCAGAAGACTTCCGGGCCGGCATCCATGTCGGTCATGAGGACATGCCGGACTTCGTCTTCGGCGATCTCGGCATGGACGTACTGCTGGCCTATCTGGTGACCATCCAGGAACGCCCATAGTCACGGGCGGGACAAAACGGGACACTTCGGGACAGTTTCAGGCCAGTATCAGGCAAGCCCCGGACGCCAGGCGTCTTTCAGGTGCTGCGGCAGACGCCCCGGTGCCAGCGCGACGATGTCATAGCGCCAGCCGAAATCCGCAAACCTTGGCCGCTGGCCCATCCAGGCCTCGGCGGCCCTCGAAATGCGCTGCCAGGACTGGACGCTGACCGAGCCGAGGGCGTCGTCGCGGCTGGCGCGTATCTTGACCTCGACAAAGGCGATCAGCCGCCCTTTCCGGGCGACAAGATCAATCTCGCCGACGGGGAGTTTCACGCGGGCGGCGAGGATCGAATAGCCCTTCAGACGCAGCCAGAGCGCGGCGCGGCGCTCGGCCTGACGGCCCCTTGCCTCGGCGGCGCGTTTCTTCAGCCTATCCCTCATTTTCGGACTTGAGCTGGAGCGCGCGCTGATACACCTCCCGCCTTGGCAGGCCGAGGGCTTCGGCAACGCTGGTGGCGGCCTCTTTCGTCGGCATCGAGGCGAGCGCATCGCGCAACGCCGTGTCGAGATCAGCGGCGGTGGCGGATCTTTCTTCAGGCGGACCGGCGAGGAGGACGATCTCGCCCCTCGGGGCACCCGCCTCGGCATAATGGGCCGCCAGTGAAGCGAGCGTGCCGCGCCGGGTTTCCTCGAACAGCTTGGTCAGCTCGCGCGCGACCGCTGCCTCCCGCGCGCCGCCAAGGACAGCAGCGAGATCGGCGAGGCTTTCGGCAAGGCGCGGACCGCTCTCATAGAAGACGAGGGTTGCGGGTACGTGTTTCAGTGTTTCCAGCGCGGCTTTTCGCGCGCCGGTTTTCGGCGGCAGGAAACCGGCAAACATGAACCGGTCGCTCGGCAGGCCGGAGGCGACAAGCCCCGCCAGCAAAGCCGAGGCACCTGGCACGGGATACACCTTCACGCCCTGTTCGAGCGCGCCATGCACCAGTTTCCAGCCAGGATCGGACACCAGCGGCGTGCCGGCGTCCGAGATCAGCGCGATCCGCGCGCCCTCGGCCAGCCGGGCGAGGATCTGGGGCCGCCGTTCGGCCCCATTATGGTCATGGTAAGGGCTGAGGCGGGCTTTAATCCCGTGGGCGGACAGAAGCTTCGCGGCGACGCGCGTGTCTTCGGCCAGCACTTCATCGGCGGCGGCGAGAATATCGAGCGCGCGAAGGGTGATGTCCCGGAGGTTGCCGATCGGGGTGGAAACGACATACAGGCCGGAAGTTACGGCAACCGGCTGTTGCCCGCCGCTGGCCGCGCCCATAGAGTCGGCCGGGGCGGGAATCGGGCCGGTATCGGAAGGATCAGGACATGACATTGCTGTCACCATTGCTCAGGAAACTCCGGGCGCCAAGCCTCGTGCTGGCGACGCTGCTGGTCGCGGCTGCCTGCGCGAGCACTCCTGCCCGGCCGCCGGTGTCGATCGCGACCGGCCAGCCGCGTGTGGACCCGGTGACCGGCGAAGTGATCCAGCCTGCACCCGGCGAAGACTATGATGATGCCTGGCTGGAGCCCTTCCATCGCGGCGATGGCGGCCTGACGCCGGAATTCATGTACGGCAAGGATGTGAAGCGCGCGGCGGTGCTGCTGCCGTTCAGCCATCCGACGGCCAGCGTGCGCAGCGAAGCCGAGAGCATGCTGGCGGGCATCGAACTGGCGCTGTTTGAAATGGCGGGAACCGATTTCATGATCCTGCCGAAGGATACCGCCGGACGCGCCTCACTGGCTGAAGCGCGCGCCGACGAGGCCATAAAGGAAGGCGCCGACATCATCCTGGGCCCGCTCTTTGCGGCCAATGTGCCCGGTGTGAAGGAAGCGGCCCGGCGCAAATCCATCCCGATCATTTCCTTCTCGAACGACCGGTCGGTCGCCGGTGGCGGGGTGTATCTCGCCTCGGTGATGCCGGAAGAGGAAGTGATCCGCGTGATGGGCTATGCCGCAACCCGCGGCACGCGCACTTTTGTTTTCCTCGGGCCGGACAGCGCCTATGGGCGCCAGGTCGAGACAGCGATGCGCGCCGAGGCGGCGAAGAATGGCTGGCGGGTCGCCGCCAGCGCCTTCTATCCGGCCGGCAGCGCCGCCGGCGACCAGGCCCGCCAGATTGCCAGCGTGCTGAAGGCGGAAACCGCCGCCAGCCGGGACCGCGTCGGCGTGCTGATCCCCGAGCGCGGGGTGAGCCTGCTCGCGGTGGCGCCGCTGCTGCCGTATAACGGCGTCGACCTCAACAAGGTGCGCCTGCTTGGCACCAGTATCTGGGACGATACGTCGATCTGGCGGGAGCCGGCGCTGGAAGGGGCATTCTTTGCCGCGCCAGACCCGGACAACCTTGCCACTTTCAAGGACACCTATACCCGCATTTATGGCCGGGCGCCGACCGATCTGGCCGCCGTGGCCTATGACGCGGCAGCCCTGGCGGTGAATCTCTCCGCCTCCGGCTCGGTTCCGCACTCTGCCGTGACCGATCCCAATGGCTATATGGGGGTCAACGGCCTCTTCCGGTTCCGTGTGGATGGCACGGCCCAGCGGGGCCTCGCGGTGAAACAGATCAGCGGTACCGGCGCGGCTGTTGTGGAGAAAGGTATTACCCAATTCCCGCCGGGCGGTAGCTAATTCGCCGGTGCCAAGGCTGTTTCCGGCCCTTGCAGGGGGCCGGGCGCAGCCCCAAATGTCCCCGCAACAGGGCGGTACAGAGTTCAGGCACAGCCAATCATGAGCAAGCGCGACTATTATGAAGTGCTGGGCGTCGATCGCGGGGTCGATGAGAAGGTATTGAAATCGGCTTATCGCAAGCTCGCGATGAAATATCACCCGGACCAGAACGGGGGCGATTGCAGCGCCGAAGAGAAATTCAAGGAGGTCGGCGAAGCCTATGCCGTACTCTCCGATCCGCAGAAACGCGCCGCTTATGACCGCTATGGCCATGCCGCCTTCGAGAATGGCGCAGGCGGCGGCAGCCCGTTCGGCCAGGGCGTCAATCCCGAGGACATCTTCCAGGACCTGTTCAGCCAGGTGTTCGGCGGCGGCTTTGCCTCTGCAGGCGGCCGGCGCCGGGGCGGGCCGCAGCGCGGCGCCGACCTGCGCTATGATCTCGAGATTACGCTGGAAGAGGCCTTTGCCGGCAAGGATGAGACCATCCATGTGCCGCAGGCGGTCGCCTGTGCGCCCTGCGACGGCACTGGCGCTGCGCCGGGCACCAAGCCGGAAACCTGCGAGACCTGCGGCGGGCATGGCCGCGTGCGCGCCCAGCAGGGCTTCTTCACGATGGAGCGCACCTGCCATATCTGCCAGGGCCGCGGCCAGATCATCCGCAAGCCCTGCAAGACCTGCGGCGGGCATGGCCAGGTGAAGGAAGAACGCAAGCTGCAGGTGAAGATCCCCGCCGGGGTCGAGAGCGGCATGCGTATCCGCCTCTCCGGCGAGGGCGAGCCCGGCAGCGCCGGCGGGCCGAAGGGTGACCTCTACATCTTCGTCGAAGTGGTCGAGCATGACATCTTCGAGCGCGACGGACCAAACCTCTATTGTCGCGCGCCGGTGCCAATGGCGACGGCGGCGCTGGGCGGAGACATCGAAATCCCGACCATTGACGGCGGCCGCGCCCGTGTTGCCATCCCCGAAGGCGCCCAGACCGGCCGCAAGCTGCGCCTGCGCGGCAAGGGCATGCCGAGCGTGCGCGCCAATGGCCAAACCGGCGACCTGTATGTCGAGATGTTCGTCGAAACCCCGCAGAACCTGACCGCCCGGCAGAAGGAACTGCTGCGCCAGTTCTGCGACTGCTCCGGCGCGGATTGCCATCCGGAGAGCGAAGGCTTCCTGGGCCGTATCAAGCGCTTCTGGGGCGGCGAGGGCGACGAGAAGCGCGTGAGCTGAGCCCGGACGCTGCGTCACCGGCCCTGTCAGCAAATACCCGATTGACTTCCTCCCGGCGGTATTGCTCCGTAATCGGAGTTGCTTCAGGGGAATGTATGCAGCTTAAAATCATCGACCGGGTGACCCGCACATGCCCGGTCTGCAATTCCGCGGCAGAACACCGGACACTCCCTCACTATTCTCATCCGGACTGGCCGACCGTCAGATGCCGGCAGTGCGCCTTTGTGTTTCTGCAGGATGCCCCGGTCTATGAGGCCCTGTCGGAAGACCTCGCCTGGACCAAGCAGTTCGAAAAGGAAAAGAAGCGCCGCAAGGAAAAGCAACCGGTGGCCGACTGGCTGGACCAGTGGACACGCTGGCGGCTGCACATTGCCCGGGATGATGAATGGGCCTACATCACCGAGCGGGTTTCCGCAGGCAGGGTGCTGGATGTCGGCTGCGGGCCGATCAACAAGATCCCAGAGCCGTTCACGCCCTTCGGTATCGAGATCGAGAAAGAGGCCGCAGAGATTGCAAACCGGGTAATGGGAGAGCGCGGCGGCCGGGTGGTTCATGCCCCGGCACTCAAAGGCCTCGCAGAGTTCGAGGACGGCTTTTTCGATGGCATGATCATGCGCTCTTATCTGGAGCATGAGGCACAGCCGAGGGCAGTTCTTGAGCTAGCCAAACGCAAGTTGCGCCCCGGCGGCGTGATCTATGTGAAGGTGCCGAACTACGGAACGATCAACCGTCAGGTTCGCGGCGTGGATTGGTGCGGTTTCCGGTTCCCGGACCACCTCAATTATTTCGACCTGCCGCATATGGGCGCACTGGCCGACGCGACTGGTTTCCGTATGGAACTGAAAAACATTCTGACGCAGTTCACGAATGACAACATGCATGTGTTCCTGACACGCGCCTGAGCGGGCCGGCCGGCGTCCCCGCCGCGCTCATTACCTTGCGCCAGCCTGGGGCAACTGCCCCGGCGTCACGGCTTTTCCGGCCGCTTACGCGCGCGTAAAGCCTATCAGGCAGACGCTGCCCAGCCGCGCCTCGTCACAAGAAGTCAGGGAGACTCATCATGGCTGATGCCTTTATCATTGATGCCGTCCGCACGCCCCGCGGCGTGGGCAAGGTCGGCAAGGGCGCGCTCGCCCATATGCACCCGCAGCATCTGGCCGCGACCGTGCTGAGCCAGCTGCGCGATCGCAACAAGCTCGACACCGCCACCGTCGATGACATCATCTGGGGCACCTCCAGCCAGCGCGGCGCGCAAGGCGGCGATATGGGCCGCATGGCCGCGCTCGACGCCGGTTATGACATCAAGGCCTCCGGCGTGACGCTCGACCGGTTCTGCGGCTCCGGTATCACCACGGTCAGCCTTGCGGCTGCGCAGATCATGTCCGGCATGGAACAGTGCGTCATCGCGGGTGGCTGCGAGATGATGAGCTACACCGCCTCGACGGCTGACCCGAAGAACCCGCCGGTGATGGATGCCGGCAACCTGCGCCTGCGCGCCTCTCACCCGCAGACCCAGCAGGGCGTCTGTGCCGACGCGATCGCCACGCTCGAAGGCATCGACCGCGAGGCCGTCGACCGGCTGGCGGTCGTCAGCCAGGAGCGCGCGGCCCGCGCCATCAAGGAAGGCCGTTTCAGCAAGTCGGTTGTTCCGGTTTACAATGTGGACGGATCACTCGCTCTCGACCATGAAGAATTCCCGCGCCCCGGCACGACGATGGAGAGCCTCGCCGGCCTCAAGACCGTATTCAACATGTACATGGACATCCCGGTCGATGACCAGGGCAACACCTATGGCAACCTGCTGACGCGCGTTTATCCGCAACTCGCGGGCAAGGTGAACCACGTCCACCATGCCGGCAACTCGTCGGGTGTTGTGGATGGTTCGGGCGGCCTGCTGCTCGCTTCAGCCGATTACATGAAAAAGCACAATATGAAGCCGCGCGGCCGCATCGTGGCGACGGCAAACATGGGCGACT
>JBKBLD010000035.1:0-23498 GCA_046296675.1 Hyphomonas sp. | reverse complement strand
GACCCGGGCGGATAGATTTCGCCGAAAAAGTTCACCCCCGTCATCCCGGTTTCGCCGCAGGCGAAGACCATGGTCCAGTAAGGGCCTGATTTACTGGGCTTTCTGGGTCCCGGATATTTGCTTCGCAAATTCCGGGATGACGGGGGGTGGCGGCGGATTTCTGGGGGACAGGAGGGCGATTGTTCCTACAGTTTCCAGGCCGATGTCTCAGCTCTTCTTCTTTACTTCCTGAAAGGTCGTCGTCTTCACGTCCCGGCCCGTGCCCACTTTCCGGCCATAGCTGGGGGCGCCGGATTTGGCGCCGGTGACAGCGCCGCGCACCGTGCGGTCCGTGAGCGGCGGGATGGCCATGGCGCCGGGGGTCGGGGCGTTGTCGTCGAACAGGGAGGCGAGCTGTTCGGTCATCGCGCCGCCGAGCTGTTCGGCGTCGACGATCGTGACGGCGCGTTTGTAATAGCGTGTCACATCATGGCCGATGCCGATGGCGATCAGCTCGACCGGCGAGCGGGTTTCGATCTCCTCGATCACCTGGCGCAGATGGCGTTCGAGATAGTTGCCGACATTCACGTTGAGCGTGGAATCGTCGACCGGGGCGCCGTCTGAAATCACCATCAGGATCTTGCGCTGTTCAGGCCGCGCCAGCAGCCGGTCATGCGCCCAGAGGAGCGCCTCGCCGTCGATATTCTCCTTCAGGAGGCCCTCGCGCATCATCAGGCCGAGATTGCGCCGGGCGCGGCGCCAGGGCGCATCGGCCTGTTTGTAGATGATGTGGCGGATGTCGTTGAGACGGCCAGGCGATTGCGGCTTGCCGGCCTTGACCCAGTCTTCGCGGGAAATGCCGCCCTTCCAGGCCTTGGTGGTGAAGCCCAGGACCTCGGTCTTGACCGCGCAGCGCTCCAGCGTGCGGGCAAGAATATCCGCACACAGAGCGGCGACCATGATGGGCCGGCCGCGCATCGAGCCGGAATTGTCGAGCAGCAGGGTGACGACCGTGTCGCGGAACTTGGTGTCGTCTTCCTGCTTGAAGGAGAGCGGCGAGGTCGGGTCGGTGATGACACGGGTGAGGCGCGCGGTGTCGAGCACACCTTCTTCGAGGTCGAAGCTCCAGGTGCGGTTCTGCTGCGCCATCAGGCGGCGTTGCAGCTTGTTGGCGAGCTTGGCGACGGCGCCCTGCAGGCCCTGGAGCTGGTGATCGAGATAAGCGCGCAGGCGCGTCAGCTCCTCGGAATCGCACAGGTCCGCCGCCTGCGCGACCTCGTCATGGGCGCGGGTAAAGACATTGTAGACGAAGCGGTCGCGGTCATCTCCGGGCTGGAAGTTGGGGCGCAGCGGCTTGGTCCCTTCCTCCGTTTCATCCGGTGTATCGTCCGCATCGAGATCAGCCTCCTGATCGACGGTGACGTTCGCCTCCTCGCCCTCCAGGTCCTCGGTGTCGCCGGCCTCCATCTGTTCGGCCGAGGCGCCCATCTGTTCCTCGGAGGAGGTGTCATCCTCGCCGGACTGGTTCTGCTGGTCGTCCTGTTCCTCGGTGGGGGCATCTTCCTCGCCTTCGGCATCCTCGCCGGACGGGTCGGATGCCGTCAGGTCACGGATGATCGAGCGGATAGTGCGGGCGAAGCTCGCCTGATCGTGCAGTTGGCCGATGAGGGCATCGAGCGCGTCGGCGTGGATCTCGACCTTTTCGCGCCAGACATCGGCGACGCGCCGGGCGCTGTCGGGCAGCGGGCGGCCGGTGAGCTTTTCGCGCAGCAGGAATTCCAGCGCGGGGGCGAGCACGGCGTCGGGATCCTCAGAGCCCATGCCGAAATTGGTGGCACGGCAGCGGAAATCGAGCACGGCCTCGAGATTTCCGGCCGTGCCGGTCATCGCATTGGCGCCGAGGCTTTCGATGCGCGCAGTCTCGGCCGCCTCATAGACGCGGCGCGGAAGATCCCCCTGCGGACGGTTTGCGAGATGGGAGGCCGGGTCGTGATGTGCGCGGCGGAGCGCGATGGCGTCAGCCTCACCGCGGATGCGGGCGGCGAGGTCGGGCGAAACATCCACGGGCGGCGGACGCAGCACGAGGCGCGCGCCCTGGTCGCCGACATCCGGGCCGAAGCCGATCTCGACATCGCGCTCGGCGCTCATCGCCTTTGTGGTTGCAGCGAGCGCGGCCTTGAAGAGTTCCTGCGGGGTTGTGTCCTTTGCCATCCCGCTGACATAGCGCCTCTCTGGCGCCTTGCGAAGGGCAAGAGGGGTTGACGCTGCGCTAACTGCGGCGGGCGCGTTCCGCCGGTGCGCTGCCGCCCCGGATCAGCCTCGCCCACTCCAGAAACGGGAACAGCAGCAGCCTGGTGAGATTTTCACCCGGGTTGCCGGAGAACCCCGTAGGCAGCGCTCTGGCAGGGCCAGGCATGTAATAGGTGCCGAAAGCGAGATCGATGAAGGGGAAGAACAAGGAGAAGTTCCGGTTATGGGCATCGATCCGGTCGATATGGTGCCAGCGATGGAAACGGGGACCCGCGATCACATGACGCAAGGGTCCGTGAGACCAGTCGAGATTCGAGTGGACATAGTATTGGTGCGCCTCACGTGCGAGCGCCAGGAACGCTACATCACTCACCGACAATCCACAGATGAAGGCGACGGCCGTGCCGACCGGTATCAGGAACAACCACTCCAGAATGTGAGCGCGATTTGCCGACAGGAAATGCATCTGCGTATCGGAGTGGTGGACAGCATGCAGCGGCCAGACCCATCTGTTCGCGTGCGAAAAGCGGTGCATCGCATAATTTGCAAGGTCGAAAATCAGGAGCGCCATGAAGGCGCGCACCAGCCATGGGGCGTCCTGCCATGCCTGCGCCGGAATGCGCGGGACGTCGCGCATCAGGTGAAGAAGCATACCCGTCGCGACAACCGGGATGGCAAATGTCACGATATTGAAAGCAACAATCCCGAGGTTCACGGCCCCGCTGCGCCGCATAGGCCCGGTCCATTGAAACGCTTCCCGCCCCGCCTTGAGCCAAGCGAGCACTGTCACCGCCGCGAACATCGTCAGGATGAACTGGGCCTTGCCGGCGACCGCCGGGATCAGATCCTGAACCAGATCAAGCATGAGGCTTCATCGCATATCAGCGTGAAACCACAGTTAACCGGTTCGAAAGAGCTGACTACGCCACCTTCACCATCAGGGCGCTCTCGGGCAGTTCCTCGCCGAAGCAGCGCTGGTACATCTCGGCAACGAGGGGGCGTTCAAGTTCGTCGCACTTGTTGAGGAAGGTCATGCGGAAGGCATGGCCGAGATCGCCGAAGATGGCGAAATTCTCCGCCCAGGTGATGACGGTGCGCGGGCTCATCACAGTGGAGAGGTCGCCGGCCATGAAGGCGTTGCGGGTGAGGTCTGCCAGCGTGACCATCTTCGCTATGACTTCATCCTCTGTTCCGGTGGCCTTCGACTTGATGATCTCGACCTCGGCGTCATGGGTTAGATAGTTCAGTGTCGTGACGATGCTCCAGCGGTCCATCTGGCCCTGGTTGAGCTGCTGGGTGCCGTGATAAAGACCGGTTGTGTCGCCAAGGCCAACCGTGTTGGTGGTCGCGAAGAGGCGGAAATAGGGATTTGGCGCGATCACGCGGTTCTGGTCCAGCAGGGTCAGCTTGCCGGAGCTTTCCAGCACGCGCTGGATGACGAACATCACATCCGGGCGGCCGGCGTCATATTCGTCGAACACGATGGCGACGGGACGCTGGAGCGCCCAGGGGAGAATGCCTTCGCGGAATTCGGTGACCTGTTTGCCGTCCCGGAGCACGATGGCGTCCTTGCCAACCATGTCGATCCGGCTGACATGGCTGTCGAGATTGACCCGGATCATCGGCCAGTTGAGACGGGCGGCGACCTGTTCGATATGGGTCGATTTGCCGGTGCCGTGATAGCCCTGCACCATGACGCGGCGATTGTGCTCGAAACCGGCGAGGATGGCGAGCGTGGTCTGCGGATCAAACCGGTAGGCCGGGTCGATCTCCGGGACATATTCGGTGCGCGTCTTGAAGCCGTGGACGACCATGTTCGTGTCGAGGCCAAAGGCCTTCTTCAAATTGATCTTTTCGGTCGGTTTCAGGCCGGCCAGGGCATCGGTATCGGACATAACGGTCATCAGGCAGGGCTCGTCTGAGGGAGGAGGTCGATTGTTACTTGGCGTTCTAGCACGGGATGGGCCCGCGACTAGTGCGACGCAAGGGAAAGTATGCAGATGCGGCCTAGTCGGCGCCCCAGACGCGGGCAAGGGTTTCCTTCCGGCGGCTCGCTTCCTTGTAGGCGCGGTAGCGTTCGGGCTCCTTCAGGTAATAGTCCTGATGATAGTCTTCGGCCGGATAGAACGCGCCGGCCGCCAGGACGGCGGTGTGGACCGGCTGGTTCAGGCGGGCGGCATTGGCCGCCAGTGATGCCTCGGCGGCGGCCTCCTGCGCAGGGTCCAGCACGAAGATCGCCGTCCGGTACTGGCTGCCCCGGTCGAAGAACTGGCCGCCCTCATCGGTCGGGTCGATATTGGACCAGAAGACGCGCAGGAGGCGATCATAGGAAATCTCGGCCGGATCGAAGATCACCTCCACGGCTTCTGCGTGGTCGCCCATGGATTTGTAGATCGGGTCGGGCGTCGTGCCGCCGGTATAGCCGGAGATGACCGAGCGCACGCCGGGCAGCTCCTGAAGCTCTGCCTCGATGCACCAGAAACAGCCGCCCGCGAAGATCGCGATCTCCTCATGGGCTTCGGCTTCGACGCGCGCAGCAGGCTCGGCGCTGGAAGCGGCCGGGGCAGCGGCGGTATAGTTGCAGCCAGCGAGGAAGGCGGCGACGGCAAGGATGATGAGGCGCATCGGGTGACTTTCTTCCGGCGGGACAGGGAAGAACCTAGGCGCATGGGCGGGCGGGTCCAGCCCTTGCGGCTTCACGATGCGGCGAGCAGCGCTAGTCCGCCCGCCAGACGACCTCGCCGCCGATGACCGTCATCACCGGCTTTGCGTCCAGAATCTCCGTTTCCGGAATGGTCATCAGATCGCGGTCGAAGACGGTGAAGTCGGCAATCTTGCCGGCCTCGATCGTCCCGAGATCAGCCTCCTGGAAGGCGGCGTAAGCCGGCCAGAGGGTGAAAAGTTTCAGCGCCTGCCGGCGGCTGACCGCTTCTTCCGGGTGCCAGCCATCGCCGGAAAAGCCGGAAAGGTCGCGGCGGACAACAGCGGCGTAGAATTCGATCAGCGGCGAGCCGACCTCGACGGGCGCATCCGAGCCACCGGCGATGATCGCGCCGGCTTCGATCAGGCTTGACCAGGCATAGGCGCCGCGCAGCCGGGCAAGACCGACACGGGCCGGCGCGAAATGCAGGTCGCCGATGGCATGGCTGGGCTGCATCGATGGGATGAGGCCGGAAGCTGCGACGCGGGTGATATCGTCCGGGTGCAGAAGCTGGGCATGCTCGATCCGCCAGCGCTCGCCCGCGCCATATCCCCCGGCCCCGAACGCGTCGAGGATGCGCCGGTTGGCCAGATCGCCGATGGCATGGATGGCAAGCTGTACATCTGCAGAGTGCGCCTCGGCCATCACCGCTTCGAGTTCGCCGGGCTCCATCAGGGCGAGGCCCGCCGTGTCCGGACGATCTGCGTAAGGCTCGATCAGCAGCGCGCCGCGGCTGCCGAGGGCGCCGTCCATGTAGAGTTTCACCGCGCGATTGGTGACGAGCGGTGTTTCGTGGCTCCGGGCCGAGGCGAGGCGCATGCCGGACGCGTCGAACGCATTGTAGACGCGCTGCGGCAGGCGGCCCTGCCGGCTCAGCTGTTCCATCAGCATCGCATGTTCGGGCACGGCGCTCATATTGTGCAGGCCGGTCCAGCCGCGGCTGGCATAGAGCTGCGCGCCGGTCTCATAGGCTTCGGCGATGGCATACTCATCGGGCTGGGAAATGAGGGCAGCCACCCGGTTCATGGCATTATCGATCAGGATACCGGTTGCCTTGCCGTCTGCGTCGCGTTCGATCCTGCCGCCGGCAGGATCGGGCGTTTCATCGGTGATGCCGGCGGCGGCGAGCGCGGCGGAGTTGGCGACAAGGGCGTGACCATCGGCGCGGATGAAGATGACCGGATTGTCCGGGCTGACGAGGTCGAGGTCTTCGGCCGCCGGCATCCGGCCGTCCGGCCAGCCGGTCTCGATCCATCCCCGGCCTTCGAGCACCCTGCCGGGCGCCATGCCGTAAAGCTCGATCTCGGTGCGGGTGACGAGTTCGTCGATCGAGGCGGTGCCCTCAAGGTTCAGCGTCATCTCGCGCTGGCCGATGCCGAGGAGATGGGCGTGGGCATCGGTGAAACCCGGGAACATGACCGCGCCGGCAAGATCGATGGTCTCGACTTCCTCATCGCTCCAGTCCTGCGACAGGGGCGGCGCCGTGCCGAGGATGCGGCCGTCCGGGCCGACGATGACAGCCTCGACGGTCGCGGGGTCTTCAAGCCCGGTATAGATCGTGCCGCCGGTGAAGATGCGGACCTGGCCTTGCGGCGCGGGTTGCTGGTCTGGCGCGGGGGCGGGTTGGCCGGTGCAGGCCGCAGCCAACAACAGGACAAGAGGCAGGCAGTTCAGGCGCATCGGCTTCCCCTCTCGAGAGACGGGCACCAGATGGACCGGTTTCATGTCATGCGGCAAGGCGGAACCCGCCAAACAAAAAAACGCCGGACCTTGGGTCCGGCGCGGAATTCTGCTGCGCCCCGAAAGGCTATGTCAGGCAGGCCTCAGGCGGCGGCCTTCTTGGCGATGTCGCGCTTGATCTTCTGGGCCTTGGCCGAGAGGGTGTCTTCCTTGGCCTTGGCGAGGAAGGCGTCGAGGCCGCCGAGCTTGTCGACCGTGCGCAGGGCCTTGGCCGCGATGCGCATCCGGAAATCCTGGTTCAGCGCTTCGGAATGCAGCGTGACCTGCACGAGATTCGGCAGGTAGCGACGCTTCGTCTTGACCTGAGAGTGGCTGACGAGGTGGCCGACCATCGGTTTGGTGCCAGTGAGTTCACATTCGCGGGACATGGGCCTCGCTCCGGAAAAGAGGTGTTTTTTGATCTGAAGGGGCGCGTCTACAGTCTGCGGGGGGAGCCTGTCAACCGCCCGGTTCAGGCATTGCGGCTGAGAATCTGCCCTCCCCTGTCATCCTCTGTCACGATATGTCAGTGGGAGCAGCCGCCCGAATGCGGCATAAGCACGGCGGGTTCGTTCAGGCCGCGTTGGGATCGGGCGTCATATGACACGGGCAATTGCCCAGACGGACGTGAAAGGATCTGGTTATCCCGATGAAGCGCCTCCTCCTCGCTGCTGCCGCCACGCTTGCGCTGGCGGGCCTGTCTACCGCCGATACGGCGCCCGCCCCCTCGGGCAATATGCTGGCCAATATCAAGGCCGGCGCGCCGATGCGCATGGTGTATGAACTCGACGCCCGGGCGATGATCTTCATTATTCCCGCCACCGGCCGGGCGACCTTCGATGTGGAACTGAAGCCCGACACTTATGCGATCCGCTCACGGGTGCGCACGACGGGGCTCGCCGACATCTTCGTCAACTACAATATGGAACTTGCCTCGTCGGGCCATGTCCGGCCGAAAGGGCTCAAGACCTCCGGCTATATCTCGCAGAACCGCGACGGGAAGAAGAACCGCCGCGTCGAGCTGTCGATGGACGATACGGGCTTCACCATGACGGCGAACCCGAAATTCGGCGATCTGGGCGACCCGGCTGCCACCCCGGAACAGGCCATCCTCGCAAACGATCCGCTGACCGCGCTGATCACCTTTGCCCTTGAGCCGCGCGCCAAGGGCGCCGACCCCTGCGGCGGGCCGATCCGCGTGTTCGACGGCAAGCAGCTGACTTATCTGCACCTCAAGAATGCCGGCACCGCGAATGTGAAGAGCCCGGCCTGGAGCGGCAAGGCAGTCGAGTGCCATGTCACGATGGACAAGATTGCCGGCTACAAAGCCGGCGAGGTCAATAATGACACGCTGACCGGCATCTCCGGCCCGCTGCGCATGTATCTCGCCCCGCTGGAAAATGGCAGCCATGTGCCGGTGCGGATCGTGGCCGACACCGACCGGGTCGGGAGAGTCACGCTGCAGGCCCGGACCCTGCGCTTCGAGCCGCTTCAGACGGCCGCCGTGCAGGCAAGCGGAGGCGGCGGCGGTCGCTAGTCGACCGGCAGTTTCCTCAAGGCCGCGATCAGGCCCGACATGTCTTCCGGCAGAGGCGCTTCGAAACGGAGCGCCTCTTCTGTTACCGGGTGGACGAAGCCGAGGACTGCGGCATGCAGCGCCTGGCGCGGGAAGGCCCGGGCAGCGGCCAGTGCGGCCGCGTGATCCTCGCCCCCGCCCCAGGCCATGATACCGGACTGGCGGCCATAGACCGGATCGCCGATCAGCGCCGCTCCGGCATGCGCCATATGCACCCGGATCTGGTGCGTTCGTCCCGTTTCGAGGCGGCATTCGATCAGCGCGGCGGCAGGCAGCCGCGTCGCACGGTCCTTGTAGCCGAAGGTTTCGATGGCCCGGTAATGCGTGACGGCGCGGCGAGCAGCCGGGCTTTCCGGATTCCTGTGCACCGACATTTTCTTCCGGTCGCTTTCGGAGCGGGCGATCGCCGCGTCGATCGTGCCGGACAGGGGGCGCGGAGCGCCGCGCGTGACGGCGCGGTAGACCCGGTCGATATCATGGCGCTCGAACAGGGCAGCAAGGCCGGTATGGGCAACCTCGGTCTTGGCCGCGACCATGACCCCGCTGGTCAGCTTGTCGAGGCGGTGGACGATGCCGGGCCGCTCCACCCCGCCGATACCGGAGAGCTGGCCCTGGCAATGATGCAGCAGCGCATTGACCAGCGTGCCGGTCTCGTTGCCTGGCGCGGGATGGACGGCAAGGCCGGCGGGCTTGTTGAGGATCACGAGGTGCTCGTCTTCAAACAGGACATCCAGCAGCATCGCTTCAGCCCGAGGCGTCGCCGGTACGGGCGGCGGCAGGGCGACGGCATAGGCGAGGCCAGCCCTCACCGGGGCGCGCGGATTGGTTTCGACCACGCCGCCGGCGGTGACCGCCCCCTCCTCGATCAGCGCCTTGGCGCGCGAGCGCGACAGGCCATCGGCCCTCGCGCCAAGAAAGGCATCAAGGCGTTGGCCGGCATCGGCAGCGTCCGCTGTAATCATTATCCTGTCCATCACGGGGCTTATAGACGAGGCTTGCGGCGCGCGTCATGCTCCCGTCGCAATCCGCCGCCATTAGAGCAGCAGCAACGGGGAGTTTCTGAGATGACATATGTGACACGCCGCGGACTTCTGGGCGGGGCCGCCATCGGCTCGGTCGGGCTTGCCGCCTGTACGGCGGCCGGACCGGCATCCTATAAGGGTGAGGTGGATTTCCAGCACGGCGTCGCATCCGGCGACCCCCTGCCCGACCGGGTCATCCTGTGGACACGGGTGACGCCCCTGTCCGGCGGCGGCGCCATTCCGGTCCGCTGGGACGTGCTGCGCGCGGGCCACTCTGCGCCGGTCGCATCCGGATATACCGAGGCCAGCGAAGCGCGGGACTTCTGCGTCAAGGTGGACGCGGGCGGGCTGGAAGCCGGGTCTGACTATTCCTACCGGTTCACGGCGCTGACCGCTCAGGGCGAGGTCGTCTCTCCGACCGGACGGTTGCGCACGCCGGCCGCGACCGGCACCAGCGCGGTGAAACTGGGCGTCGTCTCCTGCTCCAACTGGCAGTTCGGCCGGTTCAACGCTTACAAGGCCCTGGCCGCCGAACCCAATCTCGATGCGATCGTCCATCTCGGCGATTATATCTATGAATACGGCATCGACGGGTATGGCGGCGAGGTCGGCGCGGCCATCGGGCGCCTGCATGAGCCGTCCACGGAAATCATTACCCTGGCGGACTATCGCCGGCGGCATGCGCAGTACAAGACCGATCCCGACCTTCAGGCCGCCCATGCTGCCGCGCCCTGGATCTGCACCTGGGACGACCATGAAAGCGCCAATGACGCCTACCGGACCGGCGCCCAGAACCATAATCCCGAAGAGGGAGAGGGCGAGTGGGGCGACCGGAAGATGGCCGCCGTCCAGGCCTATTTCGAATGGATGCCGATCCGCGAGCCGAAAGCCGGCGAGGTGACAACCGCTGTCTGGCGCAGCTTCCGCTTTGGCGATGTGGCGACGCTGCATGCGCTGGAAACCCGTCTCACCGGCCGGTCTGAAAGCCTCAGCTGGGCGTCGGCGCTCGGCAACGGAGCCTCGCCGGTTGAGGTTGGCGCCAAGGCGCGTGAGCTGATGCAGACCGCCGCCGATCCCGCCCGCACAATGCTCGGCGCCGAGCAGGAAGCCTGGCTCAACCGCGAATTGGCAAGCTCGGTGGCCTCCGGCGCAGCCTGGCAGGTTCTGGCCAATCAGGTGATCATGGCACGCGTCAAACTGCCGAATTTTACCGAAACACTGACCCCGGCGCAGGTCGCCGCCCAGGATATTCCCGAGGTCCGGGCCTTTCTCGGCTTCACCACGCTCGGCCTGCCCTGGAATCTCGATGCCTGGGACGGGTATCCGGCAGCGCGCGAGCGGCTGTATGAAAGCGTCGCCACAGCTGGTGCGCGGCTCGTCACGCTGGCCGGCGATACGCATACAGCCTATGCCAATGAACTGTATGACGGGCGCGACATGCGCCGTGGGGTCGAGTTCGGCTGCACCTCGATCTCTTCACCCGGCATGGGCGCCTATGTGAAAGCCGTACCGGATCTCGGCCGTCAGATCGCCGATGTGAACCGGGAAGTCGTCTGGCACGACCCGTTCGGAAATGGCTACACGCTGGTCACGCTGACACCCGCACGGGCCGAAGCGGTGTTCCGGAAGGTGTCAGGCGTTCTGGAGGACGACTTTGCGACCGAAACCGTTGCCGGCTTTGGTGCGAGTGCAGAGCCGGGCGGGGTTTCCGCCCTGAGCCCGCTCTAGTCGAGCATGCCGGAAAGGACCGAGCGCCCGCCATCCATCACCAGGCTTTGACCGGTGATGAAGGCGGCCTCGGCCGAGGCGAGGAACCAGGCGGCGCCGGCCACTTCATCGGAGAGGACGGCGCGGCCCAGCGGCACGCGGCGCTTCGACCAGGCCGCTGTCTTCTCATCGCTCGGCCGCAGGGTGATGATGGCGTTCACGCGGATGGCATGTTCCGCCAGTTCGAGCGCGCCGGCACGCATGACGCCGAGCATTGCCGCCTGGGCAACGGTGTCGGTGAAATGTCCGGGCATGGACGAGATCGCGCCATGGCGCAGGACGAAGGTGATCGAGCCCTTCTGGGCTTTGCGTTCGACCCCGGCCTCGGGCAGGTCTTCCTGATCAAGCAATTGTTCGGCCACCACGCGCAGCGCCATGGCAGCGCCGCGGGCCGACCGGGCAAGTGCTTTCTCGAACTTCTCCTGGGTGAAATCCATCAGCCGGTCAGCGTCTTCATAGACCGGCAGTACGACCGCGTGGTCGATCCGGCCATAGGCTTCGAGCGCGGCGGTGATTGCGTTGCGCAGGCCGAGCCGCGAGTGAAGTTCGCCGTGATAGAACTGGGCCGTTTCTCCAAGCGCATCGCGCGCATCGGCGATCCGGTCCTGGGAGGGGTCGGCCACCAGCACGCGGTGGCCTTCCTCCTCGAAACGCCTTGCGACGGCTTCGCCGACTTCCCGGCCCAAGCCGAGTATGAGCGTGACGGGCTGGCCCAAGGGTCAGTCCGCCGCCAGATGGCCGAGACGGCGATGGTTCAGGGGCATTGACCCGGTCCTCCCGTAAGGCCCGTCCGGCCCCGGGAGACGGGGATGCCGGAGAGGGCTAGCTGGCCTTGAGAGTACCCAGCTGCTCCTTAATCCTGAGTTTCTGTCGCTTCAGATCCTTGATGACGATGGTGTCGGCAGACGGGCGCTTCTGTTCTGCGGCAATCTTTTCGTCCAGTTGGCGGTGCTTTGCAGCGAGCTCACTGATCCGACCATTGAGCGACATGGGCAGTCTCCTTTCGTCTCCGGTCCGGATGACCGGTGTCACCACAATGCCACAGTGGGGGTAGGGAGTCATGTGGCGTTGTGTCCTTCTTGCCACATTTTTACCTTATTGCGCGACCTTCGCCCTTCCTGCGCGCTTTTTCGGCGAACATGGCCTGATCCGCGCGCGCGATCAGCGACGCCGCGCTCTGGCCGGGATGCCATTCCACCACGCCGCAGGAGGCCCCGATGCGGACAGCCGTGTCGCCGGCCCCATCCTCACCGCGCACTTCCAGCGCGTCGATGGCGGAGGCAAGCTGGGCAGCCTTGCGGCGGCTGTCATCAAGGCCGGCATGGGCAAGGACAATGCCGAATTCGTCGCCGCCAAGGCGGCCGACAATGTCGGTCTCCCGTGTCCGGGAGAGGAGGACTTCGGACACTTTGATCAACACGCTGTCGCCGGCGGCATGGCCGAAGACATCATTGACCTGTTTGAAATTGTCGAGATCGACGAAAATCAAGGTCAGCGGTGTCTGGAAACGTCCCGAAAGGGCTATCTCGCGGCGCACTTCGCGCTCGAAGGCGCGCCGGTTGAAGACCGGGCACAGCGCGTCATTGTCAGCCAGGAGCGCCGCATCGGCGAGTCCGGCCCGCAGCGTGTCGGCTTCTTCGCGCAGGGCAATCACCTCCTCGGCGAGCGCCTCGATCGCTGCACGGGCGCGCCGGTCGAGCCTTGCAAGATCGACCCCCAGCGCATCCAGCAGGGCTCGCCTTTCAGCCTCGGACTGGGAAGGAGCGTCGGTCGACATTCGTTAACCTTAACCGTGAAACGGGCTGCTGTAGAGCGCCAATCCCCACGCTCAGGCAAGTTTCCTGCCACATACGCCCAGTTGACCGGCAGCAGCGCGCTCTTATGGTGCGCGCTTTCCAGCGGCGAGGCAGGCATGGACAAGGCGCGCTCCCCGGTCGTGGGCATCATCATGGGCAGCCAGTCGGACTGGCCGGTGATGCGCGAGGCCGCGAAGATTCTCGAGGATATGGGCGTCGCTTTCGAAGCCCGGATCGTTTCGGCGCACCGCACGCCCCAGAGGCTTGTCGAGTATGCGACCACCGCAAAAGAGCGCGGCCTGAAAGTGATCATCGCGGGCGCGGGCGGCGCTGCCCATCTGCCGGGCATGGCCGCGTCGATGACGCCCCTGCCCGTGCTCGGCGTGCCGGTTCAGTCGAAGGCGCTCAAGGGTCTCGATAGCCTTCTCTCGATCGTGCAGATGCCGAAAGGCGTGCCGGTCGGCACGCTGGCCATCGGCGAGGCGGGCGCAGCGAATGCCGGCATTCTTGCCGCTTCGATCATCGCGCTGGAGGACAGCGCGGTCGCGGCGAAGCTCGACGCCTTCCGCAAGGCCCAGACCGGTTCGGTGAAAGAGGTTCCCGAGGAATGAGCCCCCTTCGCCCCGGTGCGGTGATCGGGATTCTCGGCGGCGGCCAGCTGGGCCGGATGATGGCGGGCGCGGCGGCCCAGCTTGGCTTCGATGTGCTGATCTATTCGCCGGAGGAAGACCCGCCTGCCGGGCGCGTGGCCGCCGGAGCGTTCGAGGCCGAATGGGACGACGCCGAGGCGCTCGCCGAATTTGCTGCGGCCTGCGATGTCATCACGCTGGAGTTCGAGAATGTGCCGGTCGAGACCGTCCGTATCCTCGAGGCGGCAGGCAAGCGTGTGCTGCCAGGGGCGGCGTCGCTTTCGGTCTCGCAGGACCGGCTGACCGAGAAGACCTTCCTCAATGCGCACGGCATTCCAACCGCGCCGTTCCGTGAAATCAACGCAGCGTCGGACATCCCGGCGGCGCTGGCAGATCTTGGCGGCGTTGGCGTGCTGAAGACCCGCCGGGATGGCTATGACGGCAAGGGTCAGGCCTGGGTGCGGGACGCCGCTGGCGCCGACGCGGCCTGGGCGGCGATTCGCGGCGCGCCGGCGATCCTGGAAGCGGCGATCGCCTTTGACTGTGAAATCTCCGTTCTCGTGGCGCGCGATACCGGCGGCGCGACGACGAGCTGGGCGCCGCCGCGTAACACACATGAGAACGGCATTCTGGCGCGGTCGGTTGTGCCGTCGGGTCTCGCCAAACCGGTCGAGGACGAGGCGCGGGCCAAGGCGATGCATCTGGCCGATGCGCTCGGCCATGTCGGCGTGCTGGCGCTGGAATTCTTTGTGCTGCCCGATGGCACACTGCTGGCGAACGAATTTGCGCCTCGCGTGCACAATTCCGGCCACTGGACGCCGGAAGCCTGCAAGACCGGCCAGTTCGAGCAGCATATCCGCTGCGTCGCCGGCTGGCCGCTGGGCGATACTTACCGGCTGTTCGATGCCGAGATGCAGAACCTGATCGGCGAGGCGGGCCTTGTTGACCCCGCCAGCCTTGGCCCCAATGATACCCTCACCCTCTATGGCAAGCGCGAGGCGCGGCCCGGCCGCAAGATGGGCCATATCACCCGCCGCCTCGCCCCGCGAAAGGACTGACCCCATGCGCCTTCCCGTCTCGACCTGGCCCGATATCGAGGGCTGGCTGAAGAAATCCAAAACCATCGTCATCCCCATCGGCTCGTTCGAGCAGCATGGGCCGAACGGCTTCATCGGGACGGATGCTCTGTGCCCGGAAATCATTGCCAATCATGCCGAGAGCCTGGCGCCGGACGGTATCCTCGTCGGGCCGACCTTCAATGTCGGCTGCGCGCAACATCACCTCGGCTTTACCGGCACCATCACCCTGCGGCCTTCGACCATGATCGCGGCGATGGTGGACTGGACCGAGAGCCTGATGCGCCACGGCTTCGAGCGGCTTTACTGGCTGAACGGACATGGCGGCAATATCGCGACCATCGAGGCCGCCTTTGCCGAAATCCATGCCCGCCGCAGTTTCGATCCGAAGGGCGCTGACAATCGACCCGGCCTCTCCCTGAAGCGCCGCGACTGGTGGGACTTCAAGGAAGTCATGGGTATCTGCAACGAGCTTTACCCCACCGGCCATGGCAGCCACGCGACGCCTTCGGAAGTCTCCGTCACCTATTGGGGCTATCCGGAGCGCGAGCGCTCAAAGACCGAAATGAGCCCGAAGATCGCCCCCACTGGCACGATCGGCGACGCGGTACAGTATCGCCGGGATTTCCCTGATGGGCGCATCGGGTCCGACCCGAGCCAGTCCAGCGTCGAAGATGGCGGCAGGATCGTCGCCGTGGCGGCCAAATGCGTGATCGAAGAGGTCGCGCGGTTTTCGGCGTGATTTGGCTTAGCTTCCAGCTTTACCCAGATGTCGCAGTATAAGCGTGAACCTTGCCTTCTGGACCAGCTTGCATTTGAACTAGCCAAACTTCATCCTTGCCAACAAAGCGCACGAGATGAACCGACAGAAGGCGCTGAACTCGACCAATCCACTCTGCAATGCTTCTTTCAAAATTGATCACGCGCGCGGCCACCTTAAAGGGGTTCCAAGTGTGGATCCCGGAACTTGCTGTGTCATAGAGGAAAATGAACTCGTCCGGGGTGAGGAAGCCGTCTTTGATGGGTTCAAAGTTCAGCTCTCCCTTCGGCTTATCTGGCGTCTCCCGCAACGGGAGGGGGTAATAGTCTGGATGGAGTTGCTCCAGACGAGAAAGTAAGGATTTCGCTCTCCATACCTTCTCCAAATCTTTATGCGCGGCTTCATAAGTTTCTCGATGCGCCAAGAGCGATCCAAATGCGATTTGCTCTAGAATCCTTCGTAGTTGGAGGCACACAACCTCTCCGTCCAGCCCCTCAGTGCCGAGAGGTGAGTATCCTTCCGTCATACGTTTAATCAGCGCTAGGCGCGCTTTTAAGTCTTCCATGCAATCGCAGTAGCGCGAAATTGCTGATGGGTTACTCTGGCTCATAAACGCAGACCTTGAATTGGTTCGCTCGTGCCCGGAACTATATGCTGATTCACTTGATCTGATATTGGACGACATGAAACGCCCGTAATCTCTGAGGGTTCGGCTTGGACGTTGGCGCGACGCCCGCTATCAGGGGAGGACGGGAGCAGCGCGGGACATTCATGCTGGACGTCAGATCGCTCGAGAAAGCCTATGGCGCGAAACAGGCGGTGCGCGGCATATCCTTTGCCGTGGAGAAAGGCACCGTGCTCGGCTTTCTGGGCCCCAATGGCGCCGGCAAATCGACCACGATGCGGATGATCGCCGGCGTGCTGGAGCCGGATGCCGGCGATGTGCTGATCGGGGGCCGTTCGATCATTACCGAACGCCGCGCCGCGCAGACCCTGCTCGGCTATCTGCCGGAAGGCGCGCCGCTGTATAACGACATGACGCCGCCGGAATTCCTGCGCTTCCTGGCCAGCGCGCGGCATATCCCGAAATCCGAGCGCCAGAATGCGATCGACCGCGTGATCGCCGATGCGCGCATTTCCGGCGTGCTCGGCCAGCGGATCGGCGCGCTGTCGAAAGGCTATCGCCGCCGCGTGGGCCTTGCCGGAGCGATCCTGCATGACCCGCCCGTGCTGGTGCTGGACGAACCGACCGACGGGCTGGACCCCAACCAGAAACGCGCCGTGCGCGCGCTGATCGCCCGGATGGCCCCCACCAAGGCGATCATCATCTCCACCCATACGCTGACCGAGGTGCCGGCGATGTGCCACCGCGCCGTGCTGGTCAGCCGGGGACAGATCGTCGCCGATGATACACCGGACGGGCTCGCCCGGCGCTCCGATGACGGCACGCTGGAAAGCGCGTTCGCCCGCCTCACAGATCAGGTGGAGGAGGAAACCCTGTGAGGGATTTCCTGATCCGGCAACTGAGCGGCTTCACCGCCACCTATCGGCGTGAGGTGAACGCGTATTTCGCGACGCCGATGGCGTATGTCTTCCTCGCGGTCTTTCTGCTGGCGCTCGGCCTGTTCACCTGGGAAGCGGCACGCTTTTTCGATACCGGCGTGGCCGACCTTCAGCCCTTCTTCGCCTGGCACCCCTGGCTCTACATGATCTTCCTGCCAGCACTCGCCATGCGGCTCTGGGCGGATGAACGCGCGGCCGGAACGGACGAACTCCTGTTGTCGCTACCGCTCGGCCTGCCGGGTCTGGTGCTCGGCAAGCTGTGTGCGGCCTGGACCGTGGCCGGCGCCGGACTGGTCCTGACCCTGCCGGTCTGGGTTTCGGTCAACTATCTCGGCAGTCCTGACAATGCCGCGATTGCATTGACCTATTTCGTCAGCCTGCTGATGGCGGGCGCGTATCTTTCGATCGGCGCGGCGATCTCAGCCCTTACCGGCAGCCAGGTGACCGCCTTCGTTATAAGCGTGGTCATAGCTTTCATCTTCACCGCCGCCGGCTGGCCGCTGGTGCTCTCGACAGTGCAGGGATTTTTCGGGACAGGCGTTGCCGATCTTGTGGCGCGGTTTTCCTTCATCACACAGTTCGAGGGTGCCCAGCGCGGTGTGCTGGAGCTGCGCGCCGTTGCTTATTTCCTCGGCTTCACGGCGACTTTCGCCTTCCTCAACTGCCTGTGGGCATCGCGCCGGAGGCTTGGCTGAAAGATGTCACCGCGGCGATATCTTCTGCTGATGACGCTTCTGGCGGGGCTGATCCTGTTCGCCGGCAATATCGCTGCCCAGCGATTTCTGTCCGGAGCGCGGATCGATTTCACGACCGGACAACTCTACACCCTGTCGGAGGCAACGCAGGTCACGCTGAGGGATCTCGCGGAGCCGGTTGACCTCACCTTCGTCTATTCGCGCCGCGTCGGGCAGGACTATCCGGCGATCCAGGCCTATGCGGCGCGGGTGCGTGAGCTGCTGGCGACCTATGCGGCGCGGTCTGGCGGCAATGTCCGTGTCCGGGAAATCGACCCCCGGCCCTTTTCCGAAGCTGAGGACGAAGCGCTCGCCGCCGGTATCAGCGCCATCCCGGCCGCGGGCAACGATCCGCTCTATTTCGGCATTATCGGACACAACACGATCGACGATGTCCGCCTCATTTCCTTTCTCGCACCAGAGCGCGAGACGACGCTGGAATATGACCTCACCCGGATGATCGCCCGCCTCGACAATCCGGCGCCGCCGCGTGTCGGCGTCCTCTCATCCCTGCCCGGCATGCGCGCCCTGACCGGTGAGGGCGGTTATGGCGTGTTGCAGGATATCGCCCGCACTTTCGTCATCGAGCAGATACCGGAAGATTTCGATATCCTGCCGGACGTGGACGTTCTCCTTGTCGCGCACCCGTCAGCGCTGACGGCGCGCCAGGAATGGCTGATCGACCAGTTTGTCCTGCGCGAGGGGCGCGCGATCTTTATCGTTGATCCGGCGGCAAAGACGGCGGTGGCCGGCAGTTTCTTCGCCGGCAGCGACACGCTCGCCCGCTCGAGCCTTGGCCGGCTGGGTGATGCCTGGGGCGTGACGCTGGCACCGCAGGCGGTAGCGGATGCCGCCAACGCCCTGACAGTCCCGGTCGAGACATTTGCCGGGCGGATCGAGGACATGGCGCATCCGCTGTTCGTCGGCATTGCCTCGCGCACAATGAGCCGGGATGATCCGATCACGGCTGATCTGATGCGCGTCGTCAATTTCGGCGCGCCGGGCGCTTTCATCACCGGCGACATGCCAGCCGGAGTGGCACTCTCGCCGATCATCACAACCGGGCCCAGCCCGTCCTTCATCGATCCTGCCCGCGCGGCGCGCGATATGAGCCCCGCCGAAGTTCTGCAGACCTACAGGACCGAGCCGAGCCCTCTGGTCATCGCCGCGCGCCTGTCCGGCCGTCTGCCAACTGCCTTTCCGGCTGGCGCGCCCCCCATCGATGAACCTTCGGACCCGGCCAGCGCAGAAGCCGTGCGCGCGGCGGCCGCAAACCTTCCCCCGCACATCGCGGCCAGCCAGAGACCCGCCGAAATCGTCCTGATCGCGGACGCCGATTTCCTGGCGGATGATTTTTACATCGTGCCCGGAAGCGGCATGGTCGTGGCCGACAATGGCGCGCTGATCCTCAATGCGCTCGATGCGCTGGCCGGTGGCGGCGAGCTCTCACGCCTGCGGTCACGCGCGCCGAGCCTGAGACCGATGGAGCGGATCGAGCGGATGCGCGAGACAGCCGAAGCGCAGTATTTCCGCCAGCAGTCCGAGCTCGAATCCCGCCTCTTCGCTGCTCAGGAGCGCCTTTCCGAACTGCAGGCCGCCGCCAGCGGAGACGGCTTCTTCGCCGGCAATCCCGAGGCGGAGCTTTCCGCAGATGAACGCGCCGAACTGGCCGCGCTGCGCGAGGACATCCTGACGATCCGCGCCAATCTGCGCGAGATCGAGCGCGATTTCCGCCGGGACATCGACCGGCTCGAATCGACGCTCAAGGCGATCAATATCTGGGGGGGGCCGATCCTCGTAACGCTCGCCGGCCTGTTTGTATGGAACCGCCAACGCAGACGCCGGAAGGTGCCGGCATGAGCACACCCCGCGACCATCAGCGCGCAATCCGGGTCCGGATCATGGCCGCCATTGCCGGTGCCCTGATACTGATCGCCCTCGCAGGCCAGTTCATCGGCCAGCCAGCCCAGCCGCGCAGCGACCTTACTGGCCGGCCCGTGCTTCCCGGCTTCGCCGAGGTGCGCGCGGCGGCGTCGGCCATTCGGGTGACGCTGGCAGATGAAACCTATTCCCTCGCCGCCACCCCGGATGGCTGGCGCCTCACGAGCGCCGACGGCTATCCCATCCGGCCCGACCGGCTGACCGAGCTTGCCGAAGGCCTGGGATCGCTTGTCTGGGATGCGCCGCGCACACGCGATCCCGAAAAGTTCAACGCCATCGGCCTCGGCGATCCGCGCGAAGGCGGCACCGGCGCCCTCGTCGAAGTGCTTGGTCCGGACGGCGAGGTGGCCGCAGCGCTGATCACCGGGCGCAAGGACGAGCACATCTATGCCCGGCGGCCGGGCGATGCGCAGGCCTTTCGCGTGAAAGGCAGCCTGCCGCCGCTCTATTCCGCCGAAGCCTGGCTCGATCTTGATATCCTGCAGCTCAGCGAGGATGCCGTCAGCGCAGTGCGGCTGATCGACCGGACGGGCGCATCGCTCTATCTGCGGCGCAATGTCGGAGCCGGAAACGGCGCATTCCGCCCTGCCCCGCCCTATGAGGCTTACGAGCTTGTCAGCCGCCTGGCCCCGGCCGGGCCGGGCCTCGCCCTGACACGGCTTCAGCCCGTGGGAGTGAAGCCCGCGGCAGCGCTGACCACTCAGCCGGCGGCGCGCCATATCACGGAGACCCATGACGGGCTGGAGATCGATGTGCGCGGCTACCGGGAGGCGGACGGCTATTATCTGACGCTGCGCGCGGTGGAAGCGGGCGAAGGGGCAAATCGCGCCGGCGCCATCAATCAGCGAGCCAGCGGCTGGGCGTTCCGCATCACGGAAATCGACTGGTCAGATTTCGCGCCGCTCGTCTCCTCGATTGCGCGCCCGCCTGCCGGCGGCGCCGAAGACTGAGTTCAGCGGATATCAGCGGCGGCCAGGACGCGGCCGAAACCGGCTTCCTGAACGATCAGCATACAGCCCGAGACACAGTCCGGAAGATCAATATCCGCCCGCCCACCGAGCCAAGGCCCGATCTGACGCACGGATGTCACCGGATGCGGCATGTCGCTCTTGGTATTGTCGTCATCGGACAGATAGCTGACCCACCAGACATCCGCGAGCCCGCCCGGCGCGCCGTCGAGCCTCAGCCTGCCGGCATCGCGCGTCACCGTGACGGCGCTTTGCGGAAGGTTCAGCGCGCGGTCGAGCGCGGAGATCAGCCGGTTCGCCTTGTTTCCGGCCGCATGCTCCGAGCCATTGATCACCACCTGCGGTGTGTAGGGCCCGCGCAGCGCGAAGCGCTCCACATAACCGCGCTGGCGATCTTTCGACTCCGGCAGGGCCATCTTCTCCCTGGTGCCAAGATAGTCCCAGTAATCAACCGGCCAGGTGAGCAGCAGAATGTCTTCCCGTTCATTGTCGAGCATTCTGACATTGCGATAGGCCGCCGGGCAGGACCGGCAATTCTTTGACGCGAAAAGCTCAACCAGAACAGGATCTTGCGCCCGGGCCGGTCCCGCCAGGGCTGTCAGGGCAAACAGAAGGATGGCCGCAAATCGCATCATCACTGCCCGCTTATAAGCCTGTGCGGGGACGCCCGACAGTCACAGCCGCGTGAGAGGCTGCAAAAAGCCCGCCGCGGCGCGATCCCGCAGCGGGCCATCCAGGCATCAGGCCGGACGGGCAAGGTTGCGCAGCACATAGTGCAGCACACCGCCATGCTTGACGTAATCGACTTCAATCTCGGTATCGATCCGGCATTTGAGTTCGACAGTCTTCGCCGTGCCATCGGCATAGGTGATCTTGCACGGCGCCATCGACAGCGGGCGGATGTCATTGCCGAGGCCCTCGATGTCGAAAATCTCCGTGCCCTTGAGGCCCAGCGATTTGCGATTGTCGCCGCCGGTGAACTCGAACGGGATGACGCCCATGCCGACGAGGTTGGAGCGGTGGATCCGCTCGAAGCTCTCGGCGATCACGGCTTTCACGCCGAGCAGGTTCGTGCCCTTCGCCGCCCAGTCGCGCGAGGAGCCTGCGCCGTATTCGATGCCGCCGATGACCACCAGCGGAACGCCCCGGTCGATCCAGGCCATCGCCGCATCATAGATCGAGGTCTGCTGCCCATCCGGGCCGAGCGTGTAGCCACCCTCCACGCCGTCCAGCATCTCGTTCTTGATACGGATATTGGCGAAGGTGCCGCGCATCATGATTTCATGATTGCCGCGCCGCGAGCCGTAGGAGTTGAAATCCTTCACCGGCACCTGACGCTCGGTCAGATACTTGCCGGCCGGGCTGGTCGCCCGGAAGGAGCCGGCCGGCGAGATATGGTCGGTGGTGATCATGTCGCCGAGCAGGGCGAGCACGCGCGCGCCCAGAATCGGGTTGATGTCCCCCTTCTCCGGCGACATGCCGCGGAAGTAAGGCGGGTTCTGAATATAGGTCGAGCTGACCGGCCAGTCATAGGTCTCGGCGTCGGTGGTCTGAACGCCCTGCCATTTCTCGTCACCCTTGAAGACATCGGCGTATTTGGAAATGAACATTTCGCGGGTGACGACGGCGTGGACCATGTCCGCGATTTCCTTGGTCGTCGGCCAGATGTCCTTGAGATAAACGGGATTGCCGTCCTTCGAGGTGCCGATCGGATCCTTCGCAATGTCGATGTTCATGTCGCCGGCAATGGCATAGGCGACGACCAGCGGCGGCGAAGCAAGGTAGTTGGCGCGCACGTCGGGGCTGATCCGGCCCTCGAAGTTGCGGTTGCCCGACAGGACCGAGACGGCCACGAGATCGTTCTCATTGATCGATTTGGAAATCTCCGGCGCCAGCGGGCCGGAATTGCCGATACAGGTGGTGCAGCCATAGCCGACGAGGTTGAAGCCGAGCGCATCGAGATCTTCCTGCAGGCCGGCGGCGTTGAGGTATTCGGAGACGACCTGCGATCCCGGCGCCAGCGAGGTCTTCACCCAGGGCTTGCGGGTCAGGCCGAGAGCGCGGGCCTTGCGAGCGACAAGGCCGGCGCCGATCAGGACGTAGGGGTTGGACGTGTTGGTGCAGGAGGTGATCGAGGCGATCACGACCGACCCATCGCGCAGCTTGTAATCCTGTCCTTCGACATCGCCATAGCTGAGGCCATCGGCATTGCCCGGCGGTCCGTTCGGGCCGGGATTGCCACCCTCTTCCACCATGTCCGATTTCTGCTGGGCCGGCACCGCAGCCGGGACGCGGACGCCGCGGATATATTCGCCGAAGATTTTCGCGGCCGCGTCGAGCGCGACATGGTCCTGCGGACGTTTCGGGCCTGAGATGGCCGGGACGACATCGCCGAGATCGAGATGCAGCGTGGAGGTGTAGACGGGGTTGTAGTCCGCGCCGCGCCAGAAGCCGTTCTGTTTGGCATAGGCCTCGACGAGGGCGATCCGGTCTTCCTCGCGGCCGGTCTGGCGCAGATAGCGCAGCGTTTCGTCGTCGATCGGGAAGAAGCCGCAGGTGGCGCCATATTCCGGCGCCATGTTGGCGATCGTTGCCCGGTCGGCGAGCGGCATGTTGTCGAGACCTTCGCCGTAGAATTCGACGAACTTGTTCACGACGCCATGCTTGCGCAGCATCTGCACGACCTTCAGCACAAGGTCGGTCGCGGTGACGCCTTCCTTCAGCGCGCCGGTGATGCGGAAACCGACCACTTCGGGGATAAGCATCGAGACCGGCTGGCCGAGCATGGCCGCCTCCGCCTCGATGCCGCCGACGCCCCAGCCGAGAACGGAAAGGCCGTTGACCATCGTGGTGTGGCTGTCTGTGCCGACCAGCGTGTCGGGATAGGCAACGACCGAGCCGTCCGTATCGGTGTCGGTCCAGACCGTCTGGGCAAGGTATTCGAGGTTCACCTGATGGCAGATGCCGGTGCCGGGCGGGACGACGCGGAAGTTGTTGAACGCCTTCTGACCCCATTT
>JBKBLD010000034.1:0-23849 GCA_046296675.1 Hyphomonas sp. | reverse complement strand
AGCTCAATTTCCCAAGGGCCCGCATCTTCTATTCCCGCGCTGGCTGCGATCCGGGTAACGATCACATCCTTCGCAGACGACGCAGATATTGTTCCGAACACGGAGAACGCGAGCGCTTGCGAAGAATGTGGCAGGTGGGCGTAAGTATGCCAGGGAATACTGGCCCAGTCTGTGATTGCAGGGTACGCGGCAGGAAAGATGTTCTTCTTGATTTCATCAAACATGACCGCGCGATAGCGTGCGCAACGACGCCGGGTCAATAGGATTCAATGTGTGGGAGAAGGTGGGGGCTTCTGTTGCCAGGCGCCCCCGGGCCCCGCCTCAGGGTCTGAAACCTGAGGACTTAGGTCGGAAAAACCGTCACCGCTTACGCGGCGAGCAGTTCGCCCTCAGCAAAGTTGTCATTTGCAACTATTTGCTTTTGAGCTTCTAACGCAGCTCAAGCGAGCGAAAGCCTCGTCTTTACACGTCCGTCGACACTATTTCAGCCCCATCAGGAAACGGCTGCCTGAGCCATCTTTTGGTGGAGCTGCCGGGTACCGCCCCCGGGTCCGAGCCGCTTATTACACGCGCGTTTATCGCCATAGTCCGAAGACGCCTCCAATATAGGGGATCAGGGCGTCCCTGATAAGCCCTTCGGCGCGCTTATGGCCCTAGCCGGCCGCCCGCTCCGGCAATGCCGGGCGATACTCTTCCGGATTTGTCGTGAAGTCCGCATGTCCATAGCGCTTCAGAAGCCTGTGAATTCTGGCCACCAGTCGCCGGTCGGCAATCCCTCTCAGGCCCGGCGTCCTCAGCGCCAGGCTGTAGAGCGCCATCTTCACCGTGATCGCCGGCAGCACCGCCAGAGCAATGGCATAGTCCAGCGGGCCCACAGGTACGCCCATGTCGCGCGCCGCTTTCGCACTGCCGCCGAGGAAATTCTTCACCAGCACGATCCGGCCCACCCTTCGCTCCATCGCATGGCGCAGCCGGTTGCCGGCCGACCTGTCCGGCAGCAGGTAGGCGTCCAGGGTGGCGCGCACCAAGGCCCCGCAGGTCGCATCGTCAAAGCCCTGCCGGATCGAGGCGCTGCGCGCATTCATGATATCGATGATGCCCTGCGGCGTATCCATCAGCAGGTCTTCCGGCAGGCCGAGAAGATAGCAGCGATAGCGGCTGAACTCGACGCGGGCGCGCTCCTCGGGCGTGAATTCCTCGCGCCCCTCCTCTTTCATCTTGTAAGCCAGCAGGAACACATCAATGAGGCCGGCCGGCATCTGGTCCACCTGCGGGATAGGAATACCGTAGACGGACTTGTTCCATCTGTTCTTCATGCCGCGCAGAACATTGAAGCGCACCATCGAATGCATCAGGCGCACCATGGCGGCTGCCTTGAAGCCCTCCCCCCTCGGCTCCAGCGCATTCGGCAGGGTCGTCACGGTAAAGAAGGTCGCCGTCTCGTTGACGCGCTTGGCGGCGGTCGTGTTCGACAGCGTCCCCGTAAGCGCCATCGGCAGGGCGGTGTACTTGTTCATGAAGGTCGCCAGAAACGCCCCGCGGATGGTCCAGGGCGCAAAGATCGCCATCGGCAGACGGTTCAGCTTCGCGCCCTTGCGCACAAGGTCCATGTCGAGCCAGGCGGGCTTCGTTTCCATCTCGCGGATCAGGGCAACCAGTTCCGGCGGCGCATCCGCCACCGCCTCCAGCCCTTTGTCGCAAGCCGTCTGCAACATCCCCACCAGCCGCCGGAATCCGTATTGCGGCATCAGCGCGGCATAGGCATCGGCCGTCACATCACCCAGCATCGTATAGGCGCGCACCCGCGCGACCATGTCCGCCGGCGGCGGCGGGAAGCGTTTTGCATAGGCCGACATGGAACTGACGGTGATGTCGTCGGTATAGCGCTCGGGCGCCGCATCGAAATCGACATCGCCATACATCACCGGCAGGGCGGTCTTCTGATGCTGGATGCGCTGATGCACGTCTGCGAGTGTTGCCGTCATCGGGCGCCTCCGGGAGTGTTCTTGGCGTTTGCCTCCTAATAATGTAAGTAATCCTCATGTTTTCCACTCGCATCGGGAAAGAACCGGGCCGTGGCGCGCCGGGGGGACGCAAATGGCTGAAAAGACTAGGAGAAATCCGAAACAGGCACGCGCGCAGGCGACGGTCGATGCCATCCTCGCCGCGACCTTTCAGATTCTGGAGGCCGAGGGCGAAGATCGGTTGACGACGAACCGCATCGCCGAACGCGCCGGGGTCAGCATCGGCACGCTCTATCAGTATTTCCGCGACAAGGACGCGATCCTCGCCGCAATGGGCGAGCGCCAGGCCGAGGCGGTCCGGGAGAAGATCACCCGGATCGTGCTGAAAGCCCCGGGCGAAGGAAGTGTGCGCACGATCGTTCGGGCCTTGATGAGCGGCATCGAAGGCTCGCCCCAGACGCGGATCGCCCTGTCAGACGCCCTGTTCCGGGCGCGCGGCGAAGGCCTCCTCAGCCAGCACCATCTCGCTTTTCTGGATTCGATCAGCGGACGAACGGATTTTGACTTTCCGATGCGGCGCGAAACCGCCTTCGTGCTGACCCATGCGGTCATCTGTCTCCTGCGCGCCGCCGCCGCGGAACCAGAGCTCGAACTCGCCCCGGAGGCCCTTGAGGAAGAACTGGTGCTGCTGATGGAGGCCTATATCGGGGCCCTCTCGCAGCGTGCGCAAAGTCACGCTGGCTGACCGCCCTGCCCTCCGCAGCCACGCTTTTCTGCTTTACCGTTGGAGTTTTTGCCGCGTGGTTGGAGGAACGGTTGGAGTTTTTTGGGGCCAGATTCTGCAGGATTGGGCGCGCCCAGTTCCCACTTTTCAGCCGCCATTGAAATGCCCGTAGATGCGCACCGCCAGCGCCTCATTCACGCCTTCGACTTCCATGAGGTCGGCTACCTTCGCCCGTGAGACACCGCGCGCCGAGCCGAAATGGTGAAGCAGCGCCTTCTTGCGGGCCGGGCCGATGCCTTCGATCTCGTCCAGCGGAGATTTGGCGATATCAGCCGAGCGTTTGGCCCGGTGCGCCCCGATGGCCCAGCGATGGGCCTCGTCCCGCAGGCGCTGGAGATAGTACAATACCGGCGCGTTCTCCGGCAGCTTGAACGGCGCGCGGCCTGGCCGGAAGAACTGTTCGCGCCCGGCATTGCGATCCACGCCCTTGGCGATGGAGACGAGGGTCACATCCTCCGGTGTCAGGCCCAGCTCGGCCAGGGTCTCGAGCGTCGCGCTCAACTGGCCAAGCCCGCCATCGATCAGAACGAGATCAGGCCAGTCAGCGGTATTACCCGCATCCTTCTCCTTCAGCGCGCGGGCAAAGCGCCGGCGCATGACTTCGCGCATCATTCCGTAGTCATCGCCGGGCGTCAGCTCGGTGTCCTTGATGTTGAACTTGCGGTAGGCCTGTTTCCGGAACCCTTCAGGCCCGGCAACGATCATCCCGCCGACGGCGTTCGTACCCTGGATATGGGAGTTGTCGTACACCTCGATCCGCTCCGGCGGCGCCGGCAGGTCGAACACTTTCTGCACCTCGGCCAGCAGCCGCTCCTGGCTCGCCGATTCCGCCAGCTTGCGCGACAGCGCCTCGGCCGCATTGCGCTCGGCCTGGGTCATCAGGTCGCGCTTCGATCCGCGTTCGGGCCGGCGCAGCTCCACCTTCCGCCCCCCCTTCAGCGCCAGCGCCTCGGCGATCAGCTCGGCCTGTTCGGGTATCTCGTTGGTCAGGATCAGCCGCGGCGGCGGGCGTTTATCATAGAACTGGACCAGAAAGGCCGACAGGACTTCATCCGCTGTCTGATCGCGCTCATGGCGCGGAAAGTGGGCGGTGGCGCCCCAGTTCTGCCCGGCGCGAATGAAGAAGACCTGCACGCAGGAGACCCCGCCCTCCATCGCGATGGCGAAAATGTCGGCCTCCTCGATCCCGTCCGGGTTCACATCCTGCGAGCCGCGCACATGCGCAATCGCCCGGATCCGGTCGCGCAGGCGGGCGGCGTCCTCGAACGCCATCGCCTCGGCGGCAGCCTCCATTTCGGCAGCGAGACGTTTCTGCAAGTCCGCCCCCTTCCCGCGCAGGAAATCGGCCGCCTCATCCGCCAGCGCAGTGTAATCTTCCTTCGAGATCAGGCCCACACAGGGCGCGGCGCAGCGCTTGATCTGGTGCAGCATGCAGGGCCGCGTGCGGGCCGAATAGACACTGTCCTCGCAGGTGCGCAGCAGGAAGGCTTTCTGCAGCGTATCCAGCGTTCGCATCACCGCCCCGGCGCTGGCAAAGGGGCCGAAATAGTCGCCCTCATCCTGCTTGCTGCCGCGATACTTCTTGATCTGCGGCGCCTCATGGTTCCGCCGGATCAGGATATAAGGGAACGACTTGTCGTCGCGCAGCAGCACATTGAAACGGGGTTTCAGCGATTTGACGAGGCTGGCCTCCAGCAGCAGCGCTTCTGTCTCGCTTTCGGTGACGACGAATTCCATCGCCCGCGTCATCGAGATCATCCGCGCGATACGCTGGGTATGCCCGCCCATCCGGGCATAGTTCGACACCCGTGCCTTCAGGTCGCGCGCCTTGCCGACATACAGCACCTCGCCCGCCTCGCCGAACATGCGGTAGACACCCGGCCGGGACGGCAGGTGTTTCAGGTTCTCGCGGATAACGTCCACCCCGCGAATCGGGGCAGCGCCGGGGACTGCATCGGTCATGTACGCAGAGATAGTCGAGACCGCCGGGCCCGCAAAGCGCGCCCGCAGCCCGGCTGCTGAAGCTCAGATCGTGATCCGCCCCGATGCCATCCACCCCGCACCGAGCCCGGTGACGAGAAATAGGATCAGGATGCCGGTAAAACTCCGCCCGGTGGACGTGCTCGCCGCCTCGCCCCGCCCGCCCGGCAGAAGCATGTAGAACAGCATCAGCACTGCGAGACCGCAGAGCATCGCTTGCTCCATCCGACTGAGGGACTGCACGAACCGGGCTGCATCATTTGCCAGCACCGTCACGTCATGGGCCGAGTTACGAACGGCCATATCGAATTTGTGTTGCCAATTGCCACTGCTCATCCTGGCGCTCCCGAGATAGTCTGCCCGGTGACCCAAGGCAGTTTCAGCCCGCCGCGACGAATTTTACGAAAGGCTCGTTAGCGCTCCGCCAAAATTCGGGTCAAATTTTGCCGATCCGCTTAAACTCCTGGGAAACTTTGCATCCTGTTGCCGTTACGGGCAGCGCGGAATGATCGCCTTGCAGGGCGGGTGCAGCGGCAGTAAGCGTGCGCCCGCACAATGCCGCCAAGCTCCAGAAAAGGACCGCCCGAATGGCCGCCGACATCCGCCTGTCTGACGCGATCGCCCGCGTGAAGCCTTCCGCCACGATTGCGGTCACGACCAAGGCGGCCGAGATGAAACGGGCCGGGCTGGACGTGATCGGCCTCGGCGCAGGCGAGCCGGATTTCGACACACCGGAAAACATCAAGGAGGCCGCCATCCGCGCCATGCGCGAAGGCAAGACGAAATACACGCCTTCTGACGGGATCCCGGAGCTGAAGGAAGCGATCTGCGCCAAGTTCCAGCGCGAGAACAACCTCACCTACAAGACCTCGCAGGTGAACGTGTCGCCCGGCGGCAAGGCCGTGCTGTTCAACGCCTTCATGGCGACGCTGAATCCTCGCGATGAAGTGGTCATCCCGGCGCCTTACTGGGTGAGCTATCCGGAAATGGTGCTGCTCTGCGGTGGAGCGCCGGTTACCGTCTCCTGCGGCGCCGACACAGCCTACAAACTGACGCCCGATAAGCTGGAAGCGGCGATCACGCCGAAGAGCAAATGGCTGATCCTCAATTCCCCGTCGAACCCGACCGGCGCGGCCTATACCGGCGCCGAACTGAAGGCGCTGGCCGATGTTCTGCTGCGTCACCCGCACGTCTGGGTACTGACCGACGACATGTATGAACACCTCGTCTATGACGGCTTCGAGTACCGCACGATCGCCGAGATCGAGCCGGCCCTTTATGACCGGACGCTGACCATGAACGGCGTTTCCAAGGCTTATGCCATGACCGGCTGGCGTATCGGCTATGCCGCTGGCCCGGAAAAACTGATCGGCGCGATGCGCAAGGTGATGGACCAGTCAACCTCGAGCCCCTGCTCGATCAGCCAGTGGGCCAGTGTCGAGGCGCTGAATGGCCCGCAGGACTTCCTGCCCGTCTTCCGCGCGGCCTATACCGCGCGGCGCAACCTGATGGTCGAGGGACTGAACAAGGCCGCCGGCATCGTCTGCCCGAAGCCGGAAGGCGCCTTCTATGTCTATCCCTCCTGCCAGGGCCTGATCGGCAGGAAGACAGCCGCCGGCACCGTGATCGACTCAGACCGGACCTTCGCGGCCGAACTGCTGGAAGCCGAAAAGGTCGCCCTCGTCTTCGGCGAGGCGTTTGGCCTGCCGGGCACCTTCCGCATCTCCTATGCGACGTCCGACGCGGCCTTGAATGAGGCACTGGTCCGTATCCAGCGTTTCTGCGCTGGCCTGTCATAACGCCATAGGCGGAACCTATAGCCGCACCCATCGTTTCAGATTTGAAACGCCCGCGCCGAACCCCCATCTTTCAGGTATGATGGGGTTTTTTCCCATGTCTGTTTCAAAAGGAGAATTTCATGTCCATCGACATCGGAATGTCTGACGCAGCCCGCAAGTCCTCCGCCGATGCGCTGAAGACGCTGCTCGGCGAGACCTATGCTCTGTATGTGAAGACCCATGGCTATCACTGGAACGTGACGGGCCCGCGCTTCAATTCGCTGCACGCCATGTTTATGACGCAGTATACCGAACTCTGGAACGCGCTCGACGTCATCGCCGAACGCATCCGCGCCCTCGGCCATTTCGCGCCGGGTTCCTCCGGCGAAATGATGGAGCATGCGACCATCAAGCCTGACAACAGTGTGCCGGACGCCGAGGATATGCTGAAGAACCTCGCTGCCGGCCATGAAGCCGTCAGCCGCGCGGCCAAGTATGGCATCACGATCGCAGAAAAGAACGCCGACCCTGTCTCGGTCGACCTCTTCACTCAGCGCGCGACGATCTCCGAAAAGACCGCCTGGATGCTGCGGGCTTCGGTCTGAACCAACGTCATCCGCTCACCCCGCATTCGCGTGGGCGGCTGGCGCCCTCCGGCCCGGGAATGAAGCGCTCTTTCACCGCCGCCGTCTCGGGAAGCGGCGGTAGCGGCGCCAGCCCCGCCCGGCTCATCTCGCGCACCGCCGGAAGATTGTCAGCATTGATGTTGATCGTCGGAAAGCTCTCGAGGAAGGGCAAGAGCTCAGGATCAACAAGGTGGCGGGATGACATGGCTTTCCTCCGGATATTTTCTCACCGCCAGCATTCCCGATCCTGAGGGGGCGTCGAGCCCTGGCGGCGGGGCACTCCCGGAGAATCCCGTTGACAGAATTGGCTGGCATGCGACCACTCAGGCCAGCATGACCGTGACTGCCCTGCCCGGCCGAGACCGTAGCGACGCCCTCGAGGGCGGCGTGATTGCGCACTACATCACCCGCGCGGACGACCCGCAGCTGCCGCGCTTCTACGCCGCCTATGACGCCGCCTTCATCCTGCCCGACGAGAAGGAGGATATTGACGGCTTCCGAGCCTGCCTCGCGCTGAACGAGGGGGGAGCCTATGAGCGCCTCTCGGCCCTCTACGGCCCGTACCGGGAAATGGTCATCCTGCTGACGGACGGCGCGCACGGGCCTGTTCTCGGCGCTGCCAACTTTATCCTCTTCGCTGGCGATGGAAGCGACCCGACCGTCTCCCTGTCCTATATCTTCGTCGATGCCGCCCAACGCCGCCGCGGCCTGTTCGGCCTCCTGATGCACCTCATCCGCGAAGAGGCGCGCGATGCCTTCATCTGGCCGCCCGGCGATATCCCGGTGCCGCTGATCTTCATCGAGATGAACGATCCGGTGAAGATGAGCGCGGCCGATTATGCGCGCGACAGCCGGCATGCCGGGCTCGACCAGGTCGAGCGGCTGAAGATCTGGGAGCGGCGCGGCGCCCGCCTCATCGACTTTGCCTACCGCCAGCCTCCCCTCTCTGCAGCGCAGGCGGCGGAGGATAATCTCCTGATCGGCGTTCTCGGTTCCGGTGGGGCGGATCTCACCGCTTGCCGGCTGCTGGCGCATATGCGCCGCTTTTTCGGGGTCACTGTCCTGAAGGGCCGTGATCCGGCGTCGAGCCCGATCGCGGCCGAACAGCTGGCTCTGCTGGACGCTGCCTGCGCGCGCGGCGAGCGCGTGGCGCTGACCGGATTTGACCATGTTTACGCGGCGGCCCGACAGGTGCGCCGGGACCGAAGCTAGCCGGCGGGGGGCCGGCCGGGCAGTCAGACGGGGAACACAGCATGATGGACAGCGCGGACATGACAGACGCCTTCGAGGCGTGTGAGGATCGTTCGGTCTATTTCACCCTGTCTCTCTATATCAGCGAGAAGAATGTGACCGCCGCGCTGGGCCGCAAGCTCGATCCCGAAGCCCTGCGCAACTTCCAGCCGACCTACCGGGGCAGCAAGCGCCTGCGCGATGCGGTCGAACCCCTGTTCAACGATGTTGCCGACCGCGAACGCCTTGGCGCCGTCAATGATTTCCTGCTCGACACGACCGGCCCGAAAGATGGCGAACGTATCGAGATCACCGCACCGGACGAAATTTCCTGGACAACCGAAGGGCGCCGCTTTGTCGCGAGCCCGCCGGGTCTTGGCCGAACGCGCACGCTCCGCGTCCGCCGCTTCTGGTACACCCACGCCAATGGCGCGATCGGCTACCATCTCTCCTTCCGCTACAATTACGACCACACACCGGCTGAGTTCTATTTCCTGTCGTTGCTGCAGAAAGCCGCCGCTCCGAAAGAATTCGAACTCGCCTCCCGCCCGCCCGGAAACGGGCCAGTGCGCGCCACCGACGAGCGCACCGGCATCGCGCCCCTGGACCTGCTGCGCGTGAAAAGCCCGCGCAGCAATGATCAGAGCTTCTGGCAATATATCCGCGATGCGTTCGATCTCGATGCCGGCGACCTTTTCGGCCAGCTCGCCGACACAAGCGCGAAGCGCGGCACCGACCGGCTGGAGCCGGTGTTCGACAAGCTCGTCGCCGAGGCGCCTTTCATTGAGGTGCCCGGCCTTGTCATGCCGGTTTCGCGCCTGCTCTTCTTCTTCGAGGACAAGACCTTCTTCAAACGCCTCCTGCCCGAGCCGGACCCCGAAACCGGCATTCCGCCGTCGCGTTTGCTGATGGTGCAGGAAGGCTGCTACCTGCCCTATCAGGAAAAACTCGAAGGGCTGAACCCGCGCAGCCAAGTCGATGTGCCGGAAATCCGGCTAGGTCACGATTACTGGCACTGGGTCATCAACCGCCCGGACTATGACCAGTATACGGATGAACAGATCGATGAGGGGCGCAAATCGCGCCCCGCCATGGAAGACCGGCGCCGCCAGGACTGCCTGCAATATCTCTTCATCGCCGGCTTCAACCAGAACATCATCGACTTCATGAATCAGGATCCCTCCGAAATCCTCGATTCCACCGATCCGGTCTATCCGGCAACGGAGGAACAGGCCGCCGAGCGAAAGTTTGTCCGCTTCGCCAACCCGCGCGCCCTCATCACCTATGTCGAGAAGGCCCGCAGCCTGGACGCGGCCAATGACTATATCGGCACCTGCCCCTACGCCTTCATGATCCATGCCGTCTCGATGCATAACGATATGATGACGCGCGAATATGAGGCCGCCGCCTTCGAACTGATCGGTGAAGTCGAACGGCTTGGCGCGAAAGGCCGGCTGAAGCGCGCGGCCGAAGCCTTCTATGCCTTCCGCACCGGCGATTATGCCGGCTATTACCGCGACCGCTACATGAATGTCTTCCGGTATGACACAGAGGCGGAAGTGTTCGAGAAGATGACCGAGCTTCGCGGCATCGGCCGGCGCAATGAGTATATCGAGCGGCTGGTGTCGAATATGGAGAGCCAGACCCGGGACAGGGAAGCGCGCCTCGCCAAGAAGGACGAGACTTCGATGAATGTCCTGCTCGGCGCGCTCGGCGTGTTCGGCTTTTTCCAGCTGGCGATGATGTGGTCGGACAAGCTGCGCGACCTGAAGCGCAATGACGATGTTGACGTGACCCTCAGCTGGCTGCCGCCCTTCCTCAACCTGTCCGGCGGCAATCTCAACCAGCCATGGAACGAATTCTCGGTCTTCGTGCTCTACAGCTCGATGGGCTTCACGATCGCCCTGCTGCTATTCCTCGCCTGGCGCCTCATTCGCGGCGTCCGGCGCTAGCGCGGGGCCGGGCGTTGCGGGCAAAAGAAAGCCCGGCTGCATCTGACGACGCGCCGGGCTGAAGTGGGGCCCCGAAGGGGGGAGGAAACGCCCAATCGGAGGAATGATCGGGTTATGCCCGGGACCCTTGGCATGAGCCCTAGATAGGCCCTTTTCGCTGCATTGCAACATGCGCAGCAGCAGCACACTCATGCTTTTCTGCATAGGTTAACAGAATTTCACGAACCTTGACGCATAGGAACCCGTCGCAGGGCCTCGGTCTCCGTCGTGATGAACTCCCGGAAAGCGGCCACGCGCTTGGACCGTCGCAGATCGCTCGGATAGATGAAATAAAGGTCGAAAATCGGCCCGGTTACATCAGGAAGCACCCGGACGAGGCGGGGCAGCGTAGCGGCCATATAGTCCGGCACGTCGGCAATGCCGATCCCGCTGTCAACCGCCCGGAGCATCGCGAACACATTGTTGACCTTCAGCGTTGCCGGCCGGGGCGGTGCGTCATCACGCCCCACCCGGCAGGCAAAGGCCATTTCGATCAGCGGCGATGAATCGTCGCCATAGGCGATGATCCGGTGGTTATCGAGGTCCTGCGGCTCCTGTGGCACGCCGTGCGCCTTCAGGTATTCCGGCGAGGCATAGAGATTTGTCTGCACCGTGCCGAGCTTGCGCTGGATGAGATCGGCCTTGTCGGCCGGCCAGAGCCGGATCGCACACTCCGCCTCCAGCTTCAGGAGGTCATACTCGACCTGGTCGTCGAGGCGCAGGTCGAGGCGCAGATCCGGATGGCGGCGCACGAAATTGCCGAGACGCGGCACCAGCCAGACTGAGCCGAATGCCACCGGCGCGGCAACGATCAGTTCGCCCTGCGGAGTTTCCTGCTGGTCGCGCAGCGCCGTGTTCGCCGACTGGGCCGCAGATGCCATCTCCATGGTCGAGCGATACAGCGTATGGCCGCTATCGGTCAGCACCAGGCCGCGCGCATGGCGCTGGAAGAGCGAGACGCCGAGCTGTTCCTCCAGCGCCGCGATCTGGCGCGAGACGGCCGACTGGGAAATGCCGAGCCGCTCACCGGCGAGCGTCAGACTGCCGGATTCGGCGGCCGCATGAAACGATCTGAGCTTGCCCCAATCCATGGGGCAGCTTTGTGACGGGAGTTTGTAGCCGGGGCAAGGGGAATTCCCCGGCGCGGCATCCGCCTGCCGCCCCGCCGGTTGGCGCGGGGTCAGCATTTTCAAGCCTTCCTGCTCCGCCTAGAGTTCGCGCCAAACGCACTGACAGGGAAGGAACCGCATCATGCAGATCACAAATGACACCGCTGCCATCGTTACCGGAGGCGCCTCCGGTCTCGGCCAGGCCACCGCCCGCGCGCTTGCCGCCGCCGGCGCAAAGGTCGCCATTTTCGACATCAATGAAGAAGCGGGTGAGGCGACGGCAAAGGAAATCGGCGGCATCTTCTGCAATGTGAACATCATGGACGAGGCCTCCTGCGCCGCCGGTTTCGAGAAGGCCCGCGCCGCCCATGGGCAGGAGCGCATCACCGTGCATTGCGCCATGGCCTCCAAGGGCGGCAAGACCCTCTCCTGGGACAAGGAGAACGCCCGCTACAAGCGCCTCTCGACTGAGGATTATGAGTTCGGCGCCCGCGGCGTGCTCGTCGCGTCCTATCGCATCGCCTCGATCTCCGCCCTCGGCATGTCGGCCCTCCCCGAACTCGAAGACGGCGAACGCGGCTGCATCACGCTGACCGCCTCCGTCGCCGCGCAGGACGGCCAGATCGGACAGGTCGTCTACGGATCATGCAAGGCCGGCGTCAACGGCCTCGTCCTGCCGATGGCGCGCGACCTGATGGATATCGGCATCCGCGTAAACTCGATCATGCCGGGCATTTTCGCGACGCCCCTGATGCTGCGCGCGCCCGACAAGGTGCTGAACTCCCTCGCCGCCTCCGTCCCCTTCCCCAAACGCCTTGGCAAGCCGGAAGAATACGCCTCCCTCGCCATGGAACTCGTCCGCAACACCTATTTCAACGGCCAGTGCCTGAGACTGGACGGCGGCATCCGCATGGCGCCTAGATAGGGATTGCTCGGGGCTGTTCGCGGGCTCTCGCCCGCGGTCCCTGCGCCTGCGCCTTGCTTGTGAGGCGCTCGCCCCCAACTCCGCTCATCCCCGCGAAGACGGGGATGAGCGGATGTTCAAATCCTATGCCCCCGTTCAGGGGATGGCAGCGCGGCACAAACTCCTGCATGCTCCCGGTTCGCCGTGATGATTGGAGAGCCTGATGCACCGCCTGATCCCCGCTGCCGCTGCGCTCCTGCTCGCCGTCCTGCCCGCCTCTGCCGAAAGCTGGGGCGTCAGCGACAAGCCGGCCGATGCCGGCGATGGCCGCTCGATGTGTATGATCTGGTATGGCACCAAGGCGCCGATGATGAACATCACCCTGATGAGTGACCGCAACTTCATAAGCGCCGTCGCCAGCCCGCTCACCGCCGTCGCGGACGGCGCCGATGTGCGCTTATCCTATCCCAGCGGCCGTGCTGGCGCAGGCAAGCTGCGCAAGGTTGACGAACAGCCCGAAGGCGTGTTCGTCTTCTTTCCGGATGCGGCGATCGACACAATCCTCGGCGAGTTCGTCGCCCCCGGCGCCTTCACCCTCACCTCCGGAGAAGTCAGCCTCAGCTTTCCCTCGCCGGGCCTGCAGAGCGCCATCGGCCCCCTGAAATCCTGCGCTGCGCAGTTCCGGGATGTTCCGGGTATGGAGTAAGCAGCCGCTACTGGCTCGCCCACAATATCCGCGCGATCCAGGCAATCTCCGAAGGTTTGAACTCCCGCGCCGGATAGTCCGGATTGAGCGAGGCAAGCTCCACGACGCGGGCATTCTTCCGGGCAAGCACTTTCGCCATCACCTCCCCCTCCGCCGTCTTCGCCACCACCCGGTCGCCTGGCTTCACCTCGGCGCCGGGCGCAACGATGATCCGGTCACCTGCCCGGTAAGCCGGCTCCATCGAGTCCCCGCTTATCTGCAGCGCATAGACCGTCTCGGTGCCGAGCCCCGGAAAGCGCACCTCCTCCCAGCCCGCCCCCACCGGGAAGCCCGCATCGTCGAAAAACCCGTCCTGCCCGGCCTGGGCAAAGCCGATCAGCGGCGCCGAGCCGCCCCGGCGGCCTTCCACCAGCGCGGCAAAATCGTCAAACCCTGCCCCGACCGCCTCCAATACGCGGGCAAGGCTTTCGGTCGTCGGCCAGCGCGGCCGGCCATCGGCCCCCTCGCGCTTTGACGGATTGAAACTCGTCGGGTCCAGCCCGGCGCGCTTTGCAAGGCCGGACGCAGACAGGCCATGGTGCGCAGCCAGCTGGTCGATCCCGCGCCAGATATCCCTATGCTGCATCGCAGACCTCCGCCTGAAAAGTTTGGAATTTATTCCTAGCAGGAATAATTGCCCATCGTCAACGCTCTGGCGGCGTCCACTCGGCGGGTGGTACTGCCCGCCGGCGCAGGCGCAGGGCGAGACCGATTCCGACACCGACACCGATGGCGACTGCCAGGTCGGCCATCACCGTCAGCACCAGCGTCAGCACCAGCAGCAGCCGGTCCTCGAGCCGCAGGCGCGCATATTCGCGCCATTTGTGCGGCTCACTCATATTCCACGCCGTCAGCAGCAAGAGGCCTGCCAGCGCCGGCAGGGCAAGCTGGCCGGCAAGGCCGGAGGCAAACATCATGATCGCCAGGATCACGCCGGCATGGATGATGCCGGCCATCGGCGTCTTGCCGCCGGCATTCACATTCGTCGCCGTCCGTGCGATCGCCCCGGTCGCTGGCAGCCCGGCGAACAAGCCCGAGCCGATATTTGCGGCGCCCTGCGCCAGCAACTCCGCATTCGGACGGTGCTTGCCCTCGATCATCCGGTCGGCGACCATGGCCGACAGCAGCGACTCCACCCCCGCCAGGAAGGCAATCACCAGCGCCGAAGGGAGCAGCTCCTGCAGCCGCGCCAGGCTCACCTCCGGCAGGCCCGGCATCGGCAGGCGCGAAGGCAACTCGCCGAACCGGCCGCTGATGGTTTCAACCGGCAGTCCGGCCAGCACGACGATGCCGGATGTGAGTGCCACCGCTACGATCAGGCCCGGCCATCTCGGCGCAAGCCACCGGAACAGGACGATCAGAACCATGGTCGCAAGGCCGATGCCGAGCGCGGGCGCGCTGAAACTCGCCCGCGCCTCCCACAGCGCCGGCAACTTGTGCAGGAAATCCGCCGGCAGGCTGGCGATATCCAGGCCGAACAGATCCTTGAGCTGGCTCGCCGCGATGATGATGGCAATGCCGATGGTGAAGCCGTTGACCACCGCTTCGGGAATGAACTGGATCAGGTTCCCGGCCTTGAGAAAGCCGGCGATCAGCAGGATCACGCCCGCCATCAGCGTGGCAATCACCAGCCCGTCAAAGCCATGCTGGGCAATGACACCATAGACGACGACGATGAACGCGCCGGTCGGCCCGCCGATCTGCACCCGGCTGCCGCCAAGTGCCGAAATCAGGAAGCCGGCGACAATCGCAGTGACCAGGCCAGTGGCGGGGTCGGCGCCTGAAGCAATCGCAATCGCAAGGCTGAGCGGCAGGGCGACCATCGCCACGGTTACGCCGGCAAAGGCATCGGCCGCAAACAGTTTCAAATTGTAGGTCTGGAGCGTGGTAAGGAGCTTCGGTTTCACATCGCGGGCGGGCGCGACGATTTGCGGGCGCCCGTACTTGCTAGGAAGCTAGGATGCGCCGCCGCCCTTAGCAACTGCGGCGCGTGCCCGCACCCGCTCAGAGCCGCCAGCCGCCCGAACCGCCGGCGCGCAGGTCCGGCAAGAGGTTCTTCCGGGGCACGGAGTAAACCCGCCCCTCGCCGAGGGCGAACGCCATGCACCCCTCCGGGAACACCGCCCCGAACGCCCGGTCCAGAATATTCAGCCCGCCCGCAAACGCGCCCATCGCCGGCATCACAAGCCGCGCCCCATCGGACGCAAAACACCGCCGCCGCACCGCGCGCCCGCGTCCCGCCACCTTCGCCACAGGGTGCAGATGCCCGGCTACCTCGCCCGCTTCCCCCTCCGGCTCATGCCGGAAAACCAGCGGCCCGAGGCACAGCACCTTCGCCGCCCGCCCGCCCAGATGCGCCGGAGGATCGGGGTCGTGATTGCCCTCGATCCACACCCAGTCATGCGCGGCGGTCAGCGCCCGAATCCTGTCTGCATAAGCCTCCGGCAGACGCCGCTCGGACTGACGGTCATGGAAACTGTCGCCCAGCGACAAGATCATCTCCGGCTGAAGCCGCGCCGCCAGCACCTCGACACGGGCCAGCGTCGCGCCGGTATCATAAGGCGGGAGCATCTGCCCGGCGGCGGCATAGTTCGAGCCCTTCTCCAGATGCAGGTCCGACACGACCAGCACACGGCGGCCCGCCCACCAAAGCGCCCCCTCCGCCAGCGGCGTCAGGAACTCTCCGGCAAGGTGCAGCAGGGTCTCTTTCGGCACGGCGCGGGCGGCGGTCATGGCGGCTAGATTTGGGCCGATGCGACTGGCGGGTCAACGGGCCAGTCACACGCTCCGATCACCCCATCGCATCCCGCACAAGATCCTCCTCCGCCTCCCTCAGCACCGCCTCCATCGCGGAGGCCCCGAACACCGGCTCGCGGCCGACCTCCAGCATCACCGGCACGGCAAACGGGCTGATCCGGTCGAGGCGCTGATGCACGATGCTCCCCCGGATGCGCGCCAGCATGTCCGACAGGCGGCGCACATCGAGCAGGCCCGTCGCCGCATCCGCCCGCGTGGCCTGCAGGAGGATATGGTCCGGCTCATGGCTCCTCAGCACATCGAAGATGAGATCGGTCGAGAAACTGACCTGCCGCGAATTTTTCTCCGACCCCGGAAGGTTGCGGTGGATCAGGCCGGAGATCAGCGCGCAATGCGCGAACGTGCGCTTCATCAGCGCGCTTTCATCCAGCCACTCTTCCAGGTCATCGCCCAGCATGTCGGGATGGAAGATGTCGCCCATGTCCAGCCCGCGCATATCCTCCATCGCCCAGACCGCCATCGCATACTCGCTCGCCACGAAGCCGACCGGCTTCGCCCCCGCCCGCTCCAGCCGCCGCGTCACCAGCATGCCCAGCGTCTGGTGCGCGAGGCGCCCCTCGAAGGGGTAGGAGACGAGATAATGGCGATCCGCGCGCGGAAAGGTCTCGACCAGCAGATGATCCGCTGGCGGAATGGCCGAGCGCAGCGCCTGTATCTCGAACCATTCGCGCACCGGGCCGGGCAGCGCCGCCCATTGCGACGGATCATGAATCATTTTCCGCACACGCTCGGCCAGGAAGGTCGTTAGCGGAAACTTGCCGCCATTATAACTCGGGATCGCCGGGCTCTCCGATTGCGCCCGCACCACCAGCGCGTCCATCCCCTCAATCGCAATAAGCCTGAGGATCTCTCCGCCAAAAAGAAACGTATCCCCCGGCGTCAGCAGGCTGAGGAAATACTCTTCCATCTCGCCAAGTTTTCTCCCCGCGCGGAGGGCGCGGCGCGTGTCTCCTCCCCCGCCTGCGGGGGAGGTACCCGAAGGGCGGAGGGGGGAAGCGGCCGGGCGCAAGGCGGGGGCCGCCCCCGCCCCCCGGCGGGCCCGCCCGCCCGCCGGCGGTGGGGGCCCCCCCGCGGCCGGGCGCAAGGCTCCCCCCTCCGTCCGCTTCGCGGCCACCTCCCCCGCGCGCGGGGGAGGAGAAGGTTGCGCTGCATCTCGACCTGCCAAACTCGCCAGCCGCACACTCAGCATCGGCGCCTCGACAATCGCGCCTACATTCATCCGGTGCGCCTGCTTGTCGCGCGGCGTGCGCGCGACCCAGAGCCCATCCGGCCGCCGCACGATCCGGTGGAAACGGTCATAGGTCTTCAGCGCATAACCACCGGTGGCGACGAAATCGACAATCCGCTCGAACGTCTCCCAGTCGAGCGCCGCATACGGCGCGGCGCGGCGCACCTCGTCGAACAGCGCGTCGAGCCGGAATCCCTCCCCGCAGGCCCGCCCCATCACATGCTGGGCCAGGATATCGAGCGCGCCATCGCGCGGCCCCTCCCCGTCAATCTCGCCCGCCTCGACCGCCGCCTCGGCCGCACGGCATTCGAGCACCTCGAACCGGTTCGTCGGCACAAGGAGGGCTTTGCTCGCCTCATCCATCCGGTGATTCGACCGGCCGATCCGCTGAATCAGCCGCGCGGCCCCCTTCGGCGCGCCCATCTGGATCACAAGATCCACCTCCCCCCAGTCGATGCCGAGATCGAGTGTGGAGGTACAGACAACCGCCTTGAGCTGCCCCGCTGCCATTGCCGCCTCGACGCGCGCCCGCTGCTCGCGCGCCAGTGAGCCGTGATGCAGCGCGATCGGCAGGCCGTCCTCATTTGCCGCCCACAGCTCCTGGAACAAAAGCTCCGCCTGGCTGCGCGTATTGACGAAGACAAGGCTCATCTTCGCATTGCGGATGGCCTCATACACTTCCCCAACCGCAAACCGCCCCGAATGGCCGGACCATGGGATGCGTTCGCGCGAGACGAGGATGTCCACGTCCGCCTTCACCCCGCCGGGAGCAACAATAATGCGAACGCCTTCTCCTCCCCCGCTTGCGGGGGAGGTGGGCCCGAAGGGCTCGAAGGGGGGAGCGGCCGTGCGCGTGGCTCCCCCCTCCGTCGCCTGCGGCGCCACCTCCCCCGCAAGCGGGGGAGGAAACACATCCCTCCTCACCCGCACATCCAGCCACCGCGCCAGTGCTGCCGGCTCGCGCACCGTTGCCGACAGGCCGACAAAGCGGCAGTCCGGCGCCCATTCCGCCAGTGTTGCCAGTCCCAGCGCCAGCAGATCACCGCGCTTTGACGGCGCCAGCGCGTGGATCTCGTCGATGATCACACAGCGAAGGTCCGCGAAGAACGCCGCCGCATGATCCGACGCGATCAGCAGTGCCAGTTGCTCCGGTGTCGTCAGCAGGATATCCGGCGGCACCCTGCGCTGGCGCTGGCGCACATGGCTCGCCGTATCGCCGGTGCGCGTCTCGATCCGGACATCCAGCCCCATCTCCGAAACCGGCGCCATCAGATTGCGCGCCACATCCGCCGCCAGCGCCTTCAGCGGAGAGATGTAGAGCGTGTGCAAAGCGGGGTAGCGTCCTCCCCCGCTTGCGGGGGAGGTGGCAGACGGCGAAGCCGGCTGACGGAGGGGGGAAGCCCCACTGAACTCCACCAGACTCCCCAGGAACCCCGCCAGCGTCTTGCCCCCGCCGGTCGGCGCGATCAGCAGCGCGCTCTCCCCGGCCAGAGACGCCTCCGCCAGCGCCAGCTGATGCGGCCGCGGCGACCAGCCACGCGCCGCAAACCAGGCCTCGAAGGCCGGCGGCAGGCGGAAGCGGGGCGGGGCGGTATCGGCCATGACAGGATTAAACTAAGGCAAGCCCCGCATTCTGGCTCTTCCCTTTTTCGAAGCTTGGGACGAATCTGCACCCGCCAGCACCGCCTACGGAACCGATCATGCGTCCCTCCTTCCTCCTTCTCCCCTGCCTCGCCGCACTCTGCCTGCCGGCCGCCGCCGATCCGCTTCTGGAGACCGCACGCAGCGTGTCGAAGGAAGGCCCGGCCTACCGCTTCGACATGGCCTATGATGACGGCGCCCAGCGGTTCACCCTGAAGGTCGATCAGGCCCGGCCCGAAGACCAGCGCGTCGTGTCAATCACCCCGGACCCGGCGAGCCTCGAAGGCGACGCGGCCAAACGCGCCGAGAGGCTGAAAACCGAAACGAGGGGCGATATCTGGTGCAGCAATTTCGCCGGCAACATCCCGGCCAATGCCGCGCGCGTCTCCGAAACGCCCGCGACCGCGACCTACCGTTTCACGCCCCTGCCCGGCGGTGACGGCAATATGCGCGACATTGTCAAACACCTCACCGGAACCGCCACCATTGACAAGGCGTCCGGCCATATCCTCACCTTTGAGATGTCGGCGCCCAAGGCTTTCAAACCGGCCGTCGTCGCAAAGGTCGACCGGTTCAGCATGAAAATCGCCTGCCGCGCCGCGCCTGACGGGCGCACCCATATCGACACGTTCGCGCTCGACCTTGCCGGCTCGGCGATGATGAAACCGTTCAGCCAGTCGGAGCGCCGCACGGTCTCCGGCCTGACCGCCGCCGCGCCCCCTTCCGGCTACGGCGCGCCCTGACCGCCTACCAGTTGCCGCGCAGGCCCGGTCGCGGGCGGTTGGCCCGCTCATTCTCCGCCTCGGCCTGGCGGCGTAGTTCTTCCTCGGCAAGGCCGCGGTCGCCATCAGCCGCCTGCAACGCCCGCACGACATCCAGCGTGAAGCGGTCGATATCGAACCGCGCTCCGCCGATCACGTCATAGCCCTGCCGGACAATCACCGCATCCAGCGCCGGGATGATGACGATATACTGGCCGCGATTGCCGGCGGCATAGAATGTCCCCTCCGGCACGCCCGCCACATTGTTCATGATCCAGAACTGCGCGCCATAGCCGGCCCCGTCGCCGGGCTGGGCCGGTGCGGGTGTACGCACGAACTCCGCCCAGCCTTCCGGCAACAGCCGCTCGCCGGCCCACATCCCGTCCTGCAGGTAGAGCTGCCCGATCCGGGCCAGGTCGCGCCCCGTCGCCCAGACCTGGCTGGAAGAAATGAAGTCGCCGTTCCAGTCGATCTCCAGCGTCGTGCGCACCGCGCCGATCTTGTGCAACAGGCTCTCATACGGGAAGCGGTGATAGAGCGCGTCATTGTTCAGCGCCTCGCGCAGCGCCCGCATGGCGATGACGGAATCATTGTTGGCATATTTGAACCGCGTGCCCGGCTTGGCCTCCAGGACGCCGCCGGCAGACTGGTCCACCACACGTCCTCCAGCGAAGTAAAGGCGGTCCGTACGCGACCCGTTCTCGCCGCTGTCGAGCCCGCTCGCCATGTGCAACAGGTGGCGGATCGTGATCTCGCGGCGCGGATCGGCGCCCTTGTTCCAGGCTGCAATCACCGCCGGATAATCGATATCGACGAGGCCCTGCCGGCGCGCCGCCCCGATGATCGTCGCATTCAGCGACTTGGCAACCGACCAGGTCCGCTGCGGCGTTTCATGGTCCACACCGCGCGCATACCGCTCGGCTACGACCTGTCCATGGCGGACGACGACGGCTGAACTCGTCCGTGTGCCTACTCCATAGGTGGTTTCGTCGAACGCTGCCGCGATCGGCATCTCCAGCCGCTCAGCCTCTTCCAGGCGCAGCTCGACTCGCACATTCGAACCGATGGCACTGCCCCGGTCCTGCGCCGTAACTTCCGGCCAGGCAGCAAAGCGAGGTATGAATTCGAGCGCTTTTTCATCTGCGCCAACCGGCAGCTGGGTGCAGCCGAAGCCGGGCCGGAAAGCGGCCATGCGCGGCGGCATGTCCGGGCTGTAGGTCACCGACACAATCTTGCGCGCCTGATCAACCACCGGCGGCGGAAGCTGGTCATAATGGCGGATATAGTCGGGATAGATACCCGCCAGCTCGTTCTGGTCGAGTTCCGCCTGCGTCTGCCTGGCCACGAACAAGCCTGAACAGGTGAAGGTTGCCTTCCAGCCGGCCGCCATCGCGCGCTGCATTTCCTGCGTATTGCCGCCTTCCTGCGCCAGCGCCGGAAGGCTGAACGGGATCGACAGGGCAAGGGCGGCCAGAACGGAACGGAAGGCAGGCATGGGACATCTCTCCTTGGTTCGGGGCCAAGTGTAAGCAGACAGGCCCTGCGGGCAAGACCGGGGCGGCAGTAAACAGGCGGCAAACCGCCCGCGGGCCGGCCTGCTGGACGCACGGCAGCGCCCCCCTATACTCCGGTTTGCCCTCGCCAAGTCCGGAGCCCCCCATTCAAAACCGCCTCGCCCCCCTGCTCATCCTTGTCCTCGCCCTGCTACAGCCGCTTGCCGGCGCGCTCGCCCCGGCTTTCGGCATCGGCACCCCGATCGGCGCCGCTACCGCCGGCACCGATGCCGCCGACCAGCCCCTGCCCGCCTTCTTCTCCATCTGGAGCGTGATTTTCGCGGCCTATGGCGCCTTCGGCATTGCCGGTCTCATCGCCCCGCAGCGCTGGCCCCGGCCGCTGGCACGGCCGCTCATCCTGGCGGGCGCCGGGAATATCGTCTGGATGCTGAGCGCGCAGCTGGCCGTGCTGCAGCCACTCGATTTTGTACTCCTCTTCCCCATCCTGATTGCCGCATGGTGGGCCGCGCGGGAGGCCGAAAAGCTGCGTGCACCGGGCGCCGGTATCGCCCTGCAGATCGGGGACGCCGCCAGCGGTTTGCTCGCCGGCTGGCTGTCCGTCGCCCTGTCGATCTCGGTGCCCCTGACCGTGCGCAGCCTCACCCCCATCGCGCCGACCGATTTTCCCTGGCCGATGTTCTGGTCGGCGCTCCTTCCCGCAGGCCTCCTTGCCTGGCTTTTTGCCACCCGGGTCAGCCGTTCGCTCTGGTATTTCGCTGCTGCCGGCTGGGGCATCCTCGGCATCGCCTTCCACAACTGGTTCGACACCGGCATGCACCTCATCGGCCATATCGCCGCTGGTTTCCTCCTGCTCGTCCTCCTGTTGAGGCTGACGCGCGGGTCAAACCCGGTTAAACCGGCGACATGACGACGATTCCGACAGACGCCTCCGGCCTGCTTGAGCTCCTGAACATCGACACCGCCACCTGGCCGGCCTGGATCGCTGCGGCCTGGCCGGAATTCTTCAAATGGACCATCGTGCTGCTCTCGGTCGGCGTGATCTGGGTGCTGGCCACGCTGGTCAAGCATCTGGTCAGCCTGATCGGCAAATGGGCAACCCCGAAAGAGCGCAGCTTCGAGGGCTCGGCCTGGGATCTGACCGCCTCGGTGGCGCGGGTCTTCGCCCTGATCCTGCTGTCGCCGCTGCCGCTTGGCCTTGCCGGCTATGACTGGCGCGCCCTTGTCGAACAGCGCGGGCCCGGCGCCTTCGCGGCCGTCGCGATCCTGTTCTTCGCGCTGATGGGCGCCAACATGTTTTCGCGCTCCCTGCGCCGGTTCGGAGAAAAGGCCCACACCCATGCCGGCGCCGATGACACGCTGATCGCCTTCAGTGCGGCTCTGATCAAATACGTTATCTTCGCCATCGCCATCGTGATGGCGCTGATCCAACTCGGCTTTCCGGCCACCTCGCTCGCAGCCGTGCTCGGTGCGGCCGGCCTTGCCATCGGCCTTGCGCTTCAGGACACACTGAAATCGGTTGCCGCCGGCGTGATGCTCGCCATCTTCCGGCCCTTCCGCATCGGCGACTTCGTTACCCTGGCCGGCCTCGACGGCGAGATCACCAACATCACCCCCTTCACCACCTCTCTGAAACAGGGCGACAACAAGATCGTCTCGGTCACCAATGACAAGGTCTGGGGCTCGCCCCTGATCAACCACACGCTGCAGCCCTTCCGGCGCGTCGATCTGATCTTCTCGGTCTCCTATGAAGACGATCTCGACCATGTGCTGCAGGTGATGCGCGACACCGCCGAACAGCATCCGAACGTCATCCCCTACATGCCGATCTGGTCCGGAGTACATGCGCTGGAAGACTGGAGCATCTCGGTCCGCCTGCGCGCCTGGGTCGCCACCGGGAATTTCTTCCAGACGAGCGCCGACCTGCGCAAGGGCGTCAAACAGGCCTTTGACCGCGAGGACATCTCGATCCCCTACCCGATCCAGGTCGAATACCAGCATGACGGCGCCAAGATGCCGCCGAGGAAAACCCGCGCCCTGTTTGACGATGTCCGCCCCCGCCGCGACATGCCTGAAGAGGCCGATGATGGCTGAGGCCCTTCACGCCGCCCGGCGGCGGGCGTAGACTGCCGCCATCATGGATACTCCCCCAACCCCGCAGCCGCCAGACCCGCCACCGGTGCAGCCGCCGACCGCGCCGCCGGTGCCGGCTGCGCCCCGCCCGCTGCTCGTCCGGCTCTTCGGCATCAGCGTCTGGGGCGGCATAAAACTCGCCGGCCTCTGCGTCCTCGTCGGTTTCTTCGTGATGGCGGCGAGCTTCGATCCGCGCCATCCGGATTTCAATGTCGGCCAGGCCCTTGGAAACATGCTGGGCCAGGCCTTTTCCGCCCTCGGCTGGATGATCCGGAATTTCTGGCAGCCGGCGCTGGCTGGCGCCCTTGTCGTGCTGCCCGCCTGGGTGATCTGGCGCGTCGTCAGCCTGCCCTTCCGGAAATAACCTGCCCCGACGTTCCGGCTGGCGGGCGCCCAGCGGCGCTCTATACTCTGGACAAAGCGATACCGGAGGAAACGGCAATGGATACGTCCAAACTCATGTTCAAAGACGGGTTGATGCAAGGCGAGCGTATCCTCGTCACCGGCGGCGGAACCGGGCTCGGCAAGGAAATGGCCGAAGGCTTCCTTAAGCTCGGCGCCGAAGTCCATATCTGCGGTCGGCGCGGCGGCGTCTGCGAGGAAACCGCCGCCGAACTGATGGACAAGCACGGCGGCAAGGTCGTCTC
>JBKBLD010000033.1:14913-24511 GCA_046296675.1 Hyphomonas sp. | reverse complement strand
CGCTTCCCGCAGGATCGCCACCATCTCTTCGTCCGTAAAACGGGCCTTCCGCATGATAACCACCTTTCCAGATGGTCGCGTCCCAAGCAAGAACTGGTCCGAAAAACCTGAGGCAGGTCAGGTGCATTTGTCGATAAGGTGGACTTGGAAGCGGTCTTAGAAGGGCTCAGGCATCAGGAATTCGCTGAGAAGTACGGCGCGGAGGTCTTGCGGGTTCTAGGCAGCGCGGAAGAGGAGCTCTTCAAGCGCCGGTTCGATTGTCTTGCCTATCTCGTAGCTCATGGCCGTCTGGAAATTCGCGTGGCGTTGCGAGAAACGGGGATGTGAACCGCGCCGGTAACCCCGGAGGCTGTTTGGTTGGAGTCATGCAGCGATAGCGTTTTCCCTCAGCGCTGCAAAGTAGTTGGCCTCGGCTTCTGCCGGAGGGATGTTGCCGATCGGCTCGAGCAGGCGGCGGTGATTGAACCAGTCGACCCATTCGAGGGTGGCATACTCGACGGCGTCCATGGATTTCCAGGGACCTTTCCGCCAGATGACTTCGGCCTTGTAGAGTCCATTGATCGTCTCGGCGAGGGCGTTGTCATAACTATCACTGACACTGCCGACCGAAGGCTCGAGGCCTGCTTCTGCCAGACGCTCTGTATACCGTATGCTGACATACTGGCTGCCGCGATCCGAGTGATGAACAAGACCGCTTCCGATGCCCGGTCTTCGATCGTGCAGGGCCTGCTCGAGAGCATCGAGCACAAAGTTCGCATGCGCTGTCCGGCTGACCCGCCAGCCGACAATGCGGCGGGCGAACACATCAATGACGAAGGCGACGTAGACAAATCCTGCCCAGGTCGAGACGTAAGTGAAATCGCTGACCCAGAGCCTGTTCGGTGCCGGGGCCTTGAAGTTGCGGTTCACATGGTCGAGCGGGCAAGGCGCTGCCTTGTCGCCATAGGTCGTGCGGTGTGGCTTGCCGCGGATAATGCCCTTCAGCCCCATGGCCTTCATCAGGCGCCTGACGGTGCAACGTGCCACGTCAAAGCCTTCCCGCTTCATCTGGTGCCAGACCTTGTTGGCGCCATAGACGGTGAAGTTCTCGTTGAAGACCCGGAGGATCTCCGGCTTCAGCGTCTCGTCCCGGCGGACGCGCGGCGGCCTGCGTTCGGGGCGCCGCCGCCGCGCATCCGCCTCATGATAGGTTGATGGGGCAATCGGCAGAACCCTGCAGATCGGCTCGACCCCATAAACATCGCGGTGATCGTCAATGAACGCGATCATGTCTTCGGTCGGCGGTCGAGCTCCGCCTGTGCGAAATAAGCTGATGCCTTCCGGAGAATCTCGTTCGCCTGGCGAAGCTCCCGGTTCTCGCGCTCCAGCGCCTTGATCCGTTCGCGCTCCTCAGTGCTTGGCCCGGACCGCTTGTCGGCGTCCCGCTCGGCCTGCGCGACCCAGCCATGCAGCGTCTGCGGCACGCACCCGATCTTGCCGGCAATCGAGACGATCGCCGCCTACTGCGACGGGTACTCGCCGCCGTGTTCCATCACCATCCGAACGGCTCGCTCACGCACCTCAGGCGAGTAAGGAGGTCTCTGCTTCTTCTCTGTCATAGGTCCACTCTCTCAAAGAAAATGGCCTCCGGCAAACCCGGCGCGGTTCAGACTTCGATGGCGTGCCTGACGAATGCGCGCCATTTCTCCGATCGAAGAGACGGGCGGGCGCAGTAGTGGTCAACCAATTCCGACATTGTCGGATCGGCTTGTCGGATACGTTTTGCGTAGCCTCGACGTGTTTTGAAATCCAGTTCGCGAGCGGCTTCCCGAGCGTTGGGGACGGACACCGTGGGGAAGGCGCCAATCAAATGACGCTGGTTATTGCGCTCATAGTAGAACGTGATCTTCGACCTATAGACGTGAACGAGAAAGCCTTTCGTTTTTTCATCCCAGTAGCGAACAAAGCCGCTTGCTGGTCGTTGCACTGACTTAAGGAAACGATCGGTGATGTTTGCTGTTGGCATTGTGTCTCCGATGCAGCGCGAATGCATTTGATGCGCTGCATCACATTACAACTATAGATGGTTTATTGAAACCAAATAATGAACTATTTCAGGGCTCTAATGCTGTGTCGCGGTTCAATACAAAGTAGCTCGTCAGGCTCATAACCTGAAGGTCACAGGTTCAAATCCTGTTCCCGCACCCAAACAAGCCCCTGATTTCCTTGCGGATTTCGGGGGCTTTCTTGTTTTGGGAGCAGGCCATCCAGATTGGCCTGCACCGCTGGCTGCGCGTGTCACTCGGGCGATGGTTTGTAGAACCTGCAGAGCGTCTCTATCAGTTCGCGCGCGATGCCGGGGTTGCAGCGGTAGTAAATGGTCTGGCCATCTCGTCGGCTGCCGACCAGTCCCGCTGCGCGAAGTTTCGCAAGGTGTTGCGAAACGGCGGACTGCGACTGGCCGGTGGCGGCGGCGAGCTGGTTGACCGATTGCTCTCCACAACTCAGGCTGCACATGATCCTGAGTCGTGTTTCACTGGCCATTGCCTTCAGCGCATCGACAGCTTCCTCCGCCCGCTCGGAGAGGGTCGTGATCGCCTTGGCATCCTCGTCAGGCTTGCTGGGGTGCATGGCCCGCTGTTTCCCCTTGAGCCAGCCCGGCATCTGATGGCGGCGTCCAGTCCGGTCCGCGCAAGGCCACATAGATTGCCGGGATCACCAGAACGGTGAGGGCGGTTGAAGAAGCCAGGCCGAACAGCAGCGAGATCGCGAGGCCCTGGAAGATCGGGTCGGTCAGGATCACCGCCGCCCCGATCATCGCCGCCAGCGCGGTCAGCAGGATCGGCTTGAAACGGATCGCGCCGGCATCGAGCAGAACCTCCCGCAGCGGCGTATGCGCATCGGTCCGGTGGCGGACGAAATCCACCAGCAGGATCGAGTTGCGCACGATGATACCGGCCAGCGCAATAAAGCCGATCATCGAGGTCGCGGTGAACGCTGCCCCGAACAGCCAATGGCCGATCATGATGCCGATCAGTGTCAGCGGCACCGGGGTCAGGATGATCAGCGGTACACGGAAGGTACCGAACTGGGCGACCACCAGGATATAGATGCCGATCAGGGCGACGCCGAACGCCATGCCCATGTCGCGGAAGGTGACATAGGTGACTTCCCATTCCCCGTCCCAGAGCAGGGTCGTGCGGGTTTCGTCATGTGGCTGGCCGTATAGGCGGATGAGCGGCATTTCGAGTCCCTCGGCGGCCCAGTCATGCGCCTTGATCCGGTCTTGGATCTCGAACATGCCATAGATCGGTGCTTCGAACCGGCCGGCTAGCTCACCCATTACCATGTCGGCGAAATGCCCGTCGCGCCGGAAGAGAGTGGGCGAGCCCGCCTCCTGATGCGCATCCACCAGGGCGCCGAGTTCGATCGGCATGGCGTCCGTTCCGGCAAGGCGCCGGGGCACGGGAATGGTGGCGGTCGCCTGCGTCCAGCTCCGCTCCGAACGGGGCAGATAGACGCGGATGTTCAGCGGGTCGCGGCCTTCACCGCGTGGGCTGACGCCGACCGTTTGGCCATGAAAGGCCAGTGCGATTGTGTCGAGAATATCCTGCTGCAACACGCCGGCATCGGCTGCGCTCGGCTCGTCAATGCCGAAGGTCAGGCGCGGGGCGCGCTCGCCGATGGAATTGTCGACATCGACGATGAAATCGGTCTCCTCAAACAGGCGTTCGATGATGGCGGCCGTTTGCCGGCGGGCTTCCGGGGTGGGGCCATAGATTTCGGCCAGCAGGGTGGACATCACGGGCGGGCCGGGTGGCACTTCCACCACTTTCACCCGCGTGCCCTCCGGCAGTGGCACAGCCAGCAGGCGCTCACGCAGGTCGAGGGCGATGTCATGGCTTGCGCGCTTGCGATATTCCTTCTTTGACAGGTTCACCTGCAGGTCGCCCAGTTCCGGGCTCTGGCGCAGGAAATAGTGGCGCACGAGGCCGTTGAAATTGAACGGCGCGGCGGTGCCGGCATAGGCCTGGATCGTCTTGACCTCTTCCACCGGGCCAATAGCATCGGCAAGCGCGAACAGGACCCGTTCGGTGTCCTCAAGGGCGGCGCCTTCCGGCAGGTCGACGATCACCTGGATTTCCGACTTGTTGTCGAACGGCAGCAGCTTCACCGGCACCGCGCGGGTGACGAACAGCATCGTCGACATCACCGTCGCGATGCCTACGATGACCAGGAACAGCCAGGCATTCCGCTTCGAGGCGACAATCGGCGCAGCGACGCGCCGGTAGAATCCGCTGAGCCGGGTTTCGCCATGTTCGCCATCATGCCCGCCATGTCCGGCATGCACCGGGGCACGCCCGGCGATCTTCATCATCAGCCAGGGTGCGATGCCGACGGCGACGAAGAAGGAGAACAGCATGGCGGCCGATGCGTTCGCCGGGATCGGCGCCATATATGGCCCCATCAGTCCGGACACGAACATCATCGGGAGCAGCGCCGCGATCACGGTCAGCGTCGCGATGATCGTCGGATTGCCGACTTCGGAGACCGCCTCGATGGCGGCCTGTACGCGGGTGCGGCCATCCTTCATGGCCCAATGGCGGGCGATGTTCTCGATAATAACGATGGCATCATCGACCAGGATACCAATCGAGAAGATCAGGGCGAACAGGCTGACGCGGTTGATCGTGTAGCCCATCATCAGCGAGGCGAAGAGGGTGAGCAGGATCGTCGTCGGGATCACCACCAGTGTCACCAGCGCCTCGCGCCAGCCGATGCTGAAGGCGATCAGGATGACAATGGACACGGTCGCGAGGCCAAGATGGAACAGAAGTTCATTGGCCTTGTGGTTGGCGGTGTCGCCATAATCTCGCGTGATCTCGACAGCGATGCCTTCGGGAATGAGCGGGCCCTTCAGCGCCTCGACACGCTCCAGGATCGCTTCAGACACGACCACCGCATTCGCGCCGGGGCGCTTGGCCAGCGACACGGTCACGGCCGGCGCGACGGAGAAACTGCCGTCTTCCATGTGCTGCAGCGTCCAGGCACGCGCATCGGTCTCGGCGCCAGCAACCTTCACATTCGCGACATCGCTAAGATACACGACGCGCCCGCCCGCCCCGCGGATCTGCAGGCGCTCCAGCTCATGCACGGCATTGATCCGGTCGCCGGCCTGCACGATCATCGAGCGGCCTTCCTGATGCGCCCGGCCTGAGGGTAGCGCAGCAGCGGCCTGCTGCACGCTCTGCACCAGTGTTTGCAGCGACACACCCTGCGCGGCGAGGGCCTGGATATCCGGCTCGACCCGCAGCTCCAGCGGGCGCCCGCCGATCACATCGGTCAGGCCGACATTGTCTACCTTCATCAGCTCATTGCGCAGCTCGTCGGCCAGCATGCGCAGCGAAGTGTCGTTCCAGACATCGCCCGTCGTCTCGTCCGGCGACAGGGTCAGTGTCACGATCGGCACGTCATTGATGCCGCGCCCGACAACCAGCGGCATCGGCACGTCATAGGGAATCGAATCGAGATTGGCGCGGATCTTCTCATGCACCCGCAGGATCGCATTGTCGGCATCGGTGCCGACCTTGAAGCGCGCCGTCACCAGCGCGCCGTCATCGCGCGTTTGGGAGTAGACATGATCCACATCCGGAATCGCCATGATGATGCTCTCGAGCGGCTTGGAAACCTGCTCGACCACATCCGCAGCCCTGAGGCCCGGCGCGGCGACCATGATGTCGACCATCGGCACGGAGATTTGCGGCTCTTCCTCCCTCGGAATCGTCAGGAGGGCGATCAGGCCCACGGCCAGCGCCGTCAGCAGGAAGAGCGGCGTCAGTGGCGACCGGATGGTCGAGCGTGTGATGGAGCCCGAGAGATCGGCTTTCATGGGACTTATTCCGGTTTCTGGATACGGTCGCCGGGCTTCAGGCCCGAGAGAATTTCATACTGGCCGGCGGTGTCGACCACGGGGGCGGCAAGGGCCACCGGCGCGTCGATGAACCGCTCGCCGACCTGCACGCGGACGAAATCGACCCCGAACCGCGTGGAGACATACTCCTTAGGGATGCGGATCGCGCGGCGCTCGCCGACCGGGGCGAGCACATCCACGCGCTCGCCGAACAGCGCCGTCAGCCCGCCCTGCACGGTGGCATCGGCAATCACCGAGCCCTGACGCAGTTCCGGATAGACCCGGACGATGGTGGCGGTGCGGATATCGTCGGAGCGCGAGGGCAGGCGCAGCGAGATCGTCTCGCCCTCGGCAATCGTGGCGGCATGGCGCTCAGGCAGGGCGAGGCGGACGATGCCATTGACCGTGGCAAAGGTTGCCAGAACTTCGCCGGGCGAGACGACCGAGCCCTGCACCACATTCACCGCCGTCACATGCGCGTCGGCCGGGGCGAGGATGCGGCCCTCGGCTTCGCGCGCCGACAAGGCACGGCGCTCCGATTCGGCCGAGGACAGGTTGCGCTGCAACACATCCAGCGCCGTCTTCTGCTCATCCAGCCGCGCCCGCGGGAAAAAGCCCTGCGCAAACAGCGCTTCGTTGCGGGCAACGTCTTCCTCCGCCTGGCGGATCTGGGCACGCAGCCCCTCGATGCGCGAGGACAGCGAGGCGAGCTGCGGGCGCAGCGTGTCATCGGTGACAACGGCGACAACCTCGCCGGCCTTGACGATCTGGCCTTCGGAAATGCTCAGCCGGGTGACAATCCCTTGCAGGCGCGAGCGGGCGGTTGCCGTGTCGCCCGCTTCGATCCGGGCAATCACCGGGCGGTAATCGACGACGATGGACTCCTCGACGCTCAGCGTCTGCGCAAAGGCGGCCGCCGGGAGGGAGACAAGTGCAGCAATCGCCGCAAGTGTGCGCAGTTCAGTAGCGGCCATGATCTTCCACCTGTCCTGTAGCGGGATTTATCTGGACGCAGGGCAGCCCGGCCGCGCGCCATGCACCTATGCCGCCGGCCATATGCGCTGCGTCGGCGCCGGTTGCGGCCAGGAACTGGTCGAGCGCCGCGCGCGAGCGTTTTCCCGAGCCGCACTGAAACACGATGCGGCGTCCCGAATCTGCCGGAATCGCTTTCGGTTCGAACGTGGACAGCGGATGGAGCAGCGCGCCGTGGATCCGCTGATTGGCGAATTCGGCCGGCTCACGCACATCGATCAGAACGATCTCCGAACGTTTCAGCGCCTCGAATACGGCGGCCGGGGTCAGGTCTCTCTCGTCGGTCATGTCAGTCTCCGTCATCTCCTTTGAAGGCGGCCGGTCAGCTGGATCCTGAAAGCCGCATATTTTGGACTTGAGCTATAGGTAATAGTGCGTATTTTATAAAACGCTAATATATATTTTCATGCCTTAACAGCAAGGGAAGTGACGTCCATGAGCAAAATCGTGATTCTGGGAGCGGGTCTGGGCGGCGTCATCGCCGCCTATGAGATTCGCCAGGCCGTCCGCCGGGAGGATGACGTTACCATCATCAACGAGACGGATTTCTATCAGTTCCTACCCTCGAACCCTTGGGTTCTGGTTGGCTGGCGAGATCGCAAGGAGATTACGGTCGCTCTGGCTGGTCCCATGAAGAAGCGCGGGATCGAGCTTGTTGTCGGCAAGGCAGAACGCGTCGAACCGGACGAAAAGCGGGTGCGGATGTCCGATGGCTCCTTTGTCGCTTATGACTATCTGGTGATCGCCACCGGGCCGGAACTCGCCTTCGACGAGATCGAGGGGCTCGGGCCGCATGGCCACACCCAGTCGGTCTGCCATATCGACCATGCGGTGGCGGCGCACGAAGCCTTTGAGGCGTTCTGCAACGATCCGGGCCCGGTCATCGTCGGGGCGGTGCAAGGCGCGTCCTGCTATGGCCCCGCCTATGAGACGGCAATGATCATCGAAACGGAACTCCGGAAACGGAAAATCCGTGACAAGGTGCCGATGACCTTCGTCACCTCTGAGCCCTATATCGGCCATCTCGGCCTCGACGGGGTGGGCGACACCAAGGGCCTGCTCGAAAGCGAAATGCGCGACCGCCATATCAAATGGATCACCAATGCGCGCGTTGTGAAGGCCGAAGCCGGCAAGATGACGGTCGAGGAAGTGAATGACGATGGCAGCGTCAAACAGGTTCACGAACTTCCGATGAAGTATTCGATGATGCTGCCCGCCTTCCGGGGCGTGAAGGCGGTCTATGGTATCGAGGGCCTGACCAACCCGCGCGGCTTCATCCTGACCGACAAGCACCAGCGCAATCCGAAGTATCCGGACATTTTTGCCCTCGGCGTGTGCATCGCCATCCCGCCGGTCGGCAAGACGCCGGTGCCGGTCGGTGTGCCGAAGACGGGCTTCATGATCGAATCGATGGTGACGGCAACGGCCGAGAATCTCGGCGAGATCCTGCGCGGCGAAGAGCCGACGCATGAGGCCACCTGGAACGCCATCTGTATCGCTGATTTCGGCGACAGGGGCGTCGCCTTCATCGCCCAGCCGCAGATCCCGCCGCGCAATGTCAACTGGGCCGCAGAGGGTCGCTGGGTTCACACCGCCAAGGTCGCCTTCGAGAAATATTTCCTCGGCAAGGTGAGGGCGGGCAAGTCGGAGACCTTCTACGAAAACGCCGCACTTGCCTTGCTGCGGACGCACAAGCTGAAGGGCTGAAAAGGTAGCAGTTGATGTTGAATGAGACAGTGATGATGGTGGTATGCCTCGATTGCGGGGCGGTGAACCGGGTGCCGGAGGGCAAGCCGCTGACGGCGGCGAAATGCGGGCGCTGTTCGGCTGGGCTCGCTACGCCGGCACCGGTCGAGATCACTGCATCCGACCTTGCCACGCTGGAAGCGAAGGATACCGGCGCCTTCCTCGTCGATCTCTGGGCGCCCTGGTGCGGTCCCTGCCGGATGATGGCGCCGCATTATGAAGCGGTGGCGGATCGGGTGCAGGCCGATGTACGCCTGTTCAAGCTGAATACGGACGACTTTCCCGATGTGGCCAGCCGTCTCGGCCTGCGCGGTGTGCCGACCCTGATGGGCTGGAAGGGCGGACGCCGGGTGGTCAACCAGCCCGGCGCGCAGACCGGCCCCGCCCTCGAACGCTGGACGCGGCAGACCTTCGGTCTCGCGCCCTCGCCAACCGATACCTGACAGGAGCAACTCCCATGAATCTCGACCGCGCTGTACTCGCCTTTGCCGGCTGTATCGTTCTGATCAGCCTGGCGCTGGGCTATTTCGTCTCGCCCCTCTGGTTCCTGCTGACAGCCTTTGCCGGGCTGAACATGCTGCAGGCCGCCTTCACCGGCTTCTGTCCGGCCGCAATGATCTTCAAGGCCGCCGGCATAAGAGAGGGATGCGCGTTCAAATGAGAACGCATCTGGTCTCGCTTGCATTCGTCCTCGCAGGCACGGCCGCTCCGCTCGCTGCGGCGCAGCCCCTCTCGTTGCAGGACGCCGTGCGCCGGGCGCTGGTGCACGATCCCTCGATCACGATCGCCGAGGCGGGCCTCGCCGGGGACGAAGCCGGCGTTGAAGCCGCGCGCGCGCGGCGCGGCGTGCAGGTCGGACTGGAGGCGCAGGCCGGTGCCAGCCGGACTGATTTCACCCAGAACACGGTTTCGCAGCAGCCCAGGCAGATC
>JBKBLD010000033.1:0-14903 GCA_046296675.1 Hyphomonas sp. | reverse complement strand
CCGCGCTTCCGCTCTACGCGTCCGGCGCGCTGAAAGCCGGCGAGGAGGCCGCGCGCCAGCAGGCCGCCGCGGCCCGGCGCCTGCTCGACGGCTCGCGTGAGGCCACAGTGCTCGCCACCACTGAAGCTTATGCCGGATCATGGCTCGCGCAAAAACTGGTTGAGGTGGCCGAAGCCCGGACCGAGGCGTTTCGCCTTCGCAATCGCGAGGCTACCGCCAATTTTGAACAGGGTGTGGTGACGCGCACCGATGTCGCGCTGACCGAAGCGCGGGCCGCCTCCGCCGAAGCCGAACTCGCCAGGGCCCGGGCGCAGCTGTCCGCGGCGCAGGCGCGCCTTGAGCGGCTGACCGGCCTGGCCGATCTTGAGCCTGTCACTGTCGATGCCGGATGGTCCGCCGCCCTGCCGCTCAGCGAGGGCGAGGCCTTGACCCGCGCGCTCGCCCGCAACCCGTCCCTCGCCGCCGCTAGGGCCGGGCGCGGGGTCGCAGATGCCCGCGCGCGCGAAGTGCGCGGCAGTTTCGGGCCGAAAGTGTCGGTGCGGGCCCGCGCTTCGGCCGGCGAAGACATCTATTTCTTCTTCGAAGACCAGATCACGGATGTCGGCGCTTTTGTGCGCGTCGAGGTGCCGATGTTCACCAGCGGGCTGCGCGCGGCCAGCGAGCGCCAGGCCGAGGCAGGTCGAAGCGCGGCGATGGCGGGCGAACGGTCCGCCGAACTTCAGGTGACCGAGGCGGTCAGCTATCTCTGGCAGGACATCGCCGCCCAGCGCCTCGGCCTCGCTGCCGCAATACGCGCCGAAGCGGCCGCCGGCCTCGCCGCCGAAGGCGCACACAAGGAATATGAGGCCGGCATCCGCACCCTCGTCGAAGCGCTCGATGCAGAGACAGAGCGGCGCAACATGCAGGCCGCGAGGTATGGCGCAGAAGCCGCGGTTTTCCTCGCCGAAGCACGCCTCCTCGCCATTCTCAACGATCTCGGCCCGGCCCTGGCGAATTAGGGCTTGCAGCCCGGCTGGACTTGCCCGAGCGTTGGTACTGTCCGGACGAACTCGGCCGCTTGCATAAGGGTGAAAGAACGGACTATGGCCAGTCTTGCATTCCTTGGCGGCGCCGGAACGGTGACCGGATCCAAGTTCTTTCTGGAAAGCCGGTCGGGTAAGCTCCTTATCGAATGCGGGCTTTTCCAGGGATATAAGCAGCTTCGCCTGCGCAACCGGAAGCCGTTGCCATTTGACGTGAATGAGCTGGATGGCGTGGTCCTGACCCATGCCCATCTCGACCATAGCGGTTACCTGCCGGTCTTGGCTGCCGCTGGGTATCGCATCCCGTGTTCTGCACCGAGCTGACTGGCGAACTCTGTCACATCCTGCTGCCCGACGCGGCCCGTATCCAGGAGTATGACGCCGCAGAGGCCAATCGCGGCGGATACAGCCGGCACTCTCCTTCGGAGCCTCTGTATACGGAGAAAGATGCAAACCGGGCGCTCAAGCTGCTGCGGTCCTGTCCGATGGACCTCGACCTGGAGCCCATCCCTGACGTGAACCTGCGGTTCCGGCCTGCAGGCCACATCCCTGGGGCGGCGACAGTCACGCTGGACGTCGAGGACATGCGGATCGTGTTCTCCGGCGATCTCGGTCGGTACAATTCGCCCTTGTTTCCCCGGCCCGACGACGTGCCTGAAGCGGATTACCTGATCCTGGAGTCGACTTATGGCAATTCGACTCATGCCAGTGAAGATCCGGAACAGCGCCTAGCAGAGATCATCAATGCCACTATCCTGCGGGGCGGCACGGTCCTGATCCCGAGTTTCGCCGTCGGGCGCGCGCAACTTCTCCTTTACCATCTGTGGCAATTGAGAGAGACGTCAGCAATCCCGGATGTCCCGATCTATCTGGACAGTCCCATGGCCGTCGAGGCCACCGAACTGATCTGCAGGATGGATACGGGTACGCGGCTTTCTCTTGAGGAGAACAGGGAGATGTGCGCCATTGCCCGCCTTGTGTCCGACGTGAAGGACTCCAATCGGATCGTTGCCGACGGCAGCCCGAAGATCGTGCTCTCAGCCAGCGGTATGGCAACCGGCGGCCGGGTGCTGAACCATCTGAAGCGCTGCGCGCCGGACCCGAAGAACACGATCCTTTTTGCTGGCTTTCAGGCCGGCGGAACCCGCGGCGCTCATCTGGTCGCCGGTGCGCGCGAGGTCAAGATTCACGGAGCCTGGCATCCGGTGCGCGCAGACGTACAGAGCCTGAACATGCTCTCGGCGCATGCGGATTCAGATGAGATCATGCGCTGGCTGTCGGGTTTCCGGACCCCGCCGAGATGCACCTACATCGTACACGGAGAACCCGACGCGTCGGACCAACTGCGCCAGCGGATCGAGGAAAAGTTGGGATGGACGTGCCTCGTACCGGAGCATGGCGAACGCGTTGAACTGTCCTGACCTGCAAGGACAAGCAGGCCGTCAGGCGGAAGCAATAAGCTCTTCGACCGCTTTGACCGGTTGATGCACATAGTCCCCCGTAATCGATTTGAGAATCCGTGCCTGCGGAATCTCCGGCAGGCGCGCGCGGAGGCGCCCCATTGAGCGGGGGTCGGCGATCAGGACGAATCGATGCTTCGGTTCGGCTGCTGCCCATTTGCTGACCTTGTCAGCCAAGCTGTCGATAAAACGCTGTTCCGCCGTATCGTGCCAGTCAGTCTGCTCCACGGAGGAGCGTTGGCCGCCCGGAGAAGGGTAGCGGCCGGGCCGGTCACTGCCTTGATCCCGTGTTGCAGGATTGTCGAGCGCGCCGCTGTCCGCGACGCGCAGATCCAGCCTGCCGATATCGCCATGATTTTCATAGATGACGTATCGTCCGCCATCGCAGACGACGACCCGGGTATCGGCTTCGAGTTTCATGTTGTTCTCCAGAACGAGAAGGAAGCGACATTGGCAAAGTGCTTCTGATCCACGCGAAATCTAAGTCCCCTGCGGCTTGGCCTCGATGCGTATTTGTACTTAGGTCAGCCGAATCCCGGCGGCGCGTTTCATTGGGAGACACAGCGCGGCGGCCTGCCTCGGCGGAGTAATTTCTCGCATAGGGAGTATTACCTAGGGCCGCTCCGGTCCGTGTCCTAGTATGAAGAGGACGTTGGGCTTCGAGGCCTTAGCCAGGCCGCCCACAAATTCCGGAGCGAGGGTTTCATGCCGCACGCCGTCACCCCGGCTGTATCTGATGCGGAAAATTGTTTCGCAGTCCGCAATCTTCGGCGCGTTTACGGCACCGGCGATGCAGCGGTCCACGCGCTCCGCGGGATCGACATCGATCTTCCGAAAGGCGAACTTGTCGTCATTCTTGGCGCTTCGGGCAGCGGCAAATCTACCTTTCTCAATATCATCGGAGGTCTGGACAGGCCCACGGAAGGAACAGTCCTTTTTCAGGGGCAGGATATCTCCAAGGCCACAGATCGTGCGCTCACGGAGTATAGGCGCCGCCATGTCGGATTCGTGTTCCAGTTCTACAACCTGATGCCCAGCCTGACCGCCTGGGAGAATGTCGCGCTGGTGACGGAGATCGCGGAAAGGCCGATGCTTCCCCATGAGGCGCTCGCGCTCGTCGGGCTGGAAGAGAGGGTGAACCATTTTCCAGCCCAGCTTTCGGGCGGTGAGCAGCAGCGCGTGGCCATCGCGCGCGCGGTTGCGAAACAGCCGGATGTCCTGTTGTGCGACGAGCCGACTGGCGCGCTCGACTCCCGGACAGGCGTGCGTGTGCTCGAAGCGCTCAAAACGGTGAACGAAAACCTCAACGCCACCACGCTGCTGATCACGCACAATGCCGGCATTGCGGCGATGGCCCATAGGGTCATCGAGTTCTCTGACGGGCTTGTGCGGGAGGTAAGAGAGAACCGGACCCGGATTGAGCCAGATGAGATTTCCTGGTGAGCTTCGTTCATCTCCCTTCCTGGCTGGGCATTCTCGATCGCAAGCTGCTGCGCGACCTCTGGACCATTCGCATGCAGGCTCTCGCCATCGCTCTGGTGATTGCGGGCGGCGTTTCGGTACAACTGATGTCAGCGGGCCTGATGACCTCGCTGCAGGAAACACGGCGCGCCTATTACGAGCAGTCACTGATGGCGGATATATGGGCGCCGGTCGTCCGTGCGCCGGATCACAGCGCCGGGCCGCTGGCCGGTATCGACGGCGTCCAGGCCGTTGAAGCACGCATCCGCATGCCAGCGCGGATTGAAGTGCCGGGCAGGGGCGGCTTCGCGGCCGGCGAGCTGATTTCGCTACCGGAAGGCAGGGACTCGTCGGTAAACAGGCTCTATCTTGAAATGGGCCGGCTGCCCGATCCGAACCGCCGCGACGAGGCGGCGGTGCTGAAGGGGTTTGCCCTCGCGAACGGGCTGTTGCCCGGCGACACTTTGGACGTGACCGTGCAGGGGTCGAAATTCCTTCTGACCATCACCGGCTTTGTTCTGTCTGCAGAGCATGTTTACAGTATCGCCCCCGGCCAGCTCGTGCCCGACGAAGCCGAATACGGCGTGCTATGGATGGGCCATCTGCCCCTGGCCCAGATCACCGATCGCCGGGGCAGCTATACCGAGGCAGTCTTCCGTCTTCGAAAGGATACACCGGAGGCTGCGGTGACGGCCGAGATTGACCGGATACTGGCACCCTATGGCGGCCTTGGCGCCTATGGGCGAAAGGATCAGGTCTCTGATGCATTCGTCTCCAGCGAAATCGACCAGTTGCGCACCCTTGGGCTTGTCGTACCGCCCGTCTTCCTCGCCGTCGCCGCATTTCTTGTCTATGTGGTCGTCTCGCGACTGGTTCAGGTCCAACGTCCTGCGATCGGGCTTCTGAAGGCGTATGGCTACAGCGATTTTGAAGTCACGATGCACTATTTCCGGCTACTGATGATCATTGGTGGCCTTGGCCTCTTGATCGGGGGTGTGCTCGGCACTTGGTTCGGGCATCGGCTGACAGCCATGTATATCAAATATTACGACTTTCCCTATCTCATCTTCCGGGCAAGCCTGGCGGACCTTGTGGTTGTCTGCATGGTGTCCGCTGTCGCTGTTATCGGTGGCGGGCTGATTGCCGTCCGCCGTGTTGCCCGGCTGAACCCCGCCGAGGCCATGAACCCGCCCCCGCCGCCGGACTTCTCGCGCGGCGCAGGCACCTTGATCACGCAATTTGACTTCATCGATCAGCAAACCCGGATGATCCTGCGCCAGATCGTGCGCTGGCCGGGCCGGGCCGCGCTGACGGTCAGCGGCGTGACCGCATCACTCGCGCTCCTGATCTCGGTCATGACCATGATGGATGCCATGCAACACATGATCGCGGCTCATTTCGCCGAGGCTCACCGCTATGACGCCGCCGTAGTCTTCAATGAGGCGCGCGATGCCCGCGCTGAAATGGAGGTTGCCCGCCTGCCGGGGGTGACCATGGCGGAGGCGTTCAGGGCGGTCCCAGTGAGGCTCGAGGCAGCCCAGCGCAGTGAACGGGCTGTGCTGATGGGCGTGGTCCAGGGCGCCGAACTCTCGCGCCTGCTGGACGCCAAGGGGCGACCCGTGACGCCGCCGCCGGGCGGTCTTGTGCTGTCTTCCGATCTGGCCGCGCGCTTGTCCATCGCGGCAGGCGACGAGGTCCGGATCAGTGTCCTGGAGGGGCGCCGCCCGGTTCGGACCCTTCCGGTTTCCGCGATCGCAGAGACCTATTTCGGGTCAGGCGCCCAGATGGAAGCTGGCGATCTGGCCCGGCTGGTTGGAGATAGCCAGCTGGCCTCCGGGGTCTACCTTCGCCTCGACCCGCAGTTGGAAACCGAAGTCCATGAGAAGCTGCGCGATGCGCCGCTCGTCACCGGGGTCACACTTCAGAACCTGGCGCGGGAACGGTTGTCGGAACTGATGGACGAGAATCTCGGTGTGTCGATCGGCGTATTCGTCGTCTTCGCTGCCGTAATCGCGCTCGGCGTGGTCTACAACACGGTGCGGATCAGCTTCATCGAGCGCCAGCGGGAACTGGCTTCCCTGCGCGTGCTGGGTTTCTCGCGCGGCGCCGTCTCTTACATCCTGCTGGGAGAAGTGGCGCTGCTGACGCTCGTGGCCATCCCTTTCGGCCTGATCGCCGGGGCGGGATTGTCGGTGTATTTCTCGCACGCCATGGCATCTGACCTGTTCCGGCTGCCTTTCGTCATCAACCCGGCGACCTATGCCTTTGCCACGCTTGTCATCCTGGGCGCGGCGGCTCTGTCGAGCCTGCTCGTGCGTCATCAGATCGACCGTCTGGACCTCGTCGAAGCTCTCAAGGGCCTTCAGTAATGGAGAAGCCAATGCCCTTCCGTCTCCCGCAACTCGTGTTCCGGCACTATCTCTGGGCCGGCGCAGCGATCATCCTGGCCTTGCTGCTTGTCTTCGCCTTCATGCCCCGCCCGCTGGAGGTCCAACTCGGCGAGATCACGCGCGGCGAGGTCAATGTCGAGGTCCGGGAGGAAGGGCGCACCCGCGTCCGCGACATCTATCTCGTCTCCGCGCCGCAGTCCGGGCGTCTCCTGCGTATCGGGAATCCGGTGGGAGAGACAGTGCAGGCCGGGGAAGTTGTCGCCGTCCTCCTCCCTGCAGAGTCTGCCTTGCTGGACCCGCGCAGCCGGAGCGAAGCGGAAGCCGCGCTCAGGGTATCGACCGCAGCCTACACCGCCGCCGAAGCCGGTCTGGCCGAAGCCGACGCCGCGCTTGACCTTGCGCGTCTCGAAGCCGAGCGCACGGAAACCCTCTTCGATCGCGGCGTTTCTTCTCAGGCAGCACTGGACAGGGCCCGCACCGAACTCGATGCTTGGCGCACCCGCCGCAACGCAGCCGCAGCGGCCGTCGCGCGGGCGGCGGCAGAGAGAAGCGGCGCCGCGCTGCGGTTGACCCCGCCCCGCAACGGTCAGCGAGAGACCGAGTTCATCGACATCCGCGCGCCTGTCACAGGAAGGGTGCTGCGGGTCATGCAGGAAAGTGAAGCGGTCGTCGCCGCCGGAGCGCCCATTCTTGAGATCGGCGATCCGGCCAGCCTCGAGATTGTCGCCGAATATCTGTCCGAAGACGCCGTGCGCATCGCCGCCGGCGCGCCCGTCCGGATCGAAGCCTGGGGCGGAGAGATGCCCCTGGAGGGCCGTGTACGGATGGTGGAGCCCTTCGGCTTCCGCAAGATATCGGCCCTTGGCATCGAAGAGCAGCGCGTCAACGTGATCATCGATTTTGCGAACACAGACGCTGACCCGCAGGTTCAGCGCCTCGGGCATGGCTACCGGATGGAGGTCTTCGCCCTTGTCTGGTCAGGCAGCCATGAATTGCGCGTGCCGGTCGCCGCACTTGTGCGCCAGGGCAGCGGCTGGGCCGTTTTCCGGGAGGACAATGGCAAAGCGGTCCTCACCCCTGTAGTCATCGGTGCTCAGGATACGCGCCACGCTGTTGTGGCGTCCGGTCTATCCCAGGGCGACCGTGTGATCCTCTATCCCGGCCGGGATATTGAATCCGGCATGTCGATCCGCGCGCGCAAAAGTCAGAGCCAATGAGCGCCTGTATTGGCGTTCCGCGAGCAGGATCGGCGCTTTATGAGTAGTTTTCCTTATTAACCCGCCCCTGCTGTTTGCTAGCGTTCGCCCCATCGGTTCAGCTTGTGCGATCTGCCGGACGGACAATCCATGTCCCCCAAAGGCGCGCACGGCGGTTGGTCTGGGCAATTACCTGCGCGGGCGGAACGAGAAAAAGGGAGGCATGAGAGATGGCAGAGCTGGAGTTTGCCGGTCAGGTGGCACTGGTTACGGGTGGTTCATCAGGTATTGGTGCCGCGACCGTGAAAGCGTTCTGCAAGGCTGGAGCGGCTGTCGTCATCGCCGATATTCTGGATACGGAGGGCAAGGCGCTGGCCGCAGAACTGGCAAAGGCCGGTCATCGCGCGGTCTACCAGCACTGCGATGTCGGGCGCGAAGCCGACATCGCCGCGGCAGTGGACTGCGCCACCGAAACTTTCGGCGCCCTGCATCACGCGTTCAACAATGCCGGCATCGAAGGCCAGCCCGCGCCGGTCGATCAGGCATCGAATGACAATTGGGAGCGCGTCATCTCGGTCAATCTGCGCGGCGTCTGGTGGTGCATGAAGCATGAGATCCCGGCCATGCGTGCGACGGGAGCGGCCTGTTCGATTGTCAATTGCTCGTCGATTGCCGGCCTCACCGGATTTGCAGGTATCCCGGCCTATGCGGCAAGCAAGCATGGCGTGGTCGGCCTCACCCGCAGTGCGGCGCTCGATCTGGCAACGGGATCGATCCGTGTAAATGCAATCTGTCCCGGCGTGATCCAGACCCCGATGATCGACCGGTTCGCCGGCGAAGACGGCGCTGCCCGGGAGGCGCTCACATCGGGTGCCCCGATGGCGCGGATGGGCATGCCCGAAGAGATCGCGAGCGCAGTGCTTTGGCTCTGCAGCCGGGGTGCAAGCTATACGACCGGGCAGGCAATCGCCGTGGACGGCGGATGGACCGCCCGGTAAGCGCCTCCGCCGCTTTCGGGACGGAACACTCAATGCCCCTTCAATCATGCCGGCCCTCTGCGCTAGGCTATGTTGTCGGCACGCGAAGAAGGTGAAGGATGAATCTGGCTGCAAATGAGTTGATGGCCTCCCGCCTTGGTCTTCTTACGCATGAAGAGTCCGTTGCGTTCATCCGGTCTGATTGCGATGTATGCAAATCCGAGGGCCTCGGTTCGCATACGCGCATACAGCTGCGCTGCAATGGACGAACGGTCTATGCGACGCTCTATCAGGTGACGTCAGACCTTATCGGTGAAAAGGAAGTCGGCCTGTCGGATATCGCCTGGCAGAAACTTGGCCTCACGGATCCCCGGCCGGTGATCATTTCACCCGCCCCGCCGCTCGAGTCCATGACGCATGTCCGGTCCCGGATATTCGGCGGGCACCTCACCGAATCGTCCGCCGCGCTTATCGTGGAGGATATCGTCGCCGGCCGGTTTTCCGACATTCAGCTGACAGGGTTCGTGACTGCCTGTGCCGCGCCGCCGCTTTCGGCTGAAGAGACGATTGCGCTGACGCGAGCCATGGTGGAGACCGGCGACCGGCTCGTCTGGCCGTCCAGCCCGGTCTTCGACAAGCATTGCATCGGCGGTCTTCCCGGCAATCGGACTACGCCGCTTGTGGTCGCCATCGCCGCGGCCAATGGCCTGCTGATGCCGAAAACCTCGTCACGGGCGATCACCTCACCGGCCGGCACTGCCGACACGATGGAAACCCTGACAAAGGTGGATCTGGATCTCGCCAGCATGCGCCGCGTAGTCGAACAGGCCGGGGGATGCTTCGTCTGGGGCGACAGCGTCAGTTTCAGCCCGGCCGATACAGCCATCATCCGCATCGAACGCGCGCTCGATATGGATGCTGAAGGCCTTCTGGTGGCTTCGGTCCTGTCCAAGAAGATTGCCGCCGGCGCCACCCATATCGTGATCGACATGCCGATGGGCCCGACAGCGAAGGTTCGCAGCCTGGAGGCCGTCACCCGGCTGAGCGACCTGTTCCGGGATGTGGCTGATGCGTTCGGGGTCACCGTTCGCACAATTGTCACCGATGGCCGCCAGCCGGTCGGCCGGGGCATCGGCCCTGCGCTTGAAGCGGCAGACATCCTTGCCGTTCTGGGGAACCGCAAGGAGCATCCTGCCGATCTGAGAGACCGTGCCTGCCTTCTCGCAGGCGAAGTGCTCGAAATGGCGGGCCTGTGCGATGTCGGCGAAGGCGCAGCCATGGCGCTCGAGACGATTGTCAGCGGTCGGGCGCTCAGCAAGTTCGAAGAGATCTGCGAGGCGCAGGGCGGCCGGCGGACACCGCCGCTGCCCGTCTATCACAACCCAGTCCGCGCGGCGCGGTCCGGGCGTGTCACCGCCATTGACAATCGCCGGATCGCGCGCGTTGCCAAACTCGCCGGCGCGCCGGAAGAGAAAGCCGCCGGGCTGCGTCTCGCGGTTCGTCTCGGCGATCAGGTCGAAGCCGGAGACCTGCTCTTCACCCTGTTCTGCGACACGCCGGGCGAGCAGGCCTATGCGCTGGACTATGTTGCGGACAATCCGGACATCATCGGGATCGAACCATGACCGGACCGCCTCTCCTCATCGTCCTGCCGGGTGCAGAGCATCTTGCCGAAGCGTTCGCCGCAGCTGGATTCGAGCGCGCCGAGACGGTGTTCCGGAAGTTTCCTGATGGCGAGAGCTATGTCCGCATCATTAATGAGACGGCCGGGCGTGACGTGGTTCTCCTGTGTCATCTCCACGATCCCGATCCGCAGCTGATGCCGGTGCTGCTTGCGGCCGGGGCAGCGCGCGAAGGCGGAGCAGCTAGTGTCGGCCTCGTCATTCCTTACCTGCCATATATGCGCCAGGACATTGCGTTCCATCCCGGCGAGGCGGTCAGTTCGGTTCACTTCGCGCGGATACTCAGCACTTTTGCGGACTGGTTGGTCACCCTCGACCCGCACCTCCACCGCTGGCACTCCCTCGATCAGCTTTATACGAGTCTCCCGGCCCGTACTGTCACTGCCGCGCCGGCCATCGCCGGCTGGGTCAGCCGGAATGTCACAAAGCCTCTGATCATTGGTCCGGACTCGGAGAGTGAACCCTGGGTGACGGATGTGGCGCGCCTTGCCGGCGCCGAGGCCATCGTTGTCGAAAAGGTCCGTCATGGCGACCGGTCGGTGACCATGACCCTGCCGGACCTGTCCCGCTGGCACGGTTACCAGCCGGTCATCGTTGATGACATCATCTCCACCGGCGGAACCATGGCAAAGCTCGTGGAGTCGCTGGTCTCTGCCGGCCTCGCGGCCCCGGTCTGCTGCGCGATCCATGCGCTCTTCTCGGACGGCGCGGAAGACCTTCTGAAATCAGCCGGCGCCGCGCGGATCGTCAGCTGCGACACCGTCCCTCATGCCACGAACAGCATTCCCATCGGCGCACTCCTGGTGACGGCCGCAAGTGATATGATCCATGCTCAGAGACATCTGCCCAGGAATTGAATGTACCGAATCGCAGGCTCCCGAACATGACTGACATTGCGACCTCCGCACCGGCCGCCGCGCCCACATATCACGCCCGCGCCATTGCCGAAGTGGTGTCGGCCCTTGGCGCTGATCCGAAGCAGGGGCTGAGCGAGGCCGAAGCCGCCGGGCGCCTCCGCACCTACGGCCCCAACCGGTTGCCGGAGGGAAAGCGGCGCCATCCGGCGCTCCGCTTCCTTGGCCATTTCCACAATGTCCTGATCTATGTGCTGATCGGGGCCGGTATTGTGACGGCTTTTCTGGAACACTGGATAGACACCGCGGTCATCCTGGCCGTGGTGGTCGTCAACGCCATCATCGGCTTCATCCAGGAAGGGCGCGCCGAACAGGCGATGGACGCGATCCGCGACATGCTAAGCCCGCACGCTTCGGTTCTGCGCGGCGGTCGCCGTATATCCGTTGACGGAGAAAATATCGTTCCCGGCGATATCGTGCTGCTCGAAGCCGGAGATAAAGTGCCCGCTGATCTGCGCCTCATTCAGGCCAGCAATCTGCAGGCCCAGGAAGCGATCCTCACCGGCGAGTCCGTTCCCGTAGCCAAACATGTGGACCCGGTGGCGGAAACGGCGCCCCTCGGCGACCGGAAATGCCTTCTCTTCAGTGGCACGCTGCTGACCTCCGGCACGGCGCGCGGCGTCGTTATCGCCACCGGCCGGGAGACCGAGATCGGCCGGATCAGCGGGCTTCTCGGCGAGGTGCGGACGCTGACCACGCCTCTGGTCGCCCAGATGGCGGGCTTTGCCCGCTGGCTCACGGTGATGATCCTGCTGATATCGGCGGTGCTGCTGATCTTCGGCTATTTCGTCGATCATTTCGAGTTCATCGACGTGTTCATGGCGGTCGTCAGCCTCGCGGTTGCCGCCATTCCCGAAGGGTTGCCTGCGGTTTTGACAATCACCCTCGCGGTCGGCGTTCAGGCCATGGCGCGCCGCAATGCCATCGTTCGCCGGCTGCCGGCGATCGAGACGATCGGCTCGGTCTCCGTCATCTGCAGCGACAAGACCGGCACCCTCACCCGCAATGAAATGGTCGTCGCATCGATCGTGACATCTGCAGGTACGGCAGAGATCGGTGGGGAGGGCTACGCCCCCGCCGGCCCTGTCACCGGTCTTGACCCGGCGAGCCTTGTCCCGCTCGCCCGGATAGCGGCGCTCTGCAATGATGCCAGCCTCACGGAGGCGGATGGCGACTGGCGGGTCGAGGGCGATCCCATGGAGGGTGCTCTCATCGCGCTCGCCGGCAAACTCGCGGTCCTCCACACCGAGGCAGAAGCGCAGTATCCGCGCGTTGCTGAAATCCCGTTTGATTCCAGCACGCGCTATATGGCGACGCTTCACCGGGACGAAGCCGGCCGGGGCCTTATCGGCGTCAAGGGCGCGCCGGAGCGGATCGTGGCGATGGCAACCCTCCAGCGCGCCGCTGATGGCCGCACCGAACCAGTGGACCCCGCCTACTGGCAGAATATGGGCGATGAGATTGCGGCGCGCGGTATGCGTGTTCTGGCGCTCGCCGAAAAGCCGCTCGCAGCGACGCCGGATGAGTTTGATCCGTCCGGCCTCGAGACTGGCGTCGTTCTGCTCGGTCTCGTCGGGCTCATAGACCCGCCGCGCGCCGAGGCGATCGAAGCGGTTGCCGCCTGTCATGGCGCCGGCATCGCGGTGAAGATGATCACCGGCGATCACGCGGGCACTGCCGCCGCTATCGGCCGGCAGATCGGCCTGCTCAATCCGGACGAAGTGCTCACCGGCGCCGATCTGGACATGCTTGACGACGCCCAGCTGCAGGCGCGGATCGAGCGGACCAATATCTTCGCCCGCACCAGCCCGGAGCATAAGCTGCGTCTCGTCATGGCGCTGCAGGCGCGGGGCTTAAGCGTCGCCATGACCGGCGACGGGGTGAATGACGCCCCCGCCCTGAAACGTGCCGATGCCGGCATCGCCATGGGCCGGAAGGGATCGGAAGCTGCCAAGGAAGCAGCTGACCTTGTGCTCGCCGACGACAATTTCGCCTCCATCGTGGCCGGCGTACAGGAAGGCCGCACCGTCTACGACAATATCAAGAAGGTCATCAGCTGGACCCTGCCGACCAATGCCGGCGAGGCAGCCACGATCATGGTGGCGCTGGTTTTCGGCTTCGCCCTGCCGATGACGCCGGTCCAGATCCTCTGGATCAATCTGATCACCGCCGTCACGCTCGGTCTCGCGCTCGCCTTCGAGCCGACCGAGAAGACGACGATGAGCCGTCCGCCCCGCCCGCGCAGCGAGCCGCTGCTAACCGGCGAACTCGTCTGGCACATCGTGCTGGTATCGACGCTATTCCTGGCCGCTGTCTATGGCATGTTCCTCTATGCCAAGGATCAGGGCTATCCGATCGAACTCGCCCGCACCATCGCGCTGAACACGCTGGTCGTGCTGGAGATATTCCACCTGTTCTTTATACGGAATATATACGGCACATCGCTGACCTGGGCGGCTGTAAAGGGAACGAAATTCATCTGGTTCGCTGTCCTTTCCGTCACCGGCGGCCAGTTCGCGATCACCTATGTTCCCTGGTTGCAGCAGATTTTCGGCACCGCCGCCGTGCCGCTGCAGGACGGGTTCCTCATCGTCGCCGTCGGCGCCGCCTTCTTCGCCATCATCGAAACGGAGAAGCAGATACGCCTGCGCGTGGTGGGCCTGCGCGGCGTCCATGCCTGAGCGGGCAATGGCTCAGGCGGCGTTGAGGCATCCTCTCGCGATCTCTGCCTCCTCATCCGCCTGCACGACCGCAATGCCGGCGGCCGCCCCCACACCGGCCCAGGCGAGCCCTTCTATAACCCCCTGCCGGACACGGACAGAATTCTCCCCGATTCCGCCGGTGAAGATGACGCCGTCGAGGCCTCCAAGCGCCGCAATCAGGGAGCCGGCTTCGCGCACGATCCGGTAGACGAAGAGGTCGATGGCTTCTGCGGCAGCCGGGTCCGTGCTGGCTTCGAGCTGTCTGAGATCGCCGCTGATGCCGGAGACACCGAAGAGCCCGGACTCCTTCCTCAGCATCTCGGATATCTCGCCGGCGCCGAGGCCGTGCTCGCTTATCAGATAGAGCAGGGCGCCGGGATCGAGATCGCCGCAGCGTGTGCTCATCGGAATGCCTGAAATGGCAGAAAACCCCATGCTGCACGCGATGCTCCTGCCATCGAGAATCCCGCAAAGGCTCGCGCCGCTGCCGAGGTGAAGGGCGAGGATTCGCCGGGGGGCTCGCCCCGGAAAGATGTCTGCCATCCGGCGGGCAAGATGGGCATAGGACAGGCCGTGATAGCCATACCGGATGATGCCTTCATCGCTCAGCCTGCGCGGAATGGCATAGAGCTGTGCAATCCGTGGCTGGCTGCGATGGAAGGCGGTGTCGAAAGAGAGCGTCTGGCGCAGGTCCGGCCGCCCCGCCAGGATCGCCCGGACACCGGCAAGATTGTGCGGCTGGTGATCGGGGGCGAGCGGGGCAAGCGTCTCAAGATAGTCCAGCAGTCCGGGCGTGGCCGTCCGGCTGTCCGATATGTCGGGCCCGCCCTGCACGATCCGGTGGCCGAGCGCTGATACGTTTCCGCCCAGCGCCGCCTCGATCGCGGCCAGCAGGCGCGGCGCAATACGCTCCGGGGATATATCGCTGATATCTGCCGCCGCGAGGAACCTGTCCGCGATCCCGGCTTCTGGTGCTTGGGCACTGAGTTTCGGCATGCCGGGCAGGCCCGAGACCTGCCCGCGCAGCACCGGTTCACCGGGCTCGCTACCGGCCGGGCGATAGGCGGCAAACTTGATACTCGAAGAGCCGGTGTTCAGT
>JBKBLD010000032.1:0-24921 GCA_046296675.1 Hyphomonas sp. | reverse complement strand
TACAAGCCCCGCCGGGGGGAGAACGCTGCAGCAAGCTGGCCAGCCTCCCGGCCCATCACGAGATCGGCCATGATCTGCGCGGTTACCGGCGCGAGCAGGATGCCGTTGCGGTAATGCCCCGCGGCCACGAACAATCCGGGCGCGGCGGTCTCGCCCAGGAAGGGCGCATGGTCCGGCGTGCCGGGGCGCACGCCGGACCAGCGCTCGGTCACCTTCGCGCCTTCAAGGCCGGGGCAAAGCGCAATCGCCGCGCGCCGCAGCGTTTCGGTTGCCGCCTCATCGGCGCCGTCCGGAACGGTGAACGGCTCGACCGTCGCCCCGATCACGATCTGCCCCCCGCGCGGGACGAGGTATACATCGCCCGAGCGCACGACCCGTTCCGGCGCGCCCGCCCCGGCGGCGACCGAGAGCATCTGCCCGCCATAACAGTCGATATCATCGAGCGCGGCGTCCCAGTTCACCAGGCTGTAGAGGCCGGTGCCTTCCTCGACCTTGATCACCGCCGTCTGCCATCCCGCCGCCGCGATGACCGCGTCATGACCTTCCAGCGTGACGGTGCGGCCACCCGATTTCAGGGGCGCCGGCCCGTTGCGGAAGGTCACGCGCGGAGAGGCTTTCAGCGCCGCGGCCAGCGCCATCACCGCGGAGCGATTGTCGATGCGCGTATCGGTCGACAGTTCGAGACCATAGCTGGCGCCTGCGAACAGGGCTGGCTCCCGCCGCCGCAGCCCGGCGCTGTCCAGCACTTCATGCGCAACGCCCCGGCTCGCTAGAACGCGGGCGATCGCGGCAAGATGGGCCGCCTCGGCCTCATCGCCGGCCACCGCCAGCGCCGGCGCAGGATCATACCCCGCCGGCAGGCCGGAGGCGCGTTCAAGATCGGCGGCGAAACCGGGCCACAGGCCGGCGCTTTCCAGGCAGAGGTCAAACAGGAGCGGATGGATGCCGTGTCCAGCCGCCGCCTCGAAGGCCGGCGCGATCATGCCGGCGGCGGCCCAGCTGGCGCCGCGTCCCGGCGTGCGCGTGTCATATACGGTGACGCCGGCGCCCCGGCGGACGGCCAGTTCAAACGCAATGCTCATGCCGATGATGCCCGCACCGACTATGGCAATGCGCGGTTCGGAGAGTCGCGTTCGGGAGGCGCCTTCTGTCATCGGCGCCTTTTAGGCGCCGCGCGTCAGAAAGGAAATTGGGTGTTCTGAAGCCCCGTCTCGGACATCCAGAAGGCGCAGAAGGCCTCGGCCATTTCCTGGCTCTGGAAGACCAGCTGTTTCAGGCGTTCCCCGGCCGGGCCAAACGCAGTGCGCACGATGAGGTCAAGCGAAGCGCCGTCCCACTGGCCCATCGAATCCTGCATTTCCACGAAACTGTCGATCAGCGCGGACAACCGCACATCCTCTTCGGTGGAATTCACATCGAAGTCGACGATGACACCACTCATACTCATCACCCCGTCTATTCGTTACCAAGGCCTTAACAGACCCGGCGCTCCGGTTGAAGTCCTTCGCCTCCTGCAACAATCCTGCCACGCGAATCCGGCCTCATGGCACAACCTGGTGGTTAAAATGTCCGGTTTTCGGGCAGCGAGGGTAAAAGGTCGCGGCAGGGAGTTGTTGAGATTCATTCTCAAACATGGTTTGGTCCCCCCAGATTCTTGGGAACCCCGATCATGAAATACCTTTTTGCGACTGCCGGCCTGATGCTCGGCCTCGCTGCCTGCGGCAATCCGGCGCCGGCTGGCGATCAGCCCGCCCCGCCCGCCGAAACGGCTGCTACCACGGCCAGTGAAGCGCCTGGCGGGACGCTGAATGTCTATTCGGCGCGCCATTACGACTCCGACAAGGCGATGTATGCCGCTTTCGAGGCCGAAACCGGTATCCGCGTGAATGTCCGCGAATCCGGCGCTCCGGAATTGCTGGAGACGATGCGCGCCGAAGGCGCCCGCTCGCCGGCCGATGTCATCATCGCCTCCGACGCCGGCGCGCTCTACCGTTTCCAGGCCGCCGGTTTCACGCAGGGTATCACCTCGGAGAAACTCAGCGCGGCCATTCCGGCCAATATGCGCGAGAAGGACGGTCACTGGTTCGGCCTGACCAAACGCTACCGGGTCATCGTCTATGATCCGCAGGTTGTCTCGCCCGAGGAAGTCGACTCCTATGCCGACCTCGCCGATCCGCGCCTGCGCGGCGAGGTCTGCGTGCGCACCTCGACCCATGTCTACAACCTCTCCCTGATGGGCGAGATCATCGGCCGCCACGGCACCGACGCGGCTGCCCAGTGGGCCAGCGGGGTGACCGCCAATATGGCCCGCCGGCCCCAGGGCGGGGACTCGGCCCAGATCGAAGCTGTCGCCGCCGGCGAATGCGCGGTTGCCCTCGTCAACCATTACTACTGGGTACGGATGTCCCAGGGCTCGCCGGAAGACCGGCTGAAAACCGCCAAGACCGAACTCTCCTTCCCCGACCAGCAGGGCGATGGCACGCATGTGAATGTCGTCGCCGCTTCCGTGGCCGCGAATTCGCCGTCGCCGGACCTTGCCGTGCGCTTCATCGAATTCCTCACCACGCCGCGCGGCCAGGAATTGCTGACGATCGAGACCAAGGACTTCCCCATTGTCGCCGGCGCGCCCCTGCCGGAAGGCCTGCAAGGTCTGCCCGGCGTGCATGAAAGCGATTTCCCGCTGGACCAGCTCGGCGCGCATCAGGCGGAAGCCCAGACGATCTTTGACCGGGCGGGCTGGAACTGACTCAAGCCGGCTTCGCTTCTCCCATAATGCGTCAGATGCCGGCGGCCCTCGCCGGCATCGTCATTGCTGTACCGGTGCTGATGGTGCTGGTGATCGGCCTGTTCGACGGCGGCGGGGTTGCCTGGAACCATATCCGTGAAACGCTGCTGCTGCGCTATCTCGGCGGCACGATCTCGGTGCTGCTGCTCACCGGTGCGCTCTGTCTCCTGTTCGCCGTGCCGGCGGCCTGGCTGGTCACCATGTTCCGCTTTCCGGGGCGCGGCGTGTTCGAATGGCTGCTTATCCTGCCGCTGGCGGCGCCCGGATATGTCCTCGCCTATGCCTGGTCCGACCTTGCCGGTGTCGGCGGCCCGATCCAGTCGGCGCTGCGCGAGGCAACCGGCTGGTCGGCGCGCGATTACTGGTTCCCGGATATCAGCTCCCTGCCCGGCCTCGCCTTCGTGCTGGCCTGCACGCTCTATCCCTATGTCTACCTCACCGCCCGCGCCGCCTTTGTCTCGCAATCGGTCTGCGCGCTGGAAGCTGCCCGCAGCCTCGGCGCCGGACCCGCGCGCACCTTCTTCGCCGTCGCCCTGCCCGCCGCACGCCCCGCCATCGCGGCCGGCCTTGCCCTCGCCCTGATGGAAGCGGCCGCCGACTATGGCGCGGCCGAATATCTCGGCGTGCCGACGCTGACCTATGGCGTCATCCGCGCCTGGAAGAGTTTCGGCGAACCGGCCGCCGCCGCCCGACTCGCCTTCGTGCTGATCGCGGTGATCACCGTCCTGATCCTGACCGAACGCTGGGGCCGGGGGCGGGCTGGCAGCCAGCACTCCTCGACCCGATGGCGGCAGGTGCCGCGCATTCAGCTGACCGGGCTGTCCGCACTTGGCGCGGCGGTGTCCTGTTCTGTCCTGTTTCTGGCAGCGTTCGGCCTGCCTGTGGGCCGGCTGGTCTGGCGCAGTCTCGAACTGGGACCGGGCTCTGCCCCGGTCTGGGACGCGCTGGTGAACTCCGTCATCCTCGCCGGCGCGGGCGCGGTCTTCGCCTTTGTCCTCGCCCTGATGATCGTGCTGGCCGCCCGGACGAATAATCCTGCAGCCCTGTTCGCGCGCGCCAGCGCGGTGTCGGGCTATGCCATCCCCGGCGCGGTCCTCGCCCTCGGCGCCCTTGCCATCATTGGCCTGTTGCCCGTCACCCTTTCCGGCGGGTTTGCCCTGCTGGCGCTGGCCTGGGTCTACGCCTCACGCTTCACTGCGGCGGGAACAGAGCCTATGGCCGCAGCCCTTGGCCGTGCCCCACGCTCGATCTCGCACGCCGCCCGCAGCCTTGGGGCCGGCCCGGTGCGCCGCGCCGCCGAGGTCGACCTGCCGATCGCCCTTTCCGGAGCCGCCGCTGCCGCCTTGATCCTGTTCGTCGAAGCCTTGAAAGAACTTCCAGCGACACTGATGTTGCGCCCCTTCAACTGGGATACCCTGTCCGTGCGCGCCTATGCCTATGCCAGCGATGAACGCCTTGCCGCGGCGGCCCTGCCCTCGCTGCTGATCACGCTGGCCGGCCTTGGCCCGGTGATCCTTCTGTCCTGGCAATTGTCGCGCTCGCGCCCCGGTGACCGGACATGACCGCGACCCTTTCGGCACATGGCGTCACCCGCCGCTATGGCGACGGCCCGGTCGTGCAGGATGTTTCGCTGAACCTGCCGCCCGGCCAGATCACGGCGCTGCTGGGCAGTTCCGGCGCGGGCAAGTCCACCCTGCTGCGCCTGTTTGCGGGCTTTGAAAGCGTCGATGCGGGCGAAATCCGCCTCGGCGAAGAGCTGCTGTCGGCGCCCGGCCGGACGGTGCCCGCCGAAAAGCGCCGCATCGGCCTGATCTTTCAGGATTTCGCTCTTTTCCCCCATCTGACCGCCGCCCGGAACGTCGCCTTCGGCCTGAAACACCTGCCAAAAGCCGAAGCCGCCGCCCGTACGGGTGCCTGGCTGGCGCGCCTTGGCCTGACGCCGCGCGCCGATGCCTATCCGCACGAACTCTCCGGCGGCGAGCAGCAGCGCGTTGCCATCGCCCGTGCGCTCGCACCGGAACCGGCTGCCATCCTGATGGACGAGCCGTTCTCCGGCCTCGATCCCGGCCTGCGCGACAGCGTGCGCGACACCGCCCTGGATGCCATTCGCGCGGCCGGCATCCCGGCGCTGCTGGTCACGCATGATCCCGCCGAAGCGCTGGAACACGCCGACAGAATTGCGATCATCAGCCGGGGCCGCCTGCTGCAGGAGGGCCCGGCGAGCGATATCTATCTCAGGCCGGCCTCCCCGGACGTGGCAGGCGCGCTGGGCCCGATCAACCGCTTCTTGGCCGGCGATGCGCCGCCCGGCCTGCTGGCAGATATCGCGCCGGACAGGCTGGTGATCGTGCGCCCGGAAGGCGTGAAGCCCGATCCGGCCGCCCCTGTCAGGGCCGAAATCACGTCCGCCCGGCTGACCGGAGCCCTGATCCGCCTGACACTCGCGGCCGGGCCTCTGAAACTGGTCGCCCTCTGCCCGCCCGCACCGGGCCTTGCCGCAGGCGCGACCACCGGAATCCGGCTGGATCCGGCGCTGACATTCACATTCGCGTCAGGTTCAGTCTGACATTTCAGTCACACAGCCGAGGGTCTCTCGCCATTCCGGCGGCAAAGGCCTAGTCTGCGGGCATTGTCCCAGTTCGGAGACGCTGAATGGCGCACCAATTCATCCGGATCGTCTCGGCCGCCGCCGCCGCCGCCCTGTTCGCGCTGAGCGCGGGCGCGCAGAGCCTGATCCGCGACGCCGAGATCGAGGAAACACTGCGCGAATGGACCGATCCGATCCTTGAAGTGTCCGGCCTCGTCCCTGCGGATGTCGAACTCTACATCATCAACGACCCCTCGCTGAACGCCTTCGTCGCCAACGGCCAGCGCATCCACCTGCATACCGGCCTGATGATCGCCGCCGAGAATTCCGGCCAGATCAAGGGCGTCATCGCGCATGAGACCTGCCATATTGCCTGCGGCCATACCGTGTCACGCGGGCGCGCCGCCAGCGTTGCCATGCGTCCGGCCCTGCTCTCGATCGGCCTTGGCCTGCTGGCCATTGCGGCCGGCGAAGGCGGTGCAGGCGCAGCGCTGATCGGTAGCTCGCAGCAGTTTGCCGCAATCAACTTCTTCACCCACACCCGGCCCGAGGAAGCCTCCGCCGATGCCCATGCCGTCAAGTACCTGGCCGCGCTCGGCCAGTCCCCGGCCGGCATCGTCGAATTCTTCGAGAATTTCCGCTATCAGGAGGTGATGTCGGAAGCGCGCCGCTATCCCTATTTCCGCGCCCACCCGCTTGCCTCCGACCGGATCCGCACGACCCGCGCGCTTGCCGAAGCGACCGGCCTCATGGATGTTCCGCCTACGGAGCGTGAAATGCGGCAGTATGAAATGCTGCGCGCCAAGCTGATCGGCTTCCTCGATTCACCCACCAAGGTGCGCCGCGAATATCCGGCCACGAACACCAGCGCGCCGGCGCGGTATGCGCGCGCCATTGCGGCCTATCGCGCGGCGGACATCCAGTCTGCCCTGCGCGATATCGACTCCCTGCTCGACGAGGAACCTGACAATCCGTATTTCCATGAACTCAAGGGACAGATCCTGTTCGAGAGCGGGCGTGTGGCCGACTCGGTCGAGCCGCACAAACGTTCGCTCGAGCTGATGCCCGGCCAGCCGTTGCTGCTGATCAACTATGCCCGCTCGCTGAACGCACGGGACGGCGAAGGCGACGTGCAGCTGGCAGAAACTGCCCTCCGGGATGCGCTGATTGCGGAGTCCGGCAATGCCTTCGCCTGGGCCCAGCTGGCGATCACGTTCGAAAAGCAGGGCCGGCGGGCCGAAGCCCAGCTAGCCACCGCCGAGTCGGCCTATTGGGTCGGCGATATCGTGCGCGCCAACACCTTCGCCCGCCGTGCGGTTGACCAGTTGCAGCGCGGCACGCCGAATTATCGCCGCGCCGACGATATCCTGCTGATCACCGACCCCAACAATCCCGACAACCGCGTCTTCTACGAGCGCTATGGCCGCAATCAGGGCCGGGGCCAGCGCCTTTCGGTGGCAACCGAAAACCGGGAAATGCCCTTCGGGGACTTTTCCCGCACCCGCCCCTGATAAACGCTGCGTGAGCATGTATGGACGCCGCCGGGCTGCCGCCTATAGTCCCGGCAGCTGATTCAGGATGCCCGCCCATGATTTTGACGCCCCGATCCCTCTGCCTGTTTGCCATGGCCATCGCCGGCCTTCTGCTCCTGCCGGCCTGCGCGCAAGGCGGCAATCCGGACAGGACCGAGATGGAAAAGATCGTCCGCGAATACATCCTCGCCAATCCGGAGATCATCGAGGAAGCCCTCGTTGCGCTGACCGAGCGGGAAAAGCAGAACGAGGCGATCGTCGTGCGCGCTGCGATCGCCGACAATTGGGACCGGCTCTATTCGGTGGCGACGGATTATTCCATCGGCCCGGCGGATGCCCCGGTGACGGTGGTCGAATTCTTCGACTATCGCTGCGGTTTCTGCAAACGCTCGGCCCATTGGGCGGCCGGGCTTCCGGAGGCGTATGACGGCCAGGTCCGCGTCGTGTTCAAGGAACTTCCGATCTTTGGCGGGATCAGCGATACTGCCGCCAGGGCGGCGCTCGCGGCGGGGCGCCAGGACAAGTATCTGGAAATGCACCTCGCCCTGATGGACATCCAGTCGAACAATGACCTCACAGAGCAGAAGATCGACGAGATTGCGGGCGATCTCGGTCTCGATGTCCGCAGGATGCGCGCCGACATGGCTTCCGGCGCGATCAGCCAGCAACTCGCCGAAATGGAAAACCTCGGGCGCGCCCTGCGCATCAGCGGCACACCGGCCTTCTTCATTGGCGATGAATATGTTGCGGGCGCCGACACGCGCCGGGTCGAACAGCTGATCGCCGCCGCACTGGGCAGCTGACGCCGCCTCAGATGCGGCCGCGCTGGCCGGCGAGCAGGCCGTCGAAATAGGCGATGGTCTTTGTCAGGCCGTCGCGCAGTTGCACCTTCGGTTCCCAGCCAAGGATCTGCTGCGCCTTCGTGATATCCGGCCGGCGCTGTTTCGGGTCGTCCTGCGGCAGCGGGCGGAAGACCAGTTGCGACTTTGACCCGGTCAGATCGATGACCTGCTCGGCCAGTTCGCGGATCGAGAATTCGCCCGGATTGCCGATATTGATCGGGCCAGTGACCTCGTCGCCTGTCTCCATCAGGCCGGTGAGGCCAGCGACGAGATCATCGACATAGCAGAAGCTGCGGGTCTGCGAGCCGTCGCCATAGAGGGTGATGTCCTCGCCTTTCAGCGCCTGGACGATGAAGTTCGACACGACCCGGCCGTCATTCGGGTGCATGCGGGGGCCGTAGGTGTTGAAGATGCGGGCGACCTTGATGCGCAGATTGTGCTGGCGGCGATAATCGAAGAACAGCGTCTCGGCACAGCGCTTGCCCTCGTCATAACAGGAGCGCGGGCCGATCGGATTGACATTGCCCCAGTATTCTTCCGGCTGCGGATGCATCGACGGGTCGCCATAGACTTCCGAGGTCGAGGCCTGGAGGATCTTCGCCTTCACGCGCTTGGCCAGGCCGAGCATGTTGATGGCGCCGTGGACACTGGTCTTGGTCGTCTGGACCGGGTCGAACTGGTAATGGATGGGGCTGGCCGGGCAGGCCATGTTGTAGATCTCGTCGACCTCGACATAAAGCGGGAAGCAGACATCATGGCGCATCAGCTCGAAGCGCGGATGGCCGAGCAGGTGTTCGACATTCGAGCGGGTGCCGGTGAAGAAATTGTCGGCGCACAGCACCTGCGCGCCGCTTTCCAGGAGGCGTTCGCACAGGAATGAGCCGATGAAACCGGCCCCGCCCGTGATCAGTACCCGCTTTTCAAGGTGCATGCCGAGGTTCCTTCAACTACGCCCGCCCCTGTCTCAACCACACCTGCAGGGCCTTGAAAACCAGCAGAATACGGCGCGGCTATTCGTCATCGCGTACGCTGCCGCGCAGCGATTTGACCTCGCCGCGCTGTTTCTTGGTCTCGATCCGGCGCTGGATGCTGCCTTTGGTCGGTTTTGTGGCGATGCGCCGCTTGGGCACGACCGAGGCCTTGAGGATCATCGCGGCAAGGCGGTCTCTGGCGGCGGCACGGTTGAGTGACTGGCTGCGATGCTCGCCCGCTTCGAGGATGATCCGGCCATCTGCGGTCATCCGGCTGCCATACAGCTTCTCGAACCGGGCCTTCAGCGGCGCCGGAAGGGACGATGCCTGGACATGCCAGGTCAGCTGGACCGCGCTGGAGACCTTGTTGACATGCTGCCCGCCTGGCCCCGAGGCGCGCACGAAAGCTTCCGACAGCTCCCAGGCCGGCACTTTCAGCGTGGCTGAAATGATGAGATCGCCAAATTCCGCCATACCGGTTTCCTGAAGGCCGCGTTCAGCGGGAGTTCAGGCAAAGGGGCACACAAATCAAGTCACAAGGCCGGAAATACCGGCAGACTGCCTGCCTGCCGCTGGTGGCGGGCTTCCAGCTTGAGGAGTCCCGCGCGATGCGCCTGACGAAATCCCTGACACGCATTGCGGTCATGACAGCCGCAGCCAGCCTGCTGCTGGTTCCCGTCGCTCAGGCCGATAGGGGCCGGGGCAAGGGGCAAGACCGCCATCACGGATATGACCGGCATTACGACAAGGGCCGCGGGTATGACCGGGGGCGCGGATATGACCGGGGCCGCGGGCACAACAGCAGCTACAAGTACAGCAGCAGCCGCAAGCACTATCATTACAGCGCGCCGCGGACCGTGATCGTCCACCGGCCACCGCCGGTCTATTACGCCCCGCCGCGCACCTCGGTGACGGTCACCTATGGCCGCACCTATGGCCCTTACTACACGCGCGGTTACGCCCCGCGCTACACTGTCGGCCACTACTACAGCTATGCGCCGCACACGGTCTACATCGCCGATTATCACCGCTACGGCCTGTATGCGCCGCCGAGCGGGTATCACTGGGTGCGCGACCGGGACCGCGGCGATGCGATTCTCGCCTCTGTCGCCACCGGCGCGATCATCGGCCTGGTGGTCGGCGCCCTCGCCTACTGAGTTACTTTCGCCTCGTACCCCTGAAATGAGGCCAGGCCCCCGGACAGGCGCGGAAATGCGCCGGTTCGGGGGCTTATTTTTTGGGCCGCCTGCGGACAATCCTCAATTCTCCGCGATATTAACTTAACATTGGCGCAAATCATGCTTAGCTCTGAAGTGCGCCGGATGGTCCGGGGCAAAAGTTACGTGCCTGTAGCACGCGTGAAAGGAGGTGATCCATGTCGAGTGAGAAACCAGGTGAGGCCGTTGGGTCTGTATCCTACGGTGTCTGGCTGGAGCAGCCTCCGATCAGCGCCTAGAGATACAGGTTCGGCGTTGAAACGCGCCGCGATCTGACGGGCCCCACGGGGCTCACGGAAGCCGCCCCTCGACAGGGCGGCTTCTTTGATTCCGGCCCCTGTCTTACGCGCTGAGGAGGGGGGTTCGCGCCGGGCGCCAATTCCGCTAACACACGCCCTGACCTGCGAATTGGAGACTTTCATGGCGGCCCTCACCCACACGCCTTCCGGATGGACCATCGGCGGCGGCGGGCCGCTGGCGGTCATGGCGGGCCTCAATGTGCTGGAAGATCAGGGCCTGGCGCTGGAAGTCGGCGGCGAGCTGAAGCGCATCTGCGCAGATCTCGGCCTGCCCTATGTCTTCAAGGCGAGCTTCGACAAGGCGAATCGCTCGTCGATCAAATCCTATCGCGGCCCCGGCCTGACCGATGGCCTGAAAATCCTGTCCGCCGTCAAGGCGAAGCTGGGCGTGCCGGTGGTGACCGACCTGCATGAGACCGATCAGGCCGAGGCGGTCGCCGAGGTTGCCGATATCCTGCAGTTGCCCGCTTTCCTCGTGCGCCAGACGGACCTTGTTGTGGCAACAGCAAAAGCGGCGGCCAGGCACAAGGCGCTGATCCAGGCCAAGAAGGCGCAGTTCATGGCGCCGTGGGACGCGAAGAACATCCTGACCAAGATTGCCGAAGTCGCGCCGGAGACCGGCGTCATCCTGTGCGAGCGGGGCGTGAGCTTCGGGTATAACAACCTGATCGTCGACATGCTGGCGATTCCCGAGATGAAGAAGCTTGGCGCGCCGGTGACGATCGATGCGACCCATGCGGTGCAGCTGCCCGGCGCCGATCCGCGCACCGGCGGCGCCTCGACCGGCGGGCGGCGGGACGGGGTGGCGATCATCGCGAAATCGGCGGTGGCGGCCGGCGCGGACGGCGTGTTCCTCGAGTTCCATACCGACCCCGACAAGGCGCTCTGCGACGGGCCGAGCTGCCTGCCGCTGGCCGGCGCCGAAGCGCTTCTGAAAACGCTGAAATCCATCCACGGCGCCGCAGCGGCATGATCTGCCTGCGAATGACAACCCTTGTCGTGACAGCATGAGCGGCCCGGCGATCACCGTCGTCATCATCAATTACAATGGCGGCGCCTTCCTGCAGGCGGCAGCCGATTCCCTCAGCCGGCAGACATTCCGGGATTTCGAACTGATCGTCTTCGACAATGCGTCCAGCGACGGTTCGCCAGACGCGCTGGACCTCTCCGCCCTGCCCGCTGCGCGGCTGGTGCGCAATCCGGAGAATCTCGGTTTTGCCGGCGGCAACAACCGCGCCGCCGAGCTGGCCGCCGGGAAATGGCTGGTGCTGCTCAATCCGGATACGGTCGCGGAGCATGACTGGCTGGAACAGCTGATGGCCGCGGCGGCGGCGCGGCCGGACTGCCGCACATTTGCCTCGGCGCAGCTGGACCTTGCCGATCCCGGCCTGATGGACGGGGCGGGCGATGCCTATCTCATCTTCGGCATGCCCTGGCGCGGCGGTTTCGCCCGGCCGGTGAGCGAACTGCCGGGACCTGGCTGGTGCTTCAGCGCCTGCGGGGCAGCCGCGATGTATGACCTGGCGCTGTTCCGCGAGATGGGCGGCTTTGACGAGCGCTTTTTCTGCTATTGCGAGGATGTCGATCTCGGCTTCCGGCTGCAGATCATGGGCCATGACTGCCGTTTCGTGCCGGAGGCCGTCGTCCATCATGCCGGCAGCGGCATTACCGGCCGGCTCAGCGAGTTTGCGACCTATCACGGCGTGCGCAACCGGATCTGGACCTATTTCAAGAATATGCCAGCCGGTGTGCTGATCCTCACCCTGCCGGGCCATCTGCTGCTGACGGCCTATGTACTGGCCACCAATTTCCTCACGCCGCGCCGGCGTCCGATGCTGCGCGGACTGAGGGAGGGTTTCGGCGGAGTGCTCCGTATACGGAGGGATACGCGCTGGCGGGTTGCAAGCCGCGCGACCGATTGCTGGACGCTGATCCGGCGGATGGCGTGGAACCCTTTCCGCATGCAGGCGCGCAAGGCACATGTGCGCGAAGACGGCTGAAGCTCAGCGCGGCGGCGCGCCCGCAAAGCGCAGCTCCGGCAGACCCCGCCAGGGCGTGCGGAAGATGAAGACATTTCCGGCGCCGGGCTCTTGTGCGAGTTGATCCGCTGTCAGATCGACGCGCGCCGAGGTCACCGCGAGCAGGCTCATCCCCTCGCCGCCAAAGGCCGGGCAGGTGACCTGCGTGGCGGGCACGGCGATGGACTGCTCAAGGCCCCCGGTGGCGGCGAATACACCGACGGCGGAGCTTTCCCACAGCGCAGAAAGATAGCGGCCATCCGCGTCTGTGACCGCGCCGTCCGGAGAGCCGCCGGGGGCCGGATCGAGCAGCGGTGTGCCGGCGCCCAACCGCCCTGCAGCTGGATCGAAAGGATAGGCAGTGACCCGGCCTGAAAGACTGTCGGCATGATAGAGCGTCGCGCCATCCGGCGCCCAGCAGAGGCCGTTGGAGATGCCGATCCCGCCGAGATGCCGGGTCAGGCTGCCATCCGGCGCAAACCGGTAGAGCGCGCCGAGATCGCGCGCGCCGGCGGCGGCTGCATCCTCCACCATCGTGCCGACCCAGAAAGCCCCGTCAGGGCCGACACGCCCGTCATTGAAGCGCACGCCAGGCGGCAGATCGGGCCGGACGGCGGGAACGAACGCGCCCGTCGCCGCATCAAGCCAGCCGATCTCGCGGTCAAAGGCGGCGATCAGCCGGCCCGCCTGCCGCGTGAACCCGAACGAACAGAGCCGGGCGTGCAGCCCTATCGTGGTGTGGCCGGCATCCGCCAGATGATAGCGATGAAGGCGCCGGCCGAGAATGTCCGTCCACAGAAAGGCGCCGGCTGCATCATCCCAGATGATCCCTTCGCCGAGCTTGTCGCCTGCGGGAATTTCGAGGATGAGATCGCAGCTCACAGCTTGGCTTCGTCCTGATGGTCCAGGAACCAGCGATAGGCATCTTCAAGCCCCTCGCGCATGCCGATTCCAGGTGCCCAGCCGAGAGCGCGCAGCCGGTCTGCCTTCATCAGCTTGCGGGGCGTGCCGTCCGGCTTGGACAGGTCTTTCTCGAGCGCGCCGTCAAAGCCGACGACCTCCATCACAAGGCGGGCCAGCGCCTCGATGGTCATGTCCTCGCCGGAGCCGACGTTGATATGGTCATGTCCGGAATAGACCTTGAGCAAATGCACCAGCGCATCGGCGCAGTCATCCGCATGCAGAAATTCCCGCATCGGCGTGCCTGTGCCCCAGATGGTCATAGAGGGCGCGCCGGCCAGCTTTGCCTCATGCGCCTTGCGAATGAGCGCCGGGATGACATGCGAGGACTGGAGATTGTAATTGTCGCCGGGGCCATAGAGATTGGTCGGCATGGCCGAGATGTAATCGACACCGTGCTGGCGGCGATAAGCCTGACAGAGCTTGATGCCGGCGATCTTGGCGATGGCATACCATTCATTCGTCGGCTCCAGCGGCCCGGTCAGCAGCGCATCCTCGTCTATCGGCTGTTCGGCGAATTTCGGATAGATGCAGGAGGAGCCGAGGAAGAGGAGTTTTTCCACATCGCTCCGGAAGGCCGCCTCGATCAGGTTCGCCTCGATCATCAGATTGTCGTAGAGGAAATCGGCCGGAAAGGTGTCATTGGCGAGGATGCCGCCGACTTTCGCCGCCGCGACAATCACCACCTCCGGCTTCCGGTCCGCCATCCAGGCGCGCACGGCGGCCTGATCGATCAGGTCCAGTTCGCCGCGCCCGGCGGTGAGGATTTCGCACCCCTCCCGCGCCAGCCGCCGCACCAGCGCCGAGCCCACCATCCCGCGATGACCGGCCACGAAGATGCGTTTTCCGGAGACACTGAATGGCACTGTCATTTCAGGTATTGAATCGCGCGAATGAATTCATTGATATAAGTTCGATTGATGCAAACGAGATCCGTCTGGACGAGGCCAAATCTCTTCTTGAAGTCGGCAAGTTCAGCTTCGTAATTCTTCCACGCTGACTTTTTGGTGCCGAACCAGGCTTTTCTGCCGGTGGATAATGCCACATCACCCTTTGTAACGTTGAAGATCTGGCGCGCTTCCTCAGTGCAGTCCCCGACAAACATGTATGTCGTGTCAAACAGCATAAATCCGCTTTCCTCGATGAAGTCGGCCAGTCCTGCTTGCCCGCTATACTCGACCCACATGACTTTCACATTGGGGAACAACTTCGTCATTCCCCTGAGGGCGTTCAATTCCCCGCCCTGAAGGTCCAGCTTCACCGCGCCTACCTGCCGGTCGCCCGGGATTTCTTGATCCGCCCTGACGCATTCCACATTGTAGTATTCGCCTGCCCGCCCTGTCTGCTCGGTGAGGTAGCCGACCGAACTGTAGCCCTTGAATCCACCGCCGCGCCATTTTGATTCTTCCCCCACCACCGAGTGGACAAAAAACTGGGATGTTCTGTCCGTCTCAGCCAATGCCTTCTTTATAAGGATTATTCTTGGATCGAGGCCTTCGAAGAACCTGTGGTTTCCTGGAAACGGTTCGAATGCGAAACACCGAGTCTCCGCATCGAGAACACTCAACATCTCTGTTGCCGTGATGCCCGACCCCGCGCCGCCATCGATGATGTCGCCGAGATCCACTCCTGCATCTGAGTAAGCTTTTAGTATTGTTGTGAAGGAATCTGTTTGCTTAAGTGAAAACAACTCATTCATTTGTGACTCCAGTGACGCCTAACGTTGCTGTCCTACCGCTGCCTCAGTCATGGCGGTTCTTTCGCTTGGTCTCTTCTTTTACCAGGGCGAGATCGGAAGCCACCATCTCGGCGACCAGTTCAGGGAAGGTCGTGGTGTGTTTCCAGCCGAGCTTCTGATGCGCCTTGGCCGGGTCGCCGATCAGCAGGTCCACCTCGGTCGGGCGGAAATAACGCGGATCGATCCGGACAAGGACGGCGCCGGATTTCGCATCGCGCCCGACCTCGTCCACCCCTTCCCCTGACCATGCGATGACACGCCCGACTTCTGCAAAGGCGCGTTCGACAAATTCGCGCACCGTATGCGTCTCGCCGGTCGCCAGCACCCAGTCATCGCCGACCTCATGCTGGACGATCCGCCACATGCCTTCGACATAATCGCGCGCATGGCCCCAGTCGCGCTTGGCATCGAGATTTCCGAGATAGAGTTCCGACTGCAGGCCGAGTTCAATGGCGGCGACGGCCCGCGTGATCTTGCGCGTTACAAAAGTTTCACCGCGCGTCGGACCCTCATGATTGAACAGGATGCCGTTGGAGGCGTGGATGCCATAGGCCTCGCGGTAGTTCACCGTGATCCAGTAGGCATAGAGCTTGGCCACCGCATAGGGGCTGCGCGGATAGAACGGCGTCGTCTCGCTCTGGGGGACCGCCTGGACAAGGCCATAGAGCTCCGAGGTCGAGGCCTGGTAGAAGCGGACACTGTCTTCCAGCCTCAGGATGCGCAGCGCTTCCAAAAGGCGCAGCGGCCCGACGGCATCGGCATTCGCGGTGTATTCGGGCGTCTCGAAACTGACCTGGACATGGCTCTGCGCGGCCAGATTGTAGATCTCATCGGGCTGGGTTTCCTGCACCAGGCGGATCAGATTGGTGGAATCCGTCATGTCACCATAATGCAGGTGAAACCTTCCGGTCGGATCATGCGGATCGACATAGATGTCATCCACCCGGCTCGTATTGAACGAGGAAGACCGGCGCTTCACGCCGTGCACGATATAACCTTTTTCAAGAAGGAGTCTCGCCAGATACGCGCCATCCTGACCGGTGACGCCCGTAATCAGGGCCGTTTTCTGTGTCATTGGTTCCTGCATGTTTCACTGGGACCGGGGAGCAATAACCCGAATATGGCAGGTTGCAACCTGACTATTGCTGCCCTGCACACAAGTCCCGGATATCCTGCCTCACTGACACCAGCGGCGCACCAATGCCAGCCTGCCGGGTTGACAAAGCGCGGCGCCTTGGCGACCTGTCCGCAGCGGGCGAAAGGCTGCCCCACCGGTGCAGCCGCCAGCGAGCAGGTCGAGTCCCGGTTGAAGATGCACATGTTCTTTCCTCAGCCGATCCCAGAAGTGATACTTGTGAAGCCGGGGCGGACAGATGACGACCGCGGGTATTTCCGTGAAACCTTTCGCGAGAGCCTTTACGCGGCCAGCGGCATACCCGGCCCGTTCGTGCAGGACAACCAATCCGTCTCCGGGCCGCAATTCGTGTTGCGCGGGCTGCATTTCCAGATCGCCCCGTCAGCACAGGGCAAGCTGATCCGGTGCACGAGAGGCGCCATGTTCGATGTTGCCGTCGATATCCGCAAGGGGTCGCCGAGCTTCGGCAAGCATGTGAGCGCTGAACTGACAGCGGAGAATGGCCACCAGCTCTATGTGCCGGCCGGGTTTGCGCACGGCTTCTGCACCCTGACGCCGGACTGTGAGGTCCAGTACAAGGTGACCCATTATTACGACCCTGCCTGTGACCGGGGCCTCGCCTGGGATGATCCGGACCTCGGCATCGACTGGCCGCTGAACGGCGCCCGGCCGGTCCTGTCCGACAAGGACGCCGCACAGCCGCGCCTCAGCGACCTGCCCGTTTATTTCGTGTTTGAGCCGCCTGCCGGGGAGAACGTACGATGAAAGTCATCGTCACCGGCGGGGCGGGCTTCATCGGATCGGCGGTGGTGCGCTATCTGATCGGAAACACAAACGCGTCGGTCACGGTCATCGACAAGCTGACCTATGCGGCGAACCTGAACTCGCTGGCGCCGGTTGCCGCCTCGCCCCGGTACCGGCTGTTGCGCGAGGATATCTGCAACGGCCAGGCGATGATGGACATTTTCGCCAGCGAGCGGCCGGACTTCGTGCTTCACCTTGCCGCTGAAAGCCATGTCGACCGCTCGATCACCGGGCCACAGGCCTTCATCGAAACCAATATCAGCGGCACCTATGCCCTGCTCGAAGCCGCGCGGGCCTATCATGCAGCGCTAACCGGTGAACCGCGCGCTGCATTCCGCTTCCTGCATATCTCGACCGATGAAGTCTTCGGCTCACTCGGCCCGGAGGGATTGTTCAGCGAAACCTCGCCCTATGATCCGTCTTCGCCCTATTCAGCCTCCAAGGCAGCGTCCGATCATCTGGTGCGCGCCTGGCACCGGACCTATGGCCTGCCCGTCATCATTTCGAACTGTTCCAACAATTACGGGCCCTGCCACTTCCCGGAAAAGCTCATTCCCCTGACGATCCTGAATGCGCTGGAGGGCAAGCCGGTGCGTATCTATGGCGACGGGTCCAACATCCGCGACTGGCTGTATGTGGACGATCATGCCCGCGCCTTGTGGCGGATCGCGACCGCTGGGCGGGTGGGGGCGACCTATACCGTCGGCGGGCGCAGTGAACGGACGAATCTTCAGGTCGCGCAGGCGATCTGCGATCTGCTGGATGAGCTGCATCCCGAAGGTGCGCCGCACCGGCGGCTGATCACGCTCGTGGATGACCGTCCGGGCCACGACCAGCGCTATGCCATCGATGCGACACGGCTCGAAGGCGAGCTTGGCTGGAGGGCGGAGGAAACCTTCGAAACGGGTCTCAGGAAGACCGTGCGCTGGTACCTCGACAATCCGGACTGGTGGCAGCCGCTGCGTCAGGGCATCTATGCCGGCGAACGCCTCGGCCTTGCTACGTCCGGGGAATAGCACATGCGCAAAGCTGTCCTCGCCGCCGGCGTCAAATTCCTGTCTCGGTGGCAACCGGATAACAACGCCAATCAGGCATCGGGTGGCCTGCGCAGGCGCTTCACGATCAAAGGGTGGAAACCATGAAGGGCATCATTCTGGCAGGCGGCCGGGGAACGCGGCTTTATCCGGTCACTCGCGGCGTCTCCAAACAGCTGCTGCCGGTTTATGACAAGCCGATGATCTATCATCCGGTCACGACTCTTATGCTGGCGGGAATCCGTGATGTCCTCATCATCACGACGCCCGATTTCCTGCCGGCCTATCAGCGCCTGCTCGGCACCGGCAGCGACTGGGGCATGAGCTTCACCTATGCCCCGCAGCCCGAACCGCGCGGCCTTGCCGAAGCCTTCCTGATCGGCGCCGGATTTGTCGGCGGGGGAAGCTGCGCGCTCGCGCTCGGTGACAACATGTTCTATGGCGCCGGCCTTGGCGGCGAGCTGGAAAAGTTCGGCAGGCTGGACACCGGCGCGACGATCCTTGCCTGTCAGGTGAACAATCCCGCGGAGTTCGGCGTCATTGAAATGGCCCCCGATGGGACCGCGCTGTCGATCGAGGAAAAGCCCACCCTGCCGAAGAGCAACTGGGCCGTCACCGGGCTATATTTTTATGACAAGGACGTGGTCGACATTGCCCGCGAGGTCCAGCCTTCAGCCCGGGGCGAGCTTGAGATCACCTCGGTGAACGAGACCTACCTCAAACGCGGCACCCTGAACGTCCACCGCCTCGCGCGCGGCACCGCCTGGCTCGATGCCGGCACCTTCGACGGCCTGATCCAGGCCTCGCAATTCGTCCAGACAGTGGAGAAGCGGCAAGGGATGAAAATCGCCTGTCCGGAAGAAGTCTCCTGGCGCAAGGGCTTCATCGATGATGAACAGCTGGAGCGGCTGGCGGCAGGCTATACCAATGAATATGGCCAGTATCTGCACAGCCTGCTGAGGAATTGAGCGTCCCGGCACGGACCTGGACACCCCTCCGGGCGGCGGGATTGCAGAACTCGCCCAGCCGGGTTTCCTGTATGAGGCGAAAGAGATTGGCGCAATCTGTCCGATCGCCATAATGGAGATGAAACCTACCGGTGGGATCATGGGGATCTACAGGGAAATCAGACACCCGGCTCGTGTTGAACGAGGAGGACCGGCGCTTTGCGCCATGGACGATATGACCGATTTTTTACAGATTGGCGCTGCCAGAGAGGCGCCAAACAGACCGGCGGGGGCCAGAAACAGGGGAGTTTTTTGCACTTTACCCACAGGATTAACGAGGCGCAGAAAGCAGCAGCCGGAATTCGATAGGTTGCAGCCGAGCGCGCCGGAGCGAAATACGGCCGCCAGGCGACATCGTTTGTTGCCGCCCTCCATAGCGTCTGCTAACCGCAAAGACACATGAGCTTTCCGGCAGCAATCAAACAGAAATTTGTTGCGATTGGTCTTGGGAAAACGTTAGAGGCATCATGATAAATACTCCGGCTCCCGAGAACCTGCAGCCGTCAGTTCTTTTGTTTTTTCCAACTTTGAAGACCCCGGAGGAACAGTCCTTCTGGGAGAACTTTGCCCGGGCGCTTAAATCGCGCGGCTATAAGCCGGTGCAAGTATCATTTCTGAGAGCAGACACGAAGGCGCTGCCTCATGCTCAGGACGTTCTTATACCGACATGGCGGATGATCGAAACGAAGCCAGAGTACTCGCACCTAGGGGACGAAAATCATCCCCTTTTGAAACGGTTCTTGAGTGTTTCAAAACACTCAGCTGCTGTCGAGCTTCTGATAGAATATGCAGGAAGCATAAAATCGTCGACATCAACGCAAACATCAAGGCTACAGAATTATAACAAATATAAGCGTTCCGCCCTTTGTTATGTACATTTGCTTCTGACAATACTTTCAGAGCACAAGCCTGCAAAGGCGGTGGTTAATAACGATACCCATCCGCTTCACTATACTGCGCGTCTTTGTGTGGACTCTTTAGAAATACCAGCGATCCATTCGGAACGCTCTCCATTTGTAAATCAGTGGTTCGAGCCTGAGGGTTATTATGGCAACTCAGAGATTGAACAATTCCTGAGCGATGGGCGCTGGCGAGAACCGGGCGGTCATGAAACGTTTGGCAATCAGGTAGTCGAAAAACTGAAAACAGCGCCAGCCGGGCATCGCGCAGGCGACCCGACGACTGAACCAGAGTATACTCTGAAAGGAACCCGGTCCAAACCTGTTATCTTCCTGGCGCTTGATCATGCACTGGCGACCGGGTGGAGCCTCGCCAACCACCCCTTGCGGCAGACACACTATCCGGTTTTCGACGAGCCGGAAAAAGCCGTGTCCTATTTCGCAGACCTTGGCGAACGTCTCGGTGCAGAAGTGTGGATCAAGACCCACCCTTCGGAACCAAAAGACGCCTCGTTCATCGCAGCGATACGCTCGGAGCCAAGGGTGACCTATCTCGACGGTGGTTTCGAGGATGCGCTCGCGAATTGCAATGCCGTGGTTTGCTTCCTGACAAAGACGGCGATCGCGGGCCTGGCGCTCGGCAAACCGGTTGTGACGATTGGAAGCAATATCGCAGCCCTCTCCGGATTGACTTATGACTGCCGGGAGCGCGGCGAAATAGAAGGACAGGTAAAGGCCGCGCTTTCCTCAAGAGCGCCCGCGGACCGGGAGCCGGTTGTCAAACGGTTCCTTGGCTATCTTGACCAGAACTTCTTCATCGCCAACGATCTGAGCAATGCGGGCGCCCGGAGGCTGCTGGACCTGCATTTCCCTGAGCGCATGCAAGCCAAGGCAAACTGCACCTGCGCGGACAAACCGAATGTGGTTGGCAATAAGCACGCCCTCGCGCGCCCCATCCCCGCAGCCGCCGGCGACGCTTCCATGAGGCCGAAATCAGTTACCTTCTATCCTGTGATTGACAGGGAAGACGCACTGATCGACGTCATCTCGAGAACCGCCTGGTTCCTGTCCAGTTCGACGATTTCCAGGTTCATCATTCCTGTCGCAAATGAGGCGCTTGCCAGAATGCCGTGGCGCGTTGCTTCCGGAATGGACCCTTCGATCGCGGATCGATTTGATGAACTCAAGTCGCGCACCGAGTTTCGCGTATGCTCTGATGAGGAAGCACTGCGAAGGGACATGGACTCTTCTGTGGCAATCCTCTGCTGGAATGCGACGCGGAGCCAATGGCTTTTCGACGAAGAGAAACGCAAGGCAAACTGGCTGAAAGGCAAGCGCGTCTGGCGCGTCGATCCGACTACGGACCGGAATGAAGGTGGTCTGTATATCGAGGCCGGATTCAAGCTTGTCGACAATCTGAAGGACGTGATTGAAAACAATCGCCGGAAATTCATTCAGTTGTCAGGGCGTCTGGGTGAGTTCGAGCGCGCCTATCTGCTGGCGACCGGCCCTTCCGTTCAGCACTATAGTGAACTCAATCATGAGGGCGCACTGGGGATTGTCTGCAACAGTGTCATTCTTGACGAAACACTGATGCAGACGCTCAAACCGCAGATCGTGGTCTTTGCAGACCCGATCTTTCATTTCGGTCCGTCGGAATATGCCGCGGCGTTCCGCCAATCCCTTCGCCGCGCAGCTGCGCGCCATGATTTCACGATTGTCATCCCCGTGAAATATCATCAAATTTTTGTTTCGAGTTTTCCAGAACTCGAATCACGGATGATCGCCATCCCTTTCAACCAGGGCAAAAACTTCAATCTCGACCTCAGGGAAGAGTTTGAAGTCAAGGTGACGGCGAACATCCTCACCTTCCTCATGGTGCCGCTCGCCACGACATTCGCGTCCCGGATCGAATTCCTCGGATGTGACGGACGACCGCTGAATGAGAACAACTACTTCTGGAAGCATAATCCCAAAACACAGATAAACGACAAAATGTCGAACATCCGGGAAATCCATCCGGCTTTCTTCAACATCGATTACAATGATTACTACACATCCCATTGTGATTTGCTGGATCAGCAGATCCGGGAGGGGGAAGACAAAGGCAAAGGATTTGCCTGCATGGCGCATTCGCACATCCCGGCCCTCAACGCGCGGATGGTTCGCAAGGGGTCCCGGTTCCCGAGCGCCCCTCCGCGGCTCCTGATCATCGATTCAACCAAAGTCGGCTCACCGTCGGCCACCGGACAGATCAAGAAAAGACTGTTGGGCAAATATCCAGCTGGCAGCGTCATGCAGATTCTTGCTCTACACGAGGATATTGGCTCGATGATGCCGCTCGTCGCCGAAAGCAAGCCCAGGCAATTCGAGAACGACCAGGATCTGATCGACGCCGTCAAAGCGTTCAGGCCGGATGTGACATACTATCGGCCGCTTGAGCAGCACCCAAGTCTGGCGCATGCAGCCCGGCTCGTTCTGGACCAGTTGAAACTGCCGATGGTCACCCACATCATGGACGACTGGCCGGAGGCCGTCGCCGCAACCGATCCAAAAAGAGCGGAGGTGCTCAATCAGGAACTCCGCTATTTTTTCAGTCGCAGCCGTCGTGTACTGAGCATTTCGGAAAAGATGTCTGAAACTTTCCGCGAGCGCTACGGCGTTGAATTCGAGCCGATCGCAAACGGGATCGATCCGGACCTGTGCAATCGGCTGGCCGACGATGCGCGGGCGGTGAAGAGCAAGCGTGATACTGTCATCATGCGCTACACCGGCGCACTCGCCAAGAACATGACATTCAATACCATCCTTCATATTGCCCGCGTGGTAGACCAACTTCAGGAGCAGTTTCCGCTCCGCTTTGAAATTTACACAATGCCGATGTGGCGAAAGGAGTTTGCACTGGCGGCCAAAGGGCTGAAGGGCGTGGACATTCTCGAATCCGTTCCGGACGACGAGTATGAGCGCCTGCTGGCAGAAGCGGATATTCTGGTTCTCGGCTATAATTTCGATCCAGACAGCCTGACCTATATCCAGTACTCTATACCTAACAAGCTACCTGAGTATCTCGGCTCGGGCGCGCCGGTATTGGCGGTCGGCCCGGAAGAGACGGCCGCGATGGAACTGCTGTCTGCGAATGACCTAGGGGTTCGGATAACCAGTCAGGATACCGATGAACTCGCCGCCGCTATCAGCCGCCTCGCCACGAATCCGGAAATTGGGAGACGCATAGCAGAAGAAGCTCAGGCGTGGACCTTCAAGAATCGGGACATCAGGATGATTTCCAAACGTTTCATATCGATCCTCACGGAAGCCGCAGCGCCCGATCATGCAGACATTGTCGACCATAGTCGCTGTAAACAGGCGAGTGTCGATGAAACTGGCGTCGTAGCCCACATGCTGAATGACCGGACCGGCCGCGAGCGCGTAATGCTTGATGTCGGCGCACATTACGGGACGAGCGCGCAATATTTCCATAATCTAGGCTGGTCTATCCACTGTTTCGAGCCTGACCCAAAAAACCGCGTACATCTTCTGCGGCGGTTCCGCGACGCGCCCAACGTCATTATCGACCCCCGCGCGGTCAGCGACAAGCCGGCGACCGGCGTGTCTTTCTTCTCATCCGAAGAAAGCACCGGCATCAGCGGCCTTTCAGCATTCCGCGAGACACACAGGGAAAGCGCCAAAGTCGACATAACGACGGTCTCGGATATCATCCGGGACCGGAATATTTCGCGCGTCGATTTCCTCAAGATCGATGTCGAGGGGTTTGACTTTGGCGTGCTGAAAGGCGTTCCGTGGGACAAGTTGAAACCGGATGTCGTCGAGTGCGAGTTCGAGGATGCCAAGACAGTGCCGCTTGGCCATACCTGGAAGGAGATCGCCGATTTCCTGTGCGGTCATGGCTATCATGTCTATGTCAGCGAATGGCATCCGATCATCCGGTATGGTACCCCGCATGACTGGCGGCGCGTCTTTAAATATCCTGGGCCTCATATGGACTCCTCGGCCTGGGGTAACTTCCTGGCGTTCCGGGAGGATCCCGGGATGGCTGCGGTTCAGGCGGCTTTCGACGCCTGCGTGAAATTCCGCCAGCCGGCGAAGGCCGGAATGCCCCATCAGGACAAACCCAAATCGGATGGGCGGCCACCTGAAAAAACCGTATCTTCACCGGCCAAGGCGGAAAGTGCTAAACCTGCTACAAACTCAGGTGTTTCCGCCGGTCCGGCAGCCAATGTTAACCCGATTGGGATAATAGCAGCAGATGCGGCGCTGGCGCCGCCTGCGCATGATAGTAGAGTGAGCATGTTACAGAAAACTCCGCCCCAGCTCGTCGAAACGCCGCCGGCCGCCGGCCGGATGTGGTATTCAGCCCCCGCCCACAGGATCCGCCAGGTGTCGCCGCAACTGTTCACCCTGCTGCAGTTTGCCCGGCGCAGCTTTGTGCATGTGATCGCGCGCCCGCACCTTCTGCTGTTGCTGCTCGCAGCAGCTGGCGCGGCCGTCTGGGTCAGCATGGATCCGCAATTCGCAGCCAGCCGCGGCTGGATACTCATCGGCGGAAGCCTCGCGCTTGTGGCGCTCGGCCTTCTTTACGTGGCCGCCAAGGCGCAGGCCCATGCTGCAACCCTTCATATCGAGGCAGCGAACCTCCAGGCGGAAGTGGCCGCGCTGAAGGCTATGGCCGCCCAGACCCAGCATCTGGCGGTTGCCGGAGACAATGCCCGCGCCGACGCGGTCAGCAGCCGGATTGCCCAGTTGCAGAGTGAACTCGCTATCGCCAAGGCATCCAACTCGAAACTCGCCGCCGACCTCGCCGCCAGAAGCGCAGCGACGGCGAACGATATCAGTAAGCTCTCAGGCGCCATGGCAGCAATGCCGGAACTGACGCAGAAAGTCGCAAAACTGTCCGGCGCGGTCGCCGCCGTCCCGCAGGCGCTGGAGCCGAAGATCAAGGCGGCCAGCGATGCCGCCGAAAAACTCTCGGCCGATCTGGCATCCGTGTCCCAGCGCATTACAGCGCTCGATACCGAGCGCCAGAAACTCGCTTCCGAGATCAAGGGCGAGGTCGCAAAACTGTCCGGCGCGGTCGC
>JBKBLD010000031.1:0-25308 GCA_046296675.1 Hyphomonas sp. | reverse complement strand
GCCGAACTCTCCTGCGGCCCGGATTTCTGTCTCATCTTCACTCCTCGTATCAGTTACGATGAGCCAGAAATCCTCCTTAAGCAATTTCGCCAATCTGTCTCACAGTCGCTGACGGGGAACACCTCCTGCCCATCCATGTGCTCGGCGGTCACGCCGGGACCCTGAATGCAGCACTCAAACCGGCTGCGACTGGTGAGCAGCTGGTGCTCACGAATGCGGGAAAAGGCCCTGCTCTGCTTTCCGGCTGCCGCCTCACCTTTGAGGGGCAGACAGGACCCGGCGCCGAGATTGAAGGACGCCGGATTGCCGAACAGATCGGGTCTGACTCCATCTTGCCCGGCGAAACAGTAACGCTCGATCTGATCTCCTTGCTTTCCGGCACGCACTTTCATTCGGGAGCCATTCTGGTCGGCGCCCACACAGCTTGCGATCCACCCGGATGAAGGTGGGAAAGCGCCTCCTCGCCTTTTCGGCTTTCACGACTTTGATTGCGATGATTGCCCGCCCGGCCTGGGGGGAGGCGCAGGATCCTGTAGACCACGATCCCGTTTCCGCCAGTTACGTCGTCAATCTGCCCGTGGTGGTTGATGGACGAACGGTCGGAACACTTCTGGTGCGCCTTTCGACAACCAGCCTGACGGATGTCGAGGCCAACTCGTGGCGACAGATTGCCTTCACCTATTTCGACGCTGACAAGGTCGAAAGCGTTCTGGCCGCACAGCATGATGGATACATTCCTGAGTCTGCTTTTGCAGCATCGGGTATCAGGATCGAGTTTGATCCAGCATCGCTGACCATCCAGCTCGTGGCATCAGACGACGCGCGGGTTACACGTCTAGTCTCGCTCAGGCCAGATCCGATAGACTATTCAGATCTGAGCGCGTTCGACACCTCCGGGCGATCCGCATACTTCAACATCTTTGGTTCACAGGAAATACGCTGGGCCGGCGATAGTTCCGCCACTCAGGAGATCGCCCGCCAAATCAGTCTCGAGGGCGCCGTCCGGCCCCTCGGCGCGAAGGGACCGGCCATCGAAGGCGCAGTCTTTGTTGACAGCTCGCTTCCCGGCGACGAGCTGAGGCGCGGGGAGGTTCGGATCGTTCATGACGACGTAACCCGCGCCATCCGCTATTCGGCTGGCGATGTTCATTTCCGGGGCACCGAGTTTCAGGGCTCGCCCCCGATTCTTGGACTGTCGGTTGAGCGGGCTTATGACCAGATCCAACCGCTCCGGGCGATCAGTCCCACCGGGCAACGAAGCTTCGTGCTGCAGCAGTCTTCGCGTGTCGATGTTTTCGTCAATGGGTTCTTTGAGAAGTCCGTTCGACTCGATCCCGGGCGCTATGACCTGCAGGACTTTGCATTCAACGCCGGCGTCAACGAGGTGCGCCTGGTTATCGAGGACATCAATGGGCAACAACGTGAGCTCGACTTCTCGCTGTTTTCAGACCCGGGCCTTCTGAAGGCGGGACTGAGTGAGTTTTCTTTCAACATCGGCTACCGCCGGGACACAAATGTGTTCGACGAGCTGGCATATGATTTCAGCACGCCGTCATGGTCGGGTTTCTATCGCCGCGGCGTGACGAGTTCCTTGACGCTGGGATTGAACTATCAAGGAACGGAAAGCCATCATGTCGCTGGCTTCGAGGTATCTCAAACCTCGCAGATCGGGCTAATCTCCGTAAACGGATCCCTCAGTGAAAGCGATGACGTTGGTACGGGGGCGGCGGCCTCTGTAAGGTGGAGTTATGACCGTATTTTCAGTGGTCAGCAAAGATCACATCGCATCGACCTTGTCGGGATCATACGAACCGACGGGTTCCTTCCATTGGGGGTGGAGACACCGTCAGAACGATACAGGCACGAACTGCGGGCACGGTATTCTGCGCCGGGTCCGGCAGACACTCTAATTAGTCTGAGCGCACGTTATGCAGAGCCATTTGCAGCACAGGAACCAACTGAGCAGGCTTATGGTGTTGATGTGTCCCGGCGGTTTGGGCGCGCGAACGTACTTGTCCGGGCTGAGCAGCAGATATCCACCATCACGGATACACGGTTCGCCGTTCGTATGACCATGCCGATTGGTCGTCGACAGCTAGTGTCCGGGAACTGGGAAAGTGAAGGCAATGTGTCTCGCCTGGCCTGGTCGCGCTACGGCAGCAACACCGTCAACAGCTGGAACGCAAACGCTGCTGTTCGCAGGGCCGACTCCAGTGTCGAGTTCGATGTCAACACTCGCTATTCGGGAAACCGGATCGAGATCGGCCTGGACCACATTTACACGGGGTTCACTGATCGTGACCGCTCCGCCACTCAATATTCGCGCGCCACGGTCGGCACAAGTTTTGCCATCGCGGAAAACGGATTTGGATTCGGAAGACCGATCTATGATTCATTTGCCATCGTCAAACGGCACCGGACCCTCAGGGAAACCCGCATACTGGTAGACAACGGACCAGCAGGACCTTCGGCAATTGCAGATAACTGGGGCCCTGCCGTGGTTCCGACAATCAATAGCTACACTATCCGCCGCATAAGGTGGAACGCAGAGAATCCACCCATTGCGTATGACATGGGTGATACGGAGCGTGACATTTTCGCCTTCTATCGTTCGGGGATCGGCTTCACCGCTGGCTCCAACGCGTCGCTTACCGCTATCGGTCAAGCGGCGTTGCCCGACGGACAACCTATCGTTCTGACAGGCGGCATCATTCGACCTGCCGACGGCCGGGATTTCATGAGTATACAGACTTTCACAAATGCGAAGGGCAGGTTCGCGGCACAAAGTCTGGAGCCAGGACGTTACAGAGCCGAGTTTTTCACAGATCCGCCGATTGGTTTCAACTTTGAGATCGGGCGTGATCAATCGGGATTGATCGATCTGGGCATACTCGAACCGTCTGATGCAGAGGAGAAACAACCATGACAAGCCTGATCTGCAATTCCATGAGGCTCGTTGCCCTTGCTGGCTTCGCGATGTTGACCGCCCTGCAGGCGAGCGCAACGCCTCCCTGTAGTCCCATAGCCCTGACGGTCCGCGCAGACCGGATTGCCACCTACATGCCATTCAACGATCAGGCCGAAATACTGAATATCAGGGTCGACGGCTCCGCAAAATCTGCTTGCCGCGCAACTTTGAGGTTTTCCAGCGGCACCGGCGGTGGCCTGTTACTTAGGGCAAGCAGGCTGGATATCCTGTTCCGGACACCGCAAGGCCGCCGCCTCGATCCTCGAAGCGAAGACCAGTTTTCCATCACTCTGCTACCTGCAACCGCCAACAGCGTTTCAGCGGACCTGATCGCTGTCTTGCCGCCGCGCCAGTCAGTGGCCGCCGGATTATATGAAGGTGCTTTCGAACTGGAAGTCGTGTCGCCGGAAAGTGGGGATCAGAGGGCTGCTTTCAGCATCGGCGCGCTGGTGGCGTCCCAGGCCGATATTCGTCTGGCCGGACAAAGCAGTGGATCATCCGGGCAAGGCGTTGATTTCGGCGTTCTGGAGAAGGGCCGGGAGGAAACAGCCTTTGTATCGGTGCGCTCCAGCGGAGCATACACCGTAGAGCTCGAAAGCATGAACCACTGGTTTCTGGAGCGCGCGGGTTGGGAAGCGCCGGATGCAAAGATCGCGTACTCCATCTGGTTCAATGATTATTCTGTGCCACGCCACTCCGTCGCGCGGGTCCCCCAAATCTACGAACCAACCGGTCAGAAAGGGAAACTCGGCCGGCTGCGGTTTCGCGTCGGAGACACGGCCGGAAAGCCGGCGGGGCTATATCAGGATACCGTGCGTATAACTGTTGTCCTGCTGGAGTAAGGCGCAACTCAAGCGAACCGACAATCCTGCCGGGGCATGGGCTGCCGGCCTGACACCGAGCTCCTGCAACATGATGAAGCCGCCCTCCAAACACTTCAAGACATTACCCGGCAATACAGTGTCCAGAACATAGCTACTGCTGCAAGCCCAGGTATGCACACTTCATCCGAAGGCAGGTTCGCCGCCAACGGACGGCCGGACTGCTCAGGTCTCGGCGTCCCTGCTGAAGCGATGTTACCATTTGGTCTGAAACCAACCTGCATCAACGCATCCGGATCACGGATGATCTAGCTTGTCTCTGGTTGGCGATCCTTCGCCAACCGTTCGTGCCAACGGCGCCTGTTCTGGTGGCCGGGCATGCGAAAAGGAGAATACCATGTCGAACGAAAACATGAAAAAAGACAATGCAAACCCGCAAGGCGGGATTGCCGCGACCGGCGACAAGCAAGCAGGCGTTACAAGCAAGATGCAGGCTGTGAAGTCCGCCTGGGACAAGGCGCCGGAAGGCACCAAGAAAGCCAACGCCCTGAAGCATTATCAGTCCGCTGAGAAAGCGCAGAAGGCCGGCAATGAGGCCGAAGCATTCCGCGAACTGGAAGAAGCGACGCGGGCACTCAACTAGGCCATGGCGCTCAGGATCAGCTGAATGCGACTCTTTTGTAGCATTCGGGTTGCTTCTGACTCGCCGCCACCTCTTTGCCGGCATCTGCGTTACGATGCCGGCAAGACAATTGAGCTCTTGAATGATGGCACCCTGGCCTCACCAGCCAGCGGTGCCGTCTCAATTGCGCGCCGTATCCAGCACGCTGGTATGGTCGAGATAGGCGGCGTCAAATCTCGCCACCTCACTCAGCATCCCGATATCGAGCAGGCTGATCCATCCGCGCCGATGGTGGGCCAGCCGCGCTGTCCTGAGATCTCGCAGAACCCTGTTGACATGAACGGATGTCAGCCCAAGCGCATCGCCCAACACATACTGCGTCATGGGACAGGGAAATCCGGCATGCGTGCTGAGGCCCGCCAGCCGCAGGCGGGTTGCAAGCTCGAGTATGAAATGCGCCATACGCTCCAGCGCTGACCGCTGGCCAATGTCGATCAGGCGTTCCGAAGCGACCGCGCTGTCGCTGGCTGCGAGCCAGAGAATGAGGCCCGCAAGTCCGGGGTCGGATGAAATGGCGTTGGCGAGATCGGAAAACCTGACTTCGTGGACAATGACCTTGGTAAGCGCGGTGACATCATGATCTGCGAAGGGCACCGGCAGATTCTGCAGCCCGGCGACATCACCCGGTATCTGGATATCGAGAATCTGGCGCGCGCCGCCTGGCATCAGCTTGCTTGAGAATGTCCAGCCGTCTTCGATGATGAAGGCAACACCGCCCGGTTCGCCATGGTAGGAGAGCTGCATGCCTGGCTCAAATGTCCGCTTCCTGGTCATCAGCGAACTGACCGACTTCGGAAGGTAGCCGGAGAAACGTTCGTACCGCTCCAGTTTCAGTGCGAAGGCGCTTTTGAGCCGCCTTTCACCGCCGAGCCTGGCGAGCGCCGGGAAATGGGGCAGGCTTTCTGCTTGCCTGTTCGGGCTTCTGGCTTTTTTCAGGGGATGCGGCCTTGCAGTTCCATTCGGCTCGGCGCTGACATGATTGCGGGTCATTTCACCTCCAGAAGACTGCCTGACCGAAAGATCTGCGACGGCTCTTGCCTGACGCATTTGCAGCCCGCCTGCACCTTTGCGGGCGAGACTGGCTGCAAATGACGCGCCCGGCAAAACGCGTGCGCGGTATCGGACTAGTCGAGGATGGTCACTTCGACACGGCGATTGATCGCCCGGCCGGCCGCTGTGTCATTCGAAGAAAGCGGAACACTTTCACCAAACCCAACGCTGGTAATCCGCCCGGCATTCACGCCCGTCGTCACCAGGTATGCTGCAACCGATGCGGCGCGGCGATCGGAGAGGCCAAGATTGTAGCTCTCGGCACCCTGAGAGTCCGTGTGGCCCGCAATCTGGATTCGTGCATCCGGCTGTTTCGAGAGGAAAGACGCAAGCGGAGCAAGCCGTCCCTGCGCGCCGCTGGTCAGAACAGCTGATCCGAATGCGAACTGAAGGTCGCGCAGTATGAGGGTAACGCCCAGATCGGTCTTCGTTTGCTCATAGCCGGCGAGTTCGGCCTTCAAGGCAGCGTTGCGCGCTTCGGCGGCCACCCGGCCTGCTTCTGACACCGCACTATCGGCGACGGACTGTGCCACGACAATCTCTGAGCGGTCAGCCCGGTCTTCCGCAACTGCAGTGGCCGCTCTGGCCTCCGCCACTTCGCGCATGCGTGTCTGGGAGACGACTTGCGCGCGTTCCGTATTCAGGGCTGCAATCTTTGTATTGGCTTCGCGCTGAAGACCGCGTGTTTCGGCAAGGGCAAGATAGCCTTCGCTCATTCGGATCGTATGGATATACTCATCGCTCTTGCGGCGGTTATGGAAGTCTCGTGCTTCCACAAGGGCGGCGTCGGCCTTTTCAATTGCCGAACGACCCGCTTCCAGTGTCGCCGGATTGGCTTTGGCCTGCTGGAGCGAGGCTTCGGCAGACAGCAATCTGGGGCTGGGTTCCGGTGTGGATGAGCAGGCGCCCAGGGTCAGGGCGATCACGGCAAAGCCGGCGGTTGTCATGGTTACGTGTTTCATCGAAATGACTTTCTAAGAATTGAGTTCGCGGCGAAGCGTGGCGATACCGATCTCGATTTCAGAGACAGTGCGCTCCAGCCCGCGGAGTTTGATTTTCTCCTGAACGACTTCCGCCTGAAGCGACGCTTCATCGGAGCGCCAGACGGATTCTTTTGTTTTCCGCTTCACCTCAGCCGCGCGCGCTTCGCTGAGCCTGAGCTGCGCCTCCTGGAAATTGTTGGGCGCTGCAGCAGAGGCATCGGCGGTGTTCAGCGCGCTGATCTGCGCTTCTGCCCGGATAAGGTTGTCGCGTGCATTGTCGGCAAACGCGCCGGGTGCAGCAAGCAGGAACGCGCCAAGTATGACGGCGGCGGACATCTTGTTCATGGGAAATCTCCTTCGCCGCTCCTGACGCGGAGCACGGCGTATGTCCCTCAAGCGCTCGCCTGCTGGAAAGGTTCCCGTCCTGCCACGAATTCACTGTGCTGAGGCGTCTAGGGGTTTCCCGAAGCTAACCCAGATTGGTTTTTCCGCTAGATTGATACCTCACCGTGTTCTGGGGCGGGCGTTTGACCCGTGCCGCCGAGCGGCCTGCAGGACTCCTGCACCCGAATGAACACATCACAGGAAGGGCGCAGCCCATCGTGATTTCAGCAGAACCTTTGCCCATCCTCATTGCGAAGGGCCGTCCTCGTTGGCCGCTCCGCAGACAGCCAGTCGCACCCAAGTCGGTTCCGGCACCTCCATTGAATGCCTGGACAATGGCCGGCGCCCTTAAAAAGCCGCCGGCTGGTCCGGACGCTTCCGCCTCTGCGATTTTCCAGGCTGACCTGCTGCGCGAAATGTCCATGTTGCGGCGCTATGCTTTGCGGCTCTGCGGAAATTCAAGCCTTGCAGATGATCTGGTTCAGGAAACCATGCTGAAAGCCTGGCTCGCGCGAGAGCGCTTCCAGGCCGGTACCAACTTCGGTGCCTGGTGTTCGACGATCCTGCGCAATGTCTTTTATTCGTACAAGCGTCGCAGCTGGCGAACGCTCCCCCTGTCCGACGAAGCCATGACGGCGATACCGACGCAGACGTCAGACTTCACCGGCGCCCTGAATCTGCTTGCCCTGCGAAATGTCATCGCGCTTGTACCCGTGGACCTGCGTGAAGCGCTTCTCCTGGTCGGCGCGGGCGGCCTGAGTTACCGCGACGCGGCCGAAATCTGCGGCTGCGCAACCGGCACCATGAAAAGCCGTGTCTCGCGCGCACGCCGCCGGATCGCTGTGCTTCTGTCTGAAAACAAGGCCGGCTACAACTCGGATCCAAACCTCAGTGCCGGAGAGGTGCTGGATGACCTGATGGGTCAGGTCGCGCGTATCATACAGAGGAAGACGGCGGCGCCGCCACATGTGAAAGGCGTACATTCCGAACCTGCTCGGCGCCATGAGGGACTGTTAGTGAAAGCATGACCGGCTGACCCTCTGGTCACCGGCAGCCAATTCCCAGGAGCACAAAAATGGCAAAAGAAACGATTACGGATTCTCTCGTGAAAGCCGGAAGATCGGCTGGCGCTGAAGTGGGCGATACATACCATGACACAGCCGTCGCAGCCCGCAGGACGGCGAACGGACTGAGCGCCTTTGCGGAAGCCGTCACGTCCGACACAAAAGACGGCGTTCGCCAACTCACCCAGGTAGTCGAGAAGGAATCGTCGAAAGTCATCAGCTTCATGCGCGAGTCCATCCAGGAACGCCCGAGCCTGATTATCGGCATGGCTGCGGGCTTCGGTGTCCTGCTCGGCCTCTACCTGTCCGGTCGCCGCTGAGCATGCTCGACCTGGCGATCCGGAAATCTGAAAGAGCCCTCAGCCGGGTCGTCTTTCACCTTTTTCTGGCCGCAGGCGCGATGCTGGGCCTCGTCTGGCTGAGCATCGCGGCCGCAGGCTGGCTTGCCCTCGCGGTCTCTGCGCCGGCCGCCGCCGCCATTACAGGTTTGATCCTCGGCGGGAGCACAGCGCTGGCTTACCTCGTCAGCCGCGTATCCAGATCGCAGGAGAGCGCCGAAGCGCCGGACGTGAAGAAAAATCCGGCAAATGATGATCTGATTTCCCGCGCTGCCCGCATTGCAGAACGAATGGCGCCGGACTCTCCGATGCTCGCCCTTCTGATTGCCCTGTTTGCCGGGGTGGCCAGTGTGACGCTCCCGGCGGCGCTCAATCCGTTTCTCAACAAGTTTCTCGACGATATCGACAGGCTTCCGGATGCCCGGCTTCAGCACTGACAGGGAGGAGGGCACGCTTGTGAGGACACAGACTCGTCGCAGTCGAACCATCCTGAGACAGGGCCGCATCGCGCTGCGAGACTGTCCGGCGCATGTCGCCGCCGATATTGATGTCGCTGACGGCGACATCGGGTCAGAAGCTGACAGCTATAGTGTGCTGATGGACTACCTGACAGGCAGCAATGCCAGACGGCAGCTCATTGCCGTTCGTGAACCGATCCAGCAGGCGGATGACGACGAATGGCTGCTTACAGAACGCGGGCCACCGATCCGAAGTGCTGTCCGGTTCGAATTTCCCGAAGGAACATTCCTGGGCAACCTGCCCGAACCAGCCGATCCTCGCATACACTTGACAAATGTCCCCGCGCGCCGCCTGGCGACCACCTGGTTCTTCGGGCAGCCATCCGAAGACCGCGTCGCGCGCAATTCCGACAAGCTTCAGAATTTCATTACCCTGAAGGGACTGACGCCTCTGTCGCAGGGCGGCGCTCCTTCGCTCCTGGCCAGGCGGCATGGGCCGTTCCGGGCATTCACCGAATTGTCCATCCCGATTGCGGGATGGCCGCTGGCAGATGTGACGCGCACCAGTCATTCGGCGCACCGGGCGCCCGGCCGGTTAAACCGGTCCGCTTGATCACATAGCCCTGACGGCCAGCCGGACCAGCGCTGGCAATGTCTTGCAACCCGTCTTGGTCATCACTGATGCGCGATGGTTTTCCACGGTCCGCTGGCTGATGCCCAGATCAACAGCAATATTCTTGTTGGGTTGGCCGCTCAGGACGCGGTCGAGGACTTCGCGCTCCCGGACGGTCAATTTCTCCAGCCTCTGGGCTGCATCGTTTCGGCGTGCGAGGATTGCTGCCGAATCCCGCCCCGATGCGAGAGCCTGATCTATCGCAAGCCGGAGGCTAGGCAGATCGATCGGCTTTTCAATGAATTCAAGCGCGCCCGCTTTCACTGCCTGAACCGCCATGCGCACATCACTGTTGCCGGTGATCATGATCGCGGCAACAGGTGACCGGGCGCGCCGCAATGCGCTGAGCACATCAAATCCGCTGATCCCTCCCAGATAGGCGTCTATCAGCACGCAAACCGGCTCCTCGGGCACAGTCAGCGCGCTCAGTTCCGCAAGAAACGACTCGCCGGAGGCGAAAGATGTCACTCGAAGGCCGCTTGCCACCAACAGCTCGGCCAGTGATTCACAGAAGTGCCGATCATCATCTACAATGATGACTTGGGCGCCGGCAGCCGGCGCGGGTGTCCGGGTCGCCGGATCCGCCGGCACGGTCCTCGACCGTTGAATCGCCTGTTGAATTTCAGCTTCAAGGTCTTCAGGGTGCACGGGCTTCCTCAGCCTCCTGAACCCTTCCGTGGCGATCATGCTCTCAGTGGCCGTCGATATATCACCGGTAAGGATGATGACTTGCATGTCCGGAGCGCTGCCTTGTTTCAGCTGGCGTGCAAGGTCGAGGCCGCTGCGGCCGTCTGGCAGGTTATAATCCGCGATCAGAAGTTCCGGCGCGCGCTCGCCCTGTTCCGCAGCCTGAACCGCCGATGCGACATCCGGCGCAGCAACTACTTCGTGACCATCCTGCTGGAGCAGTATCTCCAGCAGCTGGCGAAGGTCGGGATCATCCTCGGCAATCAGAATGCTTGCTTTCTGGGGGGACGCGGAGTCCTCCGAGCGCCCGGCATGCAGGGCGCTTTCCTTTCCGGTGAGTGAAGTGGCGGCACGGGCAAGGGAAACTTCAATGGAAAACATCGATCCCCGTCCAGGAGATGACCGGGCGTGAATGCGATGCCCGAGCATGTCGGCAAGCCGCTGGACGATCGAAAGGCCGAGCCCAAGGCCCTCGGAGGCCGACCGGCCCCGGTGAACAATCTTGTGATACTCGCCGAACACATTTGGAAGCTCTTCTTCGGAAATGCCGATCCCGGTGTCCCAGATCTCGATGCGCAGGAAATCCTTCCGTTTCCGGCAACCGATCAGGACGCGGCCTGAATCGGTGTAGCGAATGGCGTTGGTCAGGAGGTTGCGGATCATCTGTTCCAGCAGGCGCCGGTCTGTCCGGATCACGGCGCTGGAAGGCGCAAGCCTCAATTCAAGCGACTTCGCCTGCGCGTGATACTTATACTCCGCATAAAGATTGGACAGCAACTCGGATATAGCGATGTTTTCAATCTCGAAGCTGATAATCCCTTCCTCGATCTGGTTAATATCCAGCATCGTGTTCAACATGCCGGACATGGCGCCGACTGCCTGTTCCATCCGGTCGATGAGATGCTTTGCCTCCGGCTTGATCCCTTCTCGGGCAAGCAGGCCATGTATGAGAGTCAGCGTCTGGAGGGGTTGTCTCAGATCATGACTGGCAGAGGCGAGAAAGCGGGTCTTCACGATACTGGCATGCTCCGCCTGCCGGATCGCCGCTTCCAGGGTCTCCACGGCTTTGTGCTGCTCGAGCACGTTGACGTAGGTAATGACAATGCCTTCTATTGCTCCGCCCTGACTATGGTAGGGCAGGACCCGCCTCAGGAACCACCCGCCTTCAGGCGTGGAGACTTCGCGCTCGATGACTTCGGCCGAATTCAGAACGGCAACCGCGTCGTCCATCAGATGCGCATCCTGCGCAAGCGGGCGAAGGTCTGACAGCGGACGACCAACATCTGACGCGATCACGCCAAAGACTGACTTGGTTGCAGGCGTAAAGAACCGGATGCAGAGATCGCAATCCAGAAAGAGCGTTGCAACATTGGTACTGTAGAGGACGTTCTTGAGGTCGTCCGAAGTACTCCGTTGCCGCTCGAGCGCTTCCTGCAACTGGCTGTTGAGAACCGTCAGCTCCTCATTCAGAGACTGAAGTTCCTCCTTGGAGGTTACAAGCTCTTCATTCGTCGACTGATATTCTTCGTTCAGCCGGAGCGACTCGCGGCGAATCTTGCGTTCCGCCTCAAGCGAGCGATCCAGAAGGTGGGTGGTATGGTCCAGTTCCGCGCGCAGCCCTGACACTTCCGCCAGTTGGATGGCATCACGGTTCAATTCACCTGGCGCATTGTCCTCGGGCCAGGCCAGTTCGGCGCGCGGCTGGAACGAAACCAGCGCAAGCTCTTCCGCCTCATCAGAGACAAACCGGACATCGGTGGTGAACCCCAACCTGTGACCTGACTCTGAGGCCCTGACCCCATCGATCTGTATCAGGGGCAGGTCCGGCCCGACGGTCAGGATCGCCTTGCGCAGCGCGGCACGGTGCGACAGGGGCACCATCGGCAGGATCTCAAGTGACGCCGATCCCTGCGGAACATCCAGATAAAGATCGACTGGGCCGAGGAAGTAAAGGCAAACACCCTCCCGGGTCACAAGAACGGATGCAGGCGTGTAATGGCGTGCAATCTGGCGCCGGCAAATATCAGCAAATCTCATATCCGGCGCAGGCTCGAGATCGAGCATGAACCGGCCGCCCTCGGCGTCCAGACCGAACGCCGCCTCCGGGTCTTCCGTCGCGATCGAGCGTGCCCGGCCGAGATGGCGATAAACTTTTGCCGACTTCGAGACGACCTCAAACCGCCCGTCGATGTCGCCGCCCGTTTCTGATGTCCCCAGCAGCAGAACACCGCCTGCCACAAGCGCGAAGTGAAAAAGCGAGATGATCTTCGACTGCGCTTCCGGCCCCAGATAAATCAGGACATTCCGGCAGGAGATCAGGTCGAGACGCGCAAAGGGCGGATCGCTCAGAAGGTTCTGCACCGTGAACACGGCCTGCGCCCTCAGATCGTCGCGCACCCGGAACCCTCGTTCGTCCGGCGTGAAGAACCGCGCCAGCCGCTCGGCTGAAACATCGCCGGCGATCGCCGGCGGATAAATGCCGGCACGCGCCGTTGCAATCGCGTCGGGGTCAATGTCGGAGGCGAGAATTTGCAGCCGGACACCCCGCCCGTCTGCGTCAACCGCTTCACGAAGCAGCATGGCAAGCGACCAGGCCTCTTCGCCGGAACTGCATCCTGCCACCCAGACGCGCAGTGGGCGGTCCAGCCGGTGATTGCGCACAAGGTCGGGAATCACGCTCGTCTCCAGGAACTCGAACACCTGCGGATCCCGGAAGAAGCGCGTGACATTGATCAGCAGGTCAGCCGCCAGCGCTTCACATTCCTGCGGACTCGTCAGCAGCAGTTTCAGATAGTCTGATCCCTGGCCGGATCTCGCTGCCGAAAGCGACATTCGCCGCGCGATCCGCCTGACCAGCGTCCCCGGCTTGTAGAGACGAAAATCCGCACCCGTCCGCTCAAAAACAACCTGTATGACCTGCTGCAGCCAGTCTGGAGGCGCATCATCGGACAGCGGCCGGTCCGCTTGCGCCGCATCCATGGAAAGCGCGTTCCAGTTGATGAGCGCAAAGGGAATGTGCGCCGCGCTCAGGACCGCGTCGACATCTCCTGTCTGAATGGCGCTACGCGGCATGCCTTCAGCATCAGCGTCATGAGGATCCTGTGCAATTACAAACCCGCCTGCATGCTTGACGGCTTTCAACCCCTTGGTACCGTCCTGCCCTGTTCCCGACAGGACAACACACATCGCCCGGCTGCCTCGCTCAAGCGCCAGGGACGTCAGGAAATAATCGAAAGGCAAGCGCGCCGCTCTCTCTCGCGGGTGGCCGATTATGGAAAGCGTGTTGCCAACAAGCGCCACATCCTGGCCTGGCGGATTCACATAGACGCAGTCGCGCTCAATGCGCATCTTGTCTTCAATCTGGCGGACGATCATGTGCGTGCGCGCGCCGAGAAGTTCCGCCATCATGCTTTCATGGTTCGGTGACAGGTGCTGGATCAGCACAAACGCCATACCCGCATGTTCCGGCACCGCTTCAAGGAACCGGATGAAGGCCTTCAGCCCGCCTGCCGATGCGCCTATGGCCACAACAGGCACGGCCGCGTTGGCGCTGGTTTCGCCCGCAGCATGCCGGGCCGGCAAGCGGCCGTTTTTCCGGGGCAGATCCTCACGTTCCGGCATGATGTGCGCCTTCAACGCGACCGCAATCGCTGCACACTACCACACCTGCCGCGGAAGCGGGGGGAAAATGCGGACCCGGATTAAAACGGTCAAAGCCACACAATAGCGCCGCGCAGGGTCTTTCACGGCCTGCCTAGGTAGATTCCGATCCTCTCTCGGGACTGCCTGCACATATAGTCTGGCACAACGAACCAGCGGTATGCCGCAAAGGAGACAGGATATGACATTCTTCCGAAACGCGATCGCCGCATCGGTGATCGGAGCGGCCACGCTGACGGCCGCTTGCGCCTCTTCTCCGCCTTCGCGCGCAACGACAGAGAATATCGACGCCATGAGTGTTGAAGCCCTCAACTCGCTCACGCGGAACAATGCGGCGGCCAGTGCCATTTCCAGCAAGTCCCGCGCCGTTCTGATCTTCCCGTCTGTCGTCAAGGCGGGCCTGGTCTTCGGCGGTGCATATGGTGAAGGTCAGCTGCGCCGGGGATCGAATGTCCTCGGCTACTATAATTCCTTCACGGGCTCCTGGGGTCTTCAGGCCGGCGCGCAGTCCTATGGATACGCGGTCTTCCTGATGAACGAGCAAGCCGAGAAATATGTCACCGAGTCGGATGGCTGGGAGATCGGCGTTGGCCCTACGGTCGTATTGGTCGATCAGGGCCTGGCGGAGAATATTTCATCCTCGACTTTGCAGGATGACGCCTATGCCTTCATCTTTGATCAGAAGGGCCTGATGGCTGGCATCAGCATCGAAGGCACCAAGATCACCAAGGTCAAATAGGGTGTAACCCTCCCCGGCAAACGGGTCCGGTCTCTGAACGAGTGCCGGATCCGACTGGCGCGCGGAACTCACCGCGCCGGCATGACCCTTCTGCCTTCCTTTCTCCAGCTATTGGACGTTGGGAGCCCGCCTGCTAACGCTGTTGAACCAGCGGAGGAGGCGGCGAGGCATGAAGGTGATGGGTCTGATTGCAGCGGCCACTGTCATGCTGGCAACCGCTTGCGCGCCGCCCACCGCCCCACGCCAGGGTTCAGGGGAGGCCGGGATGCAAACCGCCACAGATCTGCCGGCGCCACGCGACGGGGTCGTGACAGACCGGTTCGCGCGCCTTGCGCTCACCTGCATACACAAGGAATACCCCAACAAGATCGCGCATGTGCTGAACTCGGATGCCGATGTGCGCGCCCCGCGCGATCTCTACCCTGCCTTCTATGGCTGCTATGACTGGCATTCTTCCGTGCATGGGCACTGGCTGCTGGTCCGCATCCTCAATACAGACCCCGAGACGCCCTACCGCGCCGCGATCCTCGCCGCCCTCGCCCGCAGCTTCACGGCGGAGAATATCGCGGGCGAAGTCGCCTATTTCCAACAGCCGGACCGGTCCTCTTTCGAGCGCCCCTATGGAACAGCCTGGTTCCTCCAGCTCATGACGGAGCTGCGCGAGGCGGATTTCCCCGAGGCCACGGATTGGGCCGAAACACTCGCCCCGCTCGAAGCCCTCATCGTCGACTATACTAGCGCCTGGCTGCCCCGCCTCGTCTATCCGATCCGGATCGGCACCCATAACCAGACCGCCTTCGCCTTCGGCCTCATGCTCGACTGGGCGGACACCGCCGGCAACACCGCCTTCCGCGAACAGATCGCCGCCAAGGCGCGCACCTTCCATCTGAATGATATCAACTGCCCGCTCACCTATGAGCCCTCCGGCGAAGACTTTCTTTCCCCCTGCCTGATGCAGGCCGACCTGATGCGCCGCGTCATGGACACCAGCGAGTTTGCCCACTGGCTCTCCGCCTTCCTGCCCCAGATTCCGCAGGATGGCAGCGCCGGCTGGCTTGAACCGGGCGTCGTGCTCGACCCGTCTGATGGCAAGCTCGTGCATCTGGACGGGCTGAACCTTTCCCGCGCCTGGGCGCTGGACGGCATTGCGTCGGCGCTGCCGGAGGGCGACCCGCGCCGCCCCGCCCTGTTGGCGGCTGCGGCAATTCACAGGGAGTCCGGCATCGCTGCGGTCAGCGATGCGCATTATGCCGGCAGCCACTGGCTCGCGAGCTTCGCGACCTATCTCGAAACACGCCGGGGTATCGGCGCGGAATGAAGCTGAAACTGCCGTTCGGACCCGGCGCGCTCGTCGCCGCCGCCTTCATCGGGCCGGGCACAGTTACTGCCTGCACGCTGGCGGGCGCCAACTTCGGCTTCGCCCTCATCTGGGCGCTCGTCTTTGCAACCTTTGCGACGATCATCCTGCAGGAAATGACCGCTCGCCTTGGTCTTCTCGGCGGCGTCGGCCTCGGCGAAGCGCTGGTCGCGCCCGGCACGCCGCAAGTCCTGAAATGGCTGTCGATCCTCCTGGTCCTCGCCGCTCTCGCGCTGGGCAATGCCGCCTATGAAGCCGGCAACATCACCGGCGGCTCCCTCGGCCTGCGCGCAGTCACCGGCGGCGGAGACAGTACGCAGCGCCTCGCCGCGCTGCTCATCGGCCTCGGCGCTGCCGGCGCACTCTTCTTCGGGCGTTACCGGTCGCTCGAGCGACTGCTGATCACGCTCGTCATCCTGATGAGCCTCGCCTTTGCGGGCAGCATGATCCTTGTACGGCCGGACTGGGGCGCGCTCCTCGCGGGTCTTCGGCCTACGCTGCCCGATGGCAGCCTTCTGACCGCTATCGCCCTCATCGGCACGACCATCGTGCCCTATAATCTCTTCCTCCATGCCGCCGCCGTGCGCGAGCGGTGGAAGTCGAGCCCCGGCACCGGACTCGGCGCAGCCATTACCGACACACGCGTTTCGATCGGCCTCGGAGGCCTCGTCTCGATCCTCATCCTCGGCACCGCCGCGGGCAGCCTCTTCGGCTCCGGCATTGTCATCTCCAGCGCGGCCGACATGGCCGCTGCGCTGGAGCCGGCCTATGGCGATGCGGCGCGCATTCTCGTCGGTATCGGCCTCTTCGCCGCCGGCCTCTCCTCCGCGATTACCGCCCCGCTCGCGACGGCCTATGCCGTCTGCGAGGTCACGGGCATCAGCAAGGAAAGCCGGCCCTTCAAGGCGATTTCTCTCACCATCGTCCTCATCGGAACGACCGTCGCACTACTGGGTATCCGGCCGGTCGAACTCATTCTCGTGGCGCAGGTCGCGAACGGCTTGCTCCTGCCGGTGATTGCCTGTTTCCTCCTCATCACCATGAACCGCAGATCCATCCTCGGCGCTGAAGTCAACGGCCCGGTCCGCAACGCGCTCGGCATCCTCGTCGTGCTGACGTCGAGCTTCCTGGGTCTGAGGCTGATCCTGCGCGCCCTGGGTATCTGGCCATGACGCGGTCCATCTGCCTCAATGCCGATATCGGTGAACTGCCCGGCGAAGCAGGCCGGGCGCTTGACGGCGACATCCTGAAAGTCGTCACACGCTGCAACATCGCTTGCGGCGGGCACGCCGGAGATGAAGAATCCATGGCTGCTACGCTCAGCATGGCCGCCAAGGCCGGTGTCCTCGTCGGCGCCCACCCTTCCTATCCTGACCGGGAAGGGTTCGGCCGCACCAGGAATTCTGCCTCGCAGGCAGACCTTGCCACCTCGCTGGAAGCGCAGGTCGCCGGCCTGATCGCAATCGCCGGCAGGATCGGAACCCGCGTCAGCCATATCAAGCCGCACGGCGCACTCTATAATGACGCCGCCCGGGATCCGGACCTCGGCGCACTCGTTGCGGGCCTCTGCCGCGAAAGCCGCATCCCGACCCTGCTCGGCCCGCCCGCCTCCGAGCTTGAAACCGCAGCCCGCAAGGCCGGCATCGCCTATATCGCCGAAGGCTTCGCAGACCGCAGCTATGAGCCCGACGGCAGCCTTACCCCGCGCAGCGTGCCGGGGTCGGTCTTCGAGGATCACGAACGGCAATGCGCCCAGGTGCTGAGCATCGTCCTTGACCGCAGGGTGAAAACCCGGACCGGCACCTTCATCGAACTCCCCGTACAGACGATCTGCCTGCACGGGGATACGCCGGGCGCCGCCGCCAATGCTGCGCGCCTGCGCGCTGCGCTCGACAACAGGGGCATCGCGGTGCGCCCATGACCGGCCCGGACATCCGCCCCATCGGCGACGACGCACTTGCCCTGATCGTGACTGACCGGAGCAAGCGCCATGCGCTCGCGGCCGCCTTGCGGGCCACCGGGAAATGGCGCGATGTTGTTCCCGGAAAAGGCGACGTCACCGTTCAGTTCGATCCGCTCGCCCTGCCGCCGGCCGAGGCGCTCGCGATCCTCACGGAGCAGGCCAGGACACCGCCCCGCCCAGACGCGCTCGCCGCCGCGCCGGTCACCTTGACGCTCCTCGCGGACACCGCGAGCGCCCCGGATCTCGCCGCCGTCGCCGATGCAAACAGGCTGACGCAGGACGCGCTTCTCGCCCGCATCGCCGCCAGCCCCCTGATCGTCGACATGATGGGGTTCACCCCCGGATTTGCCTATGTCGAGGGCGTTGATCCCGCGCTCCAGGCCGAGCGCCTCGCCGCGCCGCGCCAGAAGGTTCCCGCCGGTTCGGTCGGCATACTGACGGGCCAGCTCGGATTCTACGCTCTGTCAGGGCCGGCCGGCTGGCCGGTCATCGGCCGCATCCTTGAGCCCCTGTTCGACCCCGCTGCCGCAACGCCTTTCCGGCTGGAGGCCGGAATGCACATTCAGATCGAGATCAGGCGGTGACGGCGTGACGATCCGCGTACTGAGGCCCGGCCCGCAGGCAACGCTGCAAGGCGCGGCGCGGTGGGGTTTGCGCCATCAGGGTATACCGGCCTCCGGCCCTGCCGACCCCCTCTCGATGGCGCTTGCCAACCGGCTTGCGGGAAACGCGCCGGATGCGACAGCCATCGAACTCACATTTGGCGGCGCCGCCTTCGAGTTTCGCAGCGAAGCGGCCTTTGCCATCACGGGTGCGACCACCGCCTGCACGCTTTCCGGCCGCCCGGCGCCGCAGCATGAAACGCTCATGGCCAATCCCGGCGAGAGGCTGGAGATCGCCTCCGCCCCTGCCGGCACCCGCCTCTATCTCGCGGTCGCCGGCGGTTTCGCGGCCATGACGGTATTCGCCAGCACCTCCACATTCCTGCCGGCCGGTATCGGCGGTCTGGACGGCCGGGCCCTGAAGGCAGGCGATGACATCGAAGCGCTTCCCGCAGCCACGCCGCCGCCGGCAAGGACGCCGGAACATCTGCGCCCCGCAATGACCCATTCCCATGCGCTGCGCTGCGTCCCCGGCCCGGACTTTCCGGAGAATGGCGACATCGTCTGGCAGCGGACGTTCCACACCTCGCCCCGGATGGACCGGACCGGCATAGAAATGACCGGCGACTGGCCACCGCTTTCCGGGCCGGCGCTGAAGCCCAGTTCGGCCCTTTTTCCGGGCGCGGTCCAGCTCACTCCTTCGGGCACGGCCTTTGCCCTGTTGCCGGACAGTCAGACAACCGGCGGCTATCCGCATATCCTGCAGATCATGCGGGCCGACCGCCATCTCCTCGGCCAGATCCGCCCTGGCGACCGGGTCCACTTCCTGAAACGATCGGCCAGAGAAGCATATGATGACCTGAATGCGAAGGCTGCGCTGTTCGCGGGCTGGCTGCCCGGTTTCCGCTTCTAAGTCAGCCCGCCCTGGCCGCCTTGCCGGCGCCCTTCATCCGGTTCATCACAACGCCGATCACCGCCGCCCCGGTCCCCTCGACGGCTGCGCGCAGATCCTCGACCTGGCCGGCGCTCGTGCGGTCGGCCTCGACCACGAGAACCACACCGTCCATCTGCGGCGCAAATGTCAGCCCCGCCGCCGATCGCGACAGGGCCGGCGCATCAACCACAACCCAGTCCGCGCTCCGGCGTAGCGCATTCCACCAGTCCGGCGCCGCTTCCATGCGCACCCGCTGACCGGGCTTCAGGCGTTCATTCCGGAACCGCGTCACCAGCAGGCGCATGTCCTCGATCTGATGCGCGGTGAGAAGCTTGCTCATTGCCGGATCGTTCTCGGTTCCGGGAATGGTATAAATCTGGCTTGTGCCGAGGGCGGCATCCAGCGGGTGGCCGGGCCGGCCAACGCCGGTGATCTTTCCCTTGGAAAACGCCGTGTAGAGAGGGTTTTCCCGCAGGTCGAGGTCGATCAGCCAGCTCATGCGCGCCGCCCGCGCCGCTGCCATCACCGCAAAGGACGCAGCCACGCTGCTTGTGCCTTCGCCCTCATGCGCGGACATGAACATGACGAGCCGTGCGCCCGAACGCGGGGTCAGCCGCGCGGCGCCCTGCCATAGGCCCGAAAGTTCCTGCCGCAGATCCAGCATCCCGTGCCCCGCCTGTACCGCCTCCGGGCTAGCACGGCTTGGTTAATGCGTCTTTAGGAAACCTCGCGCGTCAGTGCCGGCGCACAATGGCCAGTACCGGCACGCCGATGGTCCGTTCCAGCGCGCGCGGCGTCGCAAAGCCCGGCCGTGTCAGCGCGTGCGCCAGCCCTGACACCAGCGCCGCCAGCGCCGCAAGCAGGAACGCCGCGAACGCCGCCTGCACCCGCAGGCTCTCGCCCCTGACCGGGACAGCCGCCGGCGCGATCAGCCGGACATCGCCCGCGCCGTCGCGCGCAAGCTCTGTGCGGGCCCGCGCATCCGCCGCCAGACCGGCAAACCGGCGCGCGCCATCCGCAGCAGCATCCCGCCGGCGCTGCAATTCTTCCAGCCCCGGCGCAAGCGACATGAGCCGCATCTGGCGCTCCTCGATGCTCGCGATCTGCGTTTGCAGCTCCGTCCGCTGACGGTCGATCGCGCCAGCTTCGGCTTCAAGGTGCGCAATCGCGGAAAGCGCCTCCTGCCAGAGCGGGTTTGTTCCGCGGCGGATCAGGCCGGATGGTCCCTCGCGGCCCGCCAGATAGGCCTCGAGCCGCTCGATGCGCCAGTCGAGGTCACGCAAAGCCGGATCATGCGGCGCCAGCCGGGCTCGCAACTCTTCGCGCTGCAACCGCAGCGCCTGCAGGCGTTCCCCGGAATTATCCTCGATATAGACATCCTGCTCGGCGGGCTCGGACGCCAACCGCCGGCGCCAGACCGACAGTTCCGCGCCGATCTCAGCCCGGCGGGTTGTTGCGTTCATGAGTTGGGCGCTTGCCGCCGCATGCAGGCCGGCCAGTGTTGCGCGCTCCGTGTCGATCCCGCCCAGCCCGTTCTGCGCAAGATAGTCCCTGATCGCCGCCTCGGCGCTCACGACCTCCTGCTCGAACCGTTGGCGCTGGGCATTGAAATTCAGGGCCGGCTCTTCGCCGAGGATCGCGGGGCGATACTCAAGATAAGCGTCGAGCACCGCATTCAGCAGGTCAGCAGCCAAGGCAGGCTCGGCATGCGTCAGGCTTGCGGCAATGGCGCGCCCGCCGGAAACAGGTTCCGCCCGGAAGGCCCTTTGCAGCGCCTCGACCCCGAACCGCGTACATGCCGCCCCCTCACATGCCGCAGACAGCTCAGGCCAGGCGCGTGCCAGCCCCACCCGGTCCAGCGCCGCGTGGAGGGTGACGGGGCTGCGCATCAGTTCAATCTCGGCTTCAGCCATGCCGGTCGTGCGGTCTGCAGCAGCAACCATCACACGCGCGGTCGCTGTATATCGCTCCGGCAGGGCCAGCGCTGCAAATAGCCCGAGCGCGAACAATGGCAGGAACACCAACAGCATCAGCCATTTCGCCCGCCACAGGTGAACGGCCACATCCGCTAGGCCAAGGCGCGGCCGCAGGTGCACAGGCGGCGCCCTGAGCTCAGGCTGGCCGGCTTCGGCGGGGGTCATGAATCAGCGCCGCTCCCTGCGGTGTCTCAACCGTTCAGCGATGCCATGGCCGTTTTGATATTTCATTAAGCCTGTTAGGAATCGCATACCTCCGTGATTACCCCTACTTTCAGCCATCCCCCACTTCTGGCAGAAGCCCTCCATGACCCAGTATTTCGAACCCATCCCGTGGCCGCTCTGGCAATCAGACAAGGCCGCCTTTGCCGAAAAGCTCGGCCGCTCCTTCCGGGAGACCGGCTTTGCCGTCATCACCGATCATCCGGTCGCGCAAGACGTCATTGATGCCAATATTGCCGCCACCAAGGCCTTCTTCGCCCTTCCGGAAGCGGTGAAGGAGACCTATCACGACGCCCCCGGCGGCCGGCAGCGCGGCTACACGCCCTTCGGCACCGAAAACGCCAAGGGCCAGGCCCAGGCGGACCTGAAAGAGTTCTGGCACACCGGCCGCGCCCTGCCGCCCGGCTCACCCTATCGCGACACGATGAAGGACACGCCCAGCGTCTCCGAAGTGCCCGGCTTCGACACGGCCACCTATGGCCTCTATGAAGCGCTCGACAGCTTTGGCCGCGACCTGCTGAAAGGTGTCGCCCTGCATCTGAACCTTTCCGAGGACTGGTTCGAGAACAAGGTGAATTTCGGCAACTCCATCCTCCGCCTGCTGCACTATCCGCCGCAGATGGATCCGCCGCCCGAAGGCTCCGTGCGCGCCGGCGCCCATGAAGACATCAACGTCATCACGCTGCTGCTCGGCGCGGAGGAAGCCGGCCTCGAGGTGAAGCACCGCTCCGGCAAATGGCTTGGCGTCAATCCGCCGCCGGACGCCCTCGTCATCAATTGCGGCGACATGCTGCAGCGCTATACCGGCGGCGTCCTGCCCTCGACCACGCACCGCGTCGTCAACCCTGCGCCGGAACGCGCCCGCTTCCCGCGCTATTCGACGCCCTTCTTCCTGCACTTCAATCAGGACTTCCTCATCGAAGCCCTGCCCGGCTGCCTCGCCGAAGGCGGCAAGGCCGAGAAGCCGATCACCGCCCAGGATTTCCTGATGGAACGCCTGCGCGAAATCGGCCTCGTGAAGGAACGCTCCTGATCCTCACACCCCCGCTCTCATGATGTGGGAGCGGGGGGTGTGAGAAGCCCGCCTACTTCGTCTCATATCCCCGGGCGATCTCGTCCAGCAGGCGCACGCCGAAGCCAGTCGCGCCTTTCGGATCTGTCGCCGCCGAAGAATTGTTCCAGGCCATCGAGGCGATATCGAGATGCACGAACGGTGTCTCCGGCTTCACCCATTCCATGATGAACGCGGCGGCCGTCGAAGCGCCCGGCCCGCTGTCGCCGGTATTCTTCACATCGGCGATATCGCTGCGGATCGCGGCGGTGTGATTCCTGTTAACCGGCAGGCGCCACAGCGCTTCACCTGACGCCTCGCCCGCTTTCAGAAACCGCTCCGCCAACGCATCATCCTTCGTGAACAGACCGGCATAATCAGACCCCAGCGCGCCGCCGACAGCCCCGGTCAGCGTCGCAATCGTCAAGGCTAGCTTCGGCTCATAATTCTCCTGCGCCCACCAGAGCCCGTCGGCCAGAACAAGGCGCCCCTCCGCATCGGTGTTGATCACCTCGATCGTCTTGCCGCTCATCGAGGTCAACACATCGCCGGGGCGGATCGCATTGCCGTCCGGCATGTTCTCCGACAACGGCAACACGGCCACCGCATTCAGCTTCGCTTCCCGCTTCGCCAGAGTCAGCATCGCCCCGGCAGACGCTGCCGCCCCGGCCATATCCATCCGCATACGCCACATATTTGCGCTCGGCTTGATCGAGATGCCGCCGGTGTCGAACGTGATGCCCTTGCCGACGAACACCACCGGCTGGTCCCGCTCCAGCCCACCGCGATAGTCGATCACGACAAAGCGCGGCGGCCGCGCCGAGCCCTGCCCGGAGCCATAGAGCGCGCCCATGCCGTTCGCCTCGATCCATGCCTCATCCATAACCGACACTCGGATGTTCCGTACACCAGCGAACTTCGAGGCTATTTCGTCCGCCATCCAGGCCGGCGACTTGATGTTCGACGGGGTCCAGACAAGATCGCGCGCAAAGTCCACGCCCTCGACCAGCGGCGCAGCATCACGCTCATAGGCGCGCCGCGCCGCCGCCGCGTCTGGCGCAAGGAATGTCAGTGTCACGGCCGGCTCGGCAGGCTCTGCCGGCTTGCCCCATTTGCCGAAATCATAGGCACCGAGCAGCGCACCCTGGGCGGCAAGCGTCGCATCCTGCGCAACCTCCGGCGCGTCCGGCACCACCACATTGACGCCCGCCTTCCACTTCGACGTCTGCTGCGCGACTACGCCGCCAAAGTCCTGAAGGTCCACAGCCGTCTTCGGCCCATCGCCGATGCCGACCAGCAGCACCGCGCTGTAAGGCCCGGCGCCATAAAGTGTCAGCGTCTGCCCCTTGCGGCCCATGAAGCCGGATGTGGCAATCGCCTCGGCGATCGCGCCGCGCGCATGCCGGTCGGCCTGCTGGGAAATGCCGGTCAGCGCGCCGTCCTTGCCCACGGGAAGCACGACCGCGCCGCGCGCGGGGCGTTCGGCTCTTGCAAAATCGATGGCAGGCGCCTGCGCAAAGGCCGGCAGGGCCAATGCCAGTGACGCCACAGCGCCCAGAATCCAGTTTCTCATGTGGATCGGTCCTTCCTGAATTGTTCTATTATTACATCTGCCTCGGAAAATTCGGGCCATGAGTCCAGCCCTTGCCGGCAAAGAAATCATCGGCGTCGGGTCACATTGCCTTGAGCCCGGATCAGGCAAGGGCGAGCTTGCCGCCGGTCAGGTAGGCCTTCAGCGCATCGCATGTATCGAACAGCTGGTCGGGCCCCGCCGCCGCCAGCGCCGCCGCAGGCGCAAAGCCCCAGCTGACGGCAATCGCCCGGATGCCGACCTCGCGCGCTGCATCAATATCGCGGATCTCGTCGCCGACACCCAGTGTGCATGCCGGGTCAGCCCCCAGCCTGCGGATCACCTCCCGGAAATGCTTGGCCTTGCCGAACATCGCGGCGCCGCAGCTCCAGGCAGAAATCCGTGCACTGACTTCCGGCCCAAGCGCCCGGCGCACCACCGCTTCGGAATTCGACGAGACAACCGCCACCCGGATGCCGGCCTCCGTCAGCGCCGCCAGCAAATCCAGCGTACCGTCATAAAGCGGGAATGCCTCCGCGGCGCTCGCCCGCTTGCGCGCATGCACCGCGATGAAGGGCAGCTTCCATCCCGGAATGCCCAGCGCCCGCATCACCTCGCGCGGCGGATGCCCGCGCATCGCTTCCTGTTCCTCCTCGGACGGAACCCGGAAGCGGAACTTCTGCGCCAGCTCCGGCAGCAATGTCCGGAAAAACCCGACACTGTCCGCCAGCGTGCCGTCGAAGTCGAAGATGCAAAGTTCGAAGGGCCGCGACATGCGCCGTTACACCAAATTACAACCCCAATCGGCTGTAGCTTCAACAGCACGCAGGTCCAGGCTCCACCAGAGTCCGCGAGTATGTAGATTTTCCGATCTATTTCCAGATCTTCGCTACAATATCTTTTGTCAACCGAATCTGAGCTGCGTAACCTTTGGGACCATGCCATCTGCCTTTGCTTTCAGGCCACTGGACCCCCAACTGTTGCGCAGTACTTCTGGGGGAGTCAACGAACTGGAATAGTGACCTGCTCTGATTCTTCGGACCACGGCTATTTTGGGTGAGCGACCAGAACTGCCTTTTCGATTTGCCCCTGACGGAGCGGTTGAGCGACGGGTCGGGGCGCGAAG
>JBKBLD010000030.1:0-25757 GCA_046296675.1 Hyphomonas sp. | reverse complement strand
GACTGCCCCTCATCAAGCGCAATCACACCAGCTTTCGCCAGCGGTGCTTCCACATAGAGCCTCGGGACCGTCGCCATCCCCGCCCTATAGGGCCCGCCACGCCAGCTGTTAAGGTGTGGTTTTTGCAACACATCCGGTTGTTTTGAAATCACACCCTCCTGCGCGGGAAACCCGGAGCGTTTATATCCGTTGATGATGACCATGCCGCCGCACACCGACCAGACCGGGGCTTTCAGCATCCCCGCAGATTCAGCCCTCCCGGGCTGGCTGTCGCGCCTGCCAGCGGCCTGGCAGCCCTATGCAATGCTCGCCCGGCTCGACCGGCCTGTCGGCGTCTGGCTGCTCTTCCTGCCCTGTCTCATGGGTCTTGGCTTTGCCCGGCTGAGCAGCGGGCTCTACCTGATCGACCTGGTCTGGATTGTCCTGTTCCTGATCGGCGCAGCGGTGATGCGCGGCGCCGGCTGCACCTGGAACGACATCACCGACCGGGAGTTTGACGGCAGGGTGGCCCGTACGGCGAACCGGCCGATTCCCTCCGGCGCCGTTTCGGTGAAACAGGCCTATGCTTTCCTCCTTGCCCAGCTGGCGATTGGCGGGCTCATCTGGCTCACCCTGCCCTGGGACGCGAAGATCGCCGCCCTTCTCGCCCTGCCGCTGGTGGCCATCTATCCCTACACAAAGCGCGTTACCTGGTGGCCCCAGGCCTGGCTGGGCCTCACTTTCAACTGGGGCGTCTTTGTCGGCGCAGCCGCAGCGGATGTGATCACCGGACCGGTCTATGTCCTCTATGCCGGCCTGATTCTGTGGACGATCGCCTATGACACGATCTACGCCCTGCAGGACCGCGAAGATGACGCGCTGATCGGTGTGCGCTCCACCGCGCGTCTGTTCGGCGAACGCGCTGTGCTGATTTCCTTCAGTTTCCATATCAGCGCCGCCGCCCTGATCGGTGCGGCTGCCTATTTCGAAGGTGCCGGGCGCATCGGCGCGGTCACGGCGCTCGCCTTCCTCCTGCACGGTGCCTGGCAGGCGACCACGCTCAGGACGAAGGGCGAAGGCGAAGCGCTGCGGATGTTCAAGTCGAACGTCTACGCCGGCGTGATCGTCGCGGCCGGTTTCCTGATTGCCGCGATGCTGCCGGAGCCCCAGCCGCGATCGCTGTTCGCCGATCACGAGGTCGTCTCCGACGGACGGCCCGACGCTGTGCGCCTGCCTTTCGGCTTTGAACTGCGCCGCCCCACAGCGCCGCCTCCGAGACCGGAGACATGGTTCGCCAGCGACCTTGAACGCGCGCTGCAGGCGCATGGCGCCGAAACGTCCGACGCTGGGGAAACGTCTCCCCGGCGGTGACCCCGCTGCAGTTCTGACCTATAGTTGCCGCTATGGATGCAGGAGGCAGGGCGCAGCATGACCATCGCAATCGAAATGGTATCGGACCTCGTCTGCCCCTGGTGCTGGCTGGGGCTGAGACGGATCGAGGCAGCGGTTGCCGAGGCGCAGGACGTGAAGGTGCAGCTCCTGTTCCGGCCTTTCGAACTTGACCCGTCCATTCCCGCCGGCGGTGTGGACTATAAGGAATACATGGCCGGGCGCGTTTCCTCGCCGGAGGGCAAGGAGCGGATGGCGACCATGCGTCAGGCGCTGATCGACTATGGCGCGGCCGAAGACATTCCCTACCGGTTCGATGGCATGACGCGCCGGCCCAACAGTTTCGACGCCCACAGGCTGGTGCGCTGGGCGCAGGGACAGGGCAAGGGCGCGCGGGCCAAGGAAGCGCTGTTCAAAGCGTATTTCAATGAAGGCCGCGATATTGGCGACCATGGCGAACTGGTGGAAGTGGCCCGCGAGATTGATCTTGATCCGGACATTGTCTCCAAACTCCTGCAAACTGATGCCGATTCAGATGCGGTGCGCCAGGAAGCCGAAATCTTCCGCCAGATGGGCATCTCCGGCGTGCCGACCTATATCGCCAACCGGCGGATTGCCGTTCAGGGCGCAGAAAGCATCGACAAGCTGGTAAAGTTTATCCGGCATGCTGCCTCGCAGCTGCCGCAGGAGCGCCCGGCGGGCTGACAGATGGATCTCGTCCGCATCAAGACCGAAGGGCGTATCGCCACCGTTTCCTTCGACACGGGCTCCAAAGCCAATGCTCTCAGCCAGAAGCTGATGCGTGAGCTGACGGAAGCGGCGCTCCTGTTCCATGGCGACCCGGCTGTCTCCGCCGTCATTCTGACCGGCCGGGCGGATAATTTCACCCTCGGCGCAGACCTGAAGGACCCCGAAGGCGAAAGCGCCCGCAGGGCGGGCCTGTCGGAACGCCGCATCCTGCTGCGCAACGGCCCGGCGATGTGCGCAGCCTGGGAACAGGTGGATGCCCTGACCCTCTGCGCCATCGAAGGCTGGTGTGTGGGCGGAGGCGCGGCGCTCGCAGCCTCCTGCGACCTTCGCATCGCCTCGTCTGCGGCGACATTCTATGTGCCGGAAGTCGAACGCGGCATGAATATGAGCTGGGGCTCCATACCCCGCTTCGTCGCCCTGGTCGGGCCGGCGCGCACCAAGCGGATCGCCGCGCTCTGTGAACGGATCGATGCCCGGACCGCACTCGACTGGGGCCTGTATGACCATGTCACCGAACCCGGCAACGCTCTGGCGAAGGCCGGACAGATCGCCAGCGCCGCAGCGAAACTGCCGCCAACGGCGTTGAAGATGGTAAAGCACGACACCAACGTCGCCGCACTGGCGCTCGCAAAGGCAACCGCGCACCGCGACCTCGACGCCTTCGCCCTCATGCAGCAGACGGAGGATTTCCGCGAAGGAGTGAAAGCCTTTTTCGAGAAGCGCGATCCGGACTTTACTGGCGACTAGCTCAGCTTACAGAGGGATAAAACTGCCCGCTGAGCCATCCCTTCGCCCGCACGATATTGCCTGCTTGCGGTAATTCCCTAAACGCCGCGCGATTGGCAACAAGGGTCAATGAGCCTCCATAGGTCTCAACTGCAACAGCGACAATGCGATTCCCGGTCAGCGTGACGACCCGCTCGTCTGTCCCTGTCACGACACCGGTGAACAAGCCAAACGGCTCTGCGGGCGTATTGGCATCGCGCTCCACGATACCGCTCGGAACAAACGCCTTTGCGGCGTACTGCGGCCGGCCCGGCGCAGTGGTCTGCTGATGTAGCGAAAAGTCCGCTGCCGATCCGAACACTTCGAATCTGTGCGGGAAGACTGTCAACTGCAATGATCCGGTGATGTCCTGCCCCCATTCACCAATGGCATGCGGGTCAACAACCGTCGCGACGACGGGGTACAGCACTTCGCCGCCCCCAAGCACTTCGTAATAGGCGTGGGCGTCGGCATAGGTGTCTTCTGGGCGCGGCACAAACCCTTTGAGGCGCACGGGCAGCCTTCCCACCGCTGGAAATGAGACATGCGCAGCCAGCGGCCCGCCCTGCTCATCAAGTGAAATCCGGATGCGGGCACCAGACGGATCTGCATAAAGACGCGTTTCTCGTGCCAGCCCACTTTCAGGAACACAACGCGGCAGAACATCTGCAATCAGATCGCCGGGCGTAGTGCCGGCCACAACATCAGCATCGACCAGGCCGATCAAGCCCAGATATGTGTTCGCTTGCTTGCTGCTATCTGCCATTATTCAATTCTTCCTTGCCTGCGTTGTGTTCAGCTCAGCTGCAGCTCCACCAGCCGGCGATACACCCCGTCCTGCGCCATCAGTGTCTGATGGGTGCCGTCTTCCACGGCGCGCCCGTCTTCCATCACGATGATCCGGTCGGCCGCACGCACGGTGGAGAGCCGGTGGGCGATGATCAGCACCGTCCGGTCCTTGCCGAAATGGGACAGCGCAGACTGCACCTTTGCCTCGCTTTCGGCATCCAGCGCCGAAGTGGCCTCGTCGAGCAGGAGGATCGGCGCCGCCCGCAGGATCGCGCGGGCCAGGGCGATGCGCTGGCGCTGGCCGCCCGAAAGGTTCCGCCCCATCTCACCGGCCGCCGCGTCATAGCCGCCGGGCATTGCCGATATGAAATCATGGGCATTGGCCGCGCGGGCTGCAGCTTCGATCTCCTTGCGCGGCGCATCCAGGCGGCCAAGCGCAATGTTCCCGGCAATCGTGTCATCGAACAGCGCCGCGTCCTGTGCGACCAGCCCCATCTGTGCCCGCACGCTCGCCCCCGTGACGCTGCGAACATCGACACCGTCCACGAGAACATCGCCCGCAGACGGATCATACAATCGCAGGAGCAGGTTGAAGACCGTGGACTTGCCTGCGCCCGACGCCCCGACAATGGCAACCGTCTCGCCCTGCCGGGCGGTGAAGGTCAGCCCCTTGAGGGCCACCGTTCCGTCTGGATAGGCAAAGTGCACATCGCGGAATTCGATCTCGCCACGTACGGAATTGAGTCTCCGCGCGTCCGGCGCATCTGCGACGCGGGGGGGCTGATCGACAATCTCGAATACCCGGTCGGCGGCAGCAGCTCCCTCCTGCGCCACCGCGCCGATCGAGCCGAGCGCGCGCACTTCCGGCGCAGCGATGCCCACAGCCGCAATGAAGCCCAGAAGGTCGCCCAGAGTACTTTCGCCTGCCGCGATACGCCAGGCGACAAAACCCAGCAGCGCGGCCAGCGCCAACCCGCCGAATACTTCCAGCACGGGATCGACACCGGCCCGCTTCGAAAGAACCTTGAGGAACAGGCGCGAGCGTTCGGTAAAGCCCTTCGCCGCGCGCGCCTTCTGCCATGCTTCCAGCCCATAGGCCTTCACCACGCGGGCCGACTGGAAGCCCTCCGTAAGCAATGATGTGATCTCGCCGGTCTGCTCCTGCGCGCGTTTTGCACGTTTGCGGACGGAATTGCCAAGTGATACCACCGGCCCCAGCGCCAGCGGATAGACCACCGCAATGATCAGCGCCAGCTGCCAGTCCTTCCAGAACAGCCAGACAAGCACCCCGGCCACGGTCGCCGCACTCTTCGGAAAGTTATTGGCAAAGCGCAGCGCCGCCTCGCGGATTGCCACGACATCATTTATGAAGCGGGAGACAAAGCCACCCGATGCATCGCCCGCAAGGCGCGCAAAATCACCGTCCGTGAGGGCATCATACTGGACCGTCTGCACACCAACGAGTCCGCGCTGCACACCGGTATTGTTGAGCAGCGTCATCGCATACATCGACAGCGCCCGCCCGATCGTCAGCAGGATGATGACCGAAATCCCTCCCCATATCCACCCGACATCCGGGGAACCCCACCCGGCGCGCCCCTCGATATCCGCCTGCAGCGCGTTGCCGATGAAATCGAGCACGGCAATATAACCGATGCTGAACAGCGCTGACAGGATGGCCATCAGCGTACCGCCGATGAACCAGGCACGCTGCGGCCAGAAGTGCGCCCGGAACAGGCGCACCAGCGAGCGCCGGTCTTTCGGCGCGGGAGTAGCGTCAGACGTGATGATGGTCCCCCGTCGCGGGGTCGAGCAGCTTGTGGGCATGCAGGATGAAATAGCGCATCTCGGCCTGGTCCACCGTGCGCTGCGCGGCCGCCTTCCAGGCGTCATAGGCCGCCTGATAGTTCGGGAACGCGCCGACAAAGTCGATCTGGGTCAGGTCTTCGAACTCGACCATGGTCACATCTTTCAGCTCGCCGCCAAAGACAATGTGCAGCAACTGTTTGCCGGGTGTCGGGTTACTCATCTTTCAAGGCTCCGTAGCATCGGGCGGCGTCTTGGGTGCCCGCGCCTGCGGGTCGGGAAGTTTCACCACGCCTGCCCGGCGCAGTAACAAAGGATGCATCCCGTTTCTAGAGGCCACCACACTCGGCTGGGCCGGAACAGGCTGGTTGAACAGGAGTTTCTGACCGAGATGCGTCGTCACCTCCCCGCCTGCCTCGGTTACCATCAGCGCGCCAGCCGCCACGTCCCAGTCCGCCTTCTCGCCCAGCACCAGCGCCGCATCCCATTGGCCAACGGCCACAAAAGCGAGGCGCAGCAGCGTCGGATTGGGCTTTGGCCGCGCCAGTTCCACCTTCGGCCACACATCCGGCCAGGCTGTTTCGTAACCGGCATTTTCATTCGCGATAAGGCGCAGCCGGCCGGTGTCAGGCGGGCGGTTTTCGACATTGACCGGGCAGCCATTGGAAAAGAAGCCACCGCCCTTCCAGGCCCGGAAGTCCACCTCATGGTCCGGCGCATTGATGGCCGCGGCAATCGGTTCGCCATCCTCGACCAGGGCGATGCTGATACACCAGTCAGGCCCGCCATTGATGAAGTCCCGTGTCCCGTCGATCGGATCAACCACCCAGACGCGCGACCGGTTGCGCTCATTCGGATCGTCGCGGGTCTCTTCGGAAAGCCAGCCATATTCCGGCCGTGCCGCGCGCAGCTCGTTTTCAAATAGCTGGTTGATCGCTAGGTCAGCTTCGGTCACCGGCCCGCGCCCGTCGGCCTTCTCCCAGGCCGATCCCGGCTGCGCATTGTACCGCCAGCGCCGGGCAATTCCGCCCGCCTGCTTGGTCAGCAGCAACATCAGCTTCAGGTCTTCCTCAAGCGTGCGTTCAGCTGCCTGCAAGGTTCATGTCCTCGATCAGGATCGACGGGGCATCGCGTGTTCCGCGGATTTCAAGATCGCTGGCCGGCACGAGACGGGCGAACATTGAGGGAAGGTCTCCCGCGACGGTCACTTCAGAGACCGGCCAGGCAATCTCCCCATTCTCGAACCAGAAGCCGGCCACGCCGACAGAATAATCGCCCGTATTCGGATTGATCGAGGGGCCGAACATGTCGGTCACCAGAAGACCCTTGCCGGCTTCCTTGGCCAGCGCGCCGGGCGACTGGTCGCCAGGGCGCAGTGTGATGTTGGATGTCATCACGCCCGGCGGATCGCCGAAACCGAGCGAGGCAAACCCGTTGGATGCCAGCCCCAGCTGGCGCGCCGAAGGCAGGTTCAGCAGCCAGGCCGTCAGCCGGCCATCCTCGATCAGATGGGTCTCGGCAACCGGCAGGCCCTCCCCGTCATGCACCCGGCTGCCCATGCCATGCGGTCGGAACGGGTCGTCGGTGATATAGATGCCTTTGGCGAAAACCTGATCGCCCATCCGGTCTTTCAGGAAGCTCACCCCTCGGGCAATTGAGGGGCCGGAGATCGCGCCGAGGAAGGCGGAGATGAGCGAGTCAGAAACCCTCCGGTCGAAGATCACAGCGGCTTTCTGGGTTGCCACCTTGCGCGCGCCGAGCCGCGCAATCGTCCGCTCACCGGCCGTCTTGCCAATCTCTTGAGCGGCAGGCCGATCCTTCAGGAATCGCACCGACCAGCTGTCATAGTCGCGCTCCATCTGCCCGTCCCGCTCGGCCACGGCCGCAAGGCCGAGGCTGGTCGAGGTGCCGGTCTTGAAGGAGCGGAAGCCATTGGTCGCCGCCAGCCAGCGCGAGGACCGGTTCCAGGCCGCGCCGCAGCCCGCCACGGTCTTGACGCCGGGCACCGCCAGCGCCGCCGCCTCAGCCGCGAGCGCTTCGCGCTCAAGCAGGTCCGCCGCAAGCTCGGCTTCGCCGCCAAGGTCCATTCTGGCATCGCCTGTCAGCAGCTGCCCCGGATCGGCAAGGCCGCAATACCGGTCTTCCGGCACGGCCCGGGCCATGGCGACACAGCGCTCGGCCAGCGCCTTCAGCCCACCGGGGGACAGGTCGGCCCCGGAAACACTGGCCTGGCGTTTGCCGAACAGGCAGCGCAGCGCGACGGTCGCGCTTTCCTCGCGTTCGATGCTTTCCAGCTTTCCTTCGCGCACGGAAACGCTGACACCATCGGCGGTGCCGAGGCGAGCATCTGCTGCATCCGCGCCAGCTTTGAGGCATTGGTCCAGCAATGTTTCGAGCAGGGAATCGGGGGATTGGAGCGTATCAGCCATGTCCGCTAGATGGACTGCACCGCCCGGCTGCGCAACCGGCCGGGTGTGTCAGGTTACAGGCCCGGAGAGCGCAAAGCCGAACCAGATCAGGCCGATGCCGGTCGCAAGCATGCCCAGCCAGGTCAGGATCGTGCCGGACATGCGCGCTGGCAGGACATTTCCGGACAGGCCGATCCCGTGCAGCACCCGGCCGAGGGTAAAGGCCGCCCCGATGACATGGATCAGCCAGAGCTGCGCCCCGATGGACGCCATTACGAACAGGCCGAGCATGGTTATCGGAATGTATTCAGTGGCATTGCCGTGCGCCCGGACACGCTGTTCCAGTTCGCCGTCACCGCCGGTGCCGATCGAGACACGCACCGACCGCCGGCGACCCACCACCCGGAAGGCGAGCACCAAGAGAATGAGAATGTTGAGGCCGATATAGATGGCGGCCGCTGTGATCGGGGTCATGGCCCGTTTCCTCCCTGTTTTTGCTATAAAAATGCCGCCAGGTGGTGACCACCCGGCGGCAAATGTCCAGAATCTGGCCCGGAATGACCAGAAATGTCCCTACATGTCCCGGCGCGCGTCGGGCAGGCGGTCGTTGATGTCGTCGCGGATGTCCAGCAGCGTGACGATCAGGCCGCAGATAAGACTTGCCGCAACCCAGCCGCCAAAAGCGAAGACGCCGAAATCGGCAATCTGCGCCATTACGCCCGTCAGGCCGATCAGCTCGCCGGTGAATTCGCCCTTCTGATAGATGCCAAGGGCAATCCCCGCCACGATGATGGAAATGTAGGCAACATAGACCATCGTGCGGAAGCTGTTGATAATAATGAATTTCATGGACATCCCCTTCCTTGTTCAGTCCCATTCTAGGCTGATCGAGACCTTGCGTCATCCGCGCCAGCAAAACTACCCTTTGCTGACCCGGCGTCTGATGCAAGATCGCTGCACAGCGGTGCACATTTCAACCGGTTTCCCCGGTCAGGGAGCAGGCAAAAAGATCGCTCAGGATCGCCGTAAAGGCGAGTTGTTCGTCGCCTGAAAGCTCTCCGACAAAGGTCATCATGTCCTTCCGGTCCCGTCCGATTGCCTGCGCTGTCTTCCGGAACAGGTCTGATGGCAGGTTGTTTTCCATCGCGTCGGCAATGCAGCCGCAGGTCGCTTCTGCCTCACCGTCTTCAGTACAGGTCTGGACCAGAAGCGCCCGGTCAGATGGCGCGCTGGCCCCCTGACCGCAGCCGGCCAGCACCAGGAAGGCCCCTGCTGCAACGACCCCAGCCTTCATCCCCGCGATCTCCTTGACCGGTTCCGGCCTTTTGCTGGCACGAATCCGGCCCGATGAAAAGCGTCATTCCCGGCGGAGCAGCCGGTCCAGCTGCAGGCCTTTGCCCAGTTTTTCAAGGAATTCGGCCTTTACAGCCGCCGGGTCATAATCCTCGCGAACCCAGTCCAGGAAGGGCTTCCAGTCGTCCCGGTCCCGGCCCTCATTGAAGCGGGCATAGGCCTCGACAAAAGCGTCCAGCACACCTGTCTTGCCCTGCCGGATGTGCAGATAGCGCCCGGACAGCTGCTCGACGGCCTCCTCAAACGAGACCTTCTCGCGCAGGAGCTTGTAGAGAACCGCCATGATCCCAGCCCGATCCGCCCCGGACTTGCAGTGCATCAGCGCCGGATAGCGAATACGGTCGAACAGGTCCCCGGCGGCGAGAATCTTTTCCGCCGATGGCGGCTCTCGGGAGAACATCTGGAAGTCGACCAGCTCGATTCCCGCCTGGCCGCAGGCCTCTTTTTCGAGAAGATAGAACCCCTTGCTGGTCGGGCCACGCAGGTTGAGGATCGTCCGGATTCCGCGTTCCTTCGCATGGGCCAGCACCTGTTTTGGTGAGGGCTGGTTCGACCGCCACATTTCGGGGGATATCTGGTGGAGGTTCGAGAACCAGACCCGCAGGAAGCCATGGTCACCGAGATACAGCTCCCGCCCGGCGCGCGCGCGGCCCTCGCGGGTTGCAAGGTCTGCGGCCACATGCGCCCGGCGCAGGCTCTTGGGGGTAATCTTGACCATCTCCCCCCGCGCTTAGGCCGCAGCGGCCTTTGGGGCAAGAGACCGGGGCAGACGGGTCCCTGCGGAAGATTATTTTCGGCACGCTGCATCCAAAACCAGGCCAAGCTGCATCTTACGGGCACAGACGCCGGCAATCACGCCCGCGCCGATAACTCAAAGCCTCTACGGAGCTTCAGGAAATGGATATGGAAAGCATCATCGTCCCCGTCGTGCTCTTTCTCTCACCAGCGTTGATCGTGTGGATTGTCAGCCACTTCAACGCCCGCAAGCGCAACACGGTGCACGAGACGCTGCGCCTTGCCATCGACAAGGGCCAGGTGCTCTCGCCGGAAATGATGGAGAAGATGTCCCTTCTGACCGATCCGGTGCGCGCTGACCTGCGCCGGGGTGTCCTGTTCCTCGCCAGCGGCGCCGCATTTGCGGTCCTTGGCGCGCTGATCAGCATCGACGGACAGGAAGCCGTGATGCCGATGCTTGGCGTGGCGTCCTTCCCTATCTTCATCGGTATCGCTTACATCGGTCTGTGGGCATTCAGCCGTGACAAAACCACAGCTGAGTGATCTCAGGCTGGTGGTCGCCGGAGGGCGGGACATGCGCTCAGATCCTGATCTCGCCCATGCGGCGGCCAAGGGCAGCGAAACAGCCTTCGCCGAACTTGTCCGCCGCCATCAGGGCCGGGTCCGCGGTATGGCGCGCCGCCTGACCGGGTCGGAGGCGCAGGGCGACGATATCGCCCAGATGACGTTCCTCACAGCCTGGCAGAAGATCGCCTCCTATGCCGGCGGCACGTTCAGCGCCTGGATCTGCGCCATCTGCTGGCGGGAATTCCTGCAATGGCGCCGCCGCCAGAAAATCGAGATCGAGTTCGACGAGACGGCAGAGATCATCCCGTTCGACCGGTCTGCTGCCGAGACGGAGACGCGGATGGACCTTGCCCGCGCCCTGAACAGTCTCAGCGAAGCGCAGCGGGTCTGCGTCGTCCTGTGCGTCGCCGCCGGGCTCAGCCACCGCGAAGCGGCCGAAGTCACCGGCTGGCCGCTTGGCACCGTGAAATCCCATGTCCTGCGGGGGGTCGCCCAGTTGAAGGCCTGCCTTGAAAATGCCGATGTGGCGTGATGGAGTATGAAAATGCGTGATGATGAAAGCTATGATGACCTGACCCGGCTTTTCGCGGCAGAAGACGCGAAGCTCAGCACCGGAACGTTTGCAAACGATGTGATGAAGCGCATCCGCCGTCAGGCGCTGATCCGGCGGTCGACAATCGGCGCTTTCAGTTTCCTGGGCGCCGTGGTTGCTCTGATGCAGATGCCCGAACTTCTGTCGGCCTTTGTCGGGGTCGACCATACGGTGACCTCGGCGCTCGCCATCGCACGGACCGAAATCAGCACGGCGGCGACCAGCAATCCGATGTGGCTGGCCGTCATCGGCATGGCGGCGCTGACGATGACCGCAGTGACGATGACCGAGCGTACCTGACCCCGCCGCTGGTGGGCTGATACAAGCCGCCAAAGAAAGAGGCCGGCCCCGGTGGGAGCCGGCCTTTTTCATTGCGGGGTTTCTGACCGGAAGATCAGTACTCGACGGGTGCCTGTTCCTCGTCGATCCACGGATCGGCTTCCGGCTGGGTGACAGGATCGGGCTCGTCGAACATTCCGGTTTCACCTTCCGGATAGTCCGCATCGCCCTCGGCGACGATGTCGGTTACACCGGAACCAAAGGCGCCAAGTCCGCCGGCCGGCTCGACATTCATGCCGGCGATCTCGACCGACACGTCATTCATCTCGGCCATCACGATGGCGTTGAGGTCGTCGGTCGAATAGGTTTCGGGAAGCCGGGCGGTATCGACAGTTGCTTCAAGGATACCTCCATCATTTGAGACGCCTGTGTCGACGCTTGTGTCAGCCTCGGCGAGCGTCTGGTCACCGGCCGAGATATCAGCCTCGAGCACCGGCTCACGCTCTTCAGCAGGCGGATCGTCCATGGCGAATTCCGTATCGCCGGCCTCGTCGCTTTCGGCGACATCCGTGGCGCCGTCATCTTCCATCGCCCATTCCGTTTCGGGGACAATGTCCGTCTGCGGCTGAAATTCCTGCGTCAGATCATCGACCTGTTCCGCGCCGGGCTCGACCGGAATACGCTGAAGGTCCGTGGGATCGTTGGTGGACTGGGCGAAAGCAGGCGCAGCCAAGAGCGCGGCCGCGGCGCAGCTTGCAAAAAGGTGTTTCATCACAGGCTCCTTTGCACAAGAGCAGGATTGCTCACCTGACTAACCCGGCGCGCCTGTTATGGTTCCGGGCGCCGCTCATTAATCCGTAGACAGGCTTGTGGCGAAAGATGGGCAGCGCGTCAGCGCCGGTATCCCAGCCCTTCGAGCAGAGACACCGTCTCGTACAGCGGCAGGCCGACAATCGCAGTGTAGCTGCCATTGATGGCGGTGACGAAGGCGCCGGCTGCGCCCTGGATGCCATACCCTCCGGCCTTGCCCTTCCATTCGCCGCTGGCGAGATAGCGCGCGATCTCTGCCTCGGTCAGCCGCTTCATCTTCACACGCGCCAGTACCGCGCGCGCGGCGATGCGGCCATCCGGCGCGCGAACGGCAATGCCGGTGATGCACTGATGCGCCCGCCCGGAAAGCTGCCGGAGGAAGACAGCCGCTTCCGCCTCATCCGCGGCTTTCTCAAGATTGCGCTGGCCGATTGCGACAACTGTATCGGCGGCGAGCACATAGGCACCCTCAACCTCGCAGGCAGCGGCCTTTTCCCGGGCGAGGCGCAAGGCCAGCTCGCGGGGCGATTCGTCCTTGCGGCGCGTCTCGTCGATGTCGGTTGGCGCGACCCGATCCGGCACAATGCCGATCTGGGCCAGCAGTTCGAGGCGCCGGGGGCTTGCGCTCGCGAGGATGAGCGGGGCCGCACCCGGCATGGCGGTTTACTTGAAACGGTAGGTGATACGGCCCTTGGTGAGGTCGTAAGGGGTCATCTCGACCATGACCTTGTCGCCGGTCAGCACCCGGATGCGGTTCTTGCGCATCTTGCCGGCGGTATGGGCGATGATCTCATGGTCGTTTTCCAGCTTCACGCGGAAGGTGGCGTTGGGCAGGAGTTCGACCACCGTGCCTTCAAATTCAATCAGTTCTTCTTTTGACATACCCTATCCAGATCTGAGGCTGCGGCACGGGCCGCGCTTTCCACGCATCACTAGCCGGGCGCCATACAGCTTCCAGCAGATTCCGGCAAGCGGAGAGGGCATTTGGGGCTTCAGCCTCCTCATGCCCCCGGCGCGCGGCCCTGGCCGGCGTGAAGGGCGCAGATGAGGGTGAACAGGCGCCGGGCGGTGTGGAAGTCGATCCCGATCTTGCCTTCAAGGCGCTCTTTCAGCAGCTCCGATCCCTCATTGTGGATGCCGCGCCGGGCCATGTCGATGGCTTCGATCTGGTGGGGCGTGGAGGAACGGATCGCCTCGTAATAGCTGTCGCAGATGGTGAAATAGTCCCGGATCACGCCCCGGAAGGGGGACAGGGACAGGATGAAGGTGTGAACTTCCTCTCCCGGCTCTGTGCGGATGGCGAAGACGAGGCGGCGTTCATGCTGGCTGAGCGCGAGGACATAGGGGCCGCGGTCCTCTCCCTCGACCGTGAAACTGTTTTCCTCGATCAGGTCGAAGATGGCGACACGGCGCTCATGCTCCGCATCCGGCCCCGACGCGCCGAGTGTTTCTTCGTCGATATGAACGGCGACGAGCCGGTTTGCGCCCATGTCTCAGCTGCCCCGGTTCGTGCGTATGGAGACGGAGCGGCCATGCGCCGGTAGGCGTTCGGCTTCGGCGAGACGCAGCGCGGCCGGCGCCAGCGCTTCGAGCCCCTTCGGCCCGGCGCGCTGGATGCTCATCCGCTTGAGGAAATCATAGAGGCCGAGGCCGGAGGAAAAGCGTGCAGCCCGGCTGGTCGGCAGGACATGGTTGGAGCCGGTGACATAATCGCCCAGCGCTTCGGGCGTGTGGTGACCTAGGAAGACCGCGCCGGCATGGCGGATCAGCGGCAGCATGGCGTCCGGGTCCTCGATACACAGCTCGACATGTTCGGCGGCGATGATGTTGGCAGCGCGCGCAGCCGCCTCCGCATCCGGAGCGGTAATGATGGCGCCGTGATTGACCCAGGACTCGCGGGCGCGCTCGCCCGTCGCCAGAGAATTCAACTGGCTATCCACAGCCTTCTCAACAGCCACGCCAAGGGCGGCGTCGAGCGTGATGAGGATCGACTGGCTGGACGGATCATGCTCGGCCTGGCTGAGCAGGTCGGCGGCCACCCAGTCCGGATTGGCGGTATTGTCAGCGATGACAAGGATTTCGGACGGGCCCGCGATGGTGTCGATGCCGACACGGCCGAAGACCTGGCGCTTGGCCTCGGCGACGAAGGCATTGCCCGGCCCGACGATCTTGTCCACAGGCGCGATCGGCCCGGCCCCGTAGGCCAGCGCAGCGACCGCCTGCGCCCCGCCGATAGGGTAGAATTCGGTCGCGCCTGCCTTGAGCGCGGCATAGGCCACCGCCGGGGCGAGTTCGCCGTCCGGCGCGGGGGCGACCATCACGATGCGCTCCACGCCGGCGATACGGGCCGGCACGATGTTCATCAGGACGGATGAGGGATAGCTCGCCCGCCCGCCCGGCACATAGACGCCGACCGAATCGAGCGCCGTCCAGCGCCAACCAAGCTCGACCCCTGCCGCGTCGGTGAAGCGGTGGTCCGCCGGGCGCTGGGCCGCATGATAGGCCACGATCCGGTCATGGGCGAAATCGATGGCGTCCCGAAGATCCTGCGGACATTCGGCGGCGATGAGATCAAGGTTGACGTTGTCCGACTGCAGCGTCGAGGGATCGAGCTGGAGCCGGTCGAACTTCGCGGTGTAGTCGGCTACGGCTGCTCCGCCGCGCTGGCGCACATCGGCGATGATCGCCGTGACGATGCCGGCGACATCTTCGCCCTGGCCGCGATCCTCATCGAGAAAGCGGCGGAGCGCGGCCTCGAAGCCGTGCTCGGATGCGTTGAAGTGGCGGGCCATGCTGGCCTTTCCGGGGTTGCCTGAACCCCGCTACATGGACCGGGGCGCTGCGGCTGGCAAGACTGCGGCGGCGCAGCCGGGACAATGTGAATCCGGGCGGCCTTGCACACCCCTTGCCCCGCTCTCCCTCAGAGGGAGCAAAGGGGGTTTCGCGGCGCCCTGTCCGCTCCTATTCTCAGGCGCTCAGGAGGCGCCCCATGTTCAGCCATGTTACCCTCGGCACAAATGACTTCCCGACGTCCCGCCGTTTCTGGCAGGCGGTCGCGCAGACGCTGGACCTGCCGGTGTTCTATGAACGCGACGACCGGATTTCCTTTGGCACGGCGACGGGGCCGAAGATATTCATCGGCAAGACCTTCGACGGAAAGCCGGCAAGTCATGGCAATGGCATCCATATTGCCTTTCTGGCGCAGAGTCGGGCGGCAGTGGATGCGTTCCATGCGGCGGCGCTGGCCAATGGCGGAAGCGATGAAGGCGCACCGGGCCTGCGCCCGCACTATCACCCGAACTATTACGGCGCCTATGTGCATGACCCGGACGGCAACAAGATCCAGGCGGTGTGCCATTCGGCGAAGGGGTAGACCCTACCGCCTGCGCCGCTCATGGTCCGGCACATGCCGGGTCGGCCAGACATAGTCGCTGTCGATCAGCGAGGCGTCGAGGGCCTCGGCCGTCAGCACGATCTCGCCATCTCCGGCGAACAGAAGCGTGATCTGGCCGCCGGGTGGCTCCGCGTCGGGGGCGAAGTCGATGCTAAGAAGGGAGAGGATAAGCTCCGGGTCGGCCTTGGTGATGGCGCGCGTCCTGACACCCAAGACCCCGTCGAAAGCCAGCAGAGACCGCACGCGCTGGCCCGGCTGGCCCTTGCGGGTGGGCGCGGTCTCCCAGCGGTAGCGGTTGATTTCGAGGCTGAAACGGCGCTGCTTCTGTTCGTATTTCAGATTGCCTGCCTTCACGACGGAATCGCGCACGGCGGCGGCGATGATCTTCAGGTCTTCGGCTTCTTCGGTGAAGAGGCGCAAGGGTTTGGGGTCGGTCATCGAGTCATCCCAGAGGAACTTTGATTTCAGCCGGTTCAATGCCGCATCCGGTGCCCAACCTCAACGGCCAATAAAGCCCTGCTCTCCATAAATGGCGCGCGGGCTCAGAGGCTATTCCTCATCCTCCGACTTGCGGGTGATCCTTGCGCCGCAGGCACCGAGTTTTTCTTCCAGCCGCTCGAAGCCGCGGTCGAGATGGTAGATGCGGGCCACCGTGGTTTCACCGGCTGCGGCGAGGCCGGCGATGACGAGGGAGACCGAGGCGCGCAGGTCGGTCGCCATTACGGGGGCACCGGTCAGCTGTTTCACGCCCTTCACGACCGCTTCCTGGCCGCGCACGGTGATGTCGGCGCCGAGGCGAGAGAGTTCCGGGGCGTGCATGAAGCGGTTCTCGAAGATCGTTTCACGGATGATGCTGGTGCCTTCGGCCGTACTCATCAGGGCCATGAACTGGGCCTGAAGGTCGGTCGGGAAGCCGGGGTGAGGCTGGGTGGAGAGGGAAACGGCCTTCAGCGGCGTGCCGTTGCGCCGGATACGGATTGTTCCGGCGGCCTCGTTCGCGTCGACGCTCACGCCGGCCTCGCGCAGCTTGGCGATCAGGGCACCGAGCGCGGCGACGGGCGCACCTTCCAGAGTGACATCTCCGCCAGCGGCGGCGGCCGCCATGGCATAGGTACCGGCCTCGATCCGGTCCGGCATGACCGGATAGGTGGTGCCCTTGAGGCTATCGGCGCCTTTGATCCGGATGATCGGCGTGCCGGCCCCGGTGATCCCGGCGCCCATCGTGTTGAGGCAATGGGCAAGGTCCTCGATCTCCGGCTCGCGGGCAGCGTTCTCCAGGATCGTTTCGCCTTTGGCCAGCGTTGCGGCCAGCATCGCATGCTCGGTGGCGCCGACAGAGACTGTGGAAAAGTTGATATGGGCGCCTTTGAGGCCATGAATGGCAGCGGCCTTCACATAGCCCTGCTCGACGCGCAGGTCGGCGCCCATGGCTTCCAGCGCCTTGAGGTGCAGGTCCACCGGGCGGGCGCCGATGGCACAGCCGCCGGGCAGCGAGACCGTCGCATGGCCCGAGCGGGCCACGAGGGGCCCGAGGACATTGAAGCTCGCCCGCATCTTCCGCACCTGATCATAGGGCGCGATGGTGGATTTCAGCTCCGCCGCGTTCAGATGGCAGGTGGACGAGCCCTTCGGCCAGTAGACCTCCACGCCGAGGGTCTCCAGCAACTGCGCCAGGAAGCGCGTGTCTGCGAGGTTCGGGACATTGGTAAACTCCACCGGCTGATCCGTCAGCAGGCAGGCGACCATGAGCTTCAGCGCGGAGTTTTTCGCGCCGGAGACGGGAATGCGGCCGCTGAGAGGCGTGCCGCCGATGATGTGAAGACGATCCATGCGCGGCAGATATACCGTGCTTCGCGGCTTTGTAAGGGCCGGATTGTGAAGGGAAATGCGTTTTCCCCTGCCCGGCCGGCAGCTTATCCCTTCCTGCCGGGATCTGCAGGCGGCGCCGGGGCTTCCTTGCGGGCAGCGGCCTTGCGGCGGCGCAGGTTGGCACGCAGGGCCTCGGCGCGGCGGGCCGCGCGCTCTGCCTGTTCGGGGGTCGGCGGTTTCTGTGTCATCTTCAGCGGCAAAACGGTCTTTTCATGGGGCGAGCCATAGGCTAAAGCCCGCGAACCTTTCCGGCAACGCCGTCGTAGCTCAGTGGTAGAGCGCGTCATTGGTAATGACGAGGTCGGGAGTTCAATCCTCCCCGACGGCACCAGCCCTTGACCCCCGCAATTCAGCAGATCGCCCGCGTTTTCCACAGGTTGGAGCCTGCCACTATTTCCTGACGCGGTCGGCCTTGCCGAAGGTGGAATCAAGCCGGGCGACGAGTTTCTGCAGGGCCGCGCTGATCGCTGCGTCGGTATTCGGGCCGCGGTCGGAGGCGCTGAGGGGATCACCGTTGAAGGGCCGGGCCTCGATCATGGCTTCGATACCCTGCTGGCTCTCGCGCCTTGTGCCGTCCAAGTCGCGGACATGAACCTCGATGCGTGACAGGCGCGGCTCAAACCGGGCGAGGCGTTCGCGGATACGGGCTTCAAAATGCTCTTCCATACGCACATCGCCGGGAACCGCATTGCCGGTGTTGAACTGGAAATCCATCACCGCACCTTCCGGCTGCGCTCGAGGACGGGGCGGTGGCCTTCGGCGTCCAGCGCGCCCATGGGCGGCGCGTCGGGGCGCACTTCGTGCAGCTGTCCCTCACCCGCCGTGCGCGATTCGGGGTGATTCTGCTCAGCGTCCTTTTCGGCCTGCTGCTTTGTCTCGAGCGCGCGGCGCGCAAGACCTGCCTGGGTTTCAGGTTTGCCGGTGGGTTCCGGTTTTTTCATGACAGCCTCCCTGGTCGGTGGCACGGCCGGAATGACCGCTTACCCCATCAACGCGGCGCCGGTCAGGGAGTTCCCGGAAACTCTGTGGAGGATCAGCTCCGGGCGCGCTGAAGCACGGGAAGGATGAGAAGACCCACAATCAGGACGGCGAGTCCGAAAAACGCGCCGCCCCGGACATAGAGCACGGCCGAGACAAGCATGGCGCTGCTCGAGAGGACGAACAGGATGGGAAGGACAGGATAGAGCGGCACCCTGAACGGGCGCGGCGCGGCAGGCTCTTTCATCCGCAGCCGGATGACGGCGATACCACTGGCGATCAGGAAGACCCAGTAAACGGGCGCGGTATAGTCGACGAGCGTCTCGAAGCCCCTGTAAGCGGCGCCGAGTCCGACAAGAGCAAACGAGATGATGCCCTGCACAAGGATCGCATTGCGCGGACTGGCGGTGCGCTCATTCCAGCGGCCGAGCCAACCGAGCGCAGGATACCGCGCCGCAGCGGCATAGGTCGTGCGCGCGCCGACCATGATCGTGGCATTGACGGAGGTGACGGCGGCGGCGACCACACCGAGGGCAAGGACGATGCCCGCCCCTTCCCCGAACGCGCGCGCCATCAGGTCGGCGGCCGGCGCCGATGAGGCTGCGAGGCCGCCGAGGCCCAGCCCCCGGAGCATCGCCCATGCGGTGAGCAGGTAGAGCGCCGTGATGAGACCGATGGAGATGACGAGCGCGCGGACCATGCCGCGTTCCCCGTCCTTCACTTCGGCGGAGAGCGTGGCGGACTCGGTCCATCCACCGAACGCCAGCAGCACGAATACGAGGCCGTAGCCCAGCGCGCCGAGGCCGGGCGCGGACGGTGTGCCGGGGTCCAGCGGCGGCAGGCCCGAAAGGGCGATCTTCGCCGCCGCCCCGACAAGGATGAGGAGGCCCGCCACGACAATCCCCACCAGCAGACTGTCGCTGGCTTCACCGGCCGGGCGCAGCTTCAGTGCAGTGAGCAGGAACACGCTGGCGAAGGCATAGATCGCGCCGCCGTAGGGGCCGAGATCGATGACGCGGTTCATATAGTCGCCGACCACGAAACCGAGCAGCGCAATCGCGCCGGTATTAATCACAGCGAAGCGCGCCCAGGCGAACAGGAAGGCAAAGCGCCGGCCCCAGGCGCGCTCCAGGAAATGATAGTCCCCGCCTGGATGGGCGAAGGCTGCGGCCAGTTCGGAATAGCACAGCGCACCGGCCAGCGAGACCAGGCCGCCGATGATCCAGAGAAGGTAGACCATGTTTTCCGAGCCGGCATTCGCGGCAACCAGCGCGGGCGATTTGAAGATGCCGGCGCCGACGACCATGGCGATCGTGACCACCACGACATAGCGCGTGGTGTACCGGCGCACCGGCGCTGGCGCGGAAGGGTGCAACTGATCCATGGAGCGGCCCCGATTACCCGCCCATGGGGCATGGTTCGGGCCGGCCCGTCAATCGGGCCCGAGCCAGCCCTTTGGCCGATCTACAGTGCAAAAAGCCTGTGAGCGTGTCTGATCATCGGCAGCCTGACGAAACGCCGGACATAAAAAAAGGGGCCCAAACGGGCCCCTTTTTCATTTCAGCCCTTCAGGCCGGATTTCACGGCTCAGAAACGGTCAGCGTTCATCACCTTGGTCCAGGCCGCAACGAAGTCCTTCACGAACTTCTCCTTGGCGTCATCCTGGGCATAGACCTCGGCATAGGCCCGAAGGATCGAGTTCGAACCGAACACCAGGTCCACGCGTGTCGCCGTGAAGCGGGTCGCACCGGACTTACGCTCCACGATGTCGTAGAGATTCTTGCCCTTCGGCACCCATTTATAGGCCATGTCGGTGAGGTTGACGAAGAAGTCGGTGGTCAGGGCCCCCTCCTTGTCCGTGAACACACCATGCTTGGTGCCGCCATGGTTGGTCCCGATGACCCGCATGCCGCCCAGCAGACAGGTCATTTCCGGGGCGGTCAGGCCCATCAGCTGAGCCCGGTCCAGCAGCAGCTCTTCCGGCTGGACGACATAGTCCTTCTTCACCCAGTTGCGGAAACCATCAGCCAGCGGTTCCAGCACGTCGAAGGACTCCGCATCCGTCATCTCGGCCGTGGCGTCGCCGCGGCCCGGCGTGAACGGCACTTCAGTGTTGAAGCCAGCCGCCCTGATCGCTTGCTCGACGCCGACATTGCCAGCCAGCACGATCACATCGGCAAGGCTCGCCCCGGCCTCCTTCGCGATCGGCTCAAGCACCGAAAGCACCTTGGCGAGACGCGCTGGCTCGTTGCCTTCCCAGTCCTTCTGCGGTGCCAGACGGATGCGGGCCCCATTGGCGCCGCCGCGCATGTCGGAGCCGCGATAGGTGCGGGCGCTGTCCCAGGCAGTGGCGACCATTTCCGGGGCCGAGAGCCCGCTGGCGGCAATCTTCGCCTTCAGGGCAGAGACGTCATAGCCCTTCGGGCCGGCCGGGACCGGATCCTGCCAGATCAGATCCTCTTTCGGCGCATCCGGGCCGATATGGCGCGATCTGGGGCCGAGGTCGCGATGGGTCAGCTTGAACCAGGCGCGGGCGAAGGTGTCGGAGAAATAGTCGGGGTCCGACATGAACTTCTGACAGATGGCGTTGTAGGTCGGGTCGACCTTCATCGCCATGTCGGCATCGGTCATCATCGGCATGACGCGCTTGGCCGGATCCGTCGGATCGACCGGCATGTCTTCTTCCTTGATGTTGACCGGGCGCCACTGGTTGGCCCCGGCAGGGCTCTTGGTCAGCTCCCACTCATAGCCGAACAGAAGCTTGAAATAGCCCATATCCCATTTGGTCGGCTCGGTCGTCCAGGCGCCTTCCAGACCGGACGTGATTGCATTGGCGGCCTTGCCTCCAAGGTGGGGATTCATCCAGCCAAAGCCCTGATTCTCGACTTCAGCCCCCTCCGGCGACGGGCCGAGCGCGCCAGCATCGCCATTGCCGTGGGCCTTGCCGACCGTGTGGCCGCCACAGGTCAGCGCCGCAGTCTCTTCATCATCCATGGCCATGCGCTTGAAGGTCTCGCGCACCTGGGCCGCCGTCTTCAGCGGGTCGGGCTTGCCGTTCACACCTTCCGGGTTGACGTAGATCAGGCCCATCTGGACAGCTGCCAGCGGGTTCTCCAGCGTCGAGGGATCATCAACATTCTCGTAGCGGGTGTCGCTGGGCGGCGTCCATTCCTTCTCCGCGCCCCAGTAGACGTCCTTCTCGGGATGCCAGATGTCTTCGCGGCCGAAGGAGAAGCCATAGGTCTTGAGGCCCATGGATTCATAGGCGATGTTGCCGGCCAGAAGGATGAGGTCGGCCCAGCTGATCTTGTTGCCGTACTTCTTCTTCACCGGCCAGAGCAGGCGGCGCGCCTTGTCGAGATTGCCGTTATCCGGCCAGGAGTTGAGCGGCGCGAACCGGATATTGCCGGTGCCGCCGCCGCCGCGGCCATCGGCCAGACGATAGGAGCCGGCCGAATGCCAGGCGAGGCGGATCATCAGGCCGCCATAATGGCCATAGTCCGCCGGCCACCAGTCCTGGCTGTCGGTCATGACCGCGTGGAGGTCTTTCTTCAGCGCTTCGAAATCGAGCTTCCTGACCTCATCGCGATAGTTGACGCCCGTCAGCGGATTGGTCTTGGCATCGTGCTGGTGAAGGATGTCGAGATTGAGGGTGTTCGGCCACCAGTCCGTGACCGTTGCGCCGGTCGCAGTGTTGGCCCCGTGCATCACGGGACATTTGGCTTCAGTGCTCATGGTCGTCTCCCAGTTTCGGATTCTGAATAAATCTGTGACCCCTACGCTGCCGTGTTTGAACCCATAGGTCCAATAGATTGTTTGCGGCCAAGCTATAGGGCGCTCCTTTACCTCACCTGTCGATGGCCCTGTGTCGGCAGGCTGCAGGGCGCGTCGCTCGGATGGGTCTGCCGGCCCGGACCGGGCGGGCAGATGACAATCCGCGCTTGCTTCAGCTGCCGTGGCTTTGTAGGGACTTGGCGGCGCTGGAGAGGTGGCCGAGTGGCTGAAGGCGCGCCCCTGCTAAGGGCGTATACGTTAACGCGTATCGAGGGTTCGAATCCCTTCCTCTCCGCCATAATTTTCCATTAAGTTGTTGTTTTTGAATTAAAAAATTAAACGTACGTGCTGGGCGTCCCCACATTTGTCCCCACACTGTGTTCAGGCTTCCACCGGTCTTTGGCGAATTTCAACGGCAGCGCTCGAACAATGTTCCAAAGCTCCGGCAGTATCGCCACGCAGCTGCGAAAGGGACCTCGCACCCAGCCTCAAACAGATCAGGTTTCCGGCGCCAATGAAGCTCTGCGCCAGCGCATTACTCTGGCAGTACTCTTGGGAACCTGCGCTGGCGCGGCCATCTTGATCGCTTCATGCCGGAGCCGCTCGCTCAGCAGCAGTGCCTGATGCGGTGAGAGGCAAAATCCAAGGCAGTCGCAAATGTCGCCAGTCAGCGGATGGGTATTGCGAAGGATCACGACAATCGCGCCATCATCGTTTGCGCAGGCGGCGTGGCCTTCTTCAGCTTCCACAATCAGCATCGGACTTCTTTTCGGCAAATGTCCATCAGCCTGCAGCTAGCCTCTCTGCACGCGCGCAAACATCCCGAGCAGCTTTTCGTATTGGCGCGTCAGGCGCTCATCGAGTTGCATGAGCCGGTCCATCCGAACAGGGTCGAGGCTCTCGCCCCACGCCTGCAAGCGTACGACAGGCCCACTTTTGGCGCCCGCAAGGTGTTTTCGGAAGAAGGGCAAAACTTCAACGCTCAAAAACCGCTCCAGGCTTTCTGCATCCTGGTTGTACTTCTCCTCGGTCTCGCAGGTTTCGAGGAACCATTCCGCTGTTTCCTCCGGCAGGCACGCGAACGCCTGCGCAAAGCAATCCTTGGCATTCGCTTCAAGCAAGCTTTCGGCGGTCTCCGCTTGCTCGACCATGCCGGCCCACATCTGCTCGGTTTCGGCGTCATCTTCGTCTTCATTCTTGATGGCGCCTGCTGAAGAAATCTCCGGCCGCGTACCGCCTGAGACTGCAAGTGCCCGCCGAGAAAGGGTATCGCGGTTTTCTCCGCTCGTTCGGCTATCCAGGCTCGCCATGTGCAGCGCCCGCTCGCCAAGCACCAGCCGGCGTCGGCGCCAGTCACACCAGATCAGCTGTTCGAGGACATGCCGTGCAGCCGGGCATCCCGGAGGATAGGCGGTGAAGTACTCTTCCCTCAGCTGGCAAAACGCTTCGGCATCCTCCCAGGGCAGCAGCGCCGTTTCATAGGGCGACGACGGCAGGGTATTCGGGATCAAGACAGCCTGTTCGCTCATGTGTGCTACCTCCAGAAATCGCCGCGGTTCTGTGATCCGCTGATCCGGGCTGAGTGGCTCGCGGTGCGCCGCTGCATCCGGTTCAGCAGCACCAGCATGTCGTCATAGACTTCCGCCTCAGCCGCATGGATCCGCTCGCTGATCTGCTCGAACGTCTTCCGGTGCATGCCTTTCGGCTTCGGGCCGATCCAGTCGCCGAGGCCGATCTCCGCGCCCAGCTTCCGGCGCAGCTTCTGGTTCTTCCGCGTCGCCCTGTTGCCCGGCCGCTCCTGCGTCGAGGCGTGAACCAAGCCGTGACAGGTCCGGCAGAGATAGCGCACGCCTCCGCCATACAGCCGCTTCACGGTGCGGGCACAGCGCGGGCAGAGGAAATAGGTCTCGCATCCTCCGAAGTGGCGTTCGTGGTGGCGCAGTGCGACGCGTTCCTCGTGCTGCTGCCAGGGACCGTCGCCGCGCTTCCAGGAATAGACCAGCGTGATAGCGTCCTCGCCGCCGATTGCTTTCAACGAGGGGCCAGGAGCGCCATCGCTTCCCTTCCAGTAGAGGTGCGAGATATTGCCCGTCCGGCACAATCCCCGTCGCTTCAGGTCCGATGCATCCAGCCGGTACTGGCCTTCGACAATGCGTCGCCCCTTGCTGTTGTGACCGCCTGATCCAATCCCGCCCATGCCATCTGCCTCCGGAGTTTGCCCAGATCGGTTGGCAAGTTTGGGCGAAAGTCAAACGCCGTTCCGTGGACGTTCGTGCTCGCTCAGTTTAGCTAGTAGGGGTTGGACAGAGGGTCGAGGGGAAACAAAAATGAACCAGACACACAACTTGGCGCCTGATTTCAGTTTGGCGCACAATCCGGAAAACAAAAAAGAACATCAGTTGAAACATCTCGCCGCCTCATTCGCAGCGGGTATGCTGGCACTAATTGGGGGCTGCAGCGAGAAAACAGTGCAAGAGCCTGCAATTGTGCTGCCGGACGCTTCTCCGGGGCTGGCGAAAAGCGACCTGATCGAACTGAAAAACGAGCAGTGGGAACTGAAGTATAAGTTGGAGGAGGTGCAGACTGGTCAGGCGATTTTCGCCGAAGCACTATCGCATCAAAACCTGCCGCTCGATCGCGAGTTTGTCGAAGCCTTAAAGAACAACTCTGGCATCACGTTGCAATGGATCAAGACCGAACGACGAGGCGAGCTAATCGTAACCGAGTCTGCAGACGGCATCGTCTCAATGAGTGGAAAACAAATTAGCGATGATGGGCAGGAGACACTCTCGCTAGCAGGGCAGGTCGTTTTGAACACGCCGGCTGCCTTCGTTATGTTGGGTACGATTGACATTAGTCTGACGCGCTATCGAGAGGAAGGTACACCGCTTTGCCGCCGTGAAGGTGCTTTCACGTTTCGGCGGACAGGAGAACGGAAGTACTGGCGGCTTTTGGAGAAACACCGGCATTGTGACTACGGTACAGATTACATAGACATTTACCTTTGACGAAATCCGCCGCCAGGTATTTCATCATGGCGCGAATATTGAAAGCTCTCAGCCCCGAGGTTCGCTCCCGCAGACTATTTGACCAAATCGGTTGGCAGATCGGGGGAACGTCAAAGCACGTGCCGCTCTTGCGCTCTGCCATTTTGATCGGATTCGCTTTGCTTGCCTTACTTCTTTCCAATTAGCCCCACAAAGCGACCTAGCCCGACCGTTCCCTTCGTCATGACCTCTGCAACATTCACGAATGATCGGGCAGTAACCTTAACCGTTTGGCCGACCGCAACGAAAATCGCGTCAACCGCCTCTCCGCTTTCCCTGTACTTTGCCCAACCACTTCGAGCGCCGCTGATGATTGCAAAGATGCCCACGCCGCCGACACCGCTGAGAACAGCTGTCCGTCGTCAGGTCTTTTGAGACAGATGGCTGCCTGACTTAAGGAGGGTCTGGCGCATCTGGGTTTGAGTTAAGCAGCAGACTCTGCGTGCTGCAAGCGCCTGAGCTTCATCGTCCTC
>JBKBLD010000029.1:0-26739 GCA_046296675.1 Hyphomonas sp. | reverse complement strand
CTCAACCATTCTTACGGCGCGCTCACGCACCTCAGGCGAATACCGCCCCTGTCTTCTCTGCTCTGTCATGGCTCCAATCTCTCAAGAAAAGGAGCCTCCGGTAAACCCGGGGAGGTTCATTCGCTGCCCAACGACACTTTTGACCACAACCCCACTACGACCGCTGCTTTGTTAAGTTCTTGATCGAGCACGTCGGACCAAATGTCCCCGCCGACTAGCGAATTGCGGTCGAAGAAAACTGAGAAGCCCACTTCAGTAAACTTTTTGGCCAAGGCTTCCGCATCCGCCCGATTGGCAGATGAATATGATAAGAAAATATCAGCCAAAGCCCGCCCCTCACACCCCAACCGTTAGTTGATGGAGAAATTAATAAGGAAAATCAAGCGACGAAAAGATTCTAGTTCTAGCTGCTTAAATCAACCCCGCCAGCGGCGAACTCGGATCGGCATAGCGCTTCTTCCCCATCCGCCCCGCGAGATACGCCTCGCGCCCGGCAATCACAGCATGCTTCATCGCCCGCGCCATGCGGACCGGGTCTTTCGCCTCGGCGATGGCGGTGTTCATCAGCACGCCGTCACAGCCCAGCTCCATGGCAATCGCCGCGTCCGAAGCCGTCCCGACGCCCGCATCGACAATCACCGGCACCCGCGCCGCCTCGATGATCAGCCGGATATTGACCGGGTTCATGATGCCAAGGCCGGAGCCGATCAGGCTGCCGAGCGGCATGATCGCCACACAGCCCGCCTCTTCCAGCAGCCGCGCGTAAACCGGGTCGTCCGAGCAATAGACCATCACCTCGAAGCCGTCCGCGATCAGCGCTTCGGCCGCTTTCAGTGTCTCCGGCATGTTGGGATAGAGCGTTTTCTGGTCGGCGAGGACTTCCAGCTTCACAAGGTTCCAGCCGCCCGCCTCGCGCGCGAGGCGCAGCGTGCGCACCGCGTCATCGGCGGTGTAGCAGCCGGCGGTGTTCGGCAGATAGGTGAACTCGTCAGGCTTCACATGATCAGTCAGGCGCGGCTCATCCGGGTTCGACAGGTTCACCCGGCGCAGCGCCACGGTGACGATCTGCGCTCCGGCAGCGCGCGCGGCCTCGGCATTCTGCTCATAGGAGGCATATTTGCCGGTGCCGACGATCAGCCGGGAAGAATAGCTCTTGCCGGCGATGACCAGCGGGTCGTTTGCCGGGGTCTGGGAGGCGGTGTCGGGCAAGGAAGAAGTCTCCTGGGTCAAACTTGAGAATATGGCGCCGGGCGGGCGGCGCGGTTGGAGTTTTATTGGAGGAAAAACCTGCTCCGTTGTAGGAATCGTTGGAGTTTTTTCACCCCTTATCCACCCCCCACGAACTGCACGATCTCCAGCCGGTCGCCATCCTCCAGCACGGTCATCGCATGCTCGGACTTCGGCACGATTTCGCGATTGCGCTCCACAGCGATGCCGCGCGGATCACGCCCCGTCTCGTCTGATATGCGGTGCACAAGCTGGGCCACCGTCGTGCCGGGGGCGACCTCGAGCGCCTCGCCGTTCAGCGTGATGATCATCGCGTTCATTCCCTGAGTGTTGCCCTCTTGCCACGCCCGCCGTTACAGCGCAAACGAGGGCGCATGTCGAAACCGGTATATGTCCTCGGCGGGCCGAACCTCAACCTTCTGGGCACCCGCGAGCCGGAAATCTACGGGCGCGAAACGCTCGAAGATATCCACACACGCCTGCAATCTCTGGCCGGAGATGTGGGAATCATCGCCCGCCAGACAAATTCTGAAGGCGAACTCGTCAGCTGGGTCCAGGAAGCGGCCCGCGAGGGCCGGGCCCTGATCCTCAATGCGGCGGCCTATACGCACACCTCGATCGCCCTGCATGATGCCCTGAAAACATTGAAGATTCCGGTTATCGAAGTTCACCTGTCCAACCCCGCCGCGCGCGAGGCATTCCGGCATGTGAATTACGTTGCACCTGTTGCAGTTGGTACAATTGCCGGGCTAGGTGCCTATGGATATGAACTCGCGCTGAGCGCGGCCCTGAAGCTTTCAGGACAGGCGAGGAGCTGACAAAAACATGAGTACTTCCAAGAACAAGCTGGACACAGGCCTCATCCGGGAACTCGCCGCGATTCTGCGCGAAGCCGATCTCGGCGAGCTTGAAGTCGAATATGAAGGCCTTCGCGTGAAGGTTACCAAGCCTGCCCCGCCGAGCGTTGTGCATGCCGCGCCCGCTGCGCCTGTGCCCGCCGCTCCGGCGGCTGCGGCGGCCGCCCCGGCTGGCGCCGCCGCTCCGGCGGCTGCGGCCGTGTCCGATAATGCCGTCAAATCCCCGATGGTGGGCACTGTCTATCTCTCGCCGGACCCGAATTCGAAGGCCTATATCGCCGTCGGCGACAAGGTGAAGAAGGGCGACACGCTGATGCTCATCGAAGCCATGAAGACGTTCAATCCCGTCGAGGCCGACCGGGCCGGCACCGTCAAGGCGATCTATGTCGAGAACGCCCAGCCGGTCGAATTCGGCGAAGCCCTGGTCCTGATCGAGTAGCATGACGGCCCCGCGTCCCATCCAGAAGGTCCTGATTGCGAACCGAGGTGAGATCGCCCTGCGAATCCACCGCGCCTGCAAGGAAATGGGCCTGTCCACCGTCGTCGTTCATTCCGAGGCTGACCGCGATGCCATGGCGGTCCGGCTGGCAGACGAAAGCGTCTGCATCGGCCCGGCGCCGTCATCGGAAAGCTATCTGAAGAAGTCGCGCATCCTGGCCGCCGCCGAAATCACCGGCGCCGATGCGATCCATCCCGGCTATGGCTTCCTGTCGGAAAACGCCCAGTTCGCCGAAATGGTCGAGGCGCACGGCATCGCCTTCATCGGCCCGACAGCCGAGCATATCCGCATCATGGGCGACAAGATCGCCGCCAAACAGGCGATGATCGAGGCGGGCGTGCCCTGCGTGCCCGGCTCCGACGGCGCGGTCGAGACGATTACCGAGGCGAAGAAAGCGGCGAAGAAGATCGGCTTCCCGGTGCTGGTGAAAGCCTCCGCCGGCGGCGGCGGGCGCGGCATGAAGCTCGCCATGACCGAGGCGGACCTCGAAAACGCGGTGAAGACGGCCAAGACCGAAGCCAAGGCCGCCTTCGGCGACGACGCGGTCTATCTCGAGAAATACCTCCAGGGCCCCCGCCACATCGAGATCCAGGTCATCGCCGACACCCACGGCAATGTCGCTCATCTCTGGGAGCGCGACTGTTCCCTCCAACGCCGCAACCAGAAAGTCTTCGAAGAAGCCCCCTCCCCGGCGCTGAACCAGGCGCAGCGCGAGGAAATCGGCGGCATCTGCGCCCGCGCGATGGAAAAGATCGGCTATCGCGGCGCCGGAACGATCGAGTTCCTTTATGAAGAGGGCCGGTTCTATTTCATCGAAATGAACACCCGCCTGCAGGTCGAGCATCCGGTCACCGAAATGATCACCGGCATCGACCTTGTGCGCGAGCAGATCCGCATCGCGGAGGGCAAGAAGCTCTCCTTCCGCCAGGAAGATGTGCTGCTGGTCGGCCATGCCATTGAATGCCGCATCAATGCCGAGCACCCGGAAACCTTCGTGCCTTCGCCCGGCCTGATCTCGGAATTCCACGCGCCCGGCGGCCCGGATGTGCGCCTCGACAGCGCCGCCTATGCCGGATACCGCATCCCGCCGCACTACGACTCGCTGATCGGAAAGCTGATCGTGCACGGCCGCACCCGCCGGGAATGCCTGATGCGGCTGCGCCGGGCCCTCGCGGAAATGGTGGTTGGCGGCGTCCACACGACGCTCGACCTGCACCGCCGCCTCGTCGATAATGACGAAGTCCAGGCCGGCGAGTACAACATCCACTGGCTGGAGAAGTTCCTCGCCGAGAACAAGCTCACGGCAGAAGAAAGCTGAAGCCGGAGGCGCCCGACATGAGCACAGGCAATCCTGCAGAGGCATCGCCGGCCGGTTCGGACCCCATACTCCAGTCACTTGCGGACGGCGTGCTGACGATCACGCTCAACCGCCCGCAGGCGCTGAATTCGCTCAATCGTCCGCTGATGGAACAGTTCCGCGCAGCGCTGGCAAGCGCGGCCGCCGACGAGACCGTCCGGGCACTGATCGTCACGGGCGCCGGGCGGGGCTTCTGCGCCGGCGCGGACCTTGTCGAGCAATCCGCCACGCCGCCGGTCTCGCGTGGCCAGGGCATTTCCGACGGAATGACCAGCCACTTCAACCCTCTGGCGCGCGATCTCGCTTCATTCCCGAAGCCGACCGTCGCAGCCGTCAACGGCGTCGCCGCGGGTGGCGGCGTCGGTCTTGCCCTGGCCTGCGATGTTGCCGTCGCCGCAAAGTCAGCGACCTTCATCCAGGTCTTTGCGCCGCAACTCGGCCTCGTGCCGGACATGGGCTGCTCATGGCACCTGCCCCGGCTTGTCGGCGCCGCCCGCGCCCGGGGTCTCGCCATGCTGGGTGACAGGCTCACCGCGGAGGACGCCGCCGGCTGGGGGCTGATCTGGCAGGCCGTCGAAGACGACACGCTGATGCAGCGCGCCGGCGAAATCGCCGCAAAACTTGCGGCCGGCCCCCGTCTCGGGCTCGTGCGCACGCGCGAGGTTCTTGCGGCCGCATTCGACAACGACCTGGCCGCCCAGCTCGATCTTGAGCGGCGCACCCAGTTCGACCTCGGCAATACCGAAGACTTCGCAGAAGGCGTCCGGGCATTCACCCAGAAACGTGCGCCAAAATTCAGCGGGCGCTAGATCCCGCGCCCGCCCGGCGGGTCTGGCATTTACACCCCTGACGGCGCACACCATATTTCTCCCATGTCCGCGCGTTTCGGCCCAGAAGACCTGCTAAACTGCTATCGCAGGGGCGTGTTTCCCATGGCGGATTCGCGTGACGATCCGCGCATCTTTCTTGTCGACCCGGACCTGCGCGGCATCCTGCCGCTTGATGCCTTCCATATCCCGAAACGGCTGAAGAAACGTATCTGCCAGGACCCGTTCCGCGTCAGCTTCGACACCGCCTTCATGCGCGTCATGGATGCTTGCGCTGAACCGCACGAAAACCGCCCGAATACCTGGATCAATTCGGCCATCATCAATCTCTACGGCGCGCTCCACCGGCAGGGCCATGCCCATTCGGTCGAATGCTGGGAGGGCGATGAACTGGTCGGCGGCCTTTACGGCGTTGCCCTCGGGGGCGCCTTCTTCGGAGAGAGCATGTTCTCGCGCCGTACCGATGCGTCAAAGATTGCGCTGGTCCACCTTGTCGCCCGGCTCATCGACCGGGGCTTTGTGCTGCTGGACGCGCAGTTCCACAATCCGCACCTCGTTCAGTTTGGCCTGATCGAAATCAGCCGGGACGAGTTCAAGGCCCGTCTTAAGGCAGCCCTGAAAATCGACGCGGCATTTCACGGGCCCGGCAGCGAGGCGGGCGGTCAGTCGATCGGGAAATCGTCGTCCGGTTCCGGCGGCGCTGTCGATTCCGCAACGCCGGCAGGTACATCGTCGAACAACGGCTCGGCGCTCTCCGGAATGGTCACGCGCTCGGGCAGTCTCACCGGCTCGGGCGCCGTGCAGCGGATCACCCAGACATCATAGACCGGATGTTCCAGCGCATTCAGGCCGGGGGACGAGGCATACATCCAGCCTGAAAAGAGGATCGGATTCTCAGCGCTCACCGTGCTGACTTCACTCGCGGCAACAGCTGCTTCCATCGTCTCCACGGCCACCGGCTGCGTCGAGGCAATGCGCAGGAAGGCGGCGCTCTCCGGGATTTCCTCCGGCGGGGCCTGGAAACAGGTCCGCAGCTCCACATGCAGCGATCCGTAGACCACGGGTTCGCCAACCTTCACGACCAGATCGGTCGAGCGGCCGGTGATCTTGTCGAGCGCGCGCAGCTGTGCCTCGCCCTTCTGCACCATCGTACCGGCCGATGCGCCAAGCGCCATCAGCGCGGCAAGACCGGAAGCCGCCAGAAGGCGTGCGGGGAAGGTCATTCAACGTCTCCGTCATCGGGGAAGTCAGGATAATCTGTGTCCGGCGCGGCATTGCCCGGCGAATTGCCACCACCACCGCCGCCGCCGGTCGCGAATGAGGCAAACAGCGTCAGCAGGTCGACACTGCCGCGCGTGAACTGAATCTCGCCCGTGCCGTCCTGGGCGATATTGTCAAACCCGCCGCCGGCCTCCAGCGCGATATAGGCGCTGCCGAGAAGTCCGTCGGTCACGATACGGGCATCGGTATCGTCCGGCAGCTCCCATTTGGAATCGATCGCCAGTCTCAGCACGGCTTCGAACGTGCGCGGATCGCCCTCGATTGATTTCACCACACCGGCCTTGACGCCGGCAATGCGCACATCGGCGCCGCGCGAAATACCCGATACGCTGTTGAACCGCGCGGTCACTTCATACTGGTTCGGACCAAGTCCGCTGCCGTCTCCGCCACGCGCCAGCGCGAACCACAGGAAGAGTGCGGCGACCGTAACGACCGCCGCACCGACCAGCGTCTCGAAAACCGACTCACGCATCCGGCGTCCATGCCTCGTAATCTGAATCCGAGCGCTGGCGCTCGCCCTTGCCGGACATCGCCCCCTTCGGCTTCACCGCATAGGGCGTGCCAGTCATGTTCGGCGTGTGATCGGTTTCCCAGTCGCGCCGTTCCAGCGGCATCTTGGTCGGCGGCGCATCCAGCGTGTGGTGTAGCCAGCCATGCCAGTCGGCAGGCACTTTCGAGGGCTCGGCCAAGCCGTGATACATCACATAGCGGCGCCGGCGCCCTTCCAGCGACGGCTTTCTCTCCTCGAAATAGCGATTGCCATACTCATCGGTGCCGACATAGGCCGCGCGGCGCTTGATGTCGAAGGCGGCGCCGACCGTATTTCCGCTCCACCAGGTGAATATCTGCTTCAGCATCGGAGGCTTTCCTGACCGTGTTTGATGGCCGCAATATGGCGATGCCCGGGCGATTAATCCATCCGTGGCAGTCAGGCAATGCACCGCATCCGGAGCCGGCGCCACACCGCCGGCGGCGCCGCTGCTTCCGGGAGGGGAAAAGCGGTTGCCGAGGGGGGGCCGCGCAGGCACCCTCACTCTGACTGATTCGGCAGGAGGCATCGGGCAGATGGCGGCAAAATCGCATGCGGAAATCCTCGAAGCAGCAGAGGAAGACGGCCTCGTCTCCCGGGAATTGCGGATGCGGGACATTTCCCGATCAGCCGGCCGGTCGCTCAAGCCGCTGACCCCGCAGGCGCTGGAAGAGGTCCGCGCCGCCTGGTCGGCCTCGAACCTGCTGGGCGTTTCCCAACTAGCGATCGCCGAGATGCTGGAACGCCTCGGCCAGGCGCCGCGCAATGCCGAACTCGCCGAAGCGGTCGCCGCCGGCCTGCCCCAGGACGTGCTCGAAGAGGCCCTGCGCCAGCCGGGCGGTATCCAGAAGACGGCCGCAGCGCTCCGCTCGGCAGCCGTCAGCACGCCCTCACCCCGCCCCGGCGTGTTCGAGACGGGCCATCTCGACAGCGCCCTGCGCGATGCGCTGGATGCCGCGCTCGATGAAGGCGCTGAAATCCAGCTTTCGCGCACCGCCCTGCCGGATGCCGGCACACGCTGCCGGGTGCTTGATGCGGCCGTCGCGATCGGCCCGGGCGGTCTGGAAGCCGACTATCTCATTTCCGCTGCCGATGCGGCCGGTCGTGCGCTGGGCGACGGTGTGCTCGTGATTGCCGGCCTTGGCGCGGCAGTCATGTCCCTCGGGCTCGACTATGCCTCCGATGCCGGGGTTGCCGCCGGCGGCGCGCTGACCTCGCTGATCCGTTCGGCGGCAACCGGCGCGGCCTTCCCGGCCGTTCAGGCCCGTGTGCTTGGCATCGAGGCAGTCAAGGCTTCGGGGCGGCGCACCTGCCAGGTGGCCATCCTGCCGCTCAGCGACCTCGCCGGCATCCTGCCGGACTGCGAAAGCGAGGGCGCCGCGCCGGTACGCACCGTGCTGGCCTATGGCGAGGATGCGCCTTCGCTCAGCCGCGCGGCACGTCTCGGCCTGGCCCGGCGCGCACCGGAACACCTGCCCCTGCTGCTGGAGCGCCTCGCCGCAGCCGGCGAACAGGATCTCGATACCGCCCTGGGCCGCTCCCGGCTGCGCGACCGGGGCTTCAGCGATGACGCACTGGAACGCGTTGCCCGCGCAATCGGTGACGGCCTGCCGCTCAACGCCGCCTTTTCCCGCTGGGTGCTGGGCGATGAGATCATCGCCAGTGATCTGCGCCTGCCGCCGGAGCGCTTCGATTCCGATGGACGCGCGCTGCTGTCGGCGGTCGGCTTCTCGAAGAAGGACATCGCCGCCGCCGAAGCCGCCATCGATGGTGCGGTCGAGGATATTGCCGGCAAGGGCCTGGCCGCGGCTGGCCTTTCGCTCACCGTGTCGATGGATGCGGAGCTTCGGTTCACCGCTGCCGCGGCCCGGGCACTTGGCGGCCTCGCCATGCTGCGCGTGCCAGCCAGCGAAGGCCTGACGATGGCCGAAGCCGCAATGGCGGCAGGTATCTCTGTCCTGCTGACGGGGCACCGGGCACCACCCGCAGAAGGTGTGCGCGAGCGGATGGAGCAGATCCTTTCGCTCGCCGAGGAAATCGCTGAGGAAGCCGACGCGCTGCCGGACCTTCCTGCCCTCAGCGAGCCTGCCCCGCCGGTCCGCCGCCAGCGCCTGCCCGACCGGCGAAAAGGCTACATCCAGAAGGCCACTGTCGGCGGCCACAAGGTCTATCTCCATACCGGCGAGTTCGATGATGGCAGCCTGGGCGAGATCTTTATCGACATGCACAAGGAAGGCGCCGCCTTCCGCAGCCTGATGAACAATTTCGCCATTTCGGTCTCGCTCGGCCTGCAATACGGCGTGCCGCTTGAGGAATATGCCGACGCCTTCGTCTTCACCCGCTTCGAGCCGGCCGGCGAGGTGACCGGCAATGACCGGATCACCAAGGCGACCTCGATCCTCGACTACATCTTCCGCGAACTCGCTCTGTCCTATCTCGGCCGGGACGATCTGGCCGAAGCCGATGTCACTCATGACGGCCTTGGGCGCGGCGCAGGCGACGCAACCCGCAACCTGCAGCCAGGCACGGGCTTTACCAGCGAGGCGGCGCAGCTGATCTCGCGCGGTTTCTCACGCGGCCAGCTGCCAGACAATATCGTCATTCTCGGCAAACGCCGGGCCGAAATGTCGGCCAGCGAAGCGGCGCAGAGTTCAGACGCCCCCGCTTCGCCTGGCCCCGCCTATCTCGGTGAGCCCTGCCCGGCCTGTGGCAGCTTCACCTTGTGCGAATCGGCGGGGGACGGCGCAGTCACCTGTGACACCTGCGGAGAGGAAAGCCGGGCCAGCAATTAGCCTGTCAGGGGAAAACTCCGTGCCCGGCGCATAACATTGCGCAAAGTTAACCGTGACGCTGCGTCAATCTATATTGCAACGGCGCCACAGTTACCGGGCATTTACAGTTCTTACTGTTTGTTCAGTTTGGACTTTTCCATAACCGCGATACGCAAATCCCATGACAGCGACGTCTCTCCGACTCCTTGGCTTGGCCGTTTTGGCTGCGGCAGCATTTACCAGCGCGGCGCAGGCTCAGGGACAGCCATCCGGCAGGCCTGTCGCCTGGGAGCCGAGCTATGTCGGCGCCTGTGCCGATTGCGACCTCAGCGGCCGCAACCTCGCCGGCTGGCGCCTCAATGGCGCGAACTATGCCGGCGCCAGGCTCGACTATGCCCATATGCGCGGGGTTGAGGCGACCGCCATCAACATGCAGGGCGCCAGCGCTGCCAGCGCCGACCTGCGCAGCGCAGACCTGACAGGCGCCCGCCTTGCCGACGCGGTACTGACCAATGCCCGGATGCAGAGCATCACCATCTCCGGCGCGGACCTCCGCCGCGCCTCGATGCAGGGCGCGAACCTGCAGAGGGGAACGCTGATCGGCGTCAACCTCGAAGACGCCCAGCTTGTGCTTGCAAATCTCGAGACGGCAGACCTGTCGGGCACCAATGCCCGCGGCGCCAATCTGGACGGCGCCAATCTGCGCGGCGCGGTGCTGAACGGCACCAATCTTATGGATGCGCGCTTCGGCGGCGCCGATATCGGCGGGGCCTCCTTCCGGGATGCCCGCCTGCAAGGCGCAGACCTTGCCCGCACCAAAGGCTTCGGCGAAGCTGATTTCGGCGGCGCTTGCGGCTCCCTCACCACCCGCCTGCCCGCCAGCTATGCGCTGCCGCTCTGCGCCAACCCTGCCGCCGACGTGCTCGGCGAAGCGGCCAACTAGGCGAGGCCCCCGCCGGGGCGCCACATCACCTCAAGCTGGTGCGCTACGAACCGGGCGGTCTGCGCCCCGTAGCGGTCCGCAATCCTGTCCAGCGCACCCTCCAGCACCTCTCCGGGGCGCACAGCCGGCGCAAACCGCTCCATCGCTTCGCCAGCCGAGATCGCATCCACCCTCAGCGTCAGGCCGTGCCGCGTGGTGATCTCCGGCGCGTCGGACACCACCCGGAAGCCGCCCCGATAGGTCCGCGACCAGGCATCCGCCACGAGCGCCAGCGTCATCTCGTCGACGCCGGCCTCCACCTGCATGACATGGCTGCGCCGCCCCGGCAGGTTTAGAAGGTTGGCCGCCCCGCGCCCGTAAATCGCGCTGCGGCTGCCGAAGGCCGCCGAATCGTGGCGCGCATCATGATGGGCCGCGCCAAGGTCTGCGGCGAGCGCGCCCACCGTCTCCGGCCCGGCAATCGCCTCCACCAGCGCCAGCGAGACCGGCAGCGAGGCAGAGACGCCCGTCGTGGTCACAACGCCCCGGTCGGCCACATAGCGCCGGTCCGGCACCCATTCCATGCCGGGGCTTATGCCCGCCAGCTCCTTCAGGTGAAACCAGTGCGTCGTGCCGCGGCGCCCGTCCAGCAGGCCGGCATGGCCGACCGTCACCGCCCCTGCACAGACGCCGACAATGGTTGCCCCGCCCGCCGCCGCATCGCGGATAAAGGCGAGCAGATCGGGCGCCCGCGCATGATGATAGGCCGGCACGATCACATAGTCCGCACCTTCGGGATAAGCCGCCGCAAAATCCTCAGCCGGCATCGCCCCGGTGATCGTCAGCGCCGGCATGAGCTTTGCCGGTCCGGGCGAGAGCGAGACCATATGCACATCCGCGACGCCCGAACGTGTCAGCACGCTCCACGGCACAATGGCATCGGTCGTCTCGGAGCCGCGATTGTCGAGCAGGACCGCCGCAACCGGCCGGGCCCGTTTGGGCGGGCGCATCGCTTCGATGGTCGCGGCATGTTCAGCCGCCGGGACGGGCGCCAGCAATGCCTCCGGCGGCGGTTTCAGCGAGCTGCACGCCGCCAGCGGCGGCGCCACAGCAACTGATGCCAGAAAATCACGCCGCCGCATGGCCAGGCCCTCCTGCCGTTGTCCTCTAGGACACCGGCATAGGCCCGGCCTGCTCTGGCAGAAATGACAATGTTCCCGGCTTTTCAGCCAGGCTGTCGATCAGGCGCCAGCCTTCACCTGCGGGGCGAGGCGGATGTTCAGTTCTTTCAGCTGGCGCTCGTCCACCGGGCTCGGCGCGCCCATCAGCAGGTCGCGCGCCTGCTGGTTCATCGGGAACAGGATCACGTCGCGCAGGCTGTCGGTTTCGGCCAGCAACATGACAATCCGGTCCACGCCCGGCGCGATGCCGCCATGCGGCGGGGCGCCATAGCGGAAGGCGTTCAGCATGCCGCCGAACTTCGCCTCGACCACTTCCGGGCCATAGCCGGCGATCTCGAAGGCCTTCAGCATGACCTCCGGCCTGTGGTTCCGGATGGCGCCGGAGGACAGCTCCACGCCATTGCAGACGATGTCATACTGATAGGCTTTCAACGCGAGCTGTTTCTCGGCCGTATCGGCGGCCAGCAGCGCCTCCATCCCGCCCTGCGGCATCGAGAAGGGGTTGTGGCTGAAATCGACCTTCTTGTTGTCTTCGTCCCACTCATACATCGGGAAATCGACAATCCAGCAGAAGCGGAACACGCCGGGCTCGATGATGCCGAGTTCCTCGCCGATACGGTTGCGCGCCGCGCCCTGAAGCTTCACCGCTGCCGTCTTGTCACCCGCCGAGAAGAACAGGCCATCGCCTGCCTTGATCCCGGCACGCCCGGCCAGCGCCGTGAGGGCAGCCGGCTCGAAGAATTTGGCGATCGGGCCAGAGGCGGTCAGCTGCCCGCCTTCTTCCGTGAAGCGCATATAACCGAGGCCCGGCGCCTGCATTTCCTTTTTCGCCCAGGCGTCCATCTTGTCGAAGAAGGAGCGCGGCTGCTCGCCCGAATTCGGCGCCGGAATGGCGCGGACGATACCGCCGCCCGCCACGATCTTCTTGAACACAGCGAGGGTCACATCCTCCCGCGTCACGATGTCGGAGACATCCGAGCAGACAATCGGGTTGCGCAGGTCCGGCTTGTCTGAGCCGTATTTCAGCATCGCCTCGGCGTAAGGGATATGCGGGAACGGCCCGGCCGGCACGGTGCGGCCCTTGCCTTCCCAGTCGGCGAACTCCTCGAACACGCCGCGCATGACGGGCTCGATGGCGCCGAAAACGTCTTCCTGGGTCACGAAGCTCATCTCGATATCGAGCTGGTAGAACTCGCCGGGCGAGCGGTCCGCGCGCGCATCCTCATCGCGGAAACAGGGCGCGATCTGGAAATAGCGGTCGAAGCCGGAGACCATCAGCAGCTGCTTGAACTGCTGCGGCGCCTGCGGCAGCGCATAGAACTCGCCCGGATGCAGACGGCTCGGCACGAGGAAGTCGCGCGCGCCTTCCGGGCTCGAGGCGGTCAGGATCGGCGTCTGATATTCGGTGAAGCCCTGCTCCACCATGCGGCGGCGCAGGCTGGCGATGACCTGGCTGCGCAGGATCATGTTCTTGTGCAGGCTCTCCCGGCGCAGGTCCAGATAGCGGTGCTTGAGGCGGATCTCCTCCGGATAGTCCGGCTCACCGAACACCGGCAGCGGCAGTTCGGCCGCCTCGGACTGGACCGACACAGCCCCGCCGACCACCTCAATTGCGCCTGTCCCGAGGTTCGGGTTCACCAGGTCGGCGTCGCGGGCAACGACCTTGCCCTCGACCGTGATCACGCTTTCGGCGCGCAGGCGCTCGACCGTGGCAAAGCCGGGGCTGCCCGGGTTGAACACGATCTGGGTCAGCCCGTAATGGTCGCGCAGGTCGATGAACATCACCCCGCCATGGTCGCGCCGGCGGTGCAGCCAGCCGGACAGTCTGACGGTTTCCCCCACATGGGACTGGCGCAACTCCCCGCAGGTGTGGGTGCGATAGGCGTGCATCGGGCGAGAACTCCGGAATATCGGTCCAACAGAAAGAAGCGGCGTAGGGCACAGACCCCCTCGCCTTTGTCAAGTTGGTGCGATAAGCGCTCCGGTAATGACTGACAACACCCTGACCCCCATTACAGAGCAGTCGGCGCTCGAAGACCTGGTCGGCCGGCTTTCCGAGGCCGAATTCGTGTGCGTGGACACCGAATTCCACCGGGAGACGACCTATTGGCCGGAACTCTGCCTGATTCAGGCGGCCGCGCCGGGGGTTGAGGGGCTGATCGACCCCCGCGCCGAAGACCTCGACATCGGGCCTTTCCTGAACCTGATCAGCTCCGACAAGCAGATGAAGGTGTTCCATGCCGCCCGGCAGGACATCGAAATCTTCAACCGCCTGATCGGTCACCCGCCGGGCCCGATCTTCGATACCCAGGTCGCCGCAATGGCGCTCGGCTTTGGCGATTCGATCTCCTATGACAATCTGATCCAGCGGGTCCTGCGCAAGCATATCGACAAGTCCAGCCAGTTCACCGACTGGATGCGCCGCCCGCTGAGCGAGAAGCAGCTCGTCTACGCTCTCGGCGATGTCACCTTCCTGCGCGACGCCTATCAGCGGATGCGCGACGAGCTGGAAAAGACCGGCCGGATGAACTGGGTGCGCGAGGAGATGGCGGAGCTGGAAGACCCCGCCACCTATGACACCGACCCGATGAATGCCTGGCAGCGCCTGAAGCTGCGCATGCCGAAGAAGGACTATGCCGCCATCGTCGTCTCCGTCGCCGCCTGGCGCGAGCGCACGGCGCAGGAACTCGACAAGCCCCGCCGGCGCATCCTCAAGGATGACGCGATCCAGGAAATCGCCGCCCAGAAGCCGCGCAGCGAGGACGATTTCAGCCAGCTGCGCGCCGTACCGAACGGCTTCATCCGCTCGAAACACGGCCAGGGCCTGGTCGATGCGATCCGCGAGGCGCTGGCCAATCCCGACGCCTTCGCGCCGGATCTCGGCCGGCCGGTCCAGAACCCGCAGATCCCGCCCGGCGCGCCGGACCTGCTCAAGGTGCTGCTCAAACACGTCTCGGACGAGAACAATGTCGTCCCACGCCTGATCGCCAATTCCAGCGATATCGACCGGATCGCCCGCGGCGAGACCGGCGACGACATCCCCGCTATGACCGGCTGGCGCTATGAGATGTTCGGTAAAAAAGCCATCGCGCTGCTCTCCGGCAGGCTCGCCGTTTCCTTCGAGGGCGGACAGGTCCGGCTGTTCGACGTCTGAGCGCCGTCAGCGCACCCGTGATCCGGATTTGAGGCGCAACTGGCCCGCAGCCTGTGCCAGCCGCCGCTCGACCGTTTCCGAGATCAGCTTGGCATCGCGCCGGCCAACCTCCAGCACCAGCAGGTCGCCCTCACGGCGCAGCGCGGCGCGTTGCAGGATCGGGCCCGAACGGCCCGAGAAGACCGCGCCAAGGCGCATCAGCAGCCCGATCTGACGCGCGCGCTCGGCCTGTGGCTCTGTGGTCAGTGTCACATGCTCCGCCGGGCGTTTGAAATCCTTGTCATACCGGCACCCTATGGCATGGGCGATCATCGCGCGCTCCGGATGGGTCACACCCAGATAGGGCGCGCGCAGCGCCTGGTCATATGCCATCCCGGCCCGGTGGTCGGGGTGGAACCGCCCGGCGCTGTCGGCCATCATGCAGGCGGCCTTCTCGATACGGACATCCGCAGCAGGCGAGCCGAACAGGTCGGGCTGGGCCACCAGCGCCGGCGAGATGAAATTGTGCAGCGCGCGGCCAAAGGCAATCTGGTTATGATCCAGCCGCGCATAGGCGATGATCCCGTCCGTCAACGGATCATCCAGGGGCATGTCCAGGACATCGTGGAGCACGCCTTCGCGCACACCAGTCGCCGAAATTACGACACTTTCCAGCGCGCTCTGGGACAGTATCTCTTCCATAAGGATCGCCGCCATGGGCAAGTGCTTCGCCCGCTTCTTGTCAATCGACTCGATCATCTGCCGCGCGCTGGCATTGGTATAGGAGTCGAGACAGAGCTTCGCAGCGCGCGCCACCTGCCCCTCCGTCAGCTGATAACCCTGCAGCACATGCAGCGGATAGCGCTCGACCTCCATCACCAGCCGCCCGAAAGCCCGCCAGGCGCCGCCCACGGCATAGAAGCGGCCTTTTGTGCCGGGCATCACGGTGCTCGCCTTCAGCGCCTCGCGGATACGTTTGCGCAATTCCTTCGGCTCGTTGATCCCGTCGCCAAGCGCCAGCGGCCCGAGCATCAGGCTCTCTCCGGCATCGGGCCCGTTTTCCTGGCCGATCCGTTTGAATTCGAGGCTCGATCCGCCAAGATCGCCGATCAGTCCGGCCGGATTGTGAATGCTGAGATCAACCCCGCGCGCCGACAGCCGCGCCTCATCCTCGCCGCTGAGCAGGCGTACCGGCCGGCCGAGCACATTGCCGGCCCGCTTCAGGAAAGACGGCCCGTCTTCGGCAACCCGCACCGCTGCCGTGGCCACCGCCTGCCAGGTCTCCACATTCAGTGCCCGGAGGATGGCCCTGTAGCGGCTGAGCGCCGACAGTGCCGCCTCAAAACCCGCCGGAGACAGGCGCCCCGTTTTCGTCAGGCCCTCGCCGAGGCCCGCCATGACCTTCTCGTTGAAGCTTTGCAGGATCGACGCCCCCATCACCTCACAGATGACAAGACGCACCGAGTTCGACCCGATATCGATGATCCCCACGAGCCTTGACCTGGGGAAACTCATTTGGACCCGCTCTCCCGATAGGAGAGGCGGGGCGGAAGGCTGACCTCGAGCGCGCTGCCCCGTCCGGAAAGGCTCGGGTTGTCCATGAAATATCCATGGGCGGTAAACGCGTTGTCCGGATCGGCCGGCTGGAAGCGTTCGAAGCTGCCATCCGAGCGCATCAGCCAGCTTTGCCGCTCATCATTGAGATTGGCGACCATGATCTGATTGAGCACCTGGCGGTGAACGGTCGGATTGGTCAGCGGCACCATCACCTCGACCCGGCGCGTAAGATTGCGCGGCATCCAGTCCGCCGAGGACAGATAAACCTTCGCCTTGGCTGACGGCAGCGCCTCACCATTGGCAAAGCAGACGATCCGGGAATGCTCAAGGAACCGCCCGACAATGCTCTTGACCGTGATGTTCTCCGAAACGCCGGGAATTCCGGGCCGAAGGCAGCAGATGCCCCGAACCACAAGCGCAACCGGCACGCCCGCCTGGCTCGCCTTGTAGAGCGCATCGATCACGTCCGGATCGACCAGCGAGTTCATCTTCGCCCAGATCCCGCAGGGCTTGCCCTTGCGCGCGGCCTGCGCCTCCGCCTCGATCAGGGTGATCAGGTTTTCCCGCAGGTTGACCGGCGACATCGACACGGAATCGAATGCGGGCGGGGTCTCCGGCGGCTCGCGATTGGCGGTCACATAATTGAACAGCCGGTTCGCATCGCGCCCCAGGGCAGGGTCTGCCGTGAACAGGGAAAGGTCCGTATAGATACGGGCGTTGATCGGATGATAGTTTCCGGTGCCGTAATGGGTGTAGGTGCGCAGCTCGTTGCCCTCGCGCCGCACGACCAGCGATACCTTGGCATGGGTCTTGTACTCGATAAATCCGTATACAACCTGCACCCCGGCGCGCTCCAGGTCGCGCGCAAGGCGAAGGTTGGCTTCCTCATCGAAGCGCGCCTTGATCTCGACCAGCGCCGTCACCGACTTGCCGAGTTCCGCCGCCTCGATCAGCGCTCCCACGATCGGCGAGTTCACCGTCGTGCGGTAGAGGGTCTGCTTGATCGCCACGACATGCGGGTCGGCGGCCGCCTGGCGCACGAATTCGACCACCACATCGAAACTCTCGAACGGGTGGTGGATGAGGATATCCTTGGCGCGCACGGCCGCGAAAATATCCCCGCCCATCTCCCGGATACGTTCGGGATAGCGCGGCTCGTAGGGCGGAAACAGCAGGTCCGGACGGTCATCGACGATCAGTTCGGCAAGCCGCGCCATGCCGAGGATGCCGTCATACAGCACGATGTCTGATGGCTCCGCGCCGATCTCGCGCATGATGAAGCTGCGCAGCGCCTCCGGCGCGCTCGCCTGCATCCGTAGCCGGACGATCCGGCCGCGCCGCCGCTGCTTCAGCAGCACCTCGAACTCGCGGATCAGGTCTTCGGCTTCCTCCTCGATCTCGATATCGCTGTCGCGCACGATCCGGAACAGGCACCTGCCAGCCTCTCGGAAGCCCGGGAACAGAGCCGACAGGAACATGCCGATCACATCTTCCAGCGCGATGAAGCGGATACCGGGCTTGGCGCCCGTCTGCAGGCGGATGAACCGGCGCACAAAGGTCGGCATCGGCACGATGCCTACCTGCCCTTCGCCGCCGGCTTCCGATTCAAGGTCGAAGGCGATGGTAAAGCCGAGATTGGGAATGAAGGGAAAGGGATGGGCCGGGTCGACCGCCAGCGGTGTCAGGATCGGGAAGATATTGGCATGGAAATATGCCTCGATCTCGCTGCGTTCCTTGCGCGTCAGCTCAGCCGGCTCGAGAACATGAATGCCCTCGCGCTCCATCTCGGCCTTCAGCTTGCGCCATTGCTCCAGCTGCCCGCCGATCAGCGTCAGCGCCGCCTTCTCGATCTCGGCCACCTGCTGGGCCGGCGTCAGCCCGTCCTGGCTCTGCCGCGTCACCCCGGCGCGGACCTGCTCGCGCAGGCCGGCATAGCGCACCATGTCGAACTCATCGAGATTGCTCGCCGAGATCGACAGGAAGCGCAGCCGCTCGAGCAGCGGATGGGCCGGATTGTCGGCCTCCTGCAGCACACGCTGGTTGAATTCCAGCCATGACAGCTCCCGGTTCAGGAATCGCTGCGGCGAGGCCATGAGCTGCCTGATTGCGCGCTGCTGCCCGTCCGGCATCTGTCACCCCTCGTCCGGCGCGCCGGTGTTTCAGCCCGCGCCTTCGTCTTCTTTGCCGTCTTCGTCCAGTCCTTCAAGCACCGACCTGGCCAGCGTGAGGCCCGGCGGGCGTCCGGATCTGCTCACTGCCCCGCTGAGCCGGTCCATGACGGTCTCCACAGCCTCATAGGAAAGATCAAGCCGGGGCACCAGATAGCTGACCGTTTCCCGTGACAGTTTCATGAAGCGCGCCGCCGCTGCGGCCTGAAGCCGCGCGCTGAGATGCGCCTCGTCGGGACTGCTGATTTCCGCCACCGGCAGCGCGTTCAGCCGCGAGCGCAAATCCGCCGATCCCGCCTGCCAGGCCGAGGGCGCGGCATGCGCCAGCAGCAGCAGCCGCCCGCCCTGCACCCCCACCATATTGTAGAGCGACAGCAGCAGGTCATCCTTCTTCGCCGCGATCAGGTCGGCATCGTCAAGCGCGACCGCCCCGCCCGCGAGCGCGTCCAGCGCGCTGCGTTTCATGGCGATGAACCGGGCAGCAGGCAGATACTGCCCGCCCGACCGCGCCGCCCAGGCCGCACCCAGAAAGCTCAGCCCGGCAAAGCGCGGCCCGGTGATGCACAAGGTATGCGTCGCCCAGGCGTCCGGCCGGCCGGCCAGACTGACCGCCGCCTGGTTCGGTGCGCCGATGACCAGCGCGTCCCAGTCCGGCTCAGCCGCCGGGAAGCCCAGCAAAGGCTGGCCGGGCCCCTCCGGCGATCCCGGCGGGGATGGGGTCACTGGATGCCGGCGGGCGAGACGGCCGAGCGCAGGACCAGCCCGTTCCCTTCGCGGCTGAGCGTGACCCCGCGCTGGACAAGATCGCTGCGCAGGCGGGTCTCGTCGCCGGCATAGGAGAAGTTGACCACCGCGCCTTCGCGCGCGACCGCCTTGGTGCGGAAATCCGCCACCAGCGGCGAGCGGGCGAGCGCGCCGCGCAGCGTGTTCCATTCGGCCAGCGAGGTGAACCGCACGACCGCTTCGACTTCCGTCCGGCGGCCATCGCGCACGATCGAGGCTTCCTTCCAGCTTTCGCTGAGCAGGCTGTTGACGGCCGCCACCGCCCCCTCGAGCGTGGCGGCAGGCGGCGTGGCGCCGACCGGATCATTGCCGGAGGCGGTCACCGCCGACAGCACGACCCGCCAGGCCCCGTCGCGGCCCTGCAGCTCCGCAATCAGGGCGCGGCGCGCATTGAGAGGCAGCGCTTCGGCCGACAGTTCCGGCCATTCGCTATAGGCGCTGTAGAAGGAGCCGGACGCGGTCACATAAGGCACGAGAGAGCCGGTATTGCGCTCCCCGAAGGCCCGCCGCCAGGCATCCGCAACGCCGGCATTGGAGGTGACGGGTACCATCAGCGCCAGCGGCGCCTGGGTGTCCAGATATGGCACGCCGATGGACTGCAGATGCGCCCGCACGGCCTGCGGGTTCAGCACGACCGAAAGTTTGCCGACATAGCGCCCCGCTCCGGCCGTTTCTTCCTGCACGTCCACGGCTGCAGCCAGCCGGCTCGCCAGGGCAGAATCGATCGCGACTCCGCCGGCCGCATTCCGGTCGGAGGCCAGCGTGATCTTGTTGATGAGCGCCCGCGCGGCGGCAAGCCGCGCCGCCGACATCGCCCGCTCCCGCGCCTCGATCACGCTCGGCGCCTGCTCGTTCACATCGATATCGCGGATCGTGTAGACCTCGCGGATATCGGCCAGCGCCGGCGGCGCAGCAGCGAAAAGCATGACTGCAGCGGCGAATATCCAACGAATCATCAGGCTCGAACTCCGTTACCAGACATTCTTCTAACAAGGCTGCAGCGGCCCGGAAACCACGGCTTTCACTTCATATCCTTCACTGGAGTTTGCCCGCCCCGCATGCTAACGCGCCGAGACTGTCCAGATGAGGGGCAAGGACTCCGATGAATTCTCCGTCAAAGACGCCCCTTTCCTACCGTGACGCTGGTGTCGATATTGAGGCGGGCGAGCGGCTGGTTGATGCTATTTCGCCGATGGCGAAGGCGACCGCGCGGGCCGGCGTGATGGGCGGCCTTGGCGGCTTCGGTGCCCTGTTTGACCTGAAGGCGGCCGGCTACACCGACCCGATCCTCGTTTCCGGCACGGACGGCGTCGGCACCAAGCTGATGCTCGCCTTCGAGACCGGCATCCACAATACGGTCGGCATCGACCTTGTGGCCATGTGTGCCAATGATGTGCTCGCCCAGGGCGCAGAGCCCCTGTTTTTCCTCGACTATTTCGCTACCGGCAAGCTGCAGGGCGGCATCGCGGAAGCCGTCATCGCCGGTATCGCCGAAGGCTGCCGCCGCTCGGGATGCGCCCTCGTCGGCGGCGAGACAGCCGAAATGCCCGGCATGTACCCGCCAGGCCATTATGACCTCGCCGGTTTCGTTGTCGGCGCGGTGGACCGCGACAAGGTGCTCCCCCGGATGGATGACATGAAGCCCGGCGACGTGCTGATCGGCATCGCGTCTTCCGGCCCACATTCCAATGGCTATTCGCTGATCCGCCGCATCGTCGAGCGCGAGGGCCTGTTCTATGGCGGCCCCTCGCCCTTCTCCAACGCCGAATCGCTCGGCGAAGCGCTGCTGACGCCGACCCGCCTCTATGCGCCGCTCGTCATGCCGTTGATCCGGTCGGGGCGCATCAAGGGCCTTGCCCATATCACCGGCGGCGGCCTCACCGAGAACACGCCGCGCATGTGCCCGGACACCCTCATCCCCCGCATCGACCGCGCCAGCTGGACCCCGCCCCCGGTGTTCCAGTGGCTGCAGGACGCTGGACAGGTTGAGCTGGAAGAAATGCACCGCACCTTCAATATGGGCATCGGCCTTGTCCTCGCCGTCAGCCCTGATGACGCTGACGCTGTGATCGCCGAGCTGAAGGCCGCCGGCGAAGACCCGCGCATCGTGGGCGAACTGGCGAAGGCATGAGCCGCCTCAAACTCGCGATCCTCATTTCCGGGCGCGGCTCCAACATGGAAGCGCTGCTGAACGCGGCTGAAGACGCGGCCTATCCGGCTGAGCCCGTCCTCGTCCTCTCCAACCGCCCGGATGCCAAAGGCCTGGGCACCGCCGCCGCGGCCGGCATCCCCGCCCTCGCCATCGACCACAAGCTCTATGGCCGCGACCGCGAAGCCTTCGAGCGCGAACTGGACAAGGCGCTGACCGAAGCCGGCACCGAAATCATCGCGCTGGCCGGATTCATGCGCGTGCTTACTCCCTGGTTCGTCACCCGTTGGGAAGGCCGGATGGTCAACATCCACCCGTCCCTGCTGCCGAAATATCCCGGTCTCGACACTCATCAGCGCGCCATCGAGGCGGGTGATACGGAAGCGGGCTGCACCGTCCACTGGGTCAGCGCCGGCGTCGATGAAGGCGAGATTATCGCGCAAGTCCCCGTGCCGATCCTGCCGGGCGACACGCCTGACACCCTCGCCGCCCGCCTCCTGCCGGAAGAACACAAGCTTTACCCGCGCGCCCTTGCGCTCGCCTGCGCGCGACTGCGCGCGCCCTGAGCGATTGTGGACAGCGCAGCACCCAGCCGCTATCCCCCGAGTGATCGCCCCGCGCAGCGCCGGGCACCTGGAGGACCCAGTGAGCGATATCCGGATCACCCGCGAGGACGGCGAGCGCAAAGGCCGCTATGTTGCCCGCATTGACGGCATCGACGCTGTCGGCGAGATCGAGTTCACCTATCCGGCCCCCGGCATCATCAGCGCCAATCACACCCGTGTTCCGGACGCCATGGGCGGGCGCGGCGTGGCCCGCGCGCTGCTCGATTTCATGCTGGAAGACGCCCGCACGAACGGCTTCAAGATCGTTCCGGTCTGCCCCTATGTACGCGGCCAATATGCCAAGCATCCTGAATGGGCCGACCTGTTCACAACGAAGCCGGGCGAAGATCCCTGAGGAGCGCCGACCCCATGCAGCAGATCGTCCTCGCGCAGTATTGCGAAGGGGCCCCGAAGCCCTCTGACTTCCGCCTCGAAACCCTGCCCCTGCCGGAGCCGAAGGAGGGCCAGTTCCGCGTCGCCCATGCCTGGTGCTCGGTCGATCCCGGCACGCGCTCGCGCCTCTCCGGCGGCGACAGCTATGCCGCCGCCCTGCCGCTCGGCAAACCCATCGACGGGTTCAGTGTCGGCACCATCGATGCCTCGAACCATCCCGACTGGCCGGTCGGCACGAAAGTGTTCTGCGCGGGCGGCTGGAAGACCCATTCCCTCCAGTCCGGCAAGGGCTTCATCGGCAAGGTCGCGGAGGTGCCCGGCGTGCCGCTCTCGGCCTGGATCGGCGTGCTCGGCGTGCCCGGCCTGACGGCATGGTTCGGCATGAAGGACGTGGCCCGCTTCAAGGAAGGCGATGCCGTCCTCGTCACCTCCGCCGCCGGGCCAGTCGGCGCCACCGCCGGCCAGCTCGCGAAAGCCTGGGGCGCCTCGAAAGTCGTCGGCGTGGCGGGCTCGGACGAGAAATGCCGCTGGCTGACCGCCGAGGCCGGCTTTGACGCGGCGATCAACTATAAATCGGCGAGCGACCTTACAGGCGCGATCGGCGCCGAGTTCCCGAAAGGCGTCGACATCCTGTTCGACAATGTCGGCAATGCGATGGTCAACCGGGTGCTGCCGCTGATGGCGTTGAATGGCAGGATCTGCATCTCCGGCCAGGTCGCCGACTATAACCTGACGCCTGAAGAAACCCCCGGCATCGTCAACACCAAGCCCTTCATCACCCACCGGGTGAATATGCAGGGCCTCGTCGTGTTCGACTTTGCCCGCAGCTTCCCCGAGGCACTGGGCACGATGGCGAAGATGATCGCCGGTGGCAGCCTCGAGACGCAGGAAGAGCGCTTCGAGGGTATCGAAGCCATGCCGGAGGCCTTCTGCGGGCTGTTCCGTGGCGAGAATACCGGGCGGAGAGTGGTGAAGGTCGGCGCGGACTAGTCCTCGCCGTCATCCCCATCCTTGCCCAGCAGGCTCGACAGGACGAGCCCGGCAATCGCCGCGATCACCGCCGCCTGGCGGCCGCCGCCGCTGGCACCGGTCAGGGCCGACAGCATTTCCTCGCGGGCCTCCTGGCGCGCCTGTGCCACCGCCTCGGCGCGGCGCCGCTCCGCTTCGCCGGCCAGCGACCGCACCAGCAACACGCCGCCCGCCATCAATGCAAAGCCCAGCGCCATGAAGGCCGCAGCCATCCACGGGCTCGTATGTTCGGTCAGGAACAGCGCCAGCGCTGCAACGGCGGCGCCATAGGCGGTCAGCAGGAACAGCGCGATCACGGCCAGCGAGCCGAGGCCCTTTATGCCCCGGCTGACTTTCTCCTCGACATGGCTTTGCAGCAGAGAGGTCAGCAGCGACAACATGAAATCCTCAGCGGCGCAGCAGCAGCGAGGCGACAAAGCCGGCGCCGAAGGCGATCAGCAGGGTCTGCAGGGGATTGTCGCGCGTCTGCACGCCCAGCGTCTCTTCAAGGCTGGCGGCCTGTTTGTGGATCTTTTTCAGCGCCTGGCGCGCTTCCTTCAGCACGTCTTCGCTGATCTCGCCGGCCTTGGCCGCGGCAGTTCCAGCTTCTTTCCCGGCTGTGGCCGCAAGACCTGCCTGAATATCGTCGATCTCCGCGCGCAGCGCCTCGAGACGGGCCTCAAGCGCGGCAGTATCGGCGGCCGCCGCCGGCACCTTTTTCTTCCGGGGAGTATCGGACATGACCATTCCACCTGATAATTCTGTATCGAAGCTTCCCGGATACCAGATTTCCATTGTTCAGGGGTGAAGGTTAATCAGCGAATTCTTCCGGTTTGCGATATACTTTGCAGTAACCTTGGCGTCCCGGACAGGAAAAAGCCGGAAGCGGCCTCCCGCTCCCGGCTTTCCGGAACTTCTGTGTTGCCCGCGCGGATCAGCCGGCGATATCGGCCTCGGAGAAGAATTGCGCGATCTCGAGCGCGGCATTTTCGGCCGAGTCAGACCCGTGCACCGAATTCTCGCCGATCGACTTGGCGAACAGCTTGCGGATGGTGCCATCGGCAGCGTCGGCCGGATTGGTGGCGCCCATCACTTCGCGGTATTTCGCGATGGCGTCATCGGCTTCGAGCACCTGCACGACCACCGGGCCGGAGATCATGAAATCTACCAGCTCGCCGAAGAAGGGGCGGGCCGAGTGGACGGCGTAGAAACGCTCGGCCTGGGCGCGGGTCATCTGGATGCGGCGCTGGCCGACAATGCGCAGGCCCGCCTTCTCGATCACGGCATTGATGGCGCCGGTGAGGTTACGCTCGGTGGCGTCGGGCTTGATGATGGAAAAGGTGCGCTGCACGGCCATGAGGGGCTTCCTGTATTCCTGAGATGTTTTTTTGCGGGATTTGCCGGGCCTATAGCGGCGAGCGCCCGCCGGGGCAAGCACGGATGGGCGCCCTTGCGCACTGGTCATTCAGGGCGTAGGGCGGCCTTTCCCCCAAAGACGGAGCCCGCCGGCCGATGAGCGACCTTCCCCCCTGCCCCAGATGCGGCTCGGCCTATACCTATGAAGACGGCGCCCTGCTGGTCTGCCCGGAATGCGCGCATGAATGGGCGCCGGGCGAGGCCGCCGCTGACGCGCCGAAGGTCGTGAAGGACTCAGTCGGCAACCCGCTCGCCGATGGCGACACGGTCACCGTCATCAAGGACCTGAAGGTGAAGGGCTCATCTCTGGTCGTGAAGCGCGGCACGAAGGTGAAGAACATCCGCCTCGTGGACGGCGACCACGACATCGACTGCAAGATTGATGGCGTGGGTGCGATGGGACTGAAGTCGGAGTTTGTGAAGAAGGTTTGAGGGCCCCTGCCCTTATCCCCCATGGTCTGTGAACCTGACCCCAGCAATCATCACAGATCTCAGGAAAGTTCAGGAATCTTATCCTACACCTCCGCAGCGGTGGTAAGATGATCCTGTCGTCCGTGCAGGGTATGCACTGGCGGGCGGGGGCGAAAGCTCCGGCAGCGGAGACGGGCGGGTCGCAACCCTCGGCTCAACACCAACCCCAGCTTGCGGCCCGATTCCGTCTCCGCTCGCTACACAGCCTCAAAACCGGAAGGGCCCCGCCCTGTCCGGCTTTTCGTGCTGGCGGAGAGATCAATAAGACTTCGGCAGGCCCAGCACGCGCTCGGCGATGAAGTTCAGGATCATCTCGCGGCTGACCGGCGCGATCCGCGCCAGCATCGCCTCGCGCATCATCCGCTCGACATGGTACTCCCTGGCATAGCCCATGCCGCCATGCGTCAGCACCGCCGTCTCGCACGCGGTGAAGCCGGCCTCGGTGCCGAGATATTTCGCCGCGTTCGCTTCCGCACCGCATTCCTCTCCGGCATCGTAAAGCGCCGCCGCCTTGTAGGCGAGGAGTTCGGCGGCCGAAAGCTCCGCCCACGAACGGGCCAGCGGATGCTGGATGCCCTGGTTCTGCCCGATCGGCCGGCCGAACACGACGCGCTCATTGGCATAGCGCACCGCCCGCTCCAGCGCCGCAAAGCCGAGCCCGACCGACTCCACCGCAAACAGCACGCGCTCCGGGTTGAGGCCCTGCAGCAGGTATTTGAAGCCCGCCCCTTCCTCGCCGATCAGGTGTTCCTTCGGCACTTCCAGATTGTCGATGAACAGCGCGTTGCACTCGACCGCCTTGCGGCCCATCTTCGGGATCGGCTTGGCTTCGATCCGGTTCCGGTTGAGGTCCGTGTAGAAGAGTGACAGGCCAAGATGCGGCTTGGAACACTGGTCCTTCGGTGTCGTGCGCGCAATGATCAGGATCTTGTCCGCACGCTGAGCACCTGTCGTCCAGATCTTCCGGCCATTGATGACATAGCCATTATTCGTCCGCTCCGCCTTCGTCTCGAGGCTGGACGTATCAAGGCCGGAGTTCGGCTCGGTCACGGCAAAGCACATCTTCTCCTCGCCGGAGATGATCTTCGGCAGGTTCTCCCGCTTCAGCTCCGGATTGCCGAATTTCTCCAGCGGCTTCGGCCCGAAGATGTTGAGATGGATCGCCGAGGCGCCGGAATAGCCCGCGCCCGTGCGCGTCACCGTCTGCATCATCAGCGCCGCTTCGGTCAGGCCAAGTCCCGCGCCGCCATATTCCTCCGGGAACGCAATGCCGAGCCAGCCGCCCTTCGCCATCGCATCGCAGAAGGCTTCCGGCCAGTCGCCGGTCTCGTCGGTCTTCGCCCAATAGGCGTCGTCAAACGGCTCCAGCGTCTTGGCCACAGCGTCGCGGATGGCGGCCTGGTCTTCGGTCATCGGCTGGATGGTGTGCATCGCGTATCTCCCTCTGGCGCCGAGACTTAAGGCGCGCGGGCACCAGCGTCCAGCGTCAGGCGGTCGCGGTATAAAGCGGCGTTCCGAAAAGTGGGAACCGATTTTCGGGAAAACGCCGCGACAAATCAAAGAGCTTGAGCTTCGGGCTGATTCAACGAATCAGCCTGAAGTTCA
>JBKBLD010000028.1:0-30334 GCA_046296675.1 Hyphomonas sp. | reverse complement strand
AACCCCTTTGTCGATGTGCTCTATCTTGGCACGATCCTTGTTGGCCTGGGCGGCCTGCTGGCCCTGTCGCCGTCGCGGCGCGAAGTTAGAGCCCCGGGCGCTTAATTTGCGTCAGCTGATTGCTGTATCGTGTGGGCTGGCAAGGCGCGACCGCAGCCTGATGTGATCATCAGGCGAGGATCGCAACGCGGCCAGGACGCACGAGACGGCCAAGCCCCCCTTCGGGCCACCGTCTTTTCCGACAAGGCGGCGTTGCCGCCCTCGACCGGGCCTCGGCCCGCTCTTCGGACGTCGCCTGGCCTTGTCGAAAAATCCGGCGGTCAGCTGACGCAAATTAAACGCCCGGTGCTCTAGGCCCGCGGCAGACGCAGCGTCGCCTTGAGGCCCGGCTGGCCCGCCGGCCCGCCGCCATCGTCGAGGATCAACTGACCGCCATGCAGATCGGCCACCGACTCGACCAGCGCCAGACCAAGGCCTGATCCCGGCTGGGTGCGGGCTGAATCCAGCCGGTGGAAACGCCGCGTCACCTGCGCCCGGTCCGCCTCCGGAATGCCGGGGCCGGTATCGGTGATCGACAGGTCTATCATCCCCTCCGGGGTCCGCGCCGCCGAGAAGCTGATCGTGCCGCCGGCGGGAGTGTACTTGACCGCATTGTCGAGCAGGTTGGAAATCGCCTGGGCCATCAGGCCCCGGTCGCCGAGGATCGTCAGGTTGCGCGCGATCTGGGCCTTGAAGCCAAGCTCGGCGGCCTCGCAGGCCGGGTCGAACAATTCGGCGAGTTCCTCGGCAAGTTCGCTGAGGTCCATCCGTACCCGGAGACCTTCTGCCCCCGCATCCAGCCGCGACAGGCGCAGGATCGCATCGAACGTCCCAAGGACCCGGTCGACTTCCTGCAGGGTGACACTGAGCGTCTCGGCGGCATTCTGCTCCGTCTGCGGCTGGGTCAGCGCGATGACGAGGCGATTGCGAAGGCGTGTCAGGGGCGAGCGCAGGTCATGCGCGATGGCGTTGCCGGTGTGGCGTGAGGATTCGACCAGTTTCTGGATCTGGTCGAGCATCTCATTGAGCCGCTGGGCAAGCCGGTCGAATTCGTCGCCGGTCCCGCGCACCGACATCCGCCGGCTGAGTTCGCCGCCCATAACGGCTTCGGTCGTCCTGGCCAGTTCATCGGCCCGCTTGGCGGCGCCCCGCGAAATCAACAGGCCGCCGGCGAGCGAGAAGAACAGCGCAATCGGTACCGCCACGAAGACAGCGTTGCGGATACGCCCGACCATTACCGTCTGCTGGGCGGTGTCGAAGGCGACCATCAGCGCCCCGCCATTGTCGCGCAGGCGCACGATACGGCCGGCCGCCGGGCGCAGGGTGGTCGAGCCGTCGCTCAATGGCAGTTCGAAATCGAAATAAACCGTCCGCATGCCGGATTCCGGCGCTTCGGCCGGCAGGCGCGGGAAATGCCCGGCAATCTTCCGGCCGGAGGAGTCCTCCAGATAGTAGAAGAATTGCGAGCCCGACAGCGTCATCCGCTCGAAGACCGACTGGCTGAGGCGCTCCATTCCGCCGGTATAATAGGCATTGGCGAGCTGTTCGAACTCCACCGTGATCCGGTTTTCGGACTCGGCCTGGATGTAATAGACCGTCGAATAATAGAGATAGACCAGCAGCGCGCCGGAGAAGGTCGCGATCATCGCAGAATAGAGGATCGTCAGCTTGAACGTCGTCGTCCGCACGAAGGGCGGGGCGGCTTTCTTCAGCTTTTCAAAAAAGGGCAGGCGGCCGATCGCCGATTGCCACATTTCCCCCATGACAATGAAAGGGCGCATCATCTGCGCCCGGTCCGGCACCAGGGAGGCCAGCCAGGTCGGAAGGCGGAGCGGCACTTTCATGGCCCGTTAGGTGCCAGCGCCGCCCCGAAAGGTCTAGCCCTGTGCCTGCAGCCGGTAGCCGGCACCCCGGACGGTCTGCAGCATCGGCTCGCCGAATTCCTTGTCGATCTTGGCGCGCAGCCGGGAGATGTGAACATCGATGACATTTGTCTGCGGGTCGAAATTATAGTCCCAGACCTTTTCCAGCAGCATCGTGCGGGTCACGACCTGTCCGGCATGGCGCATCAGGTATTCCAGCAGGCGGAATTCCCGGGGTTGCAGGTCGATCTTCTTGCCCGCACGGGTCACCTTGCGGGTCAGGAGGTTCATCTCGAGGTCGCCCGCCTTCAGCACGGTCACCGGCACATCGCCCGCTCCCGACTGGCGCCGGCCGAGCGCTTCCACCCGTGCGGCAAGTTCGGCCGGGGCAAACGGCTTGGCGAGATAGTCGTCCGCGCCGGCTTTCAGGCCCTGCACCTTGTTCTGCACATCGCCGAGCGCCGACAGGAACAGGGCAGGCGTCGTGCCCCCGGCGGCGCGGAATTCCTGCAGCAGGGTCAGCCCGTCCTTCTCCGGCAGCATCCGGTCCACCACGAGGGCGTCGAATTCGGACGCCCGGGCCTTGGCGAGGCCGGAGGCGCCGTCATTGGCGCATTCCACCTTGTGCCCGGCATCGGCCAGCACCTTCTCGATGAAGCTCGCCATTTCGAGGTCGTCCTCGATGACGAGGACACTGAGGGAGTCCGGCATCGGACTTTCGGCAAGGCTCGGTTCCATCACTCAACTCCTTCAGCGAGGCAGGTCTACGGTGCGATAACTGGTGGACTGTCCGACACGGATCGCCAGCAGCGCCTTGGTGCGGCCGGCCGAACGGGCCTCGGTCATCGCCCGCTCGAAGGCGTCGACCGTCGGCACAGGGCGGCCATTGGCTTCGAGGATGACGACGCCGGGCTCGACAAAGCCCGCCTTGGAGAACAGGCCGTCCTGCGTCACTTCAGTAATCAAAAGGCCGGTATCACCCGCGCGCAGGCCGAGGCGCACGCGCACATCGTCGGGCATCGGCATCAGCCGTACACCGAACTTTTCCAGATACGCGCCGGGCGTGGTCGGCCCGGGTCCGTCGCCGCGGCCGGAATCCGGCGAGCGACCGGTTGCAGCGGCCAGCACATCATCCGGGCGTTCACCAACAGTGACATTCACCGTCTGACGCTTGCCATCACGCATGATGTCGAACTTGTTGGCGGTGTTGGCAACCAGACGGCCGACCAGGCGGGTGGTCGAAGTCGCATCGGTCACCTTCTGTCCGTTGACGGAGAGGATGATATCATTCCGGCGCAGGCCCGCCTTCTCGGCCGGGCTGCCCGCGGTCACATCCGCAATCAGGGCGCCCTTGGTGTCTTCGATGCCGAGCGCTTCGGCAAATTCCGGTGTCAGGTCGCCGATCTGCACGCCCAGCCAGCCGCGCGAGACGCGCCCCTCCCGGATCAGCGTGTCGGTCACTTCCTTGGCGAGTTCGGCTGGAATGGCAAAGCCGATACCGACCGAGCCGCCCGTGGGCGACAGGATCTGTGAGTTGACCCCGATGACATTGCCATAGAGGTCGAAAGTCGGCCCGCCGGAATTGCCGCGATTGATCGGCGCGTCGATCTGCAGGAAGTCCGTATACGGGCTGCCGGCGCCAAGCTCGCGGCCGTCGGCTGACAGGATACCAGCCGTGGCGCTGCCGCCGAGGCCGAACGGATTGCCGAGCGCGATCACCCAGTCGCCCTTGCGCACGCGCTTGGAGTTGCCGAACTGGACGAAGGGATACTTCCCCTGCTGTTTGACACGCAGCACGGCCAGATCGGTCTGACGGTCGGAGCCGACGAGTTCGGCCTCAAGCTCGCGGCCATCCGACATCACGATCTGGATACGGGTCGCGCGGTCGATGACATGGTGGTTGGTGACGATCAGGCCGTCCTCGGAAATGAAGAAGCCGGAGCCCAGCGAGCGCGCTTCGCGCTCACGCGGCGCTTCCTGCGGGCCGGGGCGCTGGCGGAAGAATTCTTCGAGTCCCGGCGCACCGCGGAACTGTTCCAGGAATTCGTCCATGCCGGACAGACGCCCGACCTGCTGCGTGGAAATCACATTGACGCTGACGACAGCGGGTTCGACCTTCTCGATCAGGTCAGCAAAGCTCAGCGGCGCGCCGGGCGGCGCTTCGATGGCGATCGGCTGGGCGCCGGCATCGGGGGCGAAGAGTTGCGGTGCCGACATCGCGCCTCCCATGATCGCAGCTCCGAAAGCGGCCGCTATGAGGGCCTGAGCCGAAATCCCGAATTTGCGCATATAGCTCTCCAGATCGCTGATTTTACGCCGGAACCGGCGCTGTTTGAAACATAGACATGCCACAGGACCAGTGGTCATTAAAAGACAGTTAGGTGGAATCCCGGCGGGTTAAAGTCCCCGGAGAGGCGAAGTCCGGGCAGGCGCGCGCGCGGTTCAGGCGTCTTCCGCCTCGACATTTCCGGCCCGGCGGCGCGCATTTGCTGCCAGAACCACCCCTGTCGCCACCCCGGCGCCCAGGAGAACAAAGGGCAGGACCCAGAGCAGCCAGCTCGCTGCATCCCGCGCCGGTGGGCGGAACAGCACGAATTCGCCATACCGGCTGACAAACCAGTCGCGGATCTCCTGGTCGCTGCGGCCCTCGGCCACCATTTCCCTTATCCGGACGCGCATATCCTCTGCGATCGGGGCGGCGGACTGGGACACCGGCTCATTCTCGCAGGCCACACAGCGCACTTCCCGCATCAGGCTCTGGGCGCGCGCCTCCTCGGCCGGGTCCGCCAGCGGCGTTTCGGCGGCAAAGGCAATCAGCAGGGAGGCAAGCAGCATCTTCATCATCGCCGACACTCTAGCGCCTGCACGCCGGCGCCGGAAGGCGCGGCGGTGTCTCAGCCTGCGATCCGCGCGCGCTAGAACAGGTTGCCAATCATTTGTCCCCGGCGATGGCCTCGGCTAAGCCTTTGGCATGCTGACGATCCGCCCGATTCATCAGACCCCCGCAGGCGCGCTGGCAGCTGCGGCCGATCATGCGCCCTATCTGCGCCGGCTGGGCGAGCGCGGCGCGGGGACGGACTTTGCCGCTGCGCTGGCTGCCGTGACAGGCCTCGCCAACGATACCCCTGCCGCCGACGCAATGGCGGCTCTGCGCCAGGCCAAACAGGCGGCCCACCTCTCGCTCGCGGCCGCGGATCTTTCCACCACCTTGGATGTGATGGAGGTGACCCGCCATCTCACCGAGTTCGCCGGGGCAAGCCTGGAAGCAGCCCTTCAGGCCGCGCTCGCCGCCAAGGGGCTCACCTGCGATGGCCTTTTCATTATTGCCCTCGGCAAGATGGGGGCGTTCGAACTCAACTACTCCAGCGATATCGATGTCTGCGCCTTCTATGAGCGCGCCCGTTTCGATGGCGGCAAGCGCGATCCCGGCGACGCCGCCCAGCGCGTCATCCGCGAAACCGTCCGGATCATGGAGGAGTTGACGGCCGAGGGTTACGTCTTCCGCACCGATCTGCGGCTGCGCCCGGACCCCAGCTCAACGCCGCTGGCCGTGTCGACCGACATGGCAGACCTCTATTATGAAAGCCAGGGCCAGAACTGGGAGCGGATGGTCTGGATCAAGGGGCGGCCCACGGCGGGCGATGTCGCCGCCGCCGCGCGCTTCCAGAAACGGCTGGACCCCTATGTCTGGCGCCGCAATCTTGATTACTGGGCGATCGGTGACATCCAGGCGATCAAACGGATGATCAACACGAAGGTCGGCGATGATGCCTTCGCGCTGGTCTCGCCGGATGTGAAGCTGTCGCCCGGCGGCATCCGCGAGATCGAATTTTTCGTCCAGACCCAGCAGCTGATCCTTGGCGGGCGCGAGCCGGCGCTGCGCGACAATTCCACGCTCGGCGCGATGGAAGCCCTGCGTGTGGCCGGCATCGTCTCCGACAGCACGGCACAGACGCTGACTACGGCCTACCGGGCCTTGCGCAATCTCGAACACCGCGTCCAGATGCGCCATGACGAGCAGACCCATACGGTGCCCGCCGATCCGGCCGAGCGTGAGGCGGTCGCCTATCTGTGCGGCTATGGAAACCTTGCCGAATTCGACCGGGATCTTCTGGAAACGCGCAAGCTCGTCCAGTCGGCCTATGACGCGCTGTTTGCGCAGGAAGACCGGGCCGCCGAAAGTCATGACCTCGGCAACCTCGTCTTCACCGGCGTCGATGATGATCCGGGTACGGTGCTCACGCTCTCGTCGCTCGGCTTCACCGATCCGTCTGCGGCCATCGACACGATCCGCAACTGGCACCGGGGTCGCGTGCCGGCAACCCGTACCCCGCGCGGGCGGGAACTGCTGACCTCGATCCTGCCGGGCATGCTGAAGGCGATGGGTGCGACCGGCGAGGCGGACGAGGCGTTCCGCTGGTTTTCCCGTTTCTTCGAGGGGTTGTCGTCCGGCGTTCAGACGCTCTCCATGCTGCTTGCCAATCCCGACCTGCTGGACGACCTCGTCGCGACCCTCGCGCTCGCACCGCGCCTCGCGCAGATTCTCGCGCGCCGGCCGGACCTGCTCGAGACGCTGGTGTCGAATGTCGTGCCGCGCCGTCCGGAACTGACCCATGCCGTCAGCTTCGATGCGGCGCTGGACGAGTGGCGGCGTTATCACCGGGAACAGAGCTTCCTGATCGGTCACAAACTGCTGCACGGCCTGTTGCCGACCGATCAGGCCGCCGAAGCCTGGACCGGCCTTGCCGACGATACAATCCGTCAGATGGCCGCCGCGGCCGCCGCCGAGACCACCCGCCGCAATGGTGAGGTGCCAGGGCGTTGGGGCGTGTTCGCCATGGGAAAGCTGGGCGGCGGCGAACTTTCAGCCGGTTCGGATCTGGATATCATCCTGATCTATGATGCACCGCAGGCGGACAATGCGCAGTCCTGGTTTACCCGCCTGACGCAGCGCCTGATCACCGCCCTGACCGCGCCCACGGCAGAGGGCGCGCTTTACGAGGTCGATATGCGGCTTCGCCCGTCCGGGCGCGCCGGCCCTGTCGCCGTCAGCCTGCCGGCTTTCCGCCACTACCAGTTCGAGGAGGCCTGGACCTGGGAACATATGGCCCTCACCCGGCTGCGTTTCGTGACCGGCGACCAGGGCCTCGGAGAACAGGTGCTCACCATCGCTGCCGATGCCATCTGCACCCGCGCCCGCAGCGACCGGCGCAAGGCCATTCCCGGCGATGTCGCCGGCATGCGCGCCACGCTCTACCGCGAGAAGCCGGGCAAGGGGCTGTGGGACCTGAAAACAGCCGAAGGCGGGCTGATCGACATCGAATTCATCGCGCAGCAGGAAATGCTCCTGCGTGCGAGACCGGACCTGATCCGTCCGGCGACGGCGCTGGCGCTGTCGGGCCTTGCCGATGCCGATGAGGCGGTCGATCCGGAGGCTGCCGAGGACTTCTTCTTCCTCCGCGCAGCGCTGCACCTCTTGTCATCGCTGCAGCAGATACAGCGCCTCGCGCTTGGCGACACCGATGCGGGCGACCCGGCGGAGGATGGTATCCCCGAAGGCCTCAAGAACCGCTTCTGCCGCGCCGCCGGTGAAGAGGGTGGCTTCGAAGCCCTGGAAGCGCGCCTGTCTGACGTAAAAAACCGCGTACATTCAATGGCCCGCCAGAAACTGCAGCTGGCGGCGACGGAATCCTGAACCCCCTCCCGTTTCATTTGCGCTGGGAGACGAAATCAGGAGACCAGAGATGAAACGATCGACCTTTGCATTCGCTGGCATTGCCGCCCTTGCGCTGGCCATGCCGCTGGCCGCCCAAGCAGCCCCCGGAAAGGGTGGTCATGGCAAGGGTGGTCATGGCGCCATGTTCAAGGCCCTGGACGCAGATGGCGACGGCAGTGTCACACGGGCCGAAGCCGAAGCCGGCATCGCCGCACAATTCGCCAAAATCGACGCCAATTCCGATGGCTTTGTCACGCGCGAGGAAATGCAGGCTCATCATGAGGCCAGGCGCGCCGAAATGAAGGCCAGATGGGAAGCCCGCAGGTCGGAAGCTGGCGCCACGGACCGGCCGGCCCGAGCCGAAGGCAAGCGCATGCGCAACATGGACCCTGCCAAAGCCGCCGAGAGACAGGCAAAGCGCGCCGGCAAGGCCGATGAGCGCTGGGCTGCGATGGACACCGATGGTGATGGCCGCCTGAGCCTTGCCGAATTCACGGCGGCCCGGATCCAGGGGTTCGACAGGCTCGATACCGATGGTGACGGCGTCGTCACACAGGCCGAACTTGAGGCCGCTCAAGCCAAGATGAAGGAGCGCCGGGGCGAATGGCGCGGCAAGAAAAGATCTGCACCGGCGGAATAAGAACCCCCCGGGGGAAGGGCCGGAGTGCTGACTGGGTTTGCGCACCACCCCTGCGTTTGCCTATCGGGACTCCGGCCTGGACTCGGCTAGACTTCCCGCTGTGGCGTTCTCATCCGACCTTGATCAGATCACGCGCGCTGCGGCAGGGGATGCCGCAGCCGTTCGCGCGCTCGTTCACCGATACAGCCCGGGCGTGCTGGCACTTGCGACGCGCATGTTGCGGGATACGGCGGAGGCGGAAGACGTGACCCAGGAAACTTTCATCCGCGCCTGGAAGGCGCTGCCCGGCTGGGAGCCGCGCGCGAAATTCTCGACCTGGCTGCACCGGGTTGCGCTGAACCTCTGCTATGACCACCTGCGCAAGCGCCGCGAAGTCCTGCCCGATGAACTGCCTGACAATCCCGATCCTGGACCCGGCCCCATGGAACAGCTCGACCAGACGCAGCGCGTGACAGCGGTCGAAACCGCCATCGCCCGGCTGCCGGAACGCCAGTCGGCGGCCTTGACCCTGTGCGCGCTTCAGGGACATTCGCAGGCCGAAGCGGCGGAAATTCTCGAAATAAGCGTTGAAGCATTGGAGAGCCTTCTGGCACGCGCCCGCCGCACCCTGCGGGCCGAGCTTCTGGCAAGGCAAGGAGAGGCGTGATGAGTGAGCGCATGACGGATACCCGCCTGATCGAACTGATTGAGGTCTGGGGCGCTGATCCGGCCAGTTGGCCGGCCGAGGAGCGCGCGTCTGCACGGGCGCTGCTGGCGGCTCATCCTGACCGGTTTTCGGATGCGCTGGAAGCCGCGCGCGGGCTCGACATCCTGCTCGGTGCGCTTCCGGAAGTCCTGCCCTCACCGGCGCTGACGGCGGCGATCATCGCGTCTGCCCCGCGCCCGGCAAATGCCTACGGCCTGCCGCGCTGGTTCAGCTTCAAGGCGCCCTGGTTCCCGGCCAGCGGTTTTGCCGCTGCGGCGCTCGGCCTGTTCATGGGTCTGACCATTGCACCTGCCGCCATTGCAGAAGATGATCTGGATGCGGAGGTCGAGGCGCTCGTGATGTCGGCACTGGGCTTTGATCCGGCCGCCTATCCGGTGGAGGACATGGAATGAGCGGTTTGCCCAACTGGCTGGTTCCGGCGGCGCTCGGCGTCTCGCTGATCGCCAATCTAGGGCTTGGCGGCTATGTCGCCGGTCAGCAACTGCGCCCGGAGCCGCCGAAGCAGGAGCGGCCCGGCGGGCACCGCGGCTATGAACGCCCGGCAGGCATGCCGGAGGTCTCACGCGAGGATCGCCGGGAAGTACGCCAGCTGATGCGCCGGGGGTTCGACGCGGCTGGCCCCGAACTGGAAGCCCGCCGCGCTGCCGAGCGGCAGCTCGCGGCCGTTCTGGCGGCTGAACCCTTTGACCGTGCGGCGGCGGAAGCAGCCCTATCTGACCTGCGCGAGGCGGATACGCGCCTTCGTGACCGGATCGGTGTCGAGGTCATCGGCGGACTGGACGAACTCAGCCCCGACCAGCGCGCTTGGGTTGCCTATCTCCTCTCCGGCCCAAGAGACGAGCGCGGCCGCCATCGCAAGAGGAATGGCGGCGAGACGCAGCGCGAGGACGGCCCGCGCTAAGCCTTCGACTTGTGCGCAAGGCGGGCGGCGTTTGCCTCCCAGTTCTGCCCGTCGAAGGGCACGACCGTCACTTTCAGTTTCATCCAGTCATCCAGCGCCCGCCAGGTGACGGCAAATCCGTCCGGATTCGAGCGCGGGATGTAGAAACTCTTGACGCCGCAGGTCCGGCAAAAGAGATGTTTCGCCGCGCCGGTGTTGAATGTGTACTCGCTCAGATGGTCCTTGCCCTGAAGAAGGCGGAAACGGGACGCAGGCACGATGACATGGATATTCCCGCTCATTGCGCACATGGTGCAGTTGCAGTCTTCCACTTCGAAGGCATCCGGCAGTTCGGCCTCGAACCGTACCGCGCGGCAATGACAGCCGCCCGCATGCCAGCGGCGTGATTCGGCGGTCATCCCACCCAGACCGGCGGTTTCCTGTGTGCCCATGGCGCGGCGCGCTCCAGTTGCCCTGCCAGCGATATCAGCAGGTCTTCGCGGCCATAGCGCGCGCCGAACATCATGCCAATAGGCAGCCCGCCGGGTGCGGTTTCTGTTGGCGCCGTCCAGTGCAGAGGCAGTGAAATGGCCGGGCAGCCGGTCTGGTTGAAGAGGGCGCAGTGCGGCGCGAAGCTGGCAATGGCGGCGCTCATCACCTGCGGGTCGGCTGTCAGTGCCATCGTGCCCAGCGGGTCCGGCGCGCGGTGCAGCGTCGGCGACAGCGTCAGGTCGAACTGGCCCGCATCGAGGAACTGCTCATAGCAGATGGCCGCCGTGATAAAGGCGTTGTTTGCCCTTGCGAGCTCCACCATCGGCACGCTGCGGCCAAGGTTGGCCATCGAGGCGGTTACCGGCTCGAGCTCACCATCCGTAACCGGACGGCCGCGTGCAGCGCTGCGCTCGTCGATCATCGCCGCAATATTGGCCGAGATCGTGAACACGGCCGCCTTGCCGATCGCCTCGCCATCAATCTGCGGGGCGGCCTCGACAACAGTGTGCCCAAGGCTTCGGAGGAGTTTTACGGTGTTGGCCAGCCCCTCGGCCGCATCAGCGTCGGGTTTCGTGCCGTTTGGCGCGGTGGGCCACAGGGCAATGCGCAGTGGGCGCGGGTCCTTGTCGAGTTCGGAAAGATAGGGCCGCGCCGGCGCAGGCGCCGCATATCGGCTGCCGGTTTCCGGCCCATGGGTCAGGTCCAGCATTGCGGCGGTGTCGCGCACCGTGCGGCTGACCACGCCGACCGTCGAGAGCCCGTTCCAGCCTTCTGTCTTCGCCGGGCCCATCGGCATACGCCCGCGGGACGGCTTCAGGCCGACAACGCCGCAGCAGGCCGCCGGGATGCGGATCGAGCCGCCGCCATCACTCGCATGGGCAACCGGGATGACACCAGCTGCGACCGCCGCCGCCGCTCCGCCGGACGATCCGCCGGCAACCCGCGTCACATCCCACGGATTGCGCGTCTGGCCGTATAGCGTCGACTCGGTCGTCAGTGTCAGGCCGAATTCAGGCGTTGTCGTCGCGCCGAAAAAGACGAGTCCCGCCTTGCGGAAGCGTGCGACCAGCGTCGAGTCCCGTGCCGCGACATTGCCGTCGAACGCCCGGCTGCCAAAGGTCACCGGCGCGCCACTGACTTCAACGCCCAGATCCTTCACCAGAAAAGGTACACCTGCATAGGGTCCGGTGAGGTCGCCCGCCGCAATCTGCGCCCTAGCGAGTTCCGGATACAGTGCAGAGAAACAGTTGATCTGCGCCTGCGCCTTTTCTGCCCGCGTCACCGCCGCGTCCAGCAGTTCGCCGGCTGAGGCTTTGCCTTGCTGTACCAGCGCTGCAAGGCCCAGCCCGTCAAGTTCCGTCTGGCTGGTCATCTGGTGCGTCTCCCCGGAGAATTTTTTGTCTCTGCTCTTCTAGGGGCAAGCCGCCAGCGCCGTCTACTGGTCAGCCTCCGGAGGCGGATTGTCGAAAGAGAATTCCGGCTGCAGCGGCTCCAGCGGCTCGGGCTCGAACGGCACGGCTTCGACCGGGGCGGCCGCCGAGATTTCCTCTTCGGCGAAGTCTTCCAGCAGGGCGGGCGCATCGGCCTGCGCAGGCGCGCTCGCGGCGGACGGCGCAGCGTCCTGCGAACAGGCCGCCAGCATCAGGGCGGCAAGGATGGCGGCAGGCAGTTTCATCATTCAGGCTCCCTCGGCGTGTCTGTAGCAGGCGCAAGCCTCGCACACTTTGCACGCGCGGGGAACCGGCCCTCACTCCGCCGCGTCATCCTCCTCCGCCGCCTCGAGCGCTGCGTCCATTTCCTCATCCGCCCAGCCGAAATGGTGGCCGAGTTCATGGATGAAGACATGGCGCACCAGCTCCTCCACCGTCACATCGCCGCGCTGGGCCCATTCGAACAGGATCGGCAGGCGGTAGAGATAGATCAGCGGGCGATGCTCGGACGGATGCGTCACACTCTCGATCGTCAGCGGCACACCGACATACAGCCCGGAAAGTTCCAGCGCGTCGTCGATGTCCATTTCGTCAAGCGTCTCGTCCTCCGCATAATCCATGACGAGGATGCGGACATCGCCGGCGGCCTTGCGCATGACGTCCGGCAGGTCAGCGAAACATTTCTCCGCCGTCAGATACATCTCCTCGACGCTGGGTGCGATGGAGGTCAGCGCGCTCATCCGAGCGTCACGGCCGTGCCGGCAACCGCCACCAGCATCATCGAGCCGCCCTGGCCGATAACGGAGTAATCGAACTTCACGCCCACGATGGCCTCGGCGCCGAGGCGTCTTGCCTGCTCGATCATCTCGGCGAGGGCCTGGTCGCGCGTCTCGCGCAGCGTGCTCTCATAGGCGTTCGAGCGCCCGCCGACGAGATTGGTGAAGCCGGCGAGGATATCCTTGCCGAGATGCGCCCCGACCACGACCTCGCCGCAGACGATGCCCTTGTACGCCGCAATCTCGCGGCCCTGAACTGTGTGCGTGGTGGTGAGGATCATGACTTGGCTCTCCGCTTGAAACCTACTCCGCCGCCGTCCGCGCCGGATCATCCTCGCCGAGCAATAACTCCAGCATCCGTATGGCGCTGTCGGCGATGACCGTACCCGGAGGGAAGATCGCCGCCGCCCCCGCGGTGCGCAGGGCATCGAAATCCTGCGGCGGGATCACACCGCCGACGATGATCCGCGCATTCACCGCACCTTCATTGCCGAGCGCGCGTTTCAGCTCCGGCACCAGCGTCAGGTGCCCCGCCGCCAGCGAGGAGGCCGCGACAATATCCACGCCCGCCTTGCGCGCATCGCGCGCGGCTTCTTCCGGCGTCTGGAAGAGCGGGCCGATCTCGACTTCCCAGCCGAGGTCCATCAGCGCAGAGGCGACGACCTTCTGTCCACGGTCATGTCCGTCCTGGCCCATCTTGGCGATGTAAATCTTGGGCCGGCGACCGTTTGTTTTCTCGAAGCTCGCGGCCAGCGTCTGGGCGTGTTCGGCCTTTTCGTTGCCTTTCAAGCCGCCGCCATAGACGCCCTTGATCGAGCGGATAACGGCGCTGTGGCGGCCCTGGCTGCGCTCGACGGCTTCGGAGATTTCGCCGACCGTGGCCTTGGCGCGCGCCGCGTCCACCGCGAGGGCGAGGAGGTTTCCCTTCGTACCGGCCGCCGCCTCGGCGATGGCGTCCAGCCTGGCGGTGACTTCGGCCTCGTTGCGTTCGGATTTGAGGCGGGCGAGCTTCTCAAGCTGCATCCGGCGCACGGCGGCATTGTCAACCTTCAGCACAGGGACATCTTCGTCCTCATCCAGCAGGAATTTGTTGACGCCCACCACGGTCTGCGTGCCGCTGTCGATGCGCGCCTGCGTATTGGCAGCGGCTTCCTCAATACGCAGTTTGGGCAGACCCTCCTCGATGGCTTTGGCCATACCGCCCATCGCCTCGACTTCGTCGATATGTTTCAGCGCCTTGGCGGCCAGGTCATGGGTGAGGCGCTCGACATAATAGCTGCCGCCGAACAGGTCGATCGACTGGCAGGCGCCGGCTTCCTGCTGCAGCAGAATCTGCGTGTTGCGGGCGATACGGGCGGAGAAGTCCGTCGGCAGGGCGAGGGCCTCGTCGAAACTGTTGGTGTGCAGACTTTGCGTCTGGCCGCCGGAAGCGGCAATGGCTTCAAGGCAGGTGCGGATAACATTGTTGTAGACGTCCTGCGCCATCAAGCTCCAGCCAGAGGTTTGCGAATGTGTCCGTAGGCTGATGGATTTGTCAGACTTCGGATTGAACTTCTCCTTGACGAGCTTTGCCCAGATGAGGCGCGCGGCGCGCATCTTGGCAACTTCCATGAAGGTGTTCATGCCGATCGCCCAGAAGAAAGACAGGCGCGGCGCGAAAGCGTCCACATCCAGCCCGGCAGCGACACCTGCGCGGATATATTCGATGCCATCGGCCAGCGTATAGGCAAGCTCAAGGTCTGCCGTCGCGCCAGCTTCCTGCATGTGGTAGCCGGAAATCGAGATCGAGTTGAACTTCGGCATCTTCTCCGAGGTGAAGGCGAAAATGTCCGAAATGATCCGCATCGACGGCTTGGGCGGATAGATATAGGTGTTCCGCACCATGAACTCTTTCAGAATGTCATTCTGAATGGTCCCGGCGAGTTTTTCCGGCGGCACGCCCTGTTCCTCGGCGGCCACGATATAGAGCGCGAGGATCGGCAGAACCGCGCCGTTCATCGTCATCGAGACCGACATCTGGTCAAGCGGGATGCCGGAAAACAGCGTGCGCATGTCGAGGATGGAATCGATGGCCACGCCCGCCATGCCAACGTCACCCGTCACGCGCGGATGATCGGAATCATAGCCCCTGTGGGTCGCCAGGTCGAAGGCAACCGAAAGCCCCTTCTGGCCAGCGGCAAGGTTGCGGCGATAGAAGGCGTTGGAATCTTCCGCCGTGGAAAAGCCCGCATACTGACGGATCGTCCAGGGCTGGTTGGTGTACATGGTCGGGTAGGGGCCGCGTCCGAAGGGGGCGAGGCCCGGATAGTCGTCAAGGAAATCCAGCCCGGCGCTGTCCGCAGCGGAGTAGGCGGTTTTGACCGCGATGCCCTCGGGCGTTTCCCAGGCTTCGCCGAGCGATGGCGCTGCGCGTTTTGCGTTCGGCGTGCCGAGGTCGAGTTTCGTGAAATCAGGGAATTTGGTCATTTCGAAACTCCCAGCTCGGCATGGGAAACGCTCAGCGCGTGCAACACGTCGCAACCTGCGAAAATGTTCGTGTCGATGCCGGGCGCCTCGGCTTTCGCCGCGAGCCAGACAGCCTGCGCGCCGGCTTTCTTAAGCGCGGCAGCCGCGTCCTCCGCACCCGTTTCATACGCCTTGTCCGTGCCGCAGATCACGGCGAGGCGGCAGCCAGAGGCGCGGAAGGCCGCGGCGAGCTCGGCCACATCCTTCGGCGGCACGGGCGCTTCCTTCGCCGCGATGCCGCCGGCGGCAAGCAGGTTGCGCGCAAAGTCAGCCCGCGGCGTAAATTCGGCGAGCGCGCCCAGCGTCGCGATGAAGGCAGCCGGCGGCTTCGGCGCGCGGGTCGCCGCATCGCGCAGCGCCTCGAACGGCGCGGCGAGGCGGATCGCTGCCAGGGCTTCGGCCACCGTGTCGGCGCCGCTTTGCCTCGCGTCTGGCACAAATACTCTAAGGGCCGCATCCGTAACGGTGCGCGCCTCCGGGCGTGCGGCCTCCGCTACCGGCGCGGCAATTTCCTCCAACAGAGGATATTCCGACACGCCGGTCAGCGGAATCTTGCGCCGCGCAATATCCTTGGCGCGCGCCTCGCGCACTGCCTTGACCCGCTGCTGGAAAGCGCCGGAGATCAGCGAGGCGCCGAAGCCGCCTTCACGCTCGATCTGCTGGAACTCCGCCCACGCCGCCTTGGCGAGGTCGTCCGCCAGCGTTTCGGTGAACCACGCGCCGCCAGTGGGATCAGCCACCCGGCCGAGCTGGCTTTCCTCCATCGCGATGATCTGCGTGTTGCGCGCAATTCGCCGGCCGAGCTCTTCGGGCAAGCCAAGCGCTTCATTGAAGGCGCGTACGGTCAGGATGTCTGCGCCGCCCACCGCGCCCGCAAAAGCCGCCGCCGTATTCCTGAGTATGTTCGTCCACGGATCATACTTCGTCAGCATCCGTGCCGAAGTGATGGCTTGCAGCTTCATTGGTGCCGCGTCCTGCCCCAGCGCCTCAAGACAGCGCGCCCACAGCCGCCGGGCCGCGCGCAGCTTGGCAATGCCGATGCCATAATTGGCGTCCAGCGCCACGGCAAAGCTCATCCGCCTCGTAACATTCTTCAGAGACACCATCCCGTCCAGCCGCCTCGCTGTGTCGATGGCAGAGGCAATCATCGCGCCAAGCTCCTGTGCCTCCGAACCGCCGGCTTCGTGCACCATGGCGCCATCCATCCGCCACTGGTTCGCGTCTGGAAACGCGCGTACCATCGCCCCGGCGAATGAGGCGGCCTCATCAAAGGCCGTATCAAGCCCGCCTTCGGTGCGGCCGGTCCGGGCCAGCGCGCCAAGCGGATTCATGTTGAAGCTGAGCTTCAGTTTTGCCGGGTCCGGTTGAGCCTGCCCCCATTCGGCCAGCAGCGCCGCCTCATGCAGGCCGCCACTGGAAACGCTGTCGAGCGCGACCTCTGCGATGGCCGCATCGATGCCGGCGAGCGCCGTTGCAAAATCCTCTGCCGTGCAGAGCTGGATGCCGTCGCTGCCGGAGGCGTCAACGCGCAACTCCACCGAAGACACCCCGCGCTCAAGATCGCGCAGGATTTCGGCATTGGTTTCCTCCGCCGAAGGGTGGGTGAACAGCTGGCGGATATCCCATGGCAGCCACTTGTCGGGCGCCGCCGTTTTCCCGCGCAGGAAGGGCGCCTCGCCGGGCATGCCGAGCGGGTCTTCGGCGGCGGCAAAGTCGCTCTCGCGGTAGAGCGCGCGGATGCCGATCCCATCGGCGGTCTTGCGGGTGAGCGTCTCGACGCCCTTGCCTTTCAGCGCCTTTTCAACGGCGCTCAGCCAGTCGGCTTCGGTGGCTTCGGGAAAGGCGGAACTGAAGGGGAGGATGTCATCGGCCATGGGCGGTTTTCTAGGGCCATAGGGGCCTGCTTGTGAACCATTTCCTTAGCGGCATGGAGACGCGCATTCCTGCATGGGCGGCCTGCATTGAGGCAGGGGGGCCTGCTGGCCGGTCAGGCCGGATGCTGCTTTCAACAGGCTTCGGCGCGCCTTTCCCGATTGTCATCGATATGTGCTTGACCCCGGCGCAACAAAATGCGATTGAGAATTAGTCGCAAGACGGAGACCGAAACCCATGCCCCCGGTGAAACCCGCGTCCCGCTCCTCCAGCGTTTCCTCCCAGGCTGAGGCGCATCCGGGTTTCATGCCTGACGGCTTCGGTGGACCCTCTGGTTCCGGTCTCTGTCTCGACCGCCTGCTCGCCGAAGGCGACCCGGGTGACCTGATTTCCCTCCTGCACCGGCAGGCGGCCTGGCTCGGTCTCCTGGCGCGCGGCCGCCCGCCCTCTCAGGGGTAGCCGCAGGTTTGCGTTGCCCTGCAGGTGGCCGGATGGTTTTCGTCGCTGTCAGCCGTCTCCGCCGCCCTTCCAGTGCGTGGGAAGGGGCAGGGCACCGGTGCAGGAGGGGATGACGGTCCATTCCGGCCATGCCTGGCCCCGATTGTCCCGGAATGACCGGCACTGACCCCTTGAAGCGCGACATCATTCTGTCTCAAACTCCGCTATGGTGATTTGCAGCGCGGTGCACAGAACGGGGACAAGTCATGGCCAATATCATCTCCATCTCCGGAGTCGGCGATATCGATCTCGACAAGATCGCCGGGCTGCTGCCGGGACGCAACAGCTGGGACGTGTTGAGACTCGGCACCCAGGGCCGCTACATCCGTGCCATCGTCGACTCATTCGACACACTCGGGCGTTATGAAATCAATACGCCGCTGCGCCTTGCGCACTTTCTCGGCCAGGGTCTGGTCGAGACCGGCTGGCTGCGCTTCACGACCGAAAGCCTGAACTACTCGGCCGAACGCCTGCCGAAGATATTCAGCTTTTATCGTCAGAATCCTGCCCTTGCCCGCCAGCATGCCCACAGGCAGGAACTGATCGCCAACACCGTCTACGGCCCGCAGACGGCGCTTGGCCAGCGACTTGGCAATACCCAGCCGGGCGACGGCTGGAAATTCCGCGGGCGCGGCTTCATCCAGCTGACAGGCCGGGACAATTACACCCGCTATGGCAATGCCGCCGGCCTCGACCTCGCCAATGATCCCGACATCATCTCGAAGGACCTGACCAAGTCGATCGAAGTGGCTGCGGCCTTCTGGAAGACCAACGGCCTCAACCGCTGGGCCGACGAGAATGATGCGGCGAAAGTCTCGCGCGGCGTCAATCGCGGCAATCCGCTGAGCACGGTCGCGGCGCATGATGAGGACGTGCGCGTTCTCTGGACCAACATCGCGCTCGGCGTGACAGGCTCGCCGGAAACCGTCGCACCGGATGCGGCGCCGTCCGCGCCGTCCCTCAAACCGCTGGCCGTCGGCAGTCGCGGTGACCGGGTGAAACAGCTGCAGACAGACCTTGAAACGCTCGGTTTTGCGACCGGCGGGGTCGACGGGATATTCGGCCAGGGCACCCGCCGTGCGGTGGTCACCTTCCAGCAGGAACGGGGCCTTCCGGTGACCGGCATTGCCGACACCGCGACCCTCGATGCGGTCAAGCAGGCCACCGAGGAACCCGTGCATTCGCGCATCGACCGGTCGGACCCCCGCATCTTCGGCTGACGCACCGCGAGGGCTTGCCCGCCGCCCGCCATCAGGCTTTGGTCTCCGGCAGACAAGAACTGCCGGAGGAATCCCATGAGACTGAAGAGCCCGCGCATCCCGCCGCTCACCGATGACGCCCTCAGCCCGGAGCAGAAGGAAGCGCTTGCCGCCCAGTTCGGGCGCGGTCAGGTCTTCAACATCTTCCGCACGCTGGCACATGCGCCCAAGGCCTACAAAGCCTTCATGCGCTGGGGCGGCTACATCCTCTCGGACTATAACAGCCTTGCCCCGCGCGAGCGCGAACTGGTTATCCTTCGCGCGGGGTATAACTGGAAATCCGGCTATGAATGGGCCCAGCATGTGCGCATCGGCAAACAGTGCGGCCTGACGGATGAGGAGATCGACCGGATCAAGGCCGGCCCCGATGCCCCGGGCTGGAGCGCCATCGACGCTGCCCTCCTGCGCGCCACGGATGAGCTGACGTCCGACGCCTTCATCACCGACAGCACGTGGGCGGAGCTTTCCTCCCTCAGCGAAAAGCAGCGCATGGACCTCGTCATGACGGTCGGCCAGTACACGCAGGTTTCGATGATGCTGAATTCCTTCGGCGTGCAGCTCGACAGCGATCTGACCCTCGATCCGGACCTTGTCAAATGAGTGCCCAGCCGGTCGCGGGCCGCCTTGCCGGCAAGATCGCCATCGTCAGCGGGGCGGGCCAGACACCCGGCACCACGATCGGCAATGGCAGGGCTATCGCCCTCCTGTTCGCGCGCGCCGGGGCGAAAGTGCTTTGCATCGACCGCGAGGAAGAACGCGCAAAGTCGATTGCCAGCGAGATCACCGCCGAAGGCGGCCTCGCAGCGCCCTTCGCCGCAGACATCTCCCTGCCGGACAGCGCCGCTGCCATCCTCGACGCCTGCACCGCCGCCTTCGGCCCACCGGATATCCTCATCAACAATGTCGGCATCGGCGACCGCGGCGACGGCCCCGCCCACAAGCTGACGGAGGACGCCTTCGACCGCACGCTGCGCATCAACCTGAAAGCTGCCTGGCTGCTCACCCGGGCGGTCATGCCCGGCATGCTGGAGCGGCGCAGCGGCGCCATCGTCAACATCTCCTCGCTCGCCTCCGTCGCTGGCGGGTTCCAGATGGCCTATGAAATCTCCAAGGCCGGTCTCAACCGCATGACCACCAGCACCGCGATGGCCGGCGCCTCGCGCGGCGTGCGCTGCAATGCCATCACGCCGGGCCTCATGGACACGCCGATGGCAATCACCGGCATCTCGCAGAAGACCGGCGTGCCGGAAGACGAGCTGCGCGCCCAGCGCGCCGCCCGCGTGCCGATGAAACGGATGGGCACCGGCTGGGACACCGCCTACGCCGCACTCTTCCTCGCCAGCGACGAAGCCGCCTATGTGACGGGCGCCATCCTGCCCGTCGATGGCGGCGGCAGCGTTATGATTGGCTGACCGGCTTCCCCCGACGTAACGGCTTGCCCGGACAGGCCGGGGCGCTACATTCGGGTCAATGTAAACACTGTACACTTACCCGAAGGGCCCTCCCATGACCGTCCCCGCCGTGCTTCAGAACCTGCGTATTCCGGTGATCGCCTCGCCGCTTTTCATCATCTCCAGCCCGGATCTCGTGATCGCGCAGTGCAAGGCCGGTGTTGTCGGCAGTTTCCCGGCACTGAACGCGCGGCCGGGCCCCGTGCTGCATGAATGGCTGGACCGGATTACCAACGAACTCGGCGAGCATAATGTGAAGCACCCGGACCGGCCGGCGGCGCCGTTTGCGGTCAACCAGATCGTCCACAAGACCAACAACCGCCTCGATCACGACATGGACGCCTGCGTGAAATACAAGGTGCCGCTGGTGATCACCTCGCTCGGCGCGCGCAAGGATGTGAATGACGCGATCCATTCCTATGGCGGCATCGTCATGCATGATGTGATCGACACTTGGTTCGCCCGGAAAGCGCTGGAGAAGGGCGCCGATGGCCTGATCGCCGTCGCTGCTGGTGCGGGCGGCCATGCCGGCAAGCTCTCGCCCTTTGCCCTGATCCAGGAAATCCGCGAATTCTTCGACGGCCCGCTGGCGCTGTCGGGCTCGATCGCGACCGGCGGCGCAGTCGCCGCCTCGCTCGCGATGGGGGCAGACTTCGGCTATATCGGCTCGGCCTTCATCGCCTGCGACGAGGCGAATGCCGTGGAAGGCTACAAGGACGCGATCGTCCAGTACGGCGCCGAGGACATCCTCTATTCGAACCTCTTCACCGGCGTGCATGGCAATTATCTGAGGCCCTCGGTCATCGCTGCCGGTCTCGACCCGGACAATCTGCCGGAGAGCGATCCGTCCAAGATGAATTTCGGCTCCGGCGGCAACACCGACGCGAAGGCCTGGAAGGATATCTGGGGCTGCGGCCAGGGCATCGGGGCGGTGAAGAAGCGCGGACCGGTGAAGGATTATGTCGACCAGCTGGTGCGCGAATATGATGACGCCCGTGCCGCGCTGATGAAAGGCCAGGCCTTCTCGCGCGCGGCCACCGTTCCGGCGGAGTAGGGGCGGCGGGGAGGGGCTCTACTTGCCCCTTCCGGGCAGGTAGACGGCCCGCCCCCCGCGCGTGACGAAGATCATTCGTCTGCGGATTTCTTCGCCGCTGCCTTCTTCTTCGGCGCAGCCTTTTTCGCGGGCGCTTTTTTCTTCGCCGGCGCCTTCTTCTTCGCGCCGCCCTTGGCGTTTACCAGGTCGATGGCGGCTTCCAGCGTCACGGCGTCCGGGGTCACTTCCTTCGGCAGCGTGGCGTTGACCTTGCCCCATTTCACATACGGCCCGTAGCGCCCCTCGAACACTTCGATCACGCCGCCATCCGGATGGTCGCCGAGCGATTTCAGCGCCGAGGCGCCGCCGCGCGCCGCGCCGCGGGCCTTCTTGTCGGCGATCAGGGCAACGGCATGATTGACGCCGATGGTGAACACATCGCGCGGGTCTTTCAGGTTCGCATAGGTCTTGCCATGCTGAACATAGGGCCCGAAACGGCCGAAATTGGCGAGGATCATCTCGCCATCCTCCGGGTGCAGACCAACCTCGCGCGGCAGGCTCAGCAGCTCCACCGCCCGCTCCAGCGTCAGCTCCGCCGGATTATCGGCCTTGGCAAGGCTGGCGCGCTTCGGCTTCTCGCCATTCGCCATTTCGACATAGGGGCCAAACCGGCCGGATTTGAGGAAGATCGTTTCGCCGGTATCGGGATGAACGCCGAGCTCGTTGCCATCCGGGCTGATCGCGCCGCCTTCGCCGCCCTCGGAGGAAAACTGCCGGGTATACTTGCACTCCGGATGGCGCGAACAGCCGACAAAGGCGCCGAACTTGCCGACCTTGATGGAGAGTTCCCCCTCCTTGCAGGCCGGGCAGAGGCGCGGGTTCGCCACCGGATTGCCGTCTGCATCCTGTGACGGGAAGACGTGTTTCTCCAGCGCTTCGTTCAGCGCATCCAGCACCTGAGAAACGCGCAGATCCTTCGTGCCGTCGATATCGGCGGCGAATTGTTGCCAGAATTCCCGCAGGAAGGCTTTCCAGTCGAGCTTGCCATCGGAGATGATGTCGAGCTTGTCCTCGAGGCTCGCGGTGAAGTCATACTCCACATAGCGGCTGAAGAAATTCTCGAGGAAGGCGGTGACCAGCCGGCCCTTGTCCTCCGGGATCAGACGTTTCTGGTCGAGGCGGACATAGCCGCGGTCTTCCAGCGTGGCGAGCGTCGAGGCATAGGTGGACGGCCGGCCGATGCCGAGCTCCTCCAGGCGCTTGACCAGCGAGGCTTCGGTGTAACGCGGCGGCGGCTCGGTGAAATGCTGGCTCGAACGCGCCTCAACGAGATCAGTGTGCTGGCCCTGGCTGAGCTTCGGCAGGCGCCCGCCGCCATCCTCGTCCTCATCCTCGGGGTCATCCCGGTCTTCTGTATAGAGCTTGATGAAGCCGTCGAAGACAACGACCTGCCCGGTCGCGCGCAGGGCCGCGCGTTTGTCCCTGGACTGAAGGTCGATGGTGGTGCGCTCGAACAGTGCCGCTTCCATCTGCGAGGCAACGGCCCGGCGCCAGACGAGGGTGTAGAGCTTCTTCAGGTCGCCGTCGCCGTGATACTCCTCCGGGCGCAGATGGAAATCCGTCGGGCGGATCGCCTCATGGGCTTCCTGCGCATTCTTGGCCTTGGAGGAATAGCGCCGCGTATTTTCCGGCAGGTAGCGTGCGCCATAATTCGACTGGATCATGGAGCGCGCGGCGGTATAGGCCTCCTCGGCCATGTTCACGCCGTCGGTCCGCATATAGGTGATGCGGCCTTCCTCATAGAGTTTCTGAGCCGCCTGCATCGTGCGCTTGGCGGTGAAGCCGAGCTTGCGGCTCGCCTCCTGCTGCAGCGTCGAGGTGATGAAAGGCGGCGGCGGGTTACGCTTGACGGGCTTGGCCTCGACCGCGCTGACCGAATAGCCGCCGGTCTTGACGATTTCCAGCGCGCGGTCCGCATCGCCCCTGTTGCCGAGGGTGAACTTCTTCAGCGTCTCGCCGTCGAGAGAATAAAGCCGCGCCTCGAAATGCGAGCCGTCCGGCGCGCGAAGCTCGGCGGCAATGTTCCAGTATTCCTGCGCGCGGAAGCTCTCGATCTCGTTCTCGCGGTCGCAGACGATGCGCAGCGCAACCGACTGGACCCGGCCGGCAGATCGCGATCCCGGCAGCTTGCGCCAGAGCACCGGCGAAAGATTGAAGCCCACGAGATAGTCCAGCGCGCGGCGCGCCAGATAGGCGTCCACCAGTTCGCTGTCGATCGCGCGGGGATGTTCCATCGCCTGGGTCACTGCGCTCTTGGTGATTGCATTGAAGACGACCCGCTCGATCACGACATCCTTTTTCAGCGCGCGGCGTTTTTTCAGCGCCTCGACCAGATGCCAGCTGATGGCCTCGCCCTCGCGGTCGGGGTCGGTTGCCAGCACGAGCGTGTCGGCATCCTTCAGGGCGTTGGCGATATCGGAAATCCGCTTGGCGGATTTGGCGTCTGCCTCCCAGACCATCTCGAAGTCATTGTCGGGATCGACCGAGCCGTTTTTCGAGGGCAGGTCGCGGATATGGCCGTACGACGCCAGGACTTTATAGTCCTTGCCCAGATACTTGTTGATCGTTTTGGCCTTTGCCGGCGACTCGACGACGACAAGTTTCATGCGGGCTCCACCTGTTCAAGGGCGGCAGGAATGGTCTGTAGCGCCGGGGGATGTCAAGGCCGGGACGGTTATCAGCCGTCTTCGCGGTAAGCGATGAACGCCAGGCTGGCGAACAGAACGAACAGCGGCGGGCTCCAGGCTGCGATGATCGGCGGGGCGGCGCCGGTGGCCCCGAGGCTGGTCGAGAACTGGGTGAAGAAATACAGCCCGATCGCCGCAAGTACGCCGGTTGCAAGCAGGCGCGAGGTGCCGCCGAGGCGCTGCAGGCGCAGGCAGGCGAGCGCCCCGATCAGCGCCATGGCGACGAACAGGACAGGTGTCGCCGTCAGGCTGAACCAGCGCATCGTATAGCGAGACGTATCCAGCCCGGCGGCGCGCGTCTCGGAGATGAACCGGGGCAGGGACCAGAAGCCGATCGTGTTCGGCGATGCAAACTTGTCGAGCAGGCTGACCGCATCCAGAGACGTCGGGATGGCCAGCGTCTCGCGCCGTTCCGGCAGCTGGTTGGGCAGGTTTTCGACCAGATTCTGCAGCTGCCAGAAGCCGTCATTCAGCTCTGCGCGTTCGGCATCGATCCGGCGCACGAAGGCGAAATCGCTGGTGGGCTGGCGCCCGATGTAGAGGCGCTGCTCCTCGATGATCTTCACGTCCACCAGGGTTCGGCCGTTATTCTCGACGCGGCGGGCATGGATGACATACTGGCTCGTATCGTCGCCCTGGCGCAGCCAGAGGCCGGTTTCCGCCACGACAACGGCCTGCCGCCCGGTGTTCAGCAGGCGGGCGCGTTCGGCTTCATAGGACTGTCCGAGCCGGGCTGCGAACGGGTTCAGCACCATCGAGGCGAACAGGCCGAGCGCAACGCCCAGCACGATAACCGGCGTCAGGAAGCGCCAGGCCGACAGGCCGCTCGCCCGGATGATCGACAGTTCGGACCGCCGGTTCAGCCGGGTGAACGCCATCATCGTCGCCGCCAGCAGTGCGAAGGGCAGGGTCTGCTCGACAATCAGCGGCAGCTTCATCAGGGACAGGCGCAGCGCGTCCGTCAGCGTGATGGGCACATCGCCGCCCACGGTGCGCAGCTGCTCGACCACGTCGATCATCAGGATGGCCAGCAGCAGGATACCCAGCACCATCACGAGGCCCGACAGGCACTGGCGCAGGATGTAGATCTGGATGCGCGAAACGGCCGGCATCAGCGGCCACTTCCGGTCATCAGCAGCGCATCATTCGGCGCTGCGCGGCGCTGTTTGCGGCCGATACGGGCGCCCCGGCCGAAATAGATCCAGCCGATGAAGAGGGCCGTTGCGGCCGGCAGGACCCAGAGTGCCATATTCAGCGCGGGATCCGCGGCTGCTGCTGATTGCAGGGCGAGGTTGACGACCAGCACAATGATCGCGGCAGCGGTGGCAAAGGCGATCCGCCGGGAATAGCCCTGCCGGCTGAAATCCCCGCCGAGCACGGCGAAGATCGCCAGCAAGGCCATGACAAGGTTCAGCACCGGCGTGGTCAGCCGCGCATTCGCTTCCGCCAGGAATGTATCGGCTTCCTTGTTTTCAAAGTAATTCTTCCTGTCGACGAAGAGAAGCTCATGCAGGAACTTGTCTGACGCCTTGAGGTTCAGATCGGAATCCTCCCGCATGAAGTCGGTCAGGTCGAACATGTACTGGTCGAATTCGAGCACCGAGAGCTGCTGGTTGGAATCGAGCTGCTGGCTGAGCGCATCGCGCAGCAAGAGGGTCGGGCGGCCCTCGACGGTCACCAGCGCCGCTGACCGCGCAAGGATGTCGGTCGGGAATTGCGGGTCGGTCATGTCGGAGATCATCACCCCGCGCAGCTCTCCGCCGACCTGTTCGCGGGCATAGAAGGTCAGCCGCTCGCCATTCGAGGTGAACTGGCCGGGCCGGATCATGGCGGCCGCCAGGTCGGCGCGCGCGGCGGCAACGGCCTCGCGCATCTCCCGCTGCGCCAGCGGCTGGACCCACAGATTGACCCCCAGATGCAGCACCATGCAGAGCACCGCCAGGCGCATGACCGGCGAGGCAACCTGCCAGCGTGTCATGCCAGCGGCCTGAGCCACCACAATCTCGGAATCCTTGTGGATCCGGTTCAGCGACCAGACGCCCGCCACAAACAGCGCCAACGGCAATAGCAGGGCAATCACCTGCGGCGAGCCGAGCATCACGATGTAGAAATATGTGACGGCCGACTGCCGGTTCTCGAGTATCAGATCGGTCCGGGTCAACCCCTGCGCCAGCAGCGCCACCATGACGAGGCTGCCCACGATAATGAGGACGGCCTGCAGCACCTGTCTGAACAGATGAGCCTGTATCTTCTTCATGATCCGGGGTCTGGCACTCTGAATATCCGGGGAAAGACCCGACTTTGGGCAGTAAATCCCTGCCTAACGAGTTGCGCTCGGCGCGTCGATGCTTAGTTTCCGCTCCAAACGGAGTTTCCACACATGAAGATTACATTCGCCGAGGCCGCGAAGGCCGATATTGCCGCTTTCATTGCTGATGAAGGCGCCGGCCTGCCGGGCAGCGCCGGGGCGCTGGACAAGGCATCCGGCGGGCTGATCGCCGCCGCGCTCGAGGGCGGGCGATTCGACGGCAAGGTCGGCCAGCAGGTCACGGTCGTGCTGCCCAAGGGGCTGGAGGCGCGCCGCGCTGTCATCCTGGGCGGCGGCAAGCCGAAGAAGCGCGATGCGCGCGAAATGGAGAAGATCGGCGCGCATTTCGTGAAGGCCTTTGCCGCATCCGGCTTCAAATCGGCCTCGATCGCGGCGCATACCGCAGAAGAAGCCGCGCGCGTTGCCGCCGGTGCCAAGCTCGCTGCCTATCGTTTCGATACCTATTTCACCAAGCTCAAGCCGGATCAGAAACCGAGCCTGTCGACCCTGACGCTGGTTTCCGATGATCCGAAAGCGGCCAAGGCGGCCTTCGCCCCGCTGGATGCGGCCACGGACGGCACCTATCTCGCCCGCGACCTCGTCAACATGCCTCCGAATGACCTCCATCCGGAGAGCTTTGCCGAGAAGATCAAGGAACTCTCCGCCCTTGGCCTGGAGGTCGAAATCCTCGGCGAGAAGCAGATGGCCAAACTCGGCATGGGCGCCCTCCTTGGCGTCGGTCAGGGCTCCGTGCGCGAAAGCCAGCTCGGCATCATGAAATGGAATGGCGGCAAGCCCGGCGACGATCCGGTCATCCTCGTTGGCAAGGGCGTCTGCTTCGACACCGGCGGCGTCTCGCTCAAGCCTGGCCCCGGCATGGAAGAGATGCGCGGCGACATGGGCGGTGCAGCGGCGGTCACCGGCACCATGCGCGCGCTGGCCCAGGCGAAGGCCAAGGTCAATGTCGTCGGCCTTGTCGGCCTCGTCGAGAACATGCCTGACGGCAACGCGATCCGCCCCGGCGACATCCTGCGCTCGGCCTCCGGCCAGACCATCGAAGTGCAGAACACGGATGCCGAAGGCCGTCTCGTGCTGTGCGATGTGCTCTGGTATGCGCAGGAGAATTTCAAGCCGAAAGCCATCGTGGACCTTGCCACGCTGACTGGCGCGATCGTCATCTCGCTCGGCCATCATCATGCGGGCCTCTTCTGCAATGATGATGACCTGGCTGACGAACTGACAAAGGCCGGCCTCGCCGAAGGTGAGCGCGTCTGGCGCCTGCCGCTCGGCCCGGAATACGACTCGCTGATCAAGTCGAAATTCGCCGACATGCGTAATATCGGCGGGCGCGCGGCGGGCTCGATCACGGCGGCCCAGTTCCTCAAACGCTTCATCAAGGATGGCGTGCGCTGGGCGCATATCGACATCGCTGGCGTTGCCTGGGTCGAGGGCGAGAAAGCTCCGACAGATCCAAGCTGGGCCTCCGGCTACGGCCCGCGCCTGCTCAGCCGCTGGATCGCGGATAATTATGAGTGAATGGTGTCATCTTCCCCCGCCTGCGGGGGAAGTACCGCCGAAGGCGGGAATGGGGGGCTTCCCCCCTCCGCCCCTGCGGGGCACCTCCCCCGTAAACGGGGGAGGATAAGGGGTGGTGGACTCGTCGCCCCCCGAATGGTGGTTCTATCACCTCTCGCGCACGGCGCTGGAGGAGGCGGCGGCGCCGCTGATGCAGAAATGCCTGGAGGCGGGATGGCGCGTGCTGGCGGTCTCATCCAGCGCAGAACGCCTTGCCAGGCTTGATGCGGCGCTGTGGACGTTCGATGACGCCGCTTTCCTGCCGCATGGTCAGGCTGATGCGCCGGGGCTGGACGCCGCGCGCCAGCCGGTGCTGCTGACGGCCAAGCTCGACAACGTCAATGGCGCCGAAGCCCTTGTCCTGATGGATGGCACCGAGGCGCCCATCGATGCGCCTTTCCGGCGCTGCATGGTGATGTTCGAGGACGCCGACAGCAGTACACGGAGCAAGGCCCGCGCCCAGTTCAAGGCAGCGAAGGATGCAGGCCTCGTGACACGCTATTTTCAGCAGACGGATCGGGGCGGTTGGAAAGAGGCGGGGGGCTAGCAGGCCGCGCGGCGGCCAGCACGAAAAGCCGGACAGGGCGGGGCCCTTCCGGTTTTGCCTGGGTGTAGCGAGCGGAGACGGAATCGGGCCGCAAGCTGGGGTTGGTGTTGAAACGAGGGTTGCGACCCGCTCGTCTCCGCTGCCGGGATCTTCATCCCTGCCCGCCAGTGCATACCCTGCACGGACGACAGGATCATACTACCACCGCTGCGGAGGTGTAGGATAAGATTCCTGAACTTTCCCGGAATCTGTGATGATTGCTGGGGGCGGGTCGCGAAAAGGTGGGGGATAGGACGGCGCTCCCGGCCTGCCTGGCAGGCCGGGATGATGGCCGGGGCTGCCTATTTCTTCACGAAGAAGCGCGCGACGCCGAAGATGCCGGCGAGGATCGAGCCAAGTCCGCCGAGAAGCACGAACAGCGGGTTGGCCTGATCGGCGAAGGCGATGGCGCGGTTGATGCCGGAGACGCGCACCGTCACTGTGTCGCGGAAGGTTCGCAGCGGCACCACCTCATCGGAATCGATCGCGAAGATTTCGAAGGTCAGGTCATGGTCGCCGGCGGTCAGCGGCGTCACCGACCAGCGCCAGGTATTCTCCGTCAGCGGCGAGAGGGACTGGACCGGCGGGGAGGTGGGCGTGATGGTGAAGCTCGCGCCCGACAGGCGCACCTCGACCCGGTCGGACACTCTCGCCTGGTCTTCCCGGATCACGCCGCGGCCGGGAAGGGCGTCGGCGGCGGTCGTGTCGCCGGTCGCATCGATCGCGAAGGTCACGTTGAAGGGCCGCTTGTATTCCGCCGAGGCGGGCGTCTCATGCGCGACCGGCACCGTCTTCAGCGAGTCGATGAAGGACGGCGAAACGGCGGTCGTCACCCCGGGATCGTCGATATCGACCGGCGCAGGTGGCGCGGCGCGTGACATTGCCGCCGGCGGGGCTTCCTCAAGCATCGGCTGGAAATTGAAGTCGTCGTCACCGACAGAGGCGATGCCGGCCAGTTCCTCGCTCTCGCCGGTAACTTCGGCAGGCGCGGACGGCGGCGGGGCAAGGGCTTCGAACTCATCCGGCGCGGCTGCGGCGATTTCCGGAAAGCGGTCTTCCTCCGTCCCCGGGCCGGTTGCCGGCAGTTCGGGAGGCGCTTCAGCGAAATCCGCCACCGGCGCTGTCGCCGGGCGATACTGTTCCAGCAGCGCTGCGCCGCCGATGCCCGCCGCCAGCAGGCCAGCGAGAAGCAGAAGGATCGAGATAAAGCGCATCATGACTGGCGTCTCCCCGCGTGAAGTCCGGAACAGTGTAGCAAAGTCAGCGGGCCATGAAACTGCCCCGGCTCGCCTCATAGAACGCAATTGCGGCAGCATTGGACACGTTGAGGCTTTCCATCTGCGGCGAAATCGGGATCCGGGCCAGTTCGGCGCAGGCCTTGGCCACCGCCGGGCGCAGGCCCGCACCCTCTGCCCCGAGCACAATGGCAAGCTTTTCAGCGCCCTTTACGGCGAGGTCGAGGGGCCGCGCGCTTTCGCCGGCAAGGACCAGAAGGATCGAGATAAAGCGCATCATGATCAACTTTTCCTGAGAAACTCAAATGCAAAAACCCTCAGCAACTTGAAGATCTGTTTTCAGGTGTCCGCAAGACACGACTAGGGCAACTGCCTAACCTCGCCTCCTGATTTTCCACCCACTATAACTCTTGCCAAAGAGCGATTGAATCTTGCACGATAATGATGGAAGAAAAAATCAGTGCAAAGATTAACACAAAAATCAATACTGAGAATGATATAGCGATCAATATATCAATGATTGGCTCAAAAAACCAAACACGAAGGAAACCCGTTTTAGGAGGACTTCCATGAACACCAAAAAAGAAACGAAATAGCAGATAAACTGAACCTCCCCGGTAACCTCGGAGGCCGTTTGGTTGGGGTTACGCAGCCATAGCGGTCTGCGACTGTGCTGCATAGAAATCATTCTCTGCCTCTGCGGGCGGGATGTGACCGATGGGCT
>JBKBLD010000027.1:12959-38238 GCA_046296675.1 Hyphomonas sp. | reverse complement strand
GAATAACTGCACCACTTCGCGCTCCTGGCCCGGATACTGGCGGGCTTCGCGGATCAGGGCCTGGTTCACTTCGGCTTCGGAGATGCGGACATCGGCCAGTCGGCCGACTTCGGCAAGGACGAGGCCGAGGCGCACGCGGCGCTCAGCGATCTTGCGATACTCCTCGCGCAGTGTTTCTTCCGGCTTTGCCTTTTCCTCGTCGGAAACGCGGCCGGCATCCATCTCGCGCTGGAGCTGCTGCCAGATCTGGTCGAATTCCATTTCCACCATGCCCGGCGGCAGGTCGAAGCTGTGGGCGTCGTCGAGCTTGTCGAGCAGGTTGCGCTTCGCCTTGGCACGCGAGGCCGCCTTGTGCTCGCCTTCGAGCTGTTCCTTAACGAGGCCGCGCAGCTGTTCCATGCCTTCAAGGCCGAGACCTGTGGCGAACTCGTCATCGAGTTCCGGCGTCTGGGGCGCGCGCACTTCGTGGACTTTGGTTTCGAAAACGGCCGCCTTCCCGGCCAGGTTTTCAGCCGGATAGTCCTCTGGGAAGGAAACAGTCAGCTCTTTCTCGTCGCCGGCCTTCACGCCGAGGAGCTGTTCCTCGAAACCTGGGATGAAACGGTTCGAGCCGAGCACGACGGCCTGTTGTTCAGCGGTGCCGCCTTCAAAGACTTCACCGTCGATCTTGCCGGTGAAATCAACGACCACGGCATCGCCATCGACCGCTGCTTCGCCTTCGGCGCGGGCTTCATACTTGATGTTCTGTTCGGCAATGCGCTTCAGCGCTTCCTCGATCTGCCCCTCGGCGATTTCCGCGACAGGGCGTTCGACGGTCAGCGTCGAGACATCGACCGGGGTGAATTCCGGCATGACATCGACATGCATGTTGTAGGCGAGGTCTTCCTGGCCGGAGACCACCTTCTCGATATCGGCTTCCATCTGCACGTTCGGCTGGCCGGCCGGGCGGAGGGAATTTTCCTCGAGGGCTTTCTGGTTCGTCTCATTGACCAGCTTGTCGATCAGCTCACCCATGAGGTCGCGGCCGTACATCTTGCGCACATGCGCCGCCGGCACCTTGCCAGGGCGGAAGCCTTTGAGGCGCATCTGCGGGCGGATTTCCTCGATCCGCTGATCGAGCTTGGCCTGCAGTTCGCTGGCCGGCACCTTGATCGTAAAGGTGCGGCTGAGACCGTCTGCCTTGGTCTGTGTCACTTCCATGAGACATTCTTCCGTATTCTGGGGCGGCGCGGCACGCGCCTCGATGCGCGCCCGGACCTGCTGAACCTGCCTGAAGCGGCGGCTTATGTCACAGGCTCAAGGCCCTGTCCACGCCAGCCTGGCGGGTTCTGCAGTGACCCCAGATGACGCTACGTCAGGGCAGTTGCAGTCCCCGCCGGGCTCGCGTAGGAAGCGCCCTGTCGTGCGGATGTGGCGGAATTGGTAGACGCACTGGATTTAGGTTCCAGACCTTGATTTTGTTTAAATTATAGATTTTAGCGCTTATCCGCGTTTTGTGGGTAATTTTGTGCAGGATTTCCGAAAAGTCCGGCGCGCACGTCGCTTTCGGAAGCGTGGGCATAGCGCGCCGTGGTCACGATGTTCTCATGTCCTAGAAGCCGCTGCGCGCCCCTCAGATTGCCCGTGCGTCGCACGTACTGCGTTCCCGCATGGTGGCGTAGGTCATGGGCGGGCCGCGCGTCTGTGATCCCGAGAGAGGATAGGACGCCAGCCATGTAGCTTTGGAAGGCGCGGGGCGTCAGCGCGCGAAGGTGGCCTTCTCGGTCTTCGTAGAACCACACCGTATTGAGTTCGGCGCTGGCGGCGCGACTAGACCGGGCGGCAAGCAGGGCTTTCCAGTGTTCATCTAGCGGGATTGTGTGCCAGTCGCCGCCCTTGCGTTGCCTCAGGAAGATGCGACCGCCTTCGACGTCGAGACATTGAAGCGGAAACCACGCCTCGCGAAGACGGACGCCGAACACGCTCAGGAATTCGAAAAGGTCGCGATGATGCGGCAGGTGGGCAATTTTGGCACGGATCATACCAATTTCGGCGGCGGTGAATTCCCGAACCCTTCCGCGCGGCTCGCTGAAACGCAGCGCCTTCCAGTCGATTTCAGGCAATCCTTTGATTTCCAAAACGCGGCGCGCATAGTTCAAGATCGGGCGAAGCGTTGAATCTATAATGTCGCGATTGACTGTTGAAGGTGTCGGGCGGCGGGCGTTGTGGGTTGTCTCGCCCCGGCGGCGTGCGATGGCGTCGGCGACAGTCCGGGTTGTTATGGCGGTTACCGGAAGCGAAAAATCCACACACCGTTTAACCGTCTCAAGCCGGTGCGCCGTGGTCTTCGCGCTGGCAAGGTGTGCCTGCGTCGCGGTCCACCACAAGGCGGCGACTTCCATCAGGGACGGCGGTTCGTCATTTCCGTTACCCACGGTCCTTGCACGATCTCGCTCCCGGTCTTCGGCTTCCCGTGCGGCGCCTTTCGACGTTTCCCGCGTGGACCCTCGATAACGGACCCCGTCGACATAGAATTCGTAGTGCCAGACCCGCCCGCGCTTGAAGAGGGACATTCCTTCATCCTTTCGATGTAAGCGCCAACGTCGCCAGGGTGGAAACGGACACAACGCTTACCGATCAAGATGCGTGCCAAGCGCCCGGCCCGCACTTCGACCCTGACCGTCTTTACGTCTACACCCAGCAAACGTGCGACGTCATCCGTCGTTAAGAGGGGTTCGACGGTCATCGCCGAACCGGAAGCCCGTTCACCAGGTCAGACACAATATCGGCGCCGAAGACTTCTACGGTGACATTATGACCGCGCTCGCGCCAGTAAGCGCGGATTTGGCGGGCGCAGCGTTCGGCAATGGCACGATCCGCCGGACGGGCTTCAATAGGCCGGGGCGCTCTCGCCCGCCGTTCCTCACGCCTCGCGGCTTCGGCCTCGACGGTTGCCCGGTCCAAGGTGACGAAATTTCTGTTCTTAGGGCACTTCTCGGTTTCCCATCCTCGCGTTTTTACGAATGAGGCTAGCGCCCGTGGTGACAGGCGCAGCATCGCCGCCGCTTCAGCAGTATACATTCGGTCACTCATAACCCGCCTCAAACGCTGCGATCAGCGCGGCCAGACATGCGGCGAACACGATTTCATATTCTGCGATCTGTTCGGCGCTCATTGCAGGCGCCCTTCAGCCGGTGCGTCGCGCTTCGAGAGTTCAACGAGGGCCACGGTTAGGTTGAGTTCGGCGACGATACAAAAGGCGCGAAGTTCCACTAGCGGCATGTCCGCGAGGCCCTCGCCGCGTTCCAGGCGCCGCGATGCGGACATTGCAAGTACCCGAGTTACCTCGCGCTCGGTGTCGGTCAGTGTGCTGAATACTATTTCGTGCATGTTTCGTCCCTTCTGTGACACTGTGAAAAGTGCATGGGTTGACCCGAATTGCTGCTCGGCACGTAGCCGCGTCATCAGACTTCATCCGGGTCTTGTTGAGTCCGGGTGCCCATGCGCCCGCTGACTTAGGAAGCGACGCGGCTATTCTGTTTGCGGATCACCTCGCGGGGCGCTGGAACCGGCGAGGGCTTGCGGTTGCAAGTAGGTGTCGCCGTCTTCGATAAGCGGCTCATTCTCATAACGTCTCAAATCATTCTGAGAGAATATGCCAATTCGGCGGCCAATTTCGTACGACGCAAAGCGTTGAGCGGTGTCGCCTCGCAGCAAGCCCTTAAGGTCATGTTCAATCACGTATTGCCGCCGACCTTCCGGCGTCAGCAGGCAACGCATGAAAGCCTGTTCGACCCGTTCAGCGAGCGGTTGCAGGCAATTCTGCACAAGTGCCCGTGCGTCCGCGTCCGCCGACCCGTAAGATACGGAAGACAGAATGCCGACCGAAGCGGGCGTGCAATTGAAGATACGCGCAACGTCTTCGTTCGACAGCTTGCGGCTTTCCAGGAATTCGGCGTCGGCGCTACTGAAGCTGACCGGCTGGAATTTCGCGCCGCCTTCCAGGACTTTCACGCGGCGCGCGTCATCGGCGCGCATGGCGTCTTCCTCGAAAGCCTGTTCGAGTGCTTGGCGTGATCCGGGCGCGATCTTCGCGTTCGGTACGGTAACGACACCGGCAATCCTGAAGCTGTTCGACGCGCCCGTGTGAGCCGTCACGGCTTCGGCAATCGCCCGGCCCAGGACGCCGCGCGCAATCGCGATGGGGCTTCGGCCTAGTAATCCGTCTTCGGACGATGCGCGAATGTGCAACACTTCCTCTTGCAACAGGATCACAGTACCCGATGGTTGCTGCGATACGCGGTAGCGAAGGCGCCCGCTTTCGAGACGTTCGACCGTGACCATACTTGCCTGAATAGGCCACAGTTCGGTGACTTGCCCCGCGCCGTCGCGAACGATCCGGGCATACGCATTACCTTGAAGGTCCAGGGACCGCACCAGGAATTCGCGAAGTTCGAACGCCGTCATGAGAGGGTTCGCCAGGTCGCCAAGCACAAGGGCGAGCGGACTATCGGTCACGCGTTCTTTGTCGCCATTGGGAAGGCGGCGATAAAGCTTCAGCGGCACCGAGGCGAGTAACTCGCTTCGCAGCGAGACGCAGCGGGCGGCGACGGCGATGTTCGACAATACAGCGGAAGGGCTGACCGCCGGGGCGGGATTGTAACCCCGTGCCCAATTGCCGGGGGCGAGTGGGTCGGAGGATCGGCGCTCATAACCAATCGCGTTTAGAATGCGCTGAAGCATCAGAAGCCTCCCAGGGTGAGAAAGTCGATACGGCGCTGAAGGTCGCTGCGACCCGATGCGAGCGCGGAACGTGCGGAAACCGACGTTTGCGGATAGGCGGGCCATGCGCTGACGATTGAGATTTCCCGAAGGTCGATAGCTTGCAGCGTGCGTAGGGTGCCCTGCCAGACGTCGCGCTTGACGTTGAACCCGAAGGACGCGCCGCCAAGCGAACCGGCCTCAGCGAGTGCGAGAACGTCGTTGGCGAGCGTTGTGTTCGGTAGGGCAATTTGGAAGTGAAGACCGCGCGAATCTTCGGCCAATTTGAGCGACCCGTTCCTAGTCCTCGCTAGGACGGCGGACGGAAGATGGTCAACTAGGGCCAATTTGTCGCCTTCGCGGAGACTATCGGCAAAAGCGCCGCGCTCGATTAACTCGTCGAAGTCGGCGATGCGGGCGCGTTGCTCGAAAACGGCGGCGTATCCTTCCAGGCTTCGACCCTTCGCGCGCACTTCGAGTTCGGCGGCGCGGCGTTCAATTGTGGTGTTTGTCATGTTTCCAGCTTTCAAAAACGGAAGGTTGAGGCGGGCGCCGTTGCCAGCGGTGAACAGGTAAACGTGCCGCACGTCGCCCGCCTCGGCGGCGCCCCAGGGAAAAGGCGCCGCGTTCCTTACCGGTTAGACCGTGACCGGAATGTCTGTCGCGGCGGTGAACGACTCGATGTGCCGAACCGCGACGTCAGCCGTCAGGAGTCCGCGCACTTGCACGTTGCCCTTGCTGTAAGCGGTCGCTTCGTAGGGGTTGGCCAAGACGTCTATACCCGACCAGTAACCCACCAGAAGCTGCGACCAGGCGCCGAAGATGGCGGAAGCTGTTTGCACCGGTGAACCGATCAGCGGAAGCGCCGTCGTCGACGCCGCCGTGTAACCGGCGAGCGCGTCAGGGCTTTCCATGACAAAGCCTGCGCCAGCATCATCGACAAGCGGCGAACCGAAGCGGACCTTCACAGTGCTGCGGAGCGTCTGGACGGCACGCGGATTGACCGCCCAACCCATCGACCCGATGCCAGCGTTCGCGTCTTCAATTGTGGCGATCATGCCCAGCACTTGCGACCACGACGCTTCATCAAGAGTACCCATCGCCGAAGCGTCGGTTAGCAGGGTGATGATGCCGTCGGGTTCGTTCGACCCGCCGCCGATAAGCGCGGCAGCGTCCAGGGCGCGGGCAAGACCCGCCGCAAAGTCATTGCGGATAAGGTTTTCAATGTCCGGCGACGATTGCAGCAGCATGTTACGGGAAAATTCCGTCAGGGCGCCGACGGTCTTAGGTGCCATCGTGACCTTTTCGAAGTCGCGGTTCGCCGCCGAAAGTGCTTGGTTTTCAGCAATCCAGGCAGTCGCGCCGGGATCGGTCATCTTCGGAATGCTGACGTTTCCTTGCAAACCGGAAAGCGTGGTGGCACCGAGGCGCATCGTGACTAACGAAGCACGGAGCGCGTCGATAAAGTCGCCGGGGCGCGCTTCCTCGAAGATCAGGCCAGCGCCGTCACCGGTCGACGTGATGACACGCTGTTCATTGCCGCCAGGTTTGCGGCGAACGTGGAACACGGTGTCAGGGGCGAAGATGCCTTGCGCCTTGCGACCGCTGCGGCGTTCGATTTCGGCGCTCACTTCGATTTCACGGGCCGCGTCGACCTTCAGGCCGGACGCGTGCGCCAGGGCGCGGGTCAGGCTGTAGCGCGATGCCTCGCGGTCGAAGTCGGGGTTGCCAGTGCCGTTGACCGGCGTTGCGCTTGCGGCGCGTTCCAGGTTGTCCAGGCGCTGTTGCCGGGCGATGGCTTCATTAATTGACCGGGCTTCCGCTTCGGCGGCGTCCCAGGCGGCGCGCTGTTCGGTTGTCATTTCGCCGTTCGGGGCGGCGTCTTGGATTTGGCGGAGTTCGCGGAGCTTGGCGGCGCGCTTCTCCATTAGTTGAGCGATTGTCATTTCAGGTTCCTTTCGATTGCGGCAGCTTTTGCGCTAGCAGGACCGATAAGAGCGCGGCACGTTTCAAACACCACGGTCGCAAGCAGCATTTCTGCCCTTCGAGGGGCAAAAATCGTTAAAGCATGGGGGGTTTTAGGGGGTTTTCGGGTGTTTTTTACCCTTACCACTCAACCGGCGATGGCCGATAATCACGAAGACTGAGAGTGACCTAAATGTTATAGTATAACACTTCAGGGTCAAAAAAGTGCGGGCGGGATTTTCTCATTTGCTGGCCGGTTCCCGGTTTGTTCTCATGGCACAAAAAGAGGGGATATAGGGGTTAGCTGCCAGGGGGTGACGCATCGCCGCCCGCCGCGCTACTGTACTGCGAGGGATCGAGGGGCAACTATGAGCGCGCGCGGCAAAGCAATAACTCGACGGGTCGGCTTATTCCTGACTGCCGTTGTTTTCGCCCTTGGATGTTGGCTCGCTATTTCTTTTGCCCAAGAGATGTTGGCATCAAGAGCGAAGTGTCAGGCCCATGTGGAGAACGCCCCCTTATTGTATGAGCACGCAAAGCGCTTGGAAGCAGAGGGGGTCGAAGGGGAAAAATTGGAATACGCGCAATGGGAAGCGGGTTTTATTGCACGACAAGCGCGCGGCTGTGAAAGCGCAGTCTCGACGGGGTATCTGCTCCTTAGCGCATTGGTAATCGTCGCAATCCCACTTGTACCCGCTGCCTTGTTCTTTCTGTTCTATTGGGTCGTCATACGGTTAGTTCGCTGGCTCGCAGCAGGTGACGTGAAATCCGATTAACACGATGCATTAGGGGCGCGTGGCTGTCCCGCTGTCCCGCCTGACCCGCCGATTTCCTATAAGTATAATTTACTTACTTGCTTTGAATGTACTTATAGAGAGAAAGCGGGACAGTGCAGGACACGGGACAGGTCATTCCGGTGTAAACTGCAACCTTGCATTTGAGATAAGGTCACCGATTGCAGCGGGCGTCACGTCTCGAAACGCGTCAACTGCCCCTGTGGTCATTGCCAGGACGTATTCACGCTCGCCCCTGACCCGCACACGCTGGCCTGTGGCAATCATCCCCGCCCGCTTAATCGCGTGGGTCAGGTGGCGTTCGTCGACGGACTGCCCGCCCATTGCGACGCTCGCATAACGCCGAATATCGCTTCGCCCGCACAACGCGCCAGGCCAATCATCGCGGAATTCCCGAACGATACGGTCTAACTCACTTTCAAGACTTTCCAGAGCCGTGCGCTTGGCCTCGTTCATTGGCGCATGTTCACCGGGGTTGAAGTCGGAAATGTCCAGGGTCGACAGGTACTGCCAGACGCTCGCTATCAATGCCGGGTCATTCTGCGAACCGTACAGGGCGCGGTAATAGGCCGGTGACTGGCGTTCGGCGGGATTGCCGATGACCACAATGCGGCGGTCGAGATTGTCAAAGGGCAGCGCGTCTTCAAAGTTGGAGAGCATCAGCCACCGGCAACAGTTCCATTCCAGGCGCTGATGGCCGTACTTCGGATTGATCAGGCGATATTCTTCGGTGACGATCCGTTGCAGGGCGTTGGCGCGTTCGTAGCGTTTGGCCGATAGCCCCTCGCGTGTTTCATCCACCGTCGCCAGGAGCTTGCGGGAAAGCCGCCCGTTGAACGATCCGTCGAGAACGCCGCCAAGATCGACACCGGCAGCGACATAGCCGCGAAGCACACGGGTTAGCATTCCGGTCAGCCAGTTCCGACCGACGCCGCGTGTCGGCGTAATCATCAGATAACAGGTGTGCGGAAGTTCGCCGGGTCGCTGCAAGATATGGGCGCACCATTGCAGGAAGCGCCGACGTTCGGGTTCCAGCGGGATCAGGTATTCGACGTGATCTTGAAAGGGCTTGACGCTTTCCTGCCAGTCATCAGGCGGGTTGAACGGTTTTATCCCCTTCCACAGATTGAAGGCGCGTTCACCGCTTTCTGTGATTTCGGGCGGGCGGCAGAATTCCGATGCGCCCGGTTGCCAGGACAATGCGTCGACCGACTTGCGGTTAGGGCTTTTCATCCAGATCGGGAAGCATGGCGCCTCTTTGGTTTTGCCGACGTCATCAACCCAAATATGGCGCGACGCTGCAAACGCGGTGCGGGCATGTTGGGCCTCGCGAATTCGCTTCGTCGGAACGTGGGCAATCTGCCCGGTGCCTTCAATCAGGATCAAATCGCGGATCATTTCATCAAGCGTCATGACCACGGGAAGCGGGGATTCGTCGGAGTCATCGGCGCCAATCCGCCGGGCTTCCTCAATCTGCGCCCTTCGCCTCGCCTCGTCGCGGTGCGTTTCCGAATAGACGGTAACCGTCGACGTTCGGGCCTTGCCGATTGTGCGGGACCGGTAATCGGGACGCTTCCATTTGTCCCGCGCGCCCAATGCCGAACGCGAGAAAAGCCGTTCCATCCGGGGCGCGTCGCGGCCCGTCCAGAATGCGAGCATCGACATAAGCGACATATCCGCCGCCGACCCGTCGAAGGGGGCGCTTTCAGACGGGAAAAACTTTCCAAGCGCGGCGGCGTCCGCGTTCCACAGATCATCAAACGAAGGGCGCAAGCCGACAACACGGTTCGGCCCGCCGGTCGCCGCGCGCATCCGCTTTATCAGTTCGTCGTCGTCATCAGGTCCGCACCAGGAAGGGTCGCGCCCTTGTGGTAATGCTTCGCCGGGTTTCTCAGTCCGCACGGGTACAAGCGATTTGAGCGCCGCCGTACAGTCCCGTTCGAAGTCGCCTTCAAATCCCCGCACGCCGAAAGCGATGAACCTTGCCCGGTCGTAATACTCGATACGTTGTCCGTCTACGGACCATTTGTTACGGCGCGGGCCAAGTTCATCGGCTTTGCGTCGACCTATAATGTGCAAGCCTTCGTCGGATTGCGAGATTTCAACGGCGGCGCCGTCGAGTAGCCGTACAATGTCGGTTGCGACCGATGTAAGCTGACCGCTGGCAGAGCAGCGCACGCCGTCCAGGTCGACACAGAAATAAGGGTCGTCTTCAGTCAGGACGACGCCGACGCCGTAATCTGCCGACTTGCAGTCTTCGAAGGTTCTCCAGTTCGCCGGGTCTTGCGCGTCGACAATCTGCCCGTGCTGATCACACGGCATCTTCGCCGGTTTCGTTACGCCTTCACGCTGTACCAGCCGCCAGTTTATAAACTGGCGGCGGGCATAGAATACAGGTCCGGTCACTTCGCGGCGTCTTCCGTCGCCCGCTTTTCAGCTTCGGCTTTTTCTCGCGCCTCGGCTTGGCGTTGTTTGTACGCCCGGAATTCGTCGAACGAGTCGAAGACGCCCTTATGATCCGCAACCCTGCCATCAGGCAGCAAGATCGTATGACCGAAGCAAGGCGGGATCGGTTCGCCATACTTGCCGTAATCGTCTTCGGTGACAAACCAGGCGATAACGGCTTCTTCCATCGCGCCGTCGTCGTCGAGCGTGAAGGTGCCGGGGGCGGCGGGGATAATGTAACTCTTCATGGGTCAATCCTTCGTTTGAAGGACTCCCATAAGGTCGAGCTTTTTGGGAATGTCAGCAAGCCAAGCCCGCAGATCACACTAAAAACGCTTCGACGCCGCTTTAGACGGGGGGTTTTAGGGGGTTTTCAGGGCTTCGTCGCATTGCGCCCGGATTGCATCAATGCGCTTTTCGCTGAGCGCGCCAATACCGCCGGGGATAGTGACGTATTCCAAAGTGCCAGCATCTCGCAGCATCTCGCGAACGGCTTTCCGCCCGGTCATTGTTGCGGAGTTTTCCTGATACCGTTTAAGCATCCATGCGATTTTGGCGTTTCTTTCCGCGTTCGCTTTGGCTTCGTCTTCTGCATTGACTGTGACGGCCTTCCAGATACCCGAGGTAAGTTTCGGACAACCGCCCAGCTTCCCCCCCTGTGTCCCGATCCTGACGTTTTCGAGCCGGGCGCGCGCGCTCTCAACGTCGAGTTCCGCGTTGCAGGTCATGATTCCCGAAGCGACAAGGTCGGCGAACCCGACAGTCAGAAAATCCCGCGCATGATGCGAGCCGTAGCGCGGTCGATCATCGCGCTTCGTTCGACGGCGACGCTGTGGTTCGCTTGTCAGCGAAAGGGTCCAGGGTTTGTCGTTCATAACCGTTTGGTTCTGCATTAACCGGGCCACCTTACTCGTTTGCAAGGTGTCTCAGTATTTCTAAATGCAGTTGTCTTATCCGCCGGAACATGCCGCGAACCTACTGTGGGGGATTTTGTGGGTACCCCCTTCCCTTTCTTTCCCGCTGTTTCCCCTTCGTTCCCGAACCCGTATGTTGACGCACCCCCACAAATGCGCCAGATGCGCCGTTTCTACCGCGTGCGGATGTGGCGGAATTGGTAGACGCACTGGATTTAGGTTCCAGCGCCGCAAGGTGTGGAGGTTCGAGTCCTCTCATCCGCACCAGGCTACGCCCTTTGGGCTACGCCTGGCGCAGCCGGGGTAGCCCAAAGGGCGCAGCCTGTCCGGCATAGCTGGAGCGAAGCGCAAGCGAAGACGGACGAGCACAGTTGACGTGGTATGTTTATATCATTCGCAGCCAGTCCACTCCTGGACAGATTTACATCGGCGCATCGGGCGACCTGAAACAGCGGATCGCCGACCACAACGCGTCCAAGTCTCCCCACACCGCCAAATATGTTCCGTGGAAAATGGAGTGGTATTGCGCTTTTCCGGACAAACATGCGGCGCTGGCTTTTGAGAAATACCTCAAATCACATTCTGGCAGGGCCTTTGCCCGAAAACGACTGCTCCGGTAAGCACCTGATTGAAGCCGGGGGTAACCCGAAGGGGCTATCCCATCTCCCCATGCAGGGCGCTCAGGATATCCGGCAGCATCTTTTCAAGATCCTCGGCGATGAGGCCGGCGCCGACGCGGCGGCCGGCTTCGCCGTGGAGCCATGAGCCGATGGCGGCGGCGAGGAAGGTATCGACGCCCTGCGCCATGAAGCCCGCGATGATGCCGGCGAGGACATCGCCGGAACCGGCAGTGGCCAGCCAGCGGGTCGCATGGGTGTTGACCACGGCGTTGCCGTCGGCCTGCGCAATGACAGTATCGGCGCCCTTGAGGAGGACGACACAGCCCGCCTTCGCCGCAGCGGCCCTGGCGGCTTCGACCTTGTTGTCGGCGCGCGTCATCAGGTCGCCGAAGAGGCGGGCAAACTCCCCGTCATGGGGGGTGATGATGTCGCCGGGCCGCAGCAGGGCGAACAGGACATCAGGGTCTGGCGCAAAGACGGTCAGGGCGTCAGCGTCCAGCAGGACGCGGGTTTCCGTCTTCAGCAGGGCTTCGACATTCGCGCGCGTCGCCGGGGTGAGCCCGGCGGCCGGGCCGATGACCATGGCCGTGGACCTGGCGGCATAGGCGGCAAGGTCGGCGGGGGTCTGGAAGGGCGACAGCATGATGGCAGTCAGATGCGCGGCGTGGACGGCGGCGGCCTCCGGCGGGCACAGCATGGTGACGAGCCCTGCCCCGGCGCGCAGGCCTGCGCGGGCGGTCAGGCGGGCCGCGCCGGTGTTCCAGGGGCCGCCGCTGACGACCTTGAGATGGCCGCGCTGGTGCTTGTGGACGCCGAAGCCCGGCTGGGGCAGCGCGCCATGCCATAGGGCGGGCGAGTTTTCCGCCAGGCGCGTCTGCACGGGCACGCCGATATCCGCGACCAGGACAGCGCCACACAAGGCCGCACCCGGCAGCAGCACATGCGCCGGGCGCAGGGCTGCAAAGGTGATTGTGCCTTCAGCGCGGAAACAGGGGCCGAGGGGTTTGGAGGTGTATCCGTCGAGACCGGAAGGGACATCTATGGAAATGACCCGGCCGCCCCGTTCGGCGAGCGCGGCGGCTGCGCCGTCAAGCGGGCGTTTCAGGCCGGCGCCGTAAAGCGCATCGAGGACGATGTCCGTCGCGCGCCCCACCGCCTGTTCGAGGGGCAGGACCTGTCCCTCCCAGAGGGCCGCCGCCTTCGCCGTGTCGCCTGTGAGTTCGCTGACAGGATGTGTGCTGTAGACCTCTACCTTGCGCCAGAAGCTTGCAAGCTTTGCTGCAGCGACGAACCCATCACCACCATTGCCGCCAGGCCCGCACAGCACCTGGATGCTGCCGTGTGGCCAGTGCGCATGCAAAAGTTCGGCGACCGCTTCGCCGGCGCGTTGCATCAGGGTGAAACGGTCGGTCCCGGAAGCAATAACGGCCTGCTCAGCAGCAAGCATTTCCTGCGGGGTGAGAATTGGGCGTCCCATACGGACGGCTCATAGCACGCGGGTTGCGGATTCGCTTCCGTATTCTGCGACGCGCAAGACCCCGCCCCGGCGCTCCAGCCGGGTTACCGAACAATGCCCCGGCCGGAAGATCGTGACCTTGTCATTGCCTTCCATCGCGCCGACGAGGGCGTTGATCGCGACAAAATGGGTGAAGACGGCGGTCCCGTCCGGCAAGGCGGAGACAATCCGGGACATATCGAGACGCCAGCGGGCAAAATCAGGGCCGGCATCGCTCCAACTGCCCGCCATAAGGCTGCGCAGCCAGCTCACCCGGTCTGCCACCCCGGCAGGTGTCGCGATTTCGCTGACTGCTGGCGTGACCCGCGCTGCGAGACCGGACACAGCCTCGAAGGGTTGTGCGGTCTCACGGCAGCGCTGCATAGGGCTGGTTACGGCATGGGCGGCGCCGAGATCCTTCAGGATGGCGGAGACAGCCTCAGCCTGGGCGCGGCCGAGATCGCTGAGGCCCGGATCGGGATGGTCGCCCCAGCCTGCCGCGGCCTCGCCATGGCGGATGAGCAGAATCACGCTGCTGCCTGCCCGGCGGCCTGGCCGGCATCGGCGAGCTGGGTTGCAGCGGTATAGCCACGGACGGAAAGCACCTTCAGGGCTTTCTGGTAAGCGACAGGCTTATCGATGCCGAGACGGGCACGGGCCGCATCAAGCGGCTCGTGCATGAGGGCAATGATGTCCTGGCGCATGATCTTGGCGGCCTTGGCGCCATTGCGTTTGCCTTCCCGGAAACAGTCCATGATCCGGGCTTCCTTCGGCGCGTGCTTTGCAATCGTGCGGCAGCCCATGAAGGCGATGAAGAGCACGCCATTGCCGGGGTTCTGGCTATAGGTGAAGGCGAGCAGCGACGCCTCGCCTAGCGCATCGCGGTTGTAGCCGGTCAGGACATGGAAAAGATCGTGCGTGTCGCGCAGGCGATTCGCATACCAGAGATAATCGTCATCGAATTCGCGCGCCTTGGAGCGGTGTTTCTCGCTTTCCTCGACGAGGCCCTGCGCGTTCAGGCCTTCGCGTTCCATGAATTCGACATAGGCACGCCCGACGGTGCCTTCGGGCAGCTTCGCGATCCAGCTATGGTCATCGAGCAGCGGCGGAAGGTACTGGCGCTCGCGGAGCAGGCGGGCGCCCTCCGCTGTCGCAACGAAAGAGGCGAAATTCTTCTCGAAGGATCGCCCGTTCAGCGCCTCTATGATATGGAAAACCTGCTCGGTGTCTTCCTTGTTGGCGATCAGCTTCTGCATGTGACGCCATGCCTTCAGCGGCTGAACGCGGGCCGGCTTCCGGCCCGGATGGATAAACACATCATTCACTGTTGCAGTCATGGGAGGTGCCTCGGAAATTACGGAACTGACAGGCAGATACCATGACAGGTCGCCGCCGATAAGTGACGCTAGCGTCATTTTCCTGCTTTTCTCTCAAAATCGCGGCGCCCTATTCCTAATCACTCGTGCCCAATATTTAACCAGCGCAGGCGGCGGGCGGGCTTTGCAAGCTGACACCTATCGCTTCAGGCGGGAACACCCCATAGGCACGGATGGACTCTGAAACCCGGCGGCTGGGGAGAACCACGCAATGAAAAAAATCGAAGCAATCATCAAACCGTTCAAACTCGACGATGTGAAAGAAGCACTGCAGGAAATCGGCCTGCAGGGCATGACCGTCATCGAGGCAAAAGGCTTCGGCCGCCAGCGCGGCCATACCGAACTGTATCGCGGCGCCGAATATGTCGTGGACTTCCTGCCCAAGCTCAAGATCGAAGTCGTGCTGGCTGACAGCGCGGTCGAAGGGGCTGTGGAAGCCATCAAGAAGGCCGCCCACACTGACAAGATTGGCGATGGCAAGATCTTCGTTTCCGACGTGATCGATGCTGTTCGCATCCGGACCGGCGAGACGGGCGACGCTGCCCTCTAAGCCGCTGCTCTGCGGGGCCATTCAGGCGTGGGCCCCGCTGACCTGCACCTAAGGAAACGCTCATCAGAAGGCAAAAAAATGGCAGACGATCTTCTCAAGATAATAAAGGACCAGGACGTCCAGTATGTGGACCTGCGCTTCACCGACCCGCGCGGCAAGCTGCAGCACGTCTCCTTCCACAAGGATATGGTGGACGACAGCTTTTTCGAAGACGGACAGATGTTCGACGGCTCGTCCGTGGCCGGATGGAAGGCCATCAATGAATCCGACATGGTCCTGATGCCGGATCCGACCGGCGCGTTCATTGATCCTTTCTTCCAGCAGACGACACTCGTCGTGTTCTGCGACATCCTCGACCCGATCTCGGGCCAGGCCTATAATCGCGATCCGCGCACCACCGCCAAGAAAGCCGAAGCCTATCTTCAGGCCTCCGGTGTTGGTGATACGGCATTCTTTGGTCCGGAAGCGGAGTTCTTTATCTTTGACGATGTGCGCTGGTCCACCGACCCGCACAAGACGGGCTACTCGTTTGATTCGACCGAACTGCCGGCCAACACCGGCCGGGAATACCCGATGGGCAATATGGGCCACCGCCCCGGCCCGAAGGGCGGCTATTTCCCCGTCCCGCCGATCGATTCCGAACAGGACATGCGCGGCGAGATGCTGACGATCATGGGCGAAATCGGCCTGCACCCCGAGAAGCACCACCACGAAGTGGCGCCGGCCCAGCATGAGCTTGGCCTCAAATTCTCGACGCTGACGACGATGGCCGACCGGATGCAGCTGTACAAGTATGTGATCCACAATGTGGCCGCATCCTATGGCAAGACGGCAACCTTCATGCCGAAACCGATGTACAAGGACAATGGCTCCGGGATGCACGTCCACCAGTCGATCTGGAAAGGCGGCAAACCGCTGTTCGCCGGCGACAAATATGCCGATCTCTCCGAGACCTGCCTCTACTACATCGGCGGCATCATCAAGCATGCCAAGGCGCTGAACGCGATCACCAACCCGTCGACCAACTCCTACAAGCGCCTGGTGCCGGGCTATGAGGCGCCGGTCATGCTCGCCTATTCGTCGCGCAACCGGTCTGCCTCCATCCGCATCCCGTTCGGCTCGAACCCGAAGGCGAAGCGGATCGAGACACGCTTCCCCGACCCGATGGCGAACCCTTACCTCGCTTTCGCCGCGCTTTTGATGGCCGGGCTCGACGGCATCGAGAACAAGATCCATCCGGGCGATGCGATGGACAAGGACCTCTACGACCTGCCGCCGGCTGAAGCCAAGGCGATCCCGCAGGTCTGCGGTTCGCTGCGCGAAGCGCTTGGCGCACTCGACGCCGATCGCGCCTTCCTCAAGAAAGGCGGCGTGTTCGACGACGACCAGATCGATGCCTATATCGAGCTGAAGATGGAAGAGAACATGAAGTACGAACTCCATCCGCACCCGGTCGAGTTCGACATGTACTACAAGAACTGAGACGCGGGGTCTCGGTTTGAGGGGCGAGAGGCCGGCATCTTCGGGTGCCGGCCTCTTCCTTTGCGGGCTGGCGCACACTTCGGCGGATGTGTCTTGCTAAGTGAACCTATCGCGGCTTTGTACGTTGTGAGCTGAAACGGCCCTGAAGTGATGGCGCTACTCTACAAGCTGCTTGGCACGCTTTTCATTCTTGCGGGACTGCCTCTGTTCTGGACACCCGTGCCCATCGGCGCGATTCTGATCCTGATTGGTGTGTCGCTGCTGGTCGCCAATTCCGAAATGGCGCGGCAATGGCTGCTGCGGCGCCGCAGGCGGCACCCCCGGCTTGATCGCTGGATGTCCCAATCGGAGAAGTACCTTCCCTCGCCGCTCCGGCGCATCCTCCGGACAACCCGGCCACCCGCGCCCTGAAAATCAATACGCCCGCACGGGGGATCCGGGCGGGCGTATCGATAGGCTGGATATGAGGCGAGGCTTCAGCCTGCTTCGGTCTGCGTCTTGGTGGCGTGAACGTAAAGCGGTTCGGCATTGCCTTCGACCACCTCGGCATTGATGACCACTTCTTCGACGCCGCGCAGGTTCGGCAGCTCGAACATGGTATCGAGCAGGATCGCTTCCATGATCGAGCGCAGGCCGCGCGCGCCGGTCTTGCGCAGGATGGCCTTGCGCGCCACGGCAACGAGCGCCTCCGGCGTGAAGGTCAGCTGCACATTCTCCATGTCGAACAGCTTCTGATACTGCTTCAGCAGCGCATTCTTGGGCTGGGTCAGGATCTGGATGAGGGCGCCCTCATCCAGGTCTTCCAGCGTGGCGAGCACGGGCAGGCGGCCGATGAATTCGGGGATCAGGCCAAACTTCTGCAGGTCTTCCGGCTCGACGCCGCGCAGCGTGTCGCCAACGCCGCGCTCTTCACCGGTTTTGATGGTGGCGCCGAAACCGATCGAGGCATTCTCGCCGCGAGCGGCGATGATCTTCTCGAGGCCGGCAAAGGCGCCGCCGCAGATGAACAGGATATTGGTGGTGTCGACCTGCAGGAATTCCTGCTGGGGATGTTTCCGGCCACCTTGCGGGGGGACGGCGGCCACCGTGCCCTCCATGATCTTCAGAAGCGCCTGCTGGACGCCCTCGCCCGACACGTCGCGCGTGATCGAGGGATTGTCGGACTTGCGGCTGATCTTGTCGATTTCATCGATATAGACGATGCCGCGCTGGGCGCGCTCAACGTTATAGTCGGCCGCCTGGAGCAGCTTCAGAACGATGTTTTCCACATCCTCGCCGACATAGCCGGCTTCGGTAAGTGTGGTTGCATCGGCCATCGTGAAGGGCACGTCCAGGATGCGCGCCAGTGTCTGGGCGAGCAGTGTCTTGCCGCAGCCTGTGGGGCCGACGAGCAGGATGTTGGACTTCGACAGCTCAACGCCGTCCGCCTTGCCCGCATGCGAGAGGCGTTTGTAATGATTGTGGACTGCAACCGACAGGATACGCTTCGCATACCGCTGGCCGATGACGTAATCATCCAGAACATCGCAGATTTCCTGAGGGGTCGGAACGCCATCACGCGACTTGATCGCGGAGGTCTTGTTCTCCTCCCGAATGATGTCCATGCACAGCTCGACGCATTCATCGCAGATGAACACCGTCGGTCCGGCAATCAGCTTTTTCACTTCATGCTGGCTCTTCCCGCAGAATGAGCAATACAGCGTGTTCTTGGAATCGCCGGAGCCGCTTGGTTTGGTCATACCATCCTCATTGCCGCACAAGGCTTAACGTGGGCTTTAAGGGCCCGCCACGTACGGTCCTTTCTTAAACAATAAAGCTGTTCGCCTGACCTGCAAGGGCCGGGCCGCACCTTGTAACAAGCGAAGTTATTTTTCGTCGTCAGCTGCGCGGCGTTCATAAACCTTGTCAACGATCCCGAATTCCCTGGCTTTTTCGGCCGTCAGGAAGGTGTCGCGATCGAGTGTCTTTTCAATGGTTTCATAGGATTGGCCGGTATGGCGCACATAGATTTCGTTCAACCGGCGCTTCAGTTCGATGATTTCCTCGGCATGGCGCTCGATATCGGTGGCAACGCCGGAATAGCCGCCCATCGGCTGATGCAACATCACGCGGGCATTCGGCAGGGCAATCCGGTGTCCCTTTTCGCCCGCAGCCAGCAGTAGCGAGCCCATCGAGGCCGCCTGGCCGATACAGACCGTCGAGATCGGGCAGCGGACATACTGCATTGTGTCATAGATCGCGAGACCGGATGAGACATAGCCACCCGGACTGTTGATATACATGGCGATCTCGCGCTTCGGGTTCTCGGATTCGAGAAACAGGAGCTGCGACGTGATCAGCGCGGCCATGCCGTCTTCAATCGGGCCAGTCAGGAAAATGATCCGCTCCTTGAGCAGGCGCGAAAAGATATCGAACGCGCGCTCGCCGCGGCTCGTCTGCTCGACGACCATAGGAACAAGGTTAAGAGCAGTCTGGTAGGGGTCGGACATTAAAGGAGCCTTTGAAATTCAGGGCTGAATCGCTGTCTGCAGGATTGGCAGATGCCAGTATATTTGTCCATGAGCGGGACGCCGCAAGGCCGGGCGTGCTTTGGAAGAGCGGTGGACCCCTAACGAAAGGTCCATTCCCCGCAACCACTCGGCAGCGCGGCCTGTGGATCGTCCATGAAAGCGGAGTAATCGGCGATCACCCTGGCGCGCTGAAGGTCGCTGAGCAGGATATGGTAGCCATCGGGATAATAGACGGTGCGAACATGCGGCGGGAGCAGCCTCGCTGTGCGCCGCGGCCCCGCTGGCGGGACGACCTTATCGCGTGCGCCATAGGAGGCGAGCACGGGAAGACCGGGCGGCAGTCGGGCGGCGGCCTCATGGGCGTGCTCCATGACCGACACCGCGCCGTGCAGCTGGTCGACCCGGTTGACGGTTGCGTGCAGGGGATCGGCCTCCTGCAGGGCGAGGAAATCCTGATTGTCGGACATCAGGGGCTTGGCGAAGGCCGGCGGGCGGACCGGCAGGCCGGGGCCGACGGCGTTCAGCAGCTTCAGCCCCCCGGCATAGGCCGGGTTGAGCGTGCCCCAGCCGCGCAGGCCGGGACCGGAGAGGATCAGGCGGTCAGCCGCTGGCGGGCGATCCGAGGCGAACGCCGTGATGGCGACTGCCGCCCCCATGGAGATGGCGACAACGGTGACGGGGAGGCTGGGATGGCGTTCGCGCGCGAGGCTGACCGCGGTGCGCAGATCTTCGCGCATCACCTCCTCACCGGCCCAGTGACCCCGGCCGGGCGAGCGGCCGAAACCGCGCTGATCGTAGGCATAGACCGCCCTGCCCTCGGCCGCCCATTCCGGCGCAGCGAGGCGGAATTCCCCGGCATAGTTGTTCATGCCGTGGACGCCGACGATGACATGGCGCGGCGGAGCCGCGCCTTCGGGTTTCCAGGCCGTCAGGCCAAGACGGGCGCCGTCATGGCTGAGGAGCACTCCCTCATCTTCAAGGAGGGCCGCCACGCCGCCTTCAGCAGGCTTGCTGGGGGGCATTAACGGCTGCGGCATATCGCAAGCAATCATAGCGGAAGGGCCATTCGCCCTCACCGCTCGGCAATCCGGCCAGCGGGTCCCGCATGAAGGCCAGATAGTCGGCGTGCACCTTCTCGGCCTGCAGGTCGCGCAACAGCATGTGATAGCCGTTGGGATAATAGACCGTGCGGACGAAGGGCGGCAGCAGGCGCGCGGTGCGGCGTATGCCGTTTTCGGGGATAACGATGTCCTTTGCGCCGTAGGAGATCAGTGTTGGCACATTCGGCTTCAGACGCGGGGAGGCCGCATGTGCATTCTCCATCAGCGCAACCAGGCCGTAGACCTGATCGATACGGGTCCGGTAGGTCATGTGCGGATCGGACCAGGTCCGGTTCAGCATCGCGGTATTGTCCGATGGCTCGATCTTGATCAGGCCCACCGGCGGAACGACCAGCCAGTCCGGATTGGCGTGGGCCGAGGCCCAGAGGCTGACGCGGTAGAGCGGGTTGATTGCCCCCCAGCCGCGCAGGCCGGGGCCTGAGACGATCAGACGGTCCGCCTTGGGTGGATCGTCCGAACCGAAAGCGGTCAGCGCGACCGAGCCGCCCATTGAGATGCCGACAACGGTGATGACGGCATCGGGATGGCGCGCACGAGCGACATCGACGGCTGTGCGCAGGTCGCGGCGCAGCAGTTCTTCTTCAGGCCAGATGCCTTTGTGGGGCGAGCGGCCAAAACCGCGCTGGTCGTAGGCATAGGTGGTAACGCCGTGCCTGGCCCAGTACGGCGCAGCCATATGGAAGGCGTTGGCATAATCATTCATGCCATGGACGCCGACGACGACATATTCCGGCTCAGATACGCCTTCCGCCTGCCAGACGGTGAGGCCGAGGCGCGCGCCGTCATGGGCGATGAACTGGCCCCGCTCGGGCATGAAGGCCGGCGTGATCGCGTCGCTGCGCGTCAGGGCACCCTGTGTCACCGGCGTCGCGCAGGCCGCTACAGCAACAGCGAGTGCGCCGAACACCATCGTCATCAGTTTTGCCGGAAAGCCCCGTAGGGTCGAAAGGGTGTGAACCTGCATTGCCTTCACTATTCGTCAGCTGGCCGGGCTGGCCCGAACATATGATGTCACCTTTACATGAACGGCGGCTGATCCGTCAGGGCCCAATCTGCTGTTCCGCTGCCTTGAGGCAAGCCCTGCCCTGCACTGCCGGCCAGCCAGCGGGCCGGTTGCCCCTCCTGCCAAGCCATGCCAGACCGGGGCATCCGAGACTCCAGACGGGGAACCGTTCACATGAATTTGAAGACCCTCATGCTTACCGCAGCGGCCCTGACGCTGGCTGCCTGCGCGCCCGATCCGGCGACGACCGCAGCGAATCCGCCCACCGCTGCAGCTGCACCCACCGACCTCCTGCTGCCGCTTCCCGAAGACACCGCCCCGGAAATCCGCGCGGCCGACCTTGCCGTCCGGATCAAGACGCTGGCCGACGATATTTTCGAGGGCCGCGGGCCGGGCACCGATGCCGGCGAGGCTGCTGCCGACTGGGTAGCGGCCGAAATGGCCCGTATCGGCCTTCAACCCGGCGGCGAGAATGGCGGCTGGTTCCAGCAGGTCGGCATGGTCAACCAGACCGTCGATGCGGAACAGTCGAGCCTGGTCCTGACCTGGCCGGACAATGACGAGCTATCCCTCGGCTTCAAGGATCAGGCCGTGTTCTGGACCAAGCATCAGCACACCGATCATGTCTCGTTCGATCCGTCAGACGTGATCTTCGTCGGCTATGGCGCCGTCGCGCCGGAGTATGACTGGAACGATTACGGCGACCTCGACTATGCCGGCAAGACAGTGCTGATGCTGGTCAACGATCCCGGCTTTGCGACCGGCGACCCCGCCCTCTTCAATGGCCGGGCGATGACCTATTATGGCCGCTGGACGTACAAGTTCGAGGAAGCCGCCCGCCAAGGCGCAGCGGCCGCGCTCGTGATTCACGAGACGGAGCCTGCTTCCTATGGCTGGGATGTGGTCGCCAACTCCTGGACGGGCGCGCAGTCCGACCTCGTCCGCGCGAATGGCGGCGTGGACCGTGCCCTGCTCGAAGGCTGGGTACAGCGGGATGTGGCGGTGGACATGTTCGCGAAGGCCGGCCTCGATTTCGAGGCGATGAAGCAGGCTGCCCGCACACCGGGCTTCCGGCCGGTCGCGCTGGAGGGCGTGAAGGCGCGCGGCGAAATTCATCAGACGATCGACCGGCTGGAGAGCCGCAATGTGGTCGGCATCCTGCCCGGCCAGGCCCGGCCTGACGAATATGTTCTGTATACGGCACACTGGGATCATCTCGGCATGAAGACCGGCGCGCCGGGCGAGGATTTCTATGCCGACCAGATATTCAATGGCGCGGTCGACAATGCGACCGGGACCGCTGCGATCCTGGAGATCGCCGAGGCGATGAAGGCGGAGGCGCTTGACCGGTCGGTGATGTTCCTGGCCGTCACGCTGGAAGAGTCCGGACTGCTCGGTTCTGAATTCTATGCGAACAGCCCGACCGTGCCGCTGAACACGATCGTTGCGGGGATGAATATCGACGGCGCCCTGCCGATCGGCCGCACGCGCGATATGATCGTTGTGGGTCACGGCGCCTCGGAACTGGAAGACATCCTGAAGGATGTGCTGGCGGCGCAAGACCGCGTTATCACGCCCGACACCCGCCCAGAGGCCGGTTTCTTCTACCGCTCGGACCATATCTCACTGGCGAAGAAAGGCGTCCCGATGCTCTACGCAGGCGAAGGGGAAGACAAGCGCGACGGCGGTGTCGCTGCAGGCCGGGCCGCTGCAGCGGCCTACACGGCCGAGCGCTATCACAAGCCGATGGACGAGTATTCCGACGACTGGGATCTCTCCGGCCTTGAAGAAGACGCGCAGGCCCTGTTTGAGGTCGGCTTGCGTATCGCCAACTCTGACGCCTGGCCAACCTGGTATCCGGGCAACGAATTTGAAGCCATCCGCAAGGAAAGCCTTGCCGGCAACTGAGCCGGCGGGGCCTTCCCCCAACTTCTGAGGACCGGGAGCGAAGATGCTTTCCTACCAGCATGGCTTCCATGCCGGAAACCGGGCGGACGTGCTGAAGCACGCGGTCCTCGACACCCTACTGCGTACGGCCGCTAAAGGTCCGCGCCCGGTCTTTTATGTCGAGACGCATGCAGCCCGGGGACGGTATGACCTGACCGGCACGCAGGCGCGCAAGCGCGGTGAAGCCGATACCGGGGTGATCCCGCTGATCAAGGGCGCGGCGCCGCCGCCTCTGAGCCCCTGGATCGATCTCGTCCGCGCGCGCGGCGTGACGGATTATCCTGGCTCCCCGGCGCTGGCGCAGGCCCGGCTGCCCGCCAATGCGCGGATGGTGTTGTTCGAGCGTCACCCGCAGGAACACGCGGCGCTTGTCGAGGCGATGAAGGGCGATGAGCGGATCCTGATCCAGAGGGCGGATGGCTATGGCGGCGCTCTGAGACTCGCCCCTCGCGCCGGCGAGCAGATCGTCGTTCTGGTCGACCCGAGTTATGAGACCAGGCGCGATATCGAGGCGCTGGCGCTCTGGACGCCGAAAGCGTTGAAACGCTGGCCGAACGGTATGCTGATCCTGTGGCTGCCCCTCTTCCGTGATGGGCGGGAGGCGGAGTTTGGCGAATATCTTGCAACGCTTGGCGATGCGATGATCGCCGGCGCGCGCTGGCCGGTGGCGACGGATGATACGAGTTCTCTTGAAGGTTCGGCGATGGTCGCCTTCGGTGTTCCGGAACCGGCCCGGGCGCCGTGCGAGGCAATCGCGTCCAGTCTGGAAAGCCTGTGGAAAACTACTAAATGACCGGCCGCCGGGCACACGCAGAAGGTGAATCCCGCTTTACTTTTTCCCCAGATGACATATTTTTCTAGCGTCAGTTGACGCGGGGAAACTGCCGATGGCCCATCGCGTGGAGCAGGATGCGCCGGTGTCGATCCGGTTTCATCTTGCCGTGCTCGACAAGGCCGTCCGCTTCCTTGAGGCCGAACTTCTCGGTGTCGCGCAGCCGGACAGTTTCGCGGCGCAGGAGGCGCAGCTTGCGGCCGAAGAAGCGCGAGAGTCCATTCGCCTGCTGGCCGCGATCGCGGCGCGCGCGCCGGCAGATCCCGCAGCCTAGAGGCCGAGCCCCGCTGGCCGCGACATGGCCTTGCCGTATTCTTCATACCGGCCGCCGAGCGCGTAGGAGATCATGCCAAGCCCGCGGCTGACCGTATAAGCGCGGGAAAGGATCGCCCGCTGGTTCTGGCCAAGCGAAACAAGCGCCGCCAGGGCTACCAGCAAAGCGCCGGCAATCACCCGGACGACGCCATGCACCCCCGCACGCAGGCGTGAGAGGATCGGCGGCAGCTTTCGCCCGGCAATCAGCGCATCGGTCAGGCCGGTGCGATACCAGCGGCGCAGCAGCCAGCCGGTCGCAACGCGTTCTTCCGGAATATGCTCGTAGACCTGCGCGGCCCGGGCCTGGGTCAGCCGGTGGCCCCGGTCAAGCAGTTCGGTGAAGAAGAGTGTGTCTTCTGCGCCGGTCAGCGACATGCGGCTGTCGAAGCGCAGTCCTTCGGCGCGCACCGCATTCATGTCGATCAGGCAATTGCAGGTCGCGCCCGGCTTTGTCTGGTCGGCGTCTTCCGTGATCTTTGTTCCGTGTACGGCCCAGGATTTGAGCCAGCCGGGCGCCGTATCGGGATAGACAGGATCGACCGGACCGAAAACGCCGGCCGCGCCGGTTTCCGCATGACGGCGCAGCAGGGCGGCGAGCCAGTCCGGATGAGCGAACTCATCATCGTCGATGAAGGCGAGAAGGTCGAACCCGGCGGCAAGCTCAAGCGCGCGGTTGCGCACATGCGTGACGCCGGGGTCTGCCTCCGCTTCATAATCGAGCGGCGCCGGGAATGCCCCCTGCCATTTCTCGACCACCGGGCGGGCACCCTGGGCCGGATCATTGTCAATGATCACGAAGCGGGTTTCCGCATCGTCCGGCAGGGTGAGTTCACTGAGGCTTTTCAGGAGACCGTCCAGCAGGTCGTTGCGCCTGTAGGTCGGTGCTGCGACCAGCACCCGGCGGGGGACGGCCTTGCCTGATGACATGCTCACGCTTCACCTCACTGTCCCGGAATGGGACTGCACGCCGCTCCTATCACGCCGCGCTTAACAAAGCGAAAGCGAGCGGGCAGTGATGCGGCCTTCCGGTCTCGCCGGCATGGCTGCAAATCCCGGGCCGCCCGGATGCGAAGCGGGGGGGCCCCCCCCGACCGCCCCCCCAAGATGCCCACTCATTTCTGATCGCCGGGCGAAACGGCTGCCACCCGGACAAAAGCCCAGGAAAGTTGG
>JBKBLD010000027.1:0-12949 GCA_046296675.1 Hyphomonas sp. | reverse complement strand
GTGTGTGGCGCCCTCCGGGGCCCGCCGTCTGGCCTCCCACGCCCGCGCCGCCGGGCGGCGCCGGGGCCCCCCCCGACCGGACCGCCCCGCATAGATCCCTAATCTTTGCTGAGCGCCGGACTACTCGGCTGCCACCGGAACATCAGCCATGGAAAGTTCGGTATAGCGTTTCAGGTGATGATCCGTGTTTCCGAACTCGGAGTCGATGATCGTCAAGCGCTTGAAATAGTGGCCGATGGCGAGTTCGTCCGTCATGCCCATGCCGCCATGAATCTGGATCGCGGCCTGGCCAATGAAACGCCCGGCCTGCCCGATCCGCACCTTAGCGGCGGAAGCGGCCTTCTTGCGGGTGACTTCGTCCTCGCCGAGTTTCAGCGTTGTCATGTAGGTCATCGATACGGATTGTTCCGCCTCGATGAACATGTCGGCCATCCGGTGCTGCAGCACCTGGAACTTGCCGATCGGTGTGCCGAACTGTTTGCGCGTCTTGGCATAATCGATGGTCTGGGTGTTGGCGACCTTCATGGCGCCGCAGGCTTCGGCGCAGAGAGCGGCGATGGCCTCATCGGTGACAAGTTCCACGAGGCCAAGGCTGTCATCGCCGATCACGGCATCTGCGCCCACGGTTACCTTGTCGAAGTGGACTTCCGAAGCGCGCCGGCCATCGACGGTCGGATAGTCACGGGTTGTGACGCCTTTGGCTTCTTTCGGGACGATGAACACGCCGACGCCTTTCGCATCGCGGCGCCCGCCGCCCGTCCGTGCCGTGACGATCAGATGGCTGGCCCAGGGCGCGCCGACGACGACCGCCTTGTGACCGGAAATCGTCCAGCCACCGCCATCCTTCTTCGCGGTGGTTTCAAGGTCGGCAAGATTGTACCGGCCTTTCGGCTCTGCATAGGCAAAGGCGAAGACACGCTCGCCGGTCATCAGCGCGGCAAGGTGATCTTCCTTCTGCGCCGAGCTGCCACGCTTCAGAAAACCGCCCGCGAGAACGACCGTCTGCAGGAACGGCTCGACCACGAGGCCCTTGCCGAACTCTTCCATAACGACCATCGCATCGATCGGACCGCCGCCGAGGCCGCCATCCTCCTCGCTGAATGGCGCTGCCAGAAGGCCAAGCTCAGCGAACTGGGCCCACATTTCGGGACGCCAGCCGTCTTTCGAGGCAACTACTTTGCGGCGCGTATCGAAGTCATACTGTTCGCGGATCAGCCTTGCGAGGCTGTCGCGGATCATCGTCTGCTCTTCGGTGAAATTGAAATCCATGGATGTAACTCCTCCCTGCCCCCGTCGCCTCAGAGGCCGAGGATCATTTTGCTGATGATGTTGCGCTGGATTTCGTTCGATCCGCCATAGATCGAGGTTTTGCGCATATTGAAATAATTGTCGGCGGCGAAGTTCGAATAGTCCGGCCCCACACCGAATTCGTTTGTTTCGGAATGATCCATGCCGCGCGCATAAGGAGCGCCGTAATTGCCGACTGCTTCGAGCGTCAGCTCGGTCAGGCGCTGCTGGATTTCCGTGCCCTTGATCTTGAGGATCGAGCTTTCCGGGCCCGGGCCCTTGCCCGCTGCTTCGGAGGCGAGGGTGCGCAGTTCAGTGAATTCGAGCGCCGTCAGGTCGATTTCAAGCTGGCTGATCTTGCGGGCAAATTCCTCGGTCCGGATCAGCGGTGTACCGTCCATGGTCTCTGACGATGCAATCGCGCGCAGCCGCTCGACACCCCGCTTGGAGCGAGCAACACCGGCGATGCCGGAACGCTCGTGGGCCAGCAGGAACTTTGCATAGGTCCAGCCCTCATTCTCCTTGCCGACAAGGTTCTCCACCGGCACGCGCACATCGGTCAGCCAGGTCTCGTTGACCTCATGCGTTCCGTCGATCAGCTTGATCGGACGCACTTCGATGCCGGGCGTCTTCATGTCGACGAGGATGAAGGAGATGCCTTCCTGCGCCTTGGCCGACGGGTCGGTGCGGCAGAGGAAGAAGCCCCAGTCCGCGTGCTGGGCGAGCGTCGTCCAGGTCTTCTGGCCGTTGAGGATATAGTGGTCGCCGTCACGCACGGCGGTCGTCTTGAGGCTGGCGAGGTCGGAGCCGGCGCCCGGTTCGGAATAACCCTGGGCCCACCAGACTTCGCCGGCGAGGATACCGGGCAGGTGTTTCGCCTTCTGGTCTTCATTGCCGAAAGTGTAGATGACCGGACCGACCATCGAGACGCCGAACGGAAGCGGCATCAGCGCATCGACGCGGGCGTTCTCTTCTGACCAGATATAACGCTGGGTCGAGGTCCAGCCGGTGCCGCCATACTTCTTCGGCCACGCAGGAGCAGACCAGCCCTTCTTGCCGAGGATCTTGTGCCAGGCGAGAAACTGATCACGCGTGAGATCCTCGCGATTGCCGAGTCCGACCAGTTCCTTGGGGTAGTTGTCGCGGATGAAGGCGCGCACTTCATCGCGGAAGGCAATCTCTTCGGGTGAAAATTCGAGGTTCATGGACGTTCGCTCCTGGGTCTGCCTTGTTTTGATCCCGGCACTTCATTTCTGTATGTCAGCCATTCCCGTTTGCTGGCAAGCTAACGCGAACGTCAACGTAAACAATGCCGCACGTTTCGTCGCGTCAACCGTCGGCAGGCCGGGCAATAAACGGGGCGCAGGCGGTCTTCAGAAGGCCGATGGCGGTCGCCGAACCAAGGCCGCTGCCGGTCTGGAATTCGAGTTGGACGAGCGGTTTGAGGCCGATACGCTCGAGCGCTGCTTCATGTGCCGGGCGCTGGGTGATGTGCGAGGCGAGGCAATGGCTGACCGCAGCCGGGGAGACGGCGTGCACGACGCCGGCCGCGATGGTGGTGGCAAAACCGTCGAGCAGCACCGGGATGCCCTGATGGCGCGCAGCAATGATGGCCCCGACACAGGCGGCGATCTCGCGCCCACCGAGGCAGCGCAGCGCCTCAAGCGGATCGGCCATGTGCCCGCGGTGAACTTTCAGCGCCGCGCTGACCATTTGCACACGCTTCTCGGAAAGCTGTGGCGGCGTCTGCGCGCTGGGGCGAACCCAGTATTCCGGAGATCCGCCATACAGCGCGCATGCAACCGCTGCCGCGACTGTGCCGACGCCGGCGCCTGAAACGGCGATCGCCAGCAGATCCGGATGGTCCTCCACGGCCTCAAAGCCAAATGCGATGGTCGCAGCGCATTCCTTCTCGGACATGGCCGCCGTTTCGGCGATGCTCGGGGTCGGCTTGTCGAGGGCCAGTTCAAACACCCGTATATTCGCGCCGACCTGCGCGGCAATGGCCGAAAGGGGCGCCTTACCCGCGCGCAGGGCGTCGATATGGGCGCGCGTATCGCTATTGCTGGACAGAGAAACCCCGGCATCGACAAGACCATGCGAGCCCGCAAAGATGGCCAGGGTTGGCTTTTCGATGCGTGGCGGAAACCGGCGCTGCCAAGTGGCGAGCCATTCAGCGGCCTCCCCGAGCCGGCCGAAATCCCCTTCCCGGCCCATGCCCAGCAATGCCTCATGCACCCGCTGGCCGGCCGCAGGATCGGTCTGCACCGGTTTCAGGATAAGGTCGCGGACATCATCCAGAGGGGACTTGTTCCGGGTCATCTCGTTCAAGGCACTCGTCTCCCGCGAATCGGCCGGTTACCGTTATGGCTGCTGAACTTAATACAGGCGGGGCACATAGCAGCCTTTCAGCAAGGATTTGTTTCATCCTCGCCTGTAATACTTGCCCCGCAGCGCGCCGTCAGTATTGGTTTACCGTATAATGACACTGACAGAGACGATAAAGAGCCCGTGTATCATGGTTTGCGCCGTGGATGGCGAGACGGGCTTGTGTCTGGGCTGCGGACGGACCCTTGCCGAGATCGGCAACTGGACACGCCTGACGGCTGCGGCGCGTGATGAAGTGATGGCGCTGCTTCCGGCTCGTATTGACCGGTTGGTGTCGCTGGGGAAACGATAGAGTCGATGAGCGCTGGAAAGATCCTCTCCCTGATAGCCCTGTCGATGGCCATTGCGCTGGTCATCGCGCTCTACATTGCGCCCAAGCTGCGCGAGGCAGAATACCGGGCCGCCGTGGAACAGCAGCGGGCGGCGGCAACCGTGGTCGCGGCCGCATCCGAATCCAATTCCTCGCTCCATTCCCGTGCAGCCTTCATCGACCGGGAAGCCGATGGCCATTACTGGACCCGCGCCGATGTCACCGGAACAGAAGTGAAATTCATGGTCGACACCGGCGCCAGTATCGTCGCACTGACGTTCCGCGATGCCCAGCGCCTCGGCCTCGCGCCGGAATCGCTCACCTACAATTCGGAGATACGCACCGCGGGCGGAGTGACCTATGGTGCCCCTATCATGCTCAAGAGTATCCGGATCGGCCGGGTGGAAGTGCATGATGTCGCCGCAGTGGTTCTGCGGACCGATCTCGACCAGTCGCTGCTGGGCATGAGCTTCCTCAGCGAGCTGAACTCCTACGAATTCCGCCGGGGACAGCTGATCATACGCCAGTGATCGGCTTGCCATCCAGGCCCCGGCCGACACCGATTTCCCAGGCAAATCGCGAATCGTCGCCGGCCCAGCGAGCATAGGCGACACGCCCGTCGAGGCCGGCGGCTTTCATCAGATCGCGGTACCAGTTCTCTGTTCCGGCATTCAGCCGGTGGGGGTGTACGCCCCAGAGGAGGCAGGCCTGCCTGAGCCGCTGGTCTTCCAGAGAGCCGTAGAGAATGGGCGCCGTGCCGCGAACCCGGGCGAACCGGGCGAGCCGCTCGAACGCGCCGGTCCGCAGCGCCAGCGCCGCTGCGCCCTCCGCCTCTGCCAGATTGAGCGCCGTGCGGGCAACCACATCAATCGCGTTCGACGGCTGGTCATCGCCGCAGAATTCGGCGAGTGACCGGCGATAGTCTTCCGCGCCTTCAGTGGCCCGGATGATGCGCGACATGATCGCCACCGCTGTCGCCGGATGGCGGCCGACGGCCGTTTCCGCTGACAGCATGACCGCGTCGGCGCCCTGATAGATGGCGGTTGCCACGTCCGAGGCTTCGGCGCGGGTGGGCGCAGAATTCTCGATCATGGATTCGAGCATCTGGGTGGCCACAATCACCGGTCGGCCCCGGGCGCGGGCAGCGCGCACGATCCGGCGCTGGATGACCGGCACTTCTTCCGGCGCGAACTCGACCCCGAGATCGCCGCGCGCAACCATGACGGCATCGGCAACCTCGATAATGGCATCCAGATTGGATATGGCCGCCGGCTTTTCGAGCTTTGCCACCAGCGGCGCGCGCCCGGCGATGATCTTCTTGACCTCTTCGACGTCCTCAACCGTCTGGACGAAAGACAGGGCGACAATGTCCACACCGATTTCGAGCGCGAAGAGGAGGTCTGCCTTGTCCTTTTCTGTCAACGCCCGGACGGGCAGCGCCTTGCCGCGGACCGTGAAGCCCTTCCGGTCGCCGAGCTTGCCGGGCACTTCAGCGCGGACACGGGGGGCTTTTCCGCCCTCAATAACAGTGAAGATCAGCTTGCCATCATCGGCGAGGATCGTGTCGCCTTCTTCCAGGATGGCAACGATTTCGGCATGGGGGACTGGGATGGAATGTTCGTCCGGTGCTGTCTCGCCTGTCACAATCGTGTATTCTTTCCGGAAGCCGAGCTTCAGCGCTCCGCCCTCGAACCGGCCTACGCGCACTTTTGGCCCCTGCAGGTCAGCCAGGGTCGCTAGCGGCCAGCCAATCGCCGCCTCGGCCGAGCGCACTGCATTCAGCGCTTCCTGATGAGCGCTGTGTTCGCCATGGCTGAAGTTAAGGCGGAATACATCAACGCCGGCCTCAGCCAGAGCGCGCACTTCCCTCGGCGAGCGGCTGCCCGGCCCGAGGGTCGCCACGATCTTGGCATTGTCACCTTTCAGGCGGGTTTTGGACATTCGGGGCTCCGTGCATGACAAGGCTGTCAGTGACCGCTTATAGCGACTCGGCACAGGGCCGCCAGCCGCAGGGTGTGTAATCCGCTCTTGCAGGACACCAGATTTATTTTCGCCGCTTGCATCCAATGGCGGGGATCAGTGCATCCTGCGGGGATGGAGGACATTCAGATGAAACGACAAATCTTCGCCGCCGGCATCGCGCTCGCTCTTTCCACCCTCGGCGCCGCCGCTGCCGAGCCGGCTCAACCGGAAACCGAACCGGTCAGGGTGCTCGTGCTGGGAACCTACCATTTCGACAATCCGGGCCTGGACCTCGTCAACGCCGAGGCCGATGATGTGCTCACCGACACCCGCCAGGCCGAGTTGCAGGACCTCGCCGACCGGCTTGCTGCGTTCCAGCCCAACGCAATTGCCATTGAAAGCGTCCGGCGCGGCGACGACTTCCTCGACCAGCGATTTGCCGCGTTTACGCCGGAACATCTTGTCACGGACCGCAATGAAATCGTTCAGATCGGATACCGGGCGGCACACCAGCTGGGCGTATCCCGCGTCTATGCCGTGGATGAACAGGAGGGCGAAGTCGCCTTTTTCCCGTTCAACCGGGTCCGCACCTATGTCGAGCGAACTGGTAATCCTGAGATCATTGACACGATGATCGCCAGGGTGAAGGCCGATTCCGACATGCTGATGCGTGAGCAGGAAACTACGCCGATCACTGAACTGCTGGCCCGGCAGAACGAACCTTCACTGATCGAACGTATGCATGCAGACTATTATTATGCCCTGCTGCCGCTGGCCGACGCTGAAGATCAGGCCGGCGCAGCGCTGAACTATGGGTGGTATGCCCGCAATGCGCTGATCTTCGCGAACATTGCCGCCAATGCGCAGCCGGGTGACCGGATCCTGGTGATTTATGGAGCTGGCCATAATTACTGGCTGCGCCATTTCGTGGAACAGACGCCGGGCTTCGAGTTGGTCGATCCGCTTGGCTATCTGCGCGACTAGGCCACCGCTTCGGCAATCGCGAACGGGTCATAAGAAAGGATCGGGGCGAGCCAGCGCTCGGCGGTGCGGACATCCCAGCCCTTGCGGGCCGCATAGTCCGCCACCTGATCGCGCCCGATACGGCCCACGGCAAAGTAGACGCTCTTCGGATGCGAGAGGTAAAGCCCCGACACGCTTGCGGCCGGGAACATCGCATAGCTTGAGGTCAGCGCCACCCCGATCCGCTTTTCCGCCTCCAGCAGGCGGAAAAGCGTAGCCTTTTCGGTATGATCCGGCTGGCAGGGATAGCCTGCGGCGGGGCGGATGCCCTGATACTTCTCCGCGATCAGCTCATCGGCCGAGAGCGCCTCGCCGGGCGCATAGGCCCAGAGCTCCCTGCGCACTTTCTCATGCATATATTCGGCCATCGCCTCGGCGAACCTGTCTGCGAGGGCCTTCACCATGATCGCTGAGTAGTCATCGCCCTTTGCGGCAAAGCGCTGAGAGATTTCTTCGGCTTCCGGACCGGACGTGACGCAGAAGCCGCCGATCCAGTCATCGCCCGCCGGCGCCACGAAATCGGCGAGCGCAAAGTTCGGCTGGCTGTTATCCTTCAGCATCTGCTGGCGCAGCGTCAGGAAGCTTTCGCCATTGGCAAGCTTCACATCATCGCCGTCCGCGTTCGCCTTCCAGAAACCGACGACCGCTTTCGGCTTCAGCCAGCCTTCGCCGACCAGCTGCTGCATCATCGCCTGTGTGTCGCGCCAGAGGCTGGAGGCTGCCTCGCCCACGATCTTGTCCTCGAGGATGGCCGGATAGCGCCCGGCCAGATCCCAGGCCGAAAAGTAAGGTGTCCAGTCGATATAGCGCGCGAGCGTGCCGAGATCGATATCCTCGAATGTCCGTACACCCTCATAAGTCGGCTTTGGCGGAGTATAGCCCGCCCAGTCGAACTGCAGCTTTGCGGCGCGTGCCTCGGCAATCGGCAGGCGAGGCTTGGGCGGCCCATCCTTGCGCGCCTCGCGCATCCGTTCATAGCGGGCACGCACCTCATTGAGGAAAATCGGGCGATCCTCGTCATTGAGGAGCGAGCTGACCACACCGACCGCGCGGCTGGCGTCCACGACATGTACCACAGGCGCAGAGCGGATCGCCGGCTCGATCTTCACGGCGGTATGCGCCGCGCTTGTCGTTGCCCCGCCGATCATCAGCGGCTGCACCATGCCGCGGCGCTGCATTTCGGCAGCGACATAGACCATCTCGTCAAGGCTCGGCGTGATCAGTCCCGACAGGCCGATGATGTCCGCCTTCTCGCGAATGGCGGTGTCGAGGATCTTCTCGGCCGGCACCATGACGCCCAGGTCTATAATCTCATAACCGTTACAGGCCAGCACCACTCCGACGATATTCTTGCCGATGTCATGCACATCGCCTTTCACCGTGGCGAGGACAACCTTGCCATTCGACTTTCGTTCGAGGCCGAGTTCGCGCTTCTCCGCTTCCATGAAAGGCTCGAGCCAGGCGACCGCCTGCTTCATCACGCGCGCCGATTTCACCACCTGCGGCAGGAACATCTTGCCCGATCCGAAGAGGTCACCCACCACATTCATGCCGGCCATCAGCGGGCCTTCGATGACATGCAGCGGGCGCTCGACGCTGAGCCGCGCCTCTTCCGTATCCGCATCAATAAACTCGGTGATGCCATGTACAAGCGCGTGCGCAAGCCGCTTCTCGACGGGCATTTCACGCCAGGACAGGTCCTTCTCGCGCACCTTGCCCTTCTGGCCCTTGAACCGCTCGGCAAGCTCGACCAGCCGATCGGTCGCATCGGGGCGGCGATTTAGAATGACATCCTCGACTGCCTCACGCAGTTCCGGCTCGATGTCGTCATAAATGTCGAGTTGGCCGGCATTGACGATGCCCATGTCCATGCCTGCAGGGATCGCATAGTAGAGGAACACCGAATGCATCGCCCGGCGCACCGGCTCATTGCCCCGGAAGCTGAAGGACACATTCGAAAGCCCGCCGGAGATGTGACAACCCGGACAGGTCTCGCGGATCGCCTTTGTGGCTTCGATGAAATCGAGCGCGTAGGTGTTGTGCTCCTCGATGCCCGTGGCAACGGCAAAGATATTTGGATCAAAGATGATGTCTTCCGGCGGGAAGCCGACTTCTTCCGTCAGGATACGGAAGGCGCGCTGACAGATTTCGATCTTGCGGGGCGCGGTATCGGCCTGTCCCTGCTCATCGAAGGCCATCACGACCACAGCCGCTCCATAGGAAAGGCACGCCTCGGCCTGCTCTCGGAACTTGTCTTCGCCCTCCTTCATGGAGATCGAATTGACGATCGGCTTGCCCTGAACGCATTTCAGGCCGGCTTCAATGACCTCCCATTTGGAGGAGTCGATCATGATCGGAACACGGGCAATATCCGGCTCGGCAGCGATCAGATTGAGGAACGTGGTCATCGCCTGCACGCCGTCGAGCATGCCCTCATCCATGTTCACATCGATGACCTGCGCACCGTTCTCGACCTGCTGGCGCGCGACATCGACGGCGTCCGAATAGCGCCCTTCGGTGATCATCTTGCGGAACACAGCCGAGCCGGTGATGTTGGTTCGCTCGCCGATATTGATGAAAGTGGCTCTCGCCTCGGTCATTGCCTTTTTCTTCCGCGTTCAAGTGCCCAGTTGCCATCCTCGATCAGAAGCAGGCCATCTGTCGGCTGATTGAAAATATATATCCACGCCTGTGCGCCGGTCGGGCTGCCGGTGGCATCCAGCATCGGCACCCGTTGGCGAAGATAAAGCGATGTGGCGATATCACCCGTCACATCCTCATACTCATCCAGCGCCGCAACAATGCGAACATCATGTATCCGATAGGCTACGCCATGACAGAGGCTGTCGCCCGCCACAGCGGCGGGAAAGCCGCCGGCATCATACATCCGGCCACGGAACATACAGGGCGCGAGCCATTCTCCAACCTCGGCCAGCGGAATATGCTGCGGCCCGCCCGCAGCGCCATGTTTCAGAAGGCCATAGAAGATGAAAAGATCTCCCGGCCGAACATCATCCCGTGTCACGACGCCACCGTGAAAGGTTCAAGACCGGACAGGCGCATCGCGCGGGGCAGTTCTGGCAACCTGCGCGGCGGCGCACTCTTCACCGCCTCCGCAATCGCGGCGATATGCGCCGGCGAGGTTCCACAGCAACCGCCAAGGACATTGACGAGCCCGCTCTGTGCCCATTCTCGCAGATGTGCCGCCGTCTGGTCCGGTGTCTCGTCATACTCGCCAAAGGCATTCGGCAGGCCGGCATTCGGATACGCGATGACACGGGTATCGGCGACACGAGAAATCGCGGCGACATGCTGGCGCATCAGGTCCGCGCCGAGCGCGCAATTGAGGCCAATGGCCCACGGCCGGGCATGGCGCACCGAATTCCAGAAAGCTTCAGCCGTCTGGCCACTGAGGGTACGTCCGGAAGCATCCGTAATGGTGCCGGAAATGATAACCGGCAGATCAATGCCCTTCTCCCGGCGAAGGTCCATGAGGGCCTTGATTGCGGCTTTGGCGTTGAGCGTGTCGAACACAGTCTCGATCAGGAACACATCAATGAATGGCGCCATCGCTTCGGCCTGCTCATAATACGCCGCGCGCACTTCGTCGAAGGTCACGTCCCGGTAGCCGGGATCGTTGACATTCGGACTCAGTGACAACGTCTTGTTCGTCGGCCCGATGGCGCCCATTACACCGACCGGGCGGCCGAGCTCAGCCTCCGCCGCGTCTGCGACTTTGCGCGCGATCCGGGCGCCTTCCAACGCGATCTCGGCGGCCAGCGCCTCCATCTTGTAGTCAGCCATCGCGATGGTGGTCGCGGAAAAGGTATTTGTTTCTACAAAGTCTGCCCCCGCATCAATATAGGCGCGGTGGATTTCGCCAATTACATCCGGGCGCGTCAGGTTCAGGAGGTCGTTGTTACCCTTCAGGGGAATTCTCCAGTCTACGAACCGGCTGCCCCGGAAATCCTCCTCCGTCAGCTTGTAGGCCTGGATCTGCGTGCCCATCGCGCCGTCGAGCACGAGGATGCGATCTTGCGCCAGCGCTTCGAGAGCCTTGAAACGGTCCTTGGTTTTCATGGTTCAGGCTGCCTCTGCTGCTTTTGGCTTCAGGCCGAGCAGGCGGCAGGTCGACAAGGCAAGGCCCGCGCGGTTCAGCGTATAGAAGTGGAAGTCCTCGACCCCCTGTTCATACAGTTTGTGACAGAGTTCGGCGGCGACATTGGCAGTCACAAGGTCGCGTGTCTCTTCGTCCTCATCGAGCCCGTCATACAGCGTGTGCAGCCAGTCCGGGATGGACGCGCCGCAGAGCCCCGCAATCCGTTTCAGCCCGTTGAAGTTCGGCTGCAACATGATCCCCGGCACGATCGGCAGGGTAACCCCGCCGGCACGGGCCTTTTCAAGGAACTCCAGATACACTTCGGGCTCGAAGAAGAATTGCGTGATTGCCCGGTCCGCTCCGGCGTCCTGCTTGGATTTCAGGAACGCGATCTCGGCATCCCAGCCTTTCGATTCCGGGTGAAGCTCGGGATAACACGAGACGGAAATCTCGAAACACTTGCCAAGTTCCGGCCGATGCTCCCTCAGCCCGCGGATCAGATCAACGGAGTCTACGAAGCCGCCCGGATGCGGTTCGAACTTCGCTCCCATGCCTGCCGGCGGATCACCACGCAGCGCAACGATATGTTTCACGCCCGCCTGCCAGTAATTCTCGGCGACCGCGAGGACTTCTTCCTTCGTTGCCGAAACGCAGGTCAGATGACCCGCCGGGCGAAGCGACGTCTCCGCCACGATCCGGCGAACGGTGTCGTGTGTGCGCTCCCGCGTTGAGCCGCCAGCGCCATAGGTCACCGAGACAAACTCCGGCGCCATCGGCTCCAGCCGCTGGATCGTCTCCCACAAGCGGATGTTCATCACCTCGGTTTTCGGCGGAAAGAACTCAAAGGAGATGCGCACCGGGCGCTGGGATTTATGTGCCTGCACAAGCGAGCGTATCATGCTGCTTTCTCCTGAACGTTCGCAGGCTTCGCTGCCCGCCAGATGTTGACTGTAAGGCCCGGCGCGCCATCAGCCGGCGGGGCGAAACTCTGCGGCGAATCAAGTCTCAACCCGGCCTCTGACGCCCAGCTTTCGAGGGCGTCATGGCGCACGCCGAGGCGATGATGTCCGTGATCGGCCCGCAGGAATTCAAGGTCATGCGGCGCAAAGTCGATGATCAGCAGCGTGCCGCCAGGCGCCAGGACACGCGCCGCCTCGAGAATCGCATCGGCGGGTGTGTCGAGGAAGTGCAGCACCTGATGAATGATGACCAGGTCTGCGCTGGCATCGGCAAATGGCACGGCCGTCACATTGCCGAACCGCACGCGGGCGTTGCGGATGCCGGCGCTTTCCAGATTGGCGCGCGCAACCGTCAGCATCCGGTGGCTGAAGTCGATGCCCTCGGCCTCGGTCACGCGCGGCGCAAACAGGGCCAGCATTCGGCCGGTGCCGGTACCGAAATCGATCAACCGGCGGAACGGGCCGGGGCCCGCAAGGTCCAGCAGCGCCGCCTCGATGGCTTCGTTCGGATAATGCAGGCCGCGCACGGTATCCCAGGTCTCGGCGATGCTCGAAAAATAAGCCTCCGCCGAGGCGGCCCGGCCAGCCATGACCGTATGAAGGCGCTCGAGGTCTGCTTCGAATTCACCTGTTTCCAGCCCAAGAGCCTCGAAGAAGGCATCCAGCAACTCCCGCCCCGGCCCGCTGCGGGCCGCCCGGTAAAAGACGAAGGCCCCTTCGGGCAGCCGCTCCGCAAGGCCGGACTCCGACAGAACCTTCAGATGGTGGGATAGCCGCGGCTGGCTCTGGCCGAGCACCTGCACAAGTTCGCCGACAGAGAGATCCTGATATCTCAGCAACGACAGCAGGCGCAGCCGCGTGGGCTCACCAGCGGCGCGAAGTTTCTCGAGCAGGCCGTCGAAGGTTTCACTCATGAAATCA
>JBKBLD010000026.1:0-38392 GCA_046296675.1 Hyphomonas sp. | reverse complement strand
CCAGAACGACACCGCTTGCGTCAGTTGCAATGATCCTGATCGGATAGCTGCCCGGCGGAAGGCGGCTGGTATCCAGGGACTGAAGGCCAGCGTCATACTGCAAAGCGGAAAGCAGAATGCCGTCGCGGAATATCTCAACCCGGGCCGCTCGGGGCAGAACGATATCGATCGGCATGCTGGAATCTTCTGACAGGTTTATCGCCCGCCCGGTGAATGATGATACCTCTGCCCCGTACAAGCCGAATCCCGTCAGGCTGGCCGTTCCGTTCGCCTGGATAAGGCCTGCCGCAATTCGTGTACTGTCAAAATAATGCTGGACGTAGGCTTCCCGTGCCTCCACGCCCCGGGAATCATCCGCAATAAGTCTCGAAACAGCCGACGTCCTGCCGGCGCTGGCAATCGTCTCCGCCACGAGGCCGAAGCGCAAATTTTCTCCGCCGGGCGTCAGATTGTTTTCAATGCGGCTGGCCGAAACGCTGGCGGCGATATTCTGGATCACAGACGGGCCGGATACAGGTTCGCCGATCATCAGATATTGCCTGGGTGTTGCCTGCGCGAGATACTCGCGGCTCAGGAACAGGTCCACCCGGAAGGCCTCGGCTGAAACGATCAGTCCAGTCGACCCTGAAGGCAGCACACCGCAATCGAGTTCTTGGCCAGGAAGGCAGACCCGGTTCTCATTTGCCGCCAGCGGTCTTCCTATGAGGTTTCTCAACAGGTCAGGATGCACGCCGGGAAGGCTCTGGATGACGCCCTCCGGATCAAGAAAAGTGAAGCGACCGTTCTCCAACCTGCCGGGCACAACACCGATCCTGCGATCCTGAAACCGAAGATCAAACAGGGTTTCAACCGGTCCATCCAGGTCCTCGAAGCCTTCCGGAATCCCAATCGCTGTTGCCGGAATGGAATTGTAGCTGACGATTATCGGCGCAGCACTGTCTTCACCCACATAGTCCGTGTCTGGATTTTTTTTCTCCGCTCCTTCTGCCCCGTCCCCGCTGCCAGCTCCCTGTGCCTGTGCCGCCTGAAAGAGGACGGCCGGAAGCAGGACAAACGCCGCCGCCCATCTGACAATGCCGCCAGCCTGGAGTGACTGAATGGGAGAGACAGTGACATTTCCGGCGCGTTTGTCGTGCCCGACCAACATGAGTGCACCTGTCACGTCAGCGTGTTTCGACAGAGATACGAAGCTGGTCGGAGTAATCTCCCGCAGCCCCCGAAAGCAGGTCGCCGCGCGTCAGGCGGATAACCAGTTCAGCGTTAGGGCCATGGGAACAGTCAGCGTTTTCAGCAACTTGCCCCATGAGTTGAAGGGTGGGTTGAGCCGATGTCAGGCGTCCAGCATCCGAGGAACTCTGGCTGTTGAGACTGATCGAATAGGGCAGCTCAGCTGCGCCCCGCAGTCCGCCGCCGCTCATGCTCGAGACCCGGAGGCTGAACCTTCCTGTCGGGGTCCTGACGCAAATCGGCGTTACTCGGCGGATATCCCCCTTGCCCATCCAGCTGAGCTCATGGTGCGAACCGCTCATCACCCTGAGACCTGCTGGCTGAGATGTATCCGCATCAGCCGGTCCGGCCGGACCTGTCAACAGGGCCGAGATCAGCAAGGCCAGAAGGAGGGAGCACTTTACACTCAAGATGGTCTGATCCGAATTGGAATGGTGGGGCGCCCCCTTTCGGGGGCGCCCCAGTTTGCCAGTTCAGATTGCGCTTGCGATCATCGTGATCGTACCGGTGTAGCTGCCTGCATTCGCCGCGAGCACATCGGATTTGCTGAATGCAACGATGAGCTGCATGTTGTTGCCCGTATCGGAGCAATCTCCGGTGTTCGGGCGCGCATTGTGGCGGGCCGCCGTCGAGAATGCGAAGTTATCGCCGGGTCCGATCTGACGAGAAATGGCGCCGTCGGCAGCGTTCACATTGAACGCCAGCTCAGTGCCGTCATCGACATTGGTAAGCGCCCAAGCATTGGAGTTGCCGCCAACTGCGTCAATTCCCTGAGCGGACAGCCGGAACGTGCCAGCGCTCGTGACGTTGGAATAGACGCAGAACATCGGCCGCTGCGTCGTGTTGGGGCCGGACTGGTTGAAGAAGGCTGCTCCCAGATTGAAGGTCATGCTGTCGGGAAGGCCGGAAATCCGGACGATCGGATCAACGGTCGCATTGATCGTGACCGTGTCTTCCGAAGTCGTCCCGAACATGCTGTCCTGCGCCTGCGCCGCGCCTACTGCAAACGCCGCAAAGACAACGGTCCCCATTACTCGTTTGAACATAAGAATTCTCCTCGATAAGCGGAGGCGGCCAACCTTATGTTGCCATCCCCACGGCAAATTAAGTAACGGTTAACTCCCGGCCGGAAACCTTACTAAAGTTAGTAAAATTAAATTAAATGGCGAAATTCGTAAACATGCAACAGTGCGACCTGAAGCGGCGTCATACTTCAGTTCAGAAAGCACTCATTGAGCGACGCATTTCCGGATGTGCGGCGATCTGCCGGTCTAAAAAGTCAGCTCTCTGTCGCGACCGCCATTGCGGTCCCGGGCTTTGAACTGGACCCTTGCCTCAGGGGAGGGCAGCGCGAATGACGCTGTCGCGCCCGCATAAAGTCGGCTGTCTTCCAATGGAATGCAGGACATGGTTGCGCCGGCCCCGGAGCAGGCCTGACCGTCCATCAGCAGCGTGTTGGTATTTCCGATATTCGTGAGGCGCAACTCGTCCTGCGTGCGTTCGACCTGGATCACCGGTTGGCCATTGGCAGGCCGAACCGTGATCAGCAGATCATAAGCGGTCAGCATGACAATATTGATGCCCCGTTCTTCGCCTTCTGCCGGATTAGCCTCAATTGCGCCAACTTGCGGCGTAACCCGCACCCTGTATATGCGTTCGTTCTCCAGCACCTCATTGATGGATACAATCCGCAGGGCTCGTGAGGCGCCAGGCTCGAGAACCATCCGGTTCGGCGAGACCAGCAAGCCAAGCTCTTCCGGGTTTTCGATCTGTACACGCACCTCCTGGGGGGTCCCGGGGCTTAAGATCTCCGATGCTTCGACAGAAATATAGTAGCGCCGTTCGCTTTCATTGCTGAGGATCACATCCTGGCGGGTGTTGGCAGAGCTGCTGTCTAGATCGACCCACAACTTGTCTGCAATAAGCTGCGCTGATGCGCCCTGAGCCCATATCAGAAGGGCTGCGCCAGCAAGACCGGCCGTGGACAGGATTTTCATTCAACACCCTCACCTCAATCAACTGAGCAGCGAGCAACCCGCCGCTGGAAGAGGCAAAGAATTGACCTTAAATCTTCTGGCATTCAAGTGGCATTTAGCAACCTAACGTCTAACTAAAGTTAGGTCGCCGAAAGCAAAATCCGCACCTCACGGTTGACGTTCTGACCGGGTCCGGTGTTGAGATCAAAGCGGAAGCGGACCAGTGACCGGCCAGGCTCCACTGTGTCGGGCATGAGGGCCGGCGCCCCAGGCTGATCGATGGAATGCAGCTGAAAACGGTTCCTGTCGCTTCTGAAGACTGACACCCCGGCAATTGCATCAACCGGCGTCCGCTCGGTTGAGATCAGCAATCCGCCATCGCCGGAAGCGATAGTCCACGCACCTGCGGCGCCCGTGTCCGCCGCGCTGAGCGCTTCGGCAATCGGCGGAACATTGACGGTGATATGCAGGCTGGAGCCTTCAGCACCGGCCGGATGGTAAGTACCAAGCCCGGCAGCAAGCGAAGCGAAAAATCTGGTCCAATGTTTCAGCAAGGTTTACTCGAAAGACGGATCGGCCGGAGCGCCATGCTCCTCCCGTATCAGTCGAAGAAAAAGATCGGGTTAAAATCGGGTCTGAATGACGCATCAGGCTCTTAACCCGGCCGAAAAGCTTCAGCGATGTCAGCAGGGACGCGCGGATGCCCGCAAACGGGTTCCAAGCATCCGCGCGCTTCTGGTAGTGACTTTGAAGGGCCAATGCAAAAGCCGGCCGGGAACATGTCGCGTTGACCATATTGCCTCTGCGCTCTTCTTCGAAGAGTGCGTTCCGGCGGCGCGATGCTAACCCTGCTGCCCGCGTCCGCGTTCGGTGACCTGTTTGCGCGCGGCTTCCACCGCATCGGCCGTCACGCTGGCGGCATGGGCGGCGGAGCGGCGCACCTCTTCCTTCAGCGCCTCGTTGAACGTCATGCCGAAGCCGTCATCGATCATCTTCTTGTAGCCGCGCAGAAGCACCGGGTCGGTGCCGGTCATGTCGGAGGCCAGCTTCAGCGCCGCTGGAACGAGATCGTGCGCCTCATAGACACGGTTGACGAGGCCCCAGCGCTCGGCCGTGTGCGCGTCGAGGAAATTGCCCGAAAAGGACAGCTCCTTGGCGCGGCTGATGCCGATCAGGCGTGGCAGGCGCTGTGACAGGCCCCAGCCCGGCATGATCCCGACGCGGGCATGGGTGTCGGCGAATTTAGCATGTTCGGACGCGAGCAGCACATCGCACAGAAGCGCCAGTTCGAACCCGCCGGTAATCGCAAAGCCGTTGATCGCGCCCACGATCGGCCAGGGATAGGCCATCATCGCCCGGGCGAGATCGATATTCTTCGAGTCCTCATCGGCGCCGAGGGCAAAGCCGGTCTGGCCGGCTTCCTTGAGGTCCACCCCGGCGGTGAAGGCACGGCCCGCCCCGGTCAGCACCACCGCGCGGATATCGGGGTCGTCCTTCAGCTCGGTGAAGACGCGTACGATCTCGGCCCGCAGCGCGCGCGACAGCGCATTCAGCGCATCCGGCCGGTTCAGCGTGACCAGGCAGACCGCGCCGTGGCGTTCGGTGAGGATGATGGGCTCGGACATGGGCGTTCCTCCGGATGGGTTTTCGCCCACCGGTCTATGCGCCCCGGCCCGGCCCGCCAAGCCTTACCCGGCGGAGGGGGCGCTGGCGCGCTTCTTCGAGATCAGCCGGTAGAGTGCGATCCCGGCCGCAATGAGGGCAATGAGCGCGGCAAACCAGAACAGGCCGTATTTCAGCGGCGTCACCCAGGCCTTCGCATCGAGTGCGTCTGCCGTGCCCGACAGCGCCAGCGCCTGGATCGTGTTCTCGGTGAGATCGACGACCAGGACGGCAAAACCGGGAAGCGCGGCAACCGGGCCCCATTTGCCGAAGAAGCGCCAGCCCATGCCGGCAAACAGCAGGCCGAAGCTGATGGGAAAGAGTGTGTCGAGCAGAACGGTCACCCGGAAATGCACGCTTCGCTGCTCCGGCGTCATGGCAGCCAGAACCGCGCGCACCTCTTCCGGCTCAGAGAGCATGTCGAGCAGCTGCCCGCCCGCCATCGGCGCAAAATACTGGAAGGCCGGAATGCAGAGGATCGTCAGGACAAAGAGCGTCCACAGGACAGGCGTGCGGGATATCAGGGTCATTGGTTCCTCCCTCCCCGTTGGAGTTTATTGGAGGATTATACCGGCTCGTTGGAGGAATGGTTGGAGTTTTTTCGGGGACTTATCCCACACATTTTCCGCGCTCAGGTTGCATCCAGAAGCGGCTCGACGCCGAGGCTGCGCATCAGGGCTTCAAGTTCGGCCCGCACAATCTCGAGCGCGGCGAGGTCGGTCGATCTCGCCACCAGCGCCACACCGGTATCGCCCATGCCCTGATACCAGGGATAGGAGCCGATGGAGACGCCGGGATGTGCCTTCGCAATCGCGCCCAGAGGCTCGGCAAGATCGCCCTCACGCAGGCCGGGGCCCCGCAGCTGCACCTTCTGAACCCGCGCGCCGCCTTCGAGGCGCGGACCGATATCCTCAAGCATCGCGCGGGCGATCTGCGGGACGCCTGCCAGGGTGAACACATTCTCCATCTGGAAGCCCGGCGCGCCCGAGACAGGGTTCTGCACGATCTTCGCGCCATGCGGGATACGGGCCATCCGCCGTCTTGCGGGCGTGAACTCGGTGTTCATGGCCGCATAGCGCGCCGCCATTTCCGCCAGCACGTCGGGATGTTCCGAGATCCCCGCGCCAAACGCTGCGGCGATGGCATCAGCGGTGATGTCATCATGCGTCGGGCCAATGCCGCCGGTGGTGAAGACATAGGTGTACTTCGCGCGCAGCGCATTCACCGCGGCCACGATTTCCTCTTCGATATCCGGCACCGTTCGGCACTCCCGGACGGGAATGCCGATCGGTTCGAGGAATTCGGCGATCTGCTTCAGATTGATGTCGCGCGTCCGCCCGGAGAGAAGCTCGTCCCCGATCAGCAGCACGGCGGCGGTGGGCTGGCTCATTCTTCGCCTCGCAGCGCCTGATAGACGAGTTCCGCCGATTCAATCCGCATCTGCTGGTCAAGCGCGCCGCCGAACACCTGGATCATCCCGATGAAGGCCAGCTTGTTGGTGGGATCGATCCAGAACCAGGTCCCGGCCGCGCCGCCCCACATATAGGAATCCTTCGGATAGGGCGCATCTTCCCTCAAGGTGACCGCGACATTCAGGCCGAAACCGACTTGCGTGAGCCGCGCCGGCGCCGTGCCGTCATGCCAGACATACTGGCCGGGCGGCAGGAAGTTCGAACGCATCATGTCCACCGTTTCCGGCTTCAGGATCTGAACATTGCCGAGCGTGCCACCATTCGCCAGCATCGTCGCAAACCGGGCATAGTCGTCCATCGTCGCGACAAGGCCATGGCCACCGCCCTCGAAAGCGATCGCGCCCTCGTGATACTGGAAACCGGGCGCCGTCAGCGGCCCGCCGAGCCCGCCCGTTTCCGGGTTGCGCCCCCAGACATCCGAGAACCGGTCATACTCGGCTTCCGGAACGAAAAAGCCGGAATCCTTCATGCCGAGCGGCTCGAAAAGGCTTGTACGGAAGAACTCGCCGAGCGTCTGGCCAGACAGGCGCTCGATCAGCGCGCCCTGGATATCAACACTGATGGAGTAGTCCCACACCTGACCCGGCGGGTGTTTCAGCGGAATGGCCGACACACGGTGGATCATTTCGTCGGCATCCGGCGACTGGAAGATTTCCGCGGCGCGAAACTGGTCGTCGATGTAATTCGCCGGCGCCAGGCCGTATCCGAAGCCCGCCGTATGGCTCATCAGCTCCTGCACGGTCGGCGGACGCTCGACCGGCACCAGCACGGGCTGACCGGCCTCATCAAGGCCGGTGAAAACCTTCAACCCCTCGAATTCGGGGAAGTATTTTGTGACCGGGTCATCGAGGTCGAACCTGCCTTCCTCCCAGAGCATCAGGAGGGCGACCCCGGTCACCGGTTTCGACATGGAATAGATGCGCCAGATGGTGTCTTCGGTCACCGGCGCCCCGTCTGCCTCGCGGCGAATGCCGGCGCGCATGTCGCTGATCACCTCTCCGTCCTGTATCAGCCGGGTGGCGATGCCTTTCACCCTGCCCTCGTCGATATAGGCGGCCATCCGCGCCTCGAGGGCTGCAATGGCGGCCTCGTCGAACGCCGGGGCGTCAACGGGAACGGCGACCGAGGCGGGCTCTGCCGTCAGGGCGGGTGCGGGCATGCCCGCACAGGCCGCCAGCCAGAGCCCGGCGCCTGCACTTAGCAGCCCGCTTCGAATCGCCCGTGTCCTGCCCATGTCCTGCCTCCGGTTTGACTTTTCCGGCTGTTAACTGGCAGCGCCCGCCCGCTTCGGCAAGGCAGCAGATGATAGGTGTGGAAAAACAGGGCCTCACCTGCCATATTGGGGCGATGAACGATACCAACCTCCTCCTGCCTATGCGCACCGGCGAAATCCGCATCCATGATGCCGAAGGATTCGAAGGGATGCGCCGCGCCGGCCGCCTCGTTGCCGAATGTCTCGACATGCTCGTCCCGGAAGTGAAACCGGGCGTTACAACCGAGCGTTTAGACACGCTGGTGCGCGAATTCGTCTACGACCATGGCGCCATCTCCGCCACCATAGGCTATCGCGGCTATCGCCACGCATCCTGTATCTCGGTGAACCATGTCATCTGCCACGGCATCCCCGGCCCGAAGGCGCTGAAGGAAGGCGACATCGCCAATATCGACGTGACCGTCATTGTCGATGGCTGGCATGGCGACCATAGCCGGATGTATGGCGTCGGCGAGGTCAAGCGAAAGGCCGAGCGGCTGATGGAAGTGACCTATGAGGCGCTGATGGCCGGCATCGCCGCGGTGAAGCCCGGCAACCGCTTTGGCGATATCGGCGCCGCGATCAGCGAGATCGCCCGGCTGAACCGCTATGCCGTCGTTGACGATTTCTGCGGCCACGGCCTTGGCCGCCTGTTCCATGACGAGCCGAATGTCGTCCACTCCGCCCGCGCCGGCACCGGCCCGGAGCTGAAACCCGGCATGTTCTTCACCATCGAACCGATGCTGAACCTCGGCCGCAAGGACGCGGCCATCCTGCCCGATGGCTGGACCGCCGTGACCCGCGACCGCCAGCTCTCCGCCCAGTTCGAACATTCCATCGGCGTAACGGATACCGGCGCCGAAATCTTCACCGCCTCGCCCAAAGGCTGGCACGAGCCGCACAAGGTGAAGCTCGGCTGACCGCATGAAGGAGGGGGGCGCGACTGAAACCGACAAACCCCACTGGAGCGGCCACCGCGACCGGCTGCGCACGAAACTGCTGAAACGCGGCGCTGACGCGCTCGATGATTACGAAATCCTCGAAGTGCTGCTGATGGCCTTCATCCCCCGCCGGGATGTGAAGCCGATCGCGAAGGCGCTTCAGGCAAAGTTCGGCAGCCTTTCGGCGATCCTCGCCGCCCCGGCGGAAGACCTAGTGAAGATCGACGGCGTCGGCGAAACAGTTGCGGCCTATCTCAAGGCGATTGCCGAGTTGCACTCCCGCGCGGGGCGCGAGGAGATCCGGGCGAAGGAAGTCATCTCCTCCTGGACCGCGCTGGTCGCCTATGTCCGCCGCGAGTTGCAGCACGAAAAGCGCGAGCAGTTCCGCGTGATCTTTCTCGACCGCAAGAACCAGCTGATCCTTGACGAGATCATGGGCCGGGGCACGGTCGATCATGCCCCGGTCTATCCGCGTGAGATCGCCCGGCGGGCGCTGGAGCTGCAGGCCTCGAGCCTCATCCTTGTCCACAACCACCCCTCCGGCGACCCGAAGCCGTCGCGCGCCGACATCGACATCACGCGCGAGATCATCGACGCGCTCGAGCCTTTCGAAATTACCGTGCACGATCATCTTGTCGTCGGCACGACCGGCGTGGTCAGCTTCCGCAGTTCCGGTCTGATCTGATCTCCAGGCGCCGCGAAATGCCGGCGCGCTCAAGGAAGGCCTCATCATGGCTGACGAGGACAAGCGCCCCGTCATACGCGCGAAGACCCGCCTCGACGGCTTCGAGCGAGGAAATGTCGAGATGATTGGTCGGCTCGTCGAGGATGAGAAGCTGCGGCGGGCGGGCGCCGCCCAGCACGGCGGCGAACCCCGCGCGCAGGCGCTCTCCGCCGCTGAGCGCCGCGACCGGCCGAAGCGCGGCGTCTACCCGGAAGCGGAACCGCGCGAGCGCCGCCCGGCAGGCATTTTCATCTGCCTCCGGATTGATCCGTCGAAAGTTTTCGAGAATGGTCGCGCGCGCATCCATCAGGCTCACATCCTGGTCCAGCATCACCGCCGGCACATGAACGCACACCGCGCCGGCGTCTGGCTGGAGCCAGCCTGCGATGAGTTTCAGAAACGTGGACTTGCCGCTGCCATTCGGGCCGCAGACCGCAATACGCTCAGGCCCGCTGATCTCGAACGACAGACCCCGGATGACCGGCGGCCCGTCCCCATACCCAACAGTGACATTGTCCGCAGTCAGAACGGTTTTCCCGGCAACCAGCCCGGTGGGTGCCAGCGTCACCGCGAAAGGCTGAAGCACTTCGATCTTCCGGCGCGCGGCCTCAGCGGCGGCCTGCGCTTCGGTCTTTTGCCGTTCGGCCAGCCGGCTCAATGCGCCGGAAGAGGCTTCGGCGCGGCGTTTCTGCGCCCCGAGCACAATCTTCGGGTGTCCGCCCCGCGCCGCCTTGCGGCGCCCGGCCCCGTCGCGCCGCGCCTTGCGCTCGGCGAGCGTCTGCGCCTTGCCGGCCACCTCGCCGATCTGGCGTTCTGCCTCGGCAAGCGCCTGTTCCGCCGCATTGAGTTCCTGCGCCTTGCGCTCGGCATAAGCGTTCCAGCCGCCGCCATACCGCGCCGCACCGAGAGACGACAACTCGACAATTGCGTCCATGCTCTCAAGAAGCGCCCGGTCATGGCTGGCAATGATCGCGCCGCCGCGCCAGTTGCCAAGCAGGCGGACGACTGCCTCGCGCCCCTCCCGGTCGAGATTGTTCGTCGGCTCATCCAGCAGCAGGAAATCCGGCCGGTCGAAGATTAATGCCGCCAGGCCCGCCCGCGTCCGCTGGCCGCCCGAGAGGCTCGCCAGCGGCGTCGCTGGCGCCGCCGCTCCGAGGCCGGCCTCTTCCAGCGATCCGGCAAGGCGCGCCTCCAGCGTCCAATCGGCTTCCGCCAGGTCTGCCTCACTGCCCTCACCAGCTTCAATCCGTTCCAGACGGGCGAGAGCGGCGCGCACGCCGAACAGATCCGCAAGCGTCTCGCCGGGGCCGGCACCCAGGCTCTGGCGCAGCATCGAGACCGTGCCGGTTGTGCGGATGCGGCCGGATGCGGGCTGAAGCTCACCGGCAATCAGCTTCAGAAGCGTGGACTTGCCCGCGCCATTGCGACCGATGAGCCCGGTACGTTCCGGGCCGAAGCTGACACTAAGGTCTGAAAAAAGAACTCGGGCGTCAGGAAGCGAAAATGTGAGCGAAGAAAGCGTAATCGAGGCGGGCATGGGCAGAACTCATCCGGTAAACTGATCCGAGGGCGGTCGTTTTCCGGTTGTCGTTCATGGCGGGCCTGCCTCTGCTCTCTTTTGGAGTTCGCTTCCTGGCCGGGGAAATAGCGCCCGTTCACGCAGATTTCAACATCAGCGCCCTCTCTAATTATCTCATAGCAGCAGCTTCCGTCACGATAAGGCTTGCGGGCTCCGCCGGGACCGCTACCGTCGCCCTGTTAACATGCGCCGGATCAAGAAGCGCAGGCATCGCGGGAGAGGAGCATCCATGAGCGTAGCTGATACCGGCGCCGAGCGGCAGGGCCATCTGACTGGCTATCGATCGTTCGGTTACAGGACCTATGTCCTTCTGACCCTGACGCTGGTGTACACGCTGAATTTCGTGGACCGTATTCTCATCAGCGTGGTCGGCGGCCCGATCATCGAAGAATTCCAGCTGACGAACTTCCAGTTCGGCATTCTCTCCGGCATCGGCTTTGCGCTGTTCTACACCCTGCTCGGCATTCCGATCGCGAGCTTTTCGGAACGCTCGAACCGCGTGCGCATCATAGGCATCTGCGTCATCCTCTGGTCGATCGCGACCGTGCTGTGCGGTTACACGGCGGGCTTCTTCACCCTGTTGCTGGCACGTCTGGCCGTGGGTGTCGGTGAAGCGGGCTGCACGCCTCCGGCAAACTCGATCATCACCGACTATTACAAGCCGCTCTCGCGCCCGACCGCGCTCGGCATCTATGCCATGGGCATTACCATCGGCGGCGTGCTGGCGCAGGTGTTCGGCGGCTGGATCGTTCAGAATTTCAGCTGGCGCGAGGCATTCATCTATGTCGGTGCACCGGGCGTGCTGATCGGCGTGCTGGTTCTGATGACCATCAAGGAGCCGCCGCGCGGCTATACCGAGCCACCGGGCGCGAGGGTGGTCGACAAGCTGCCCTTCCGGGATGCGATCAAGGAAATCTTCAGCAAGAAAACCTTTTGGTTCATGGCCGCCGGGGCCACGCTGGCGGCGTTTGCCGGCTATGCGCTGGTCGGCTTCCAGCCGCTCTATATCCAGTATGTGCATGGCTACACGGCGGGCGAAACAGCGATCCGCTTCATGGCAATCCTCGGCCTGATGGGCACTCTGGGCGCCTTTCTCGGTGGGTACCTGACCGAACAGGCCACCCGGTTCTCGCCGACCGCCGGGGCCTGGGTGCCGGGCGCTGCCCTGGTGTGCTGCGCACCGGTCTATGCCACCGGCTTCATGATGGACACCGTGCCGTTCATGTTCGGCTTCTTCCTGCTGGCGAACCTGCTGCAATATTTCTATCTCAGCGCCCAGTACAATATCGCGACCGCTGTCGTCAGCGTGCGCGCACGCGCAACCTCAGTCGCCATCCTTCTGTTCATCGCGAACCTGATCGGCTACGGCGCCGGCCCGCCGGTCATCGGCTCCATCGCGGACTTCCTGACCACCCAGGCCATCAATGCCAGCGACTATGCCGGCATCCTGACGACAACCTGCAGCGTGTCCCCGGCCGTGGCCGGCGAGGAACTCGCCGCGGCCTGCCGCGCCCTGAAGGGTGAAGGCATCCGCCAGGCCTGCGCCATTGCCACCGCGCTGTTCGCAGCGGCCGGTCTCTGCTTCCTGCTCTGCGGCCGCACCTTCGTGAAGGATCGCTGGTCGTCCGCGCCTGTCCCGCAATAACAACCCCACATCAGGATCCCCCAGATGACAGATACGACAGCCACTGCTCCCCCGGTCGCGGAGGCCGGCGAAGCGCACGGCGGTCACATCACCGGCTACGGCACCAAGGGGTATCGCACCTATGTGCTGGGCTCGCTCCTGCTGGTCTATATCTTCAACTTCATCGACCGCACGATCATCAACATCCTGACCGAGCCAATCAAGACCAGCTTCGGGGTCGAAGACTGGCAGATGGGCCTGCTCGGCGGGCCGGCTTTCGCCATCCTCTACACCTTCCTTGGCATTCCGATTGCGCGCCTGTCCGAACGGGTGAACCGCGTGATGATCATCGCGCTGGCGGTGGGCTTCTGGAGTCTGATGACCGTCCTGTGCGGCTTCGCGACGACCTTCCTGATCCTGTTCCTGTTCCGCATCGGGGTCTCCGTCGGCGAGGCGGGCTGTACCCCGCCGGCGCAGTCGCTGATCGCGGACTATTTCAAACCCTCCAGCCGGGCGACGGCGGTTTCGATCTATGCCCTCGGTGTGCCGCTGGGCGGCATGTTCGCGGCGGTCTTCGGCGGCTTTGTTGCCGGCAATCTGGATGGGCCGCAGGTGCTGGCGGCCTTTCAGACCTGGGGCTGGACCTGGGCGGCCAATGTCCTCGACTGGCAGAATATCGAGGGCTGGCGTATCGCCTTTGTCGTCGTCGGCGTTCCTGGCCTTCTGCTCAGCCTGACGGTCTGGCTGACGGTGCGAGAGCCGCCCCGCGGCTATTCGGACCCGCCGGAACTGCAACGCAAGGCGGGCGAACCGCGCACCAGCTTCCTTCAGGTGATGGGAATCCTGTTCCGCAAGCCGACCTATGTGCATGTCGTGATCGGGGCCACGATCGCCTCCTTCATCGGCTATGGTGTCGGCCAGTTCACGACCTCCTTCCTGATCCGCACGCACGGGCTGACCATTCAGCAGGCAGCGCTGCTGTTCGGCATCATTCTCGGTGTGATGGCCGCAATTGGCGTGTTCATGTCGGGATGGCTGTCTGATCGCTGGGCGCGGAAGTATCCGACCTCGTTGTCCTGGCTGCCGGCGCTGGGCATGGGCCTTTCGGTGCCCTTCTATGCAATCGGTTATTCGGCGGACAATCTGTGGCTGGCGATGCCGCCGCTAATGATCGCGGCGATGATCCACTATTTCTATCTCGGCCCGATGTATGCGATTTCCGGCGGCGTGGTGGACAGCCGGATGCGGGCGACCGCCGTGGCGCTTACCCTGTTCGTGGTCAACCTGCTTGGCTATGGCCTCGGGCCGCCGACGATTGGCGCCCTGTCGACGGCGCTGAAATCCTTTGCCCTTTCGGGCATGGATCTCGGCCTGACACTGGAATCCTGCCGGGTGCTGACAGACCTGCCAGCCGATATCGTTGCCGCGTGCCGCAAGGCCGATGCAAACGGTCTGCAATGGTCGATCATCATCTTCAACTGCCTGTATGCCTGGGCGGCGCTCCACTATCTGCTCGCAGGCAAGACGCTGCAGCGTGACATGCTGAACAAACCGGCGTAAGTCGCCCGCCTATGGCGGTCTATACGCAGGTTTCAGACGAAGCACTTTCGGGCTTCCTCGCCGGGTATGAACTCGGCGAGGCGCTTGCGTTCAAGGGCATTGCCGAGGGCGTCGAGAACTCCAACTACTATCTCGAAACGGCGAAAGGCCGCTTCATCCTCACCCTGTTCGAGAAACGGGTGAACGCCGCCGACCTGCCCTATTTCATCGGTCTCAAACAGCACCTCGCCGCGAAGGGATTTCCCTGCCCGCAGCCGGTGATCGGCCGCGACGGAGAAGCGCTGCGCAAGCTTGAAGGGCGCCCCGCGCTGATCGTCACTTTCCTTGACGGCCTCTCGCCCCGGCGACCGACGGCGCGCCAGTGCCGCGCGCTGGGCGAAGCGCTGGCCCGGATGCATGTTGCGCTGGAGGATTTTTCCGGTGTGCGGGACAATGCCCTCGGCCCGGCTTCCTGGCGGCGGATGTGGCATGGACGCGGCGGTGACGCCGAAGCCCTCCTGCCCGGCCTTGAAGCGGAAGTGGAGGCCGGTTTCGAGCAGATCACGGCTGCCCGCGCCGTCTCCGCAGCCCTGCCGCGCGGCACGATCCATGCCGACCTTTTCCCGGACAACGCCTTCTTTCTCGGAGATACCTTCACCGGCGCGATCGATTTCTATTTCGCCTGCACCGACGCGCTCGCCTATGATCTGGCGGTCTGCCTCAATGCCTGGGCATTTGAAGAGGGCAATGCGACGGATGCCTCGCGCCTCGAATATAATTTCTCCAAGGGCGCTGCGATGATCGCGGGTTACCAGTCGGTCCGCCCGCTCTCGCTGGCCGAGCTGGAGGCGCTGCCCGCGCTCTGCCTCGGCGCGGCGATGCGCTTCTTCCTGACCCGTCTGGTCGACTGGTCGGCCACACCCGCCGGCGCCCTCGTGCGGCCCAAAAACCCCCTTGAATATGCCGCCCGTCTCGCTTTCCATCGCAAGATGGACAGCGCGCAGGGCTATGGAGCATGACGGACGAGGCAGACCGGAAGCCGGCAGCCGCCGACGCGCTGCCCGCCTATGCCCTCGAAGCGCGCCCGAAGCGGATAAAGCGGGTCAAGCTCGCCCTGCTGCTTGCCTCGCTCGCTGCCTGCGTCAGCGTCACGATCATCGGTTTCGTGCTGATCGGTCTGATGGAGGCGTTCAGCGCCGTCGCCAGGGTCCGGGCGTTTTCAGGCGAGAACAATGTCCTGTCCGGTGCCATGCTGGCCTTCCAGTTGTCGGCGCTGAACTTCTTCATCTTCTTCATTACGGTGCCCGCCGCGGCCCTGGCGCTCGGTCTCTCGATCGGACGCATGCCGCACCGGGGCGTCACCAGACTGGCGCCCTATCTGCGCTGGGGCGGCATTTGGGGCGCCATTCTGGTAGGAGCCACAACCGGCCTGTTCGGGATGCTCGGCGGCGCGCTCTCCTTCGCCGGCGCGCTACTGGCCGGCCTCGGCGTCGGCGCACTGGCCGGCCTTATCTGCGGCCTGATTTTCCATGCCATCATCAATCCGGCAAAACAGGCCGGCGAGCTGGATGTCAGCATCTTCTGAACGTGCGCTTGACTGAGACGGCAAAGCCGCCCACCCCGCTGGACATGAGCGAAGCAATCGAAATCTGGACCGATGGCGCCTGCAGCGGCAATCCCGGCCCTGGCGGCTGGGGCGCGGTGATCCGCTGGAACGGCCATGAGAAGGAGATCTTCGGCGGCGATCCGGCAACCACCAACAACCGGATGGAAATGATGGCCGTGATCGAGGCGCTGAACACGCTCAAACGCTCATCGAAGGTCATCCTGCATGTCGACTCCACTTATGTGAAGGACGGCAAGACGAAGTGGATCCATGGCTGGAAGCGCAATGGCTGGAAGACGGCCGACAAGAAGCCGGTCAAGAACCAGGAACTCTGGATCGCACTGGAAGAGGCTTGCGCGCGCCATGACATCACCTGGAAATGGGTGAAGGGCCATGCCGGCGATCCGATGAACGAGCGCGCCGACGAACTTGCGCGCCGCGGCACCGAAGAAGCGCGCGGCCGCAGATAGGTTTCACCCCCGACGTAAAACGCCCGGAGAGCGGGGCTCTCCGGGCGCTGAATTTTACCGGTCTGCGGAAGCTCAGGCGGCTTCTTCGACCTCATTGGCTTTCTGGTTGGGACGCGGATCGCGCAGTACATAGCCACGGCCCCAGACGGTTTCGATATAGTGATTGCCGCCGGTCGCCTGCTGCAGCTTTTTCCTCAGCTTACAGATGAACACGTCGATGATCTTGAGTTCCGGTTCATCAAGGCCGCCATACAGGTGGTTGAGGAACATTTCCTTGGTCAGCGTCGTGCCCTTACGCAGCGACAACAGCTCGAACATCGCATATTCCTTGCCGGTCAGGTGGACGCGTTCGCCCTCGACCTCGACCGTCTTGGCATCAAGGTTCACAAGGATTTCGCCGGTGCGGATGACGCTTTCGGCGTGGCCCTTGGACCGGCGGACGATGGCGGTGATCCGCGCAATCAGCTCGTCCTTGTTAAAGGGTTTGGTGAGGTAGTCGTCAGCGCCGTAGCCGAGCGTCTTGACCTTCGCCTCGATATCCGGATTGCCCGAGAGGATCATGACCGGCGTGTTGACGCGGCTCATCCGGAGTTGTTTCAGGACATCGAAACCGGTGATATCCGGCAGCGACAGGTCCAGAAGGATCATGTCGAATTCGTAGACTTTGCCGATATCGACTCCGTCTTCCCCCAAATCCGTCAGATAGACATTGAAGCCCGCAGCCTTCAGCATCAGCTCGATCGAGCGTGCAAGGGCCCGGTCATCTTCAATTAGCAGGACGCGCATCGCTCGTCTCCCGAATCATCTTAACGTTCAGTAGCCTGATTTGGCCCACACTGTGAATCCCAGCATTTACCTTTTTCCACACCAATAGTTGTCAGTTGGTAAATGAGGGGGCAATAACTCTGAAGATTTCTTCATACTTCCCGATACAGATCAGTTCCCGATTTCAGCCGAAGGCTGTCCCATCACGACCTGAGCGACCGCAATGACATCCTGGACCGGCTGGGCCTGGGGGTCTACCGACATCAGCGTCTTCTGACAGCGAATGGCGTCACGCACTTTCGGATCACGCATTACCGTTCCGGCAAGGCGGGGGCGGAAACCGAGGAAGGTCTGGCAGGCGCGCGCAATCGCTTCATAGGTCCGCTGTCCGGCGGCGCGCGTATCAGCCTGATTGATGCAAATCAGCGGCTCAACCGAGGGGGCATAGCCGCGCAGCACCTTGATGAAGGCATAGGCATCCGTCATCGAGGAGGGATCATCGGTGATCACGATCAGCGCCTTGTCGCCAGAGCGGGCCAAGCGCATGCAGTTCGCCTCGATACCGGCGCCGAGATCGATCACGACATGGTCATATTGCAGCGCCAGCGCCGAGAGGCCCGCAGCAAGACGGGCAACATCCTCGGTCGGCATTTCGGCAAGCGCGCCGGAGCCCGAACGGCCCGGCAGCACATCAAATCCGCCATGACCGGCGCCGCCATCGACCGGGGTGACCGCGTCCTCAAGCTCGACCCAGCCGGCCACAACGGCAGCGAGATCGGTCTCGGGCGCGATGCCCAGCTGGACATCGACATTGGCAAGGCCGAGGTCGCCATCGACCAGCAGCACCCGCCGGCCTGACTGGGCCAGCGACGAGGCGAGGGAAATCGAGACAAAAGTCTTGCCGACACCGCCCTTGCCGCTGGCAACGGTGATGATGGAGGCCGGCGTCACCCGCGGCGGCGGGCGGACGGGGGGGCGGTCCTGCGATCTGCGAAGGGCAAAGCTCATGGGATCAGGCAGCTCCTTTCAGGGCGATCACATCGCCGCGGGCGTCTTCCATCAGAAGCGCTGCCAGGCGTGATGCGGCCGCTGGAACAAGGCCGCCACCGATGAAGGGCGTGATCGCAAGGTGCGAGAAGGCAATGCCGGAGGATGTCAGGGCCGCAATGGCCCCGCCCCGGCGGCGGACGACGTCCAGCTTTGTGAGGATCGCGCGGCGCACGCCGGCGCGGTAGAAGGCGCGCGCCGACTCGGCCAGGTCATCGGGATGACCTTCCGCCGAAATCACCAGCACGGGCTCGGCGCGGATTGCGGCGACCAGATCGCCCAGGCTGGCGAGATCGTCCCCCTCGAACGGGTTGATCGCCGGCAGGTCGATGACGCAGCGCCGGTTTTCGCCTCTGAGGGCGCGCAACTCGGCGAACAAAGCGTCGGGTGTCTCGGCAACGCGGATCTGCTCACGCTCGCGCTCCAGATAGGCCGCGAGTTGCTCGCCGCCGGCCGATCCGTCGAGATCAGCGGCCAGCGGTGTGATTTCGGCCCGCGCCACCGAGGCCCGGCGGGTCAGTTTGGCCGCTGTCGAAGTGCGGCCGTGGCCGGGCGGGCCGACCAGAAGGATATCGCGGTCGAGCCGGGCGGGAATGGGATCGCAGGTGACAAGGCGCGACAGCCCTTCGGCCATGGCGTCTTCCGGTGCCGAAAACTCGCCCGGACGGCGCCCGGCGCCTTCATTGGCAACGCGTTCGGCAAAACGCTGCGGTGCGCCGTGCCAGAGCAGCGCATCGCGCACCCGCGCGTACAGCGGGTTGTCTGCCCCGCGGCCATGTCCCAGGCCCCTCGCATCACGCAGGAAGACCGGTTCATTGCCGACAGCTGCCGAGCCCATCCGGTCGGTCGCTGCGCGCACTTCCACGCCGCCGTCAACCTCGCGCTCGGACAGGATCACGGCATCCTCGCCCATTTCAGCAAAGATCATCGCCTTGGCAGCTTCCATCGATTCTGCGGCGAACATCTTCATGCGCATGGGCGGTTGGTCCTCGGTTTACGCCGTGCAGCGGCTGGCCGGATGATTTCCGGAAAACACCGCAGACTCAGGTCCGATCAAGCCGCCCAAAAGGTTAATTTTTCCCCAACCCGCGTTAGGGTTTACAGGAAATTCAGGAAAGGAAGGCAGGATTGACCGCAGCTTGCCGGGCCTCCCGTAAGGGAAATCCCTCGCCCTGCGGGGCCCTGCGCCCTATGCTTTCAGCACGCTGCACAGGAACGCCTTATGCCTTTTACAGAAATTCTCGCGATCCTCGGCCTGGGCTTTGGCGCAGCCTTGGGCATGGGCGCCCTGATAGCCCCCGACTGGGCCGCCGGCATTGTCCGGCTGAAGGCCGATCCGGAGCGCGGCGGCGGCTATTCGGAGTTCCGCGCCACCTATGGCGGCCTGTTCCTGATGGTGCATCTCGTGACCCTGATCCTGGTGCTGGCGACGCCAAGGGCCGGATCAGCGCTGGTGGTCATGCCGCTGGCGGCGGCATGGATGGGGGCCGCGCTCGGGCGGGGAGCATCGCTGCTGCTCGATCGGCAGAAACTCGGCGATACGCGCATTGTCCCGGTCTGGATGGCGACAGAAGTGGCCCTTGCCCTTGCCATCGGGGCCCCGGTCCTGCAGTTCCTGGTCTGAAACCGGACATACCCGGACAAATCGAGACTGAAAGAGCCAGACCATGCCGGAGCGTCGCGAGACGGGCCGCCCGCGCCGGAAACCTTCCGGCCCGAAACGCCCTGCCCAGAACCGCAAACCCGCTGCCCCACCCGCTGACTGGAGCGAGGGCGAACGGATCGCGAAATACCTCGCCCGCGCCGGGGTTGCCTCACGCCGTGAGATCGAACGGCTCATCGAGGCGGGCGACGTGTCCGTAAATGGCCAGAAACTGACCTCGCCTGCCTTCAAGGTGACGGGGAAGGAGCAGATCAAGGTCGGCCGCAAGGTCATCAGGGCGCCGGATGCGACACGTTTGTGGCGCTATCACAAGCCCGCCGGCCTCATCACGACAACCAACGACCCGGCCGGCCGGCGCACGATCTTCGACGAACTGCCGAAATCCCTGCCACGCGTGGTCACTGTCGGCCGGCTCGACCTGACGACCGAAGGGCTGCTGCTGCTGACCAATGACGGCGAACTTGCCCGCTTCCTGGAACTGCCGAAAACCGGGCTGGAGCGGACCTACCGCGTCCGCGCCAAGGGCACCGTGACCCAGCTGAAGATCGACGAACTCGCCAGCGGCATCACGGTTGAAGGTCTCAAATACCAGCCGATCAAGGCGGTGTTCGACCGGGAAATGGGGGCCAATTCCTGGCTGACCGTGACGCTGACCGAAGGCAAGAACCGCGAAGTACGCAAAGCGATGGAATCGGTTGGCCTGACCGTCAACCGGCTGATCCGCGTCAGCTATGGCCCCTTCCTGCTGACTGACCTGCGGCCCGGCCAGGTCGAGGAAGTGCCCGGCGATCTTCTGGCGTCGGCGCTGGGCGAACTCGGCCATGCGATAGAGCCGCCCGCAAAGCCCGCGCCTGACCCGAAGTCACGCCTTGGCAGGCGGGGGCCTTCCGCTAGATTGAAGGGCAAGCGGCCATAACTGCCGCAATCCCTGCGGAGGAAACATTTATGTCGGATCAAGTGGCTCTGGCGGTCCCGCCGGACACGAAGAAGGATCCTGCGCGCCGGATGTCGGCAGCAGCCGCCGACACCTGCAACCTGATCGTCAACGCGGCAACCTATGCAGATCCGCCCGCGCTGGACGGCGCCTTTACACGGCTGCGCCGGGAAGACCCGCTGGCCTGGTGCGAGCCGGAAGCCTTCAGACCGTTCTGGGCTGTGACCAAGCATGCCGACATCATGGAAGTATCGCGCCAGAACCAGCTGTTCACCAACGGACAGCGGGAAATGTTGTCCTTTCACGAAGCCGAAAAGGGCGTGTACGCCAAATTCGGACAGCCCCACCTTCTCAAGACACTCGTGCAGCTGGACGATCCGTTGCATTACAAACTGCGCCACCTGACCCAGGAATGGTTCATGCCGCAGAATGTGAAGAAGCGCGAAGACGCGATCAAATCCATAGCCAAACAATATGTCGACCGGATGGAAGACCTGGGCGGGGAGTGCGACTTCCAGCGCGATGTCGCGCTCTATTATCCCTTGCGCGTGATCATGCAGATCCTCGGCGTTCCGGAATCGGACGAGCCGATGATGCTGAAGCTGACGCAGGAGATTTTCGGCGCGCAGGATGAAGACCTGATGCGGGACAAATCCCTCGCCGAGGAACGCGACGTGGAAAAAGGCCTTGCCTCTATCCAGGCGACACTGGCCGAATTCTTCATGTACTTCACCTCGATCACCGCCGACCGGCGCGCGAACCCGAAGGACGATGTCTCCACCGTCATCGCCAATGGATTGGTGGACGGCGAGCCCATCGGTCAGCTGGAAGCGATGAGCTATTACATCATCGTCGCCGCCGCCGGCCATGACACGACGAGCGCCTCGACCGGCGGCGGCGTGCTCGCGATGCTGCAGAGCCCGTCAGAGCTGAAAAAGATCATGGCCGATCCGAAGGGTATGTCCCGCACGGCCGTGGACGAAGCGATCCGCTGGACGACGCCTGTGAAACATTTCATGCGTACGGCGCAGGATGATTATACCCTCCGGGACCGGAAGATCCTGAAAGGGGAGAGCCTGCTGCTCTGTTATCCTTCAGGCAATCGTGATGAAGAGGTGTTCGAGGACCCGTTCAGCTTCCGCGTGGACCGAAGCCCCAACAAGCTCATCTCGTTTGGATATGGCGGGCATATGTGCCTCGGCATGCACCTTGCCCGCCTTGAGATGCAGGCGATCTATGAGGAATTGTTCGCGCGCGTAAAGTCGATCGAGCTTGCGGGCGAGCCGAGCTTCATCAAGGCAAACTTCGTCGGCGGCCCGAAATCCATCCCGGTGCGGTATAAGTTCTGACGCGCCGGCTGTAACGGGCCGGCAATCATCTGGAGGGACTGCCATGACATTCACGAATGTCACTGAAACCTATCAGGTCGAGCGTCCGCCGGCCGAGCCGAAGCATCCGCCGGTGCATAAACTGGCGCCGCCTGTCGATCTGACAGATCCGGAAGTTTTCTCCAGCCGCGGCGGCTACACCCATGATGCTTTCGCGGCCATGCGCGAGAAGGCCCCCGTCATGTGGCATCCGGAACAGATGGGTGCCGGCTTCTGGGCCGTGACGTCATATGAACTGGTCAAACATGTCGAGTTGGACCCCGCAACTTTCTCATCCCAGAAAGGCGGTATCCTGATGAATTATGGCATGGAGGGCGTGCCGCGCCATCCACTGCTGCATTCATCTTCCCTGAACTCGCTGATCAATCTCGACCGGCCCTACCATACGCCCCTGCGTATGGAACACATGGCCTATTTCCGCGCCGATTTCGTTGCGGAACTCAGGAAGAAGGTCGACGCCGAAGTCAGCCGCCTTCTGGACGCGATGGAGACGCAGGGGCCAGTCGTCGACATGGTCGAGATGTTCTCGGCCGAATTGCCGCTGTTTACACTGTGCGAGATTCTCGGCGTGCCGGCGGCCGACCGGCCGAAACTGGTCCACTGGATGCACTTCCTCGAAACGTCGCAATATCAGGCCCAGCAGGAAGGTCTCGGCAATGTGACGCCTGAACAGATCATGACCTTCATGAACGAAATACAGGCGATGTTCGAATTCGGCCGCCATCTGCTAGCCGAGCGCCGGAAAAATCCGCAACCGGACCTTCTCTCGGCAATCGCGAATGTCGAGATCGACGGCAAGCCGCTCTCGCCGGAATTTCTCGACGGCTCCTGGCTGCTGATCGTCTTTGCCGGCAATGATACGACCCGCAATTCGCTGTCGGGCACGATGCGGCTGATCACCGAGTTTTCCGATCTGCGCGATCAGCTGAAGGAGAAGCCGGAGCGTTTCCCGAACTTCGTGCACGAAGCGATCCGGATGGTGACGCCGGTGACCTATATGCGCCGCACGGCGGCGATGGATACACAGCTTGGCGAGCAGCGCATCGCCGAGGGCGAAAAAGTGGTGATGTACTATCCGGCCGCGAACCGCGATCCGGCCAAATTTGCAGATCCGCACCGGTTCGACATCGACCGGGCGAATGCGAAGGAGCACCTCTCCTTCGGGCAGGGCCCGCATGTCTGTCTCGGCCAGCGTGTTGCCAATATGCAGCTGGAGGCGGCCTGCCGGCAGATCCTCGGCCGTTTCCCGAAAGTGCGCTGGACCGGCGAGCAGACCATCGCGCCGAACAATTTCGTGCATGCGATTTCCGCCCTGATGGTGGACCTCGGCACATAAGCGGCGTCCGGCTGCGGGCGCGCGGGATATGGACTCCGGGCCGCAATGGGAAATACTTAACGATGAGGGCTTAGGCCCAGCCATTCAGGTACCGGCCGGCGCATTCATGGGGAAGGCCGGCGCGCTGCCCTGACTAGGGGACACAACATGGCCGATTTTCTGATCCGGCGCAGCAATCTGCGCGACACAAGCTGGGCCGAGACGCCGGCGGCAACGCTGGCTGAGGGCATGGCGCGGATGAAGGTGGATGCTTTCGCGCTGACGGCCAACAATGTGACCTACGCCGCCTTCGGTGAAGCGATGGGGTACTGGAACTTCTTTCCGGCGGCCGATCCGGCCTGGGGCCGGGTGCCGGTCTGGGGCTTTGCGACAGTGATGGACTCGAAGGCGGAGGGCATCGTGCCCGGCGCGCGCGTCTATGGCTACCTCCCGATATCGGAGACGTTCAACCTGCAGCCCGCGAAGGTGTCCGCCGCGAGCTTCCTGGATGGGTCTGCCCACCGCCAGGGCCTCGCACCGATCTACAATACCTACATCTTCAATTCGGCCGATCCGTCCTATGACCCGGCCCATGAGGCGCAGCAGATGCTGTTCCGCCCGCTCTTCACGACGGGCTGGATGATCGATGACTGCCTGATGGAAACCGGCGCCGATGTGCCGGAGACGGTGGTGATCTCCTCGGCGTCCTCGAAGACCGCGCTGGCGCTGGCGCATTGCCTGAAACAGCGCGGTGCAGTGGAGGCCATCGGCCTCACCTCGGCCGGCAACAAGGCTTATGTCGAGAGCACAGGCCTTTATGCGCGCACGCTGACTTATGATCAGGTCGATACGCTGAATGCGCGGGGGCTAACCGCCTATGTCGATTTTGTTGGCCGCCCAGCGCTGACGGCAGACGTCCATCACGCGCTGCATGACCGGCTGGCGCGCAGTCTCGTCATCGGCGTGACGGACTGGGAAGGCAACCGCAGCCCTGTCGAAGCACCCGGTCCGGCGCCGGAATTCTTCTTTGTACCGACCTATGCGGCCGAACGGGCAAAGGCTTTGGGGGCGGATGAACTGAACGCCCGCACTGGCCGGGCGCTCGCCAGCTTCTACGCAGCGTCGCGGAAATATCTGACGCCGCAGGAAGCGCGCGGGCAGGACGCCATCAGCAGGGCCTGGCAACAGACACTGGAGGCGAACGTGCCGCCGTCAACCGGACTCATTCTTCGCTTCTAGGAAGGCTGCGGGGCGTCAGCGAGCCGTGACCTTGAACTCGGTGCGGCGATTGACGGCGTGTGCCTCGGCAGTATTGGCCGGATCGATCAGCTGGCTCTCGCCGTAACCGACAGCCTTCAGACTTTCCTCGGGAACGCCTTTGGAGACCATATAGGCGCGCAGGGCATCGGCGCGCTGCTGCGAGAGGCGGCGGTTGTAATCATCGGCGCCCCGCGAATCCGTGTGATTGCCGATCTCGATGGCAAAGGCACTGCACAAGAGCGCCGCGCCGGAAAGCGTGTCGAGCAGGCCGGTGCTGACCGGGGAGATGCGGGCATTGCCGGTCTCGAAGTGAATCGTCTGGCCTTGCTGCACGTCCCGGAAGGCCGCCTCGCAGGTGGGCGCCGTGATCGGCTGGCCGGCAAGGACGGCAACGGCTTCCGCCGGGGCCGGCGCTCCGCCCTCAACCGTAGTGCCGTCAAGGATCAGGAGCCCCGCCATGCCGGCATGGGGATGGCCTTCAATCGCGGCCCTGGCGGCCTTGAAGCCATAGTCCCGGTCCTGCTCAGAGGCGGCAGCGCCCGTCACAACCGCGACCTTTTCGCGGATCGCGATCCGGGGCCAGGAGAGGCCTGCGCCGGCAAGGCCGGTTTCGATCTCCTGCTTCCAGATGGCCGGGTTCTCACCAAAGGCGCCCTGCGGCGCGGAGACAGCGAGGAAGCGGCCGTCGCGGAATTCGTACAGCCCTTCGGCAATCGGCACACATTCGTCACTCCCGGCCAGCTGGGTGCGCGGCACCGCTGGGCCCGTGGGGGCGGGCTGACCGCAAGCGGCGAGGGTCAGGAACGCGGTGGCAGCAAGCAGGCAGGTGCGGAGAGCCATGTCAGTCCTCATTCAGGCACACCCCGCCGGAGCGGGATTTACCATATATATTGCATAGGCCGGGGCGCCCCCGCCGTCAAAGCGGGGGGACAGGCACCTGCCCGCCCTGCAAGTTACTTGCCGGACCTGAAGACCTCGCCGCCTTTCATCACGAAGCTGACAGCCTCCAGCGCCCGGATGTCCCGCAAGGGATCGGAGGAAACGGCGATGATGTCGGCATATTTGCCTGCTTCGACTGTGCCGATATCGGCGCCCATCTGCATATGCTCTGCGGCGACGATGGTAGCAGACCGGATCGCCTGTTCCGGCGTGAAGCCGGCCTCGACCATCAGGGTAAACTCCTTCGCGTTCTCACCATGGCGGGAGACGCCGGTATCGGTGCCGAAGGCGACGTTGACCCCGCCCTCATGCGCCCGGCGCAGCATTTCCAGCATCAGCGGGCCGACTTCAGCCGCCTTGGCGCGGGACGGCGCAGGCAGCCAGGGCTCGTTCGTCCAGCCGGTGACAGTTGCGCCCGCGAGCACCGTCGGCACGAGGGTTGCGCCATTCTCGCGGAAGAGCGAAATCGACTCGGCATCGAGATAGGTGCCGTGCTCTATGGAATCGACGCCGGCGCGGAGCGCTGCGTCCACACCGCTCTTGCCGTGGGCGTGGGCGGTCACCTTGCGGCCCATCGCATGAGCGGCCTCGACGATAGCGCGCAGTTCCTCATCCGAAAACTGCTGTTCAAGGCCAGCGTGCGTGTGGCAAAGGCTTCGGTACCGTGTCAGGCGGCGAAGGGCGGCAGCGCGGCCTGCAGCTTCTTCGTCAGGCCGGAGCGCACAATCGCATAGGCATGCCGGAGGCGCTGGCGCAGTTCCTCGGCGGGCATCGTGCCGGCCCCGATCTGAACCCATTTGGCGCGGGCGAGATAGGGCGCCGGGATGGCCGCGCCGGATTCGGTCAGCACATGAAACGCTTCGTCGCTGCATTTGAACGAGATCTTCGTGCAAGCCGCATCTGTTCCGGCGAACATCTTGCCGCCGATCTTGTAGATCTGGTCATCGCCCCACTGGACCACGCACTCCGCGCCCGGTAGCGAGAGGCAATATTTGCGGAACGCGGCGGGCGTCATGCGAGGCGCTCTTTCGGATAGTGCGGATAGCTCGCTTTCATCACGCCGTGATTGAGCAGCATTTCGGCGACCTGACGCTGGCCCGTCTTTTCGAAGAAGCGCGTGCGGATCCAGTAATTCTCCACCCGGCGGGATTCCGACAGCGCGACGACCTCGCGGCGGAGAACATATTCCTCGTCCACCAGAAGCGGGCCTTCAATCATCCGTATCTCAAGATCGGCGAAGAGGCCGATGCTGGGATGTTTGACCGGAAAGCGCGCCGAGTGGCTGGAATAATTGCCCAGCACACTGACCATTTCGAGCGGGATGACGGGCCTGCCCCACGCCGAAGCCGCAGCATCGGAATAGGCCGGGTCATTCTCGGTAATGACCTTCAGCTTCTCGGCCAGAGAAAAGGGATAGAGGTCGCCCATATTCTGGTCCGGCCCCATGCGGACACGTTCTTCGGCGGCGCCGGTCATGCCGGCCTTCATGTCGGCCAGGATGACGAGATCGCCCGGCGGGTGCAGCGCCGCCATCCGGGCTTCCAGCAGCGTCTCGCCATGATCGGGCCCGAGGGTTGCGCTCGCTTCCAGAACCTGCGTTCCATCCTCCTTGAAGGCGCGTGCCATAGTCCGCGTCGCGCCGGGCTCCGGCCGGTCGATCTCGGCACGGACTTTCTCGCCCTCGAAGACCATATTGAGAAAATGGCAGGAAAAGCAGCCGCGCTCGAACCAGGCATTGCCCCAGACCTCCGCCAGAAGCGGCACGAACTGCTGGAAATGCGTCGGCCCTTCGATTGGCCCGGCCTTGATGCCGAGACGCGCGGCCTCTTCATCATCATGCAGGGATTTGTGACCGCCATATTTCTGCTCGGTCAGCATATTCACAGGCGCGCGCAGCGGCCCCTTCAGGATGTTGGCCTGCATGCGGTGGTCTCCCTTTCATTGTCCCTGAAACGTCCGGATCAGGCTGGCATCCCGGCCCTGCGCGCATATTCGTAGGCGAATCGCGCGAGCGGCACGACACGCGCCGCGTTCGATTCTGCATTCGCGCTGTTGGCCGTGCCGTCGCGTACGCGGCCAATGATGCCCTGCAGAATTCCAGCGAGGCGGAAAGCGTTATAGGCGAAATAATAGTCCAGCTCCGGCAGCCCCTTGCGGCCCGTATGCTGACAGTAGAGGGCGACATACTCCTCCATCGTCGGAATGCCCCAGGCCTTGAGGTCCGGAATCGCCATGATCGAGCCGCGCGCGGAATCGCCGGGCGGCATCACCCAGTTCATCAGGTGATAGGAAAAGTCCGCAATCGGATCGCCCAGCGTGCAGAGCTCCCAGTCGAGCACCGCGATGACCTTTGGCTCGGTCGGATGCAGGATCATGTTGTCGAGTCGGTAGTCACCATGCACGATGGTTGTCGTGTCGCCTGGCGGGATGTTCTTCGGCAGCCATTCGATCAGCTGCTCCATCTCCGGAATGTGGATTGTCTCCGATGCCTTGTACTGCTTCGTCCAGCGATGGATCTGGCGGGCGACATAATCGCCCTCCTTGCCATAATCCTGAAGGCCGGCCTTTCGCCAGTCGACATTGTGCAGGTCCGCGAAAGTCTTCACCTTCGCCTCATAGATCGCGCGGCGCTCCGCAGGCTCATAGTCCGGCAATGTGCCATCCCAGAGGATGCGGCCCTCGACACAGTCCATCACATAGAACATCGTGCCGACGACACTTTCATCCGTACACAGCCCATAGGGGCGAGCAACCGGGAAACCGAGCGGATAAAGCGCGCTGATGATGCGAAACTCCCGGTCAACCGCATGAGCGCTCGGCAGGAGCTTTCCCGGCGGCTTGCGGCGCATGACATATTTCTTGTTCGGCGTGACGAGCTGATAGGTCGGGTTCGACTGGCCACCCTTGAACTGGCGAACTTCCAGCGGGCCCTCATAGCCCTCGACATTCGCCTCCAGCCAGCGCGCCAGCTTCGCCTCGTCGAACCGGTGGCTCTCGGCGACTTCCTTGGTCCCTGAAAACAGGTCCTGCGCGCTCTGGGCCTCTGCCATGTCATTCCCTCTCACTTTTGCCGGATTTTGTTTTATATAGTAACCACAGACTGCGCAGCGCCAAGACCTGCCGCGGCGTCGCATCGTGCCCGCAGACTCAGGAGATGGCCTGAATGAAGCCCTTGCCAGCCCTGCTCTTCCTTGTTTTTGCACTGTTTCCCCTGCCTGCGGCCGCCAAGAGCCTTGATCCCGGTAAGGCGATCCGGGCTGATCTGCTTGACCGGGGGCTGAGCGCACTGGAAACGGTTGCTCCGGAGGCAAAAGCATCAGGCCGGCTGGTTGTCGTCGATTATTCGCGTCATTCGCGGGAAGAACGCCTGTTTATCGTCAATCTCGAGACCGGGGATGTCACGCGGTTCCGGGTCTCTCATGGCCTCGGCTCCGACCCCAATCATGACGGCTATCTCGACGCTTTCTCCAGCGTGCCCGGCTCACAGGCGAGCCCGGAAGGCATCTTCCGCGTTGCCGAGACATATCACGGTAAGCATGGCCGCTCGGTGCGCCTTGACGGGCTGGAAGAGTCCAACCGCACGGCCCGGGAGCGGGCGATCGTCATCCATGCCGCCGACTATGCCGAGCCCGACCATTTAGAGCAGTTCGGGAAGCTCGGCCGGTCGAATGGCTGTATCGTGTTCTCGGCGGCCGATCTCGCACGCTTCATGGAGGATGTGCCGGAAGGCACGCTGATCTATGTCGGCAAATGATGCCGGTGAGCCGCCCTCTTGATCCCGGCGGCCACACAAGGCTAAACCCCGGCGCATGACCGACACACCTCCTGACCGCCTCTCCATCTACCCGGACAGCCCGTATTATAATTACGATGTGCTCGCCCGCGGAATCGGCGTCCGCTTTCGCGGCGAGGAAAAAACCAATGTCGAGGAATACTGCATCTCGGAAGGCTGGATCAAAGTGGCGGCCGGCAAGGCCGTGGACCGCAAGGGCCGGCCCTTGCTCCTCACCCTGAAAGGCGAGATCGAGGTCTGGTTCAAGGACGCCTGAAGGGCATATAGTCCCGGGTTCGCCAGACGGCACTCCTCAGCCCCCCTCTTTGAGGGGGACGACTTTCGAGGGAGCGTGTGTCAGGATGCTCCGTGAAAAGCAAATTTGCGGGTGAGGTGCCCATGCTCCGCATTATCTTACTGACTATCGTGTTCGGATTGTCGGCCCTTTCCTCGACAGCCTATGCGGAAACCGGTGCCAGGGAACAATTTGATCGCGGCATGGCGCTCGGTAAGGCGGGCGATGTCGCTGCCGCCTTCCCGCACATCAAGGCGGCGGCCGAGGCCGGCCTCGCCGAGGCCCAGTTCACCCTCGCCACGATGTACACGCATGGTCAGGGCACGGCGCAGTCAAAGGCCACCGCACGCGAATGGTACAGGCGCGCGGCCGAACAGGACCATGTTGAGGCACTCTACAATCTCGGCCTGCACTATGATCAGGGCATGGAGATGGAGCCGGACCTGGCGACCGCCCTTACCTATTATGACCGAGCCAGTTCGCTCGGCCATGCCGAGGCCGCCTACAATGCTGGGCACATCCTGTTCATGGGTGACGGCGTGGAGGAGGACATGGCACGCGGCCTGACCTATTTCGAGGCGGCTGCAAAACGCGGATTGGGCAACGCCTATCTCGCAATTGGCTGGGCTTATGAATTCGGGCTCGGCACCGAACAGAATTATGGCCGCGCCGCCTCGAACTACGGCAGCGCCGTAAGGACCGGCGAACCCTTCGGCAAACTGTTCCGGGCCGACCTGCATATCAAGATGAATGAGGAAGCGCTCGCCCATCTGGAAGAGGGCGACTATGTCGAAGCGCTGCGGCGGTTCGATGAGGCGTGCCTCCATATGTCGGGCACAGGCTGCTACAATGCAGGCGTGATCCGGCTCGAAGGCCTGCATGGGTTCGCCAAGGACGTGCCGCGCGCGCTGGTTCAGCTACGGGATGCCTGCCTGTATGAGCATTTCCATGGCTGCCGCGGCCATGCCATCGCCGTCCTGTTCCTTCCGGGTACGCCGCATAAATCAGATGTTGAAATGGCCGCCGAGGTGATCGCCCGCGAATGCGAAGAGGGCGACCAGTCCCAATGCCTGAACCTCGCCTACCTCAAATACTATTCCCGGTTCGGCATGGGCGACGCCGAAGGCGCGCTCAGCATCCTGGGCACGGCCTGCTACACGCATGGCTACCAGCCCGCCTGCAAGCCGCATATGGACCTCTACAACGACAAGATCGCCCAGAACCCGCTTCCGGCGGCGCCCCGCCAGCGAGGCGCCTTCGAGAATGCGTTGCACAATGGCCTCGATGCGCTGGCGGGCGGGCTGAAGGTCTGGGGGGAAGCCGCTGCGGCAGGCTCGGGCACATACACTTATGGAAGCTATAGCCCAGGCAGCACCACCACCTATAACCAAATGAGCGCCTATCAGGCCCGTCAGGACAGGCAGGACTTCAACAACTTTATCAACCGCCTGAACGCCTACGGCTCAGGCTATGCTGCGGGCTGCCGTCCCGGTAATCCCTACTGCTAGCCCCGCCCCGCGCCCAGCACCTGATCGCAATGCGCGCTGTGCTGTGCCCGGATCTCTTCCAGCGCCCGATGGATCATCGTGCGTTCCTTGTCGAACATCAACTCCAGCGTAATGCCGCGCAGTGTCAGCACCAGCACGCGCGCATGCACTATGCAGGCATCAGCATCCGCCGCGCCCGCTGCCAGCGCCATCGCGCGCGTGTCGTCATCAATCTCTGCCTCGATCCGCGCCGCAATCGGGCGCAGCGCCCTGGCCAGTGCATCGTCCCAACGCGCGGCCAGCAGCGCCTCCGTCACCGCAGCGCCTTCCGGAATGTTCTGCGTTTCCCAGAAAAGATCGCACATCGACCGGTAGCGTTGCTGCGGATCAGGAAGCGCTCGCATCCGCGCGCGCGTGTCGGCGATCATGGCCTCCATCGCGGCCTCTACGGCTGCGGCGATAAGATCGGTCCGGGTCGGGAACTGGTGCAGCACCGAGCCGCGGCTGGCGCCGGCGCGCTCCATGACCGCCTCGATGGAGGTGGCTGCATAGCCGCGCTCGCTGAGGCAGTCGACCGCCGCGCGGATCAGCTGGCGGCGCGTTTCCTCGCCGCGCCGGGTTGTCCGGCGCCGGGCCGATGAGTCCTGCGGCAGGATGGCGGAACGGCCTGACATGATACGCTACTTAGCCTCCTTCACCGGCGAAGGGTCACCCCCAGTTCAAAATTAGTCAGAATTGACTAATTTCGGTCTTCTGATAAACTCTCCGAAATTGCCGGAACGTCAAGGCAAGGCCTGAAACGATAATCAACTGGCCCGGGAGGAGAATTCAGCATGACAGCGACCACCGCTGGAGAAGCAGCTTCGACGACGGCCACCGGCTTCGAAATCTTCCGCTTTGAAACTGCCCCGGCTCTGGATGAGGCGGGGCATATGGAGGTCGCCGATCTCACCGAGGAGATGCAGGCCGGCATTGGCGGTGCGCTGGACGCCGGGTTTGCCGAAGGCAATGTCGTGAAAGCCCTGTTCTCCAGGCCGGGTTTCAGCCTGACCCATGCCTGGTTCAAGAGCGGGTTTCCGCTTCCTCTGCATACGCACAATACTGATTGCCTCTACTACATCGTTGCCGGCAGCCTCCAGCTTGGAACTGAAACGCTTGGCGCGGGTGACGGCTTCTTCATCGGCGCAGGCAAGGCATATCGCTATACGCCCGGCCCGGACGGTGTCGAAGTGCTCGAATTCCGGCACGCGGAGAATTTCGATATCAAGTTCATGGCAAAGACACTGCCCGCCTGGGCAAAGATCGCAGAGATCATCAGGGACCGGCGGCCCGCCTGGAGCGCCGAGCAACCACCCAGCAGCGCCCGCTGAGTGAAGCCGCCATGTCCGCGAAAAGATTCGAAAACAAGGTCGCCCTCGTCACGGGTGCCGCCTCCGGGATCGGCGCCGCTACCGCCCGCCTCCTCGCCCGTGAAGGCGCGCAGCTCGTGCTTGCTGATATCGGCGATGAAGGCGGCAGATCTCTGGCCGCAGAGATTGGCGCCTCGGCGATGGCGGTCAGGTGCGATGTCTCCAGCGCCGCAGACATGGAGGCGCTGGTCGAAGCGGCGATCACCCGCCACGGCCGTATTGACATCCTGTTCAACAATGCCGGCATCGGCAGCTTCGGCACCAGTGTCGAACTTCCGCCTGCGGACTGGGAGCGTGTGATCGCGGTCGATCTCCACAGCGTCTATTATGCCTGCCATTTCGCGATCCCGCACATGCAGCCCGGCAGCGCCATCGTGAACACCGCCTCGATCTCCGGCATGGGCGGGGACTACCGCTTCGCCGCCTATAACGCCGCCAAGGGCGCTGTCATCAACTACACACGGGCGCTCGCCGTCGACCATGCGCGCGACAATATCCGCGTCAACGCGCTCTGCCCCGGCCTGGTCGACACACCGATCACCGCCGGGATCCAGCAGCTTCCGGGCCTGCGCGAGGCGTGGGAGCGGCGCATACCGCTGGGCCGGGCCGCGCAACCCGAAGAGATGGCCAATGTCGTTGCGTTCCTTGCCTCGGATGCGGCCTCCTACATCACAGGCGCCGTCATCGTTGCCGATGGCGGCACCACCGCCCACACCGGGCAGCCGGAAGTCGCGCAGTTCATGCTGCAACCGAATGGCTGACATCAGAACCGGGTGAGAGAGAATGCGCGCCGCTGTCCTGCAGGGAAAAAGCCTGAACATCCGCAACCTGCCCGATCCTTCACCGGCAAAGGGGCAACTGCTTGTCCGGCCCATCTTCACCGGAATCTGCGGCAGCGACCTGTCTCTGCGCAAGCAACTTGCCGCCCTCGCCGGCGGCCTGCCCGCCGAAGCGCAGGGCAATTTGCCCGAGATCATTCCCGGCCATGAGTTCTCGGCAGAGATTGTCGGCATCGCTCCGGATACGGATACCTATCTCAAAGTCGGCGAGATCGTCACCGGCCTGCCCTTTACCCATGACCATAGCGGACCTCAGACGATCGGAATGGCGCCGGGCCATGGCGGCGGCCTTGCGCAGCTAGCCTGTATCGATGCCGTGCGTAGTTTCCGCATTCCGGAAAGCATGCCGCATGATCTCGCCGCGCTGACAGAACCGCTGGCGGTTGGCCTGCATGCTGCCAATCTCGCCAATCGAAACCGAGGCCCGAATGTCGTCATCGGTTGCGGCCCGGTTGGCCTTGCGGTCGTCCTTGCCCTGAGCCTTCAGCGGCGCGGACCGATCCTGGCCGCGGACTTCTCGCCCGAGCGCCGCGCCGCCTCTGCGCTGCTTGGCGCGGACATCGTCATTGACCCCGCAAATGACTCGCCGTTCGAGCACTGGGACGATCTCGGCCTGACGCCTTCACCGATGTCGCCGCTGCTGGAGCGCGAATTTCGCGGATTGCCGCCCGGCCCCAACATCTTCGAATGTACCGGCGCGCCGGGTCTGATCGACAGAATCGTCAAATCCGCCCCGCCGCATAGCCATATCATTATCGCCGGCGTCTGCCCGCATGAGGAAAAGCTGACCCCTCTGGAGGGCATCGTCCGCGAGCTGACGCTCGAGTTCAGCTTTGCCTACCGGCCTGAAGAATTTGCCGCAGCCCTCGCCATGATCAACGCGCATCCGGACAAGGCCGCCCGCCTGATCACCAGCCGCCAGCCGCTTGGCAATACCGAAACCGCTTTCGACTCCCTCGCGAACAACCCCAGCGAAATCAAGATACTGATCGACCCGAACGCCTAATCCTTCAGCGCCCGCCAGCCGATATCGCGGCGGCAAAACCCCTCCGGCCAGTCGATGGCATCGACACCGGCATAGGCACGCTCGACGGCCTCACGCAATGTAGACCCGCTGGCGGTCACATTCAGAACACGGCCGCCTTTGGCCACGAGCTGTCCGCCGGCAGCAATATCCGTACCCGCATGAAAGACAGTCACGCCGTCAACTTCTTCAGCGGCCTTGACCCCATTGATCGCGCTGCCCTTTTCATAGCCGCCCGGATATCCTTTCGCCGCCAACACGACCGTGGCAGTCGGCTGGAAGTTCTCCAACTCCAGAAGCGCCTCGAACGCTTCTTCACTGCCCTTCAGACCACCCGTGGCAGAAACGAGGATCGCCGGCGCGATGTCGCCCTTCAGCCCCTTCATCAGCACCTGGCATTCAGGGTCTCCGAACCGCGCGTTGAACTCAACGACCTTCGGCCCTGCCTCCGTCACCATGACGCCGATGTACAACACGCCCTGATAGGGCATGCCGTCCTTCGCCATGCCACGCAGCATCGGCTCGGCAATCTCGCGCTTCACACGCTCCATGATCTGATCACTGACGACCGGGGCGGGGGCGTAGGCGCCCATGCCGCCGGTATTCGGCCCGGTATCACCATCGCCGACGCGCTTGTGATCCTGGGCGGCAGGAAGATAGATTGCGCCCTCGCCGTCGGTGATGACGAAGACGCTCGCCTCTTCGCCGTGCATGAACTCTTCAATCACGAGCGTCGCTGAAGCATCGCCGAACTTGCCCGACAGCATCTCGTCGATCTCGGCGTCTGCTTCCTCCAGCGTCCCGGCGATCACGACGCCCTTTCCGGCCGCAAGGCCGTCCGCCTTCAGAACATAGGGCGCGCTCATCGTGCGCAGGAAGGCTTTGGCAAGGCCCGCTTCGGTGAATTCGCCATACGCTGCCGTCGGCACACCGTATTTCACCATCCGCGCCTTTGAGAAGGCTTTGGAAGCCTCCAGCTGCGCGGCCTGTTTCGACGGGCCGAACACATCAAATCCGCGCGCGCGCAGGATATCCGACAGGCCGAGCGCGAGGGGCGCTTCAGGACCGATCACGACGAGGTCCGGCTCGATCTGCAGGGCGAGCTTCACAAGCCCCTCGATATCATCCACGGCGACATCGAAGCACGGGCTGATTTCGTCCATGCCGGGATTGCCGGGCGCCGAATGCACCGCGTCCACCAGCGGCGACTGGGCCATCTTCCAGGCCAGGGCGTGTTCGCGGCCGCCCGATCCGATCAAGAGTATGTTCATGGCACCGCTCCTTGCGGGGAGCGGTGCCGGAGATCAAGAGGCCAAGTTGACTAGACGTGCACGCTGACGCGCAGGAATGTGGCCGGAATGGTCGTTCGCCCCGGCGTCTGGCTCGTGTTCTGGCTGTCGAACAGCGCCTCCAGTTCCCGCTGAAGCGCGTCCTGTTTGCCATTGGCGGCGGCTGCGGCGAAGGCATTCATCGTCGGGCCATAGAAGTCCCGGAACGCGGCGACGAATTCCTGCGGACTGCCGTTGAAATCAAACACATAGGTATCCCGCTCGCACTGCACCTGGCTGTCCGCGATGCCAGCCGCGCCGAAGCGCTCGCGGACGTCTTCTTCGACGCCCCAGCGCACCGGGCTGACAAAGCCTTCCGGCGGGGGCGGCAAATAGGCGGCGCTGATCTTGAGAATCTGCGCCACCAGTGTCGGATCGCCCGGGATCCAGTTGCCCATGACAATCTGCCCGCCGGGCCTGGTCACGCGCACCATTTCCCTCGCCACATCCTGCGGGCGAGGCGCAAACATGGCGCCGAAGATCGAGATTACCCGGTCAAAAGTGCCATCCGCGACGCCTGCCAGGTTGCTGGCGTCGCCGTGCTGGAAGCGGCAGTTCTTGAGCCCGGCCTCAGCCGCGCGCCGGTTGCCGGCCTCGACAAGATTGCGGGCGATATCGATGCCTAGCACTTCCGCGCCCAGCTTCGCAGCGGGCAAGGCAGTCGTGCCATCGCCGCAACCGAGGTCGAGCACCCGGTTGCCGGGCTTGATGCCGATCGTCTTTACAAGGGCTTCGCCGCTGGCACGCATTGAGGCGGCGATTTTCGTGAAATCTCCTTTCTCCCAAAGGGCCTGATTTGGATTTGCAACCGCCTCGGCCGGAGCCGGGCCAGAAGCAGTACGGGTTTGCGATGTCATGTCTGATCTCTTTCAGGGTTCAAGCCGGCCGAATGGTCCGCTTGTGTTGCAGGAAACCGCCCCCGATGTTTCGTCTCAAGTTCAGTAACTGAATCCCCGCACCCGGGATTCCCATCCGGGCCAGCAGGCTAGCGGCGCGCTTCGAGGCGCGCCCAGCGGCGGCGGCGGCGAGACAGCAGATTGTACCGGGCGGGAGGGTCCGGTTCAACCGGCGCCGGGTCCGGAAAGGCTACTACATTGGTTTTACAGCCGGCAACGGCTGGCGCGGTGCAGTAATCGATCGGCTCGAGCGCCTCGCATATGCCGGTTGTTGCTGCGGAGTGGGACGGGGAGGAAACAGGTCCGCTATACAGTGTCATGATTATTCTCTTCACTCTATGCAGGCTGGCGGAATGGCCATCCTGTGTACACAGAGTGTCGCCTGCCCCACCCCGCCTCCAGTTCAGGATCTGAAGCCTTGCAGTATAGTTTCTGAACTAGCGGGCTTCTCCTTCGAGGCGTAAGTGTTGCGCCATAGGGAGGACATTCCAATGTCGCACGGAAGTTACGGACAATTTTGCCCGGTCGCGATGGCCGCGGAAATCATCTGCACACGCTGGACTATCCTGGTGCTGAGAGAGCTCGCTGCAGGCACAACACGTTTCAACGATATCCGGCGCGGTGTTGCCAGGATGTCGCCGGCCCTGCTGTCGCAAAGGCTGAAGGAACTGGAAGAGGCTGGGGTTGTTGTCCGCCGCCCCTCCCGCCGGGACGTCGGTGTACAGGAATATCATCTGACGGAAGCCGGCCGGGAACTCAGCCCGATCATTGATGCCGTGGGCGCCTGGGGCCAGCGCTGGATTGAATCCCAGATATCGTTGCAGCAGCTCGATGCGCAACTCCTGATGTGGGACATGCGCCGATACCTCAATACCGATCCGATGCCGGACGCCCGCGTCGTCATCCACTTTCAATACCCGGACCAGCCGGCCAAATCCCGCGACTGGTGGCTGATCGTTGAGCCGGGCGCCGAGGTCGATCTGTGTTCGGTAAACCCCGGTCACGAGATCGACCTCTATGTGTCCTCGGACCTTCGCACCATGACGGCGATCTGGATGGGCTATGATACGGTCCGTGCGTCCATCAGGGACGACCGGCTGTTCCTGACCGGCAACCGCGTCCTTTCCAGCAAGATGCAGTCCTGGCTGGGCCTCAGCCGCCTGGCCCAGGTTGAACGCATGGCCAGTTGAGTCCGCGGCTCCGGCCCTTGCAGGAATCTGCCTGCCTTGCGACAAGGGCGCATGTCTGACTCGCCCGTCACAAATCAGCCGGAACTGACCGTTTCCGAACTCGCCGCGAGCCTGAAGCGGACGATCGAGACCAATTACGACCATGTCGTGGTGCGCGGCGAGCTTGGGCGGGTCACCATCGCCCGGTCCGGCCACATGTATGCCGACCTGAAAGACGACAAGGCCGTGCTCAACGCGGTGATGTGGAAAGGCCAGGTCGACCGTCTGCCCTTCCGCCCGGAAGAGGGGCTGGAAGTCATCGCCACGGGGCGGCTGTCCACATATGAGGGCCGCTCGGCCTACCAGCTGATTGCCAGTTCGATGCGGCCGGCCGGGGCAGGCGCGTTGATGCAGCTTCTGGAAGAGCGCAAGAAAAAGCTCGCCGCCGAGGGCCTGTTCGATCCGAAGCACAAGAAGCCGATCCCCTACATGCCGCGGACCATCGGGGTCGTCACCTCGCCGACAGGGGCGGTGATCCGGGACATCCTGCACCGTATCCGCGACCGGTTCCCGGTGCGCGTCATTGTCTGGCCGGCGCTGGTGCAGGGCGAGCAGGCAGCGGCACAGGTCACCGCTGGTATCCGCGGCTTCAATGCCATGACCGGCCCGGACCGGCCCGATGTGCTGATCGTGGCGCGCGGGGGCGGGTCGATTGAAGACCTCTGGCCGTTCAATGAGGAGAGTGTTTTCCGGGCGGCGTGTGTGTGTGTAATACCGTTGATTTGAGCGG
>JBKBLD010000025.1:0-38540 GCA_046296675.1 Hyphomonas sp. | reverse complement strand
CGATCACGACCCACTTATTCTCTACCCCAACGGGTGCGTTATAGGTTTTCATCGCTCTGCTCAGAGCCTCTACTTTCGGAGTTCCAGGAATGCAAATTAAGGGCTGGCGTTTAAGCGCCGCATTCCCCTTTGTCAACGCAGCCGCCGGGTTGAGTCTGCTTTTTGCGGCGACCGCCTGCGGACGGGCGGAAGCCCCCTCTGCGCCCGATACTCAAGGCCTTGAGTTTACTGGTAATATTGAGCTTCCTGCCGTGTGGTCCACCCGCCCGCTTCAGGGCGAAGTGGCGGATGTGGCCCTCTCGACCGGTTCCGGCGCCGTTCTGGCGGTTGCTTACAAGGCTGGCGGACTTGAGTTTTTCAACATGGAAGGTGAGCGCCTCGGCGAGCCGACCCGATTCCAGCTCAAGGCCCTTGCCGATGGCCGCGCCGCCCTGATCGACGGCGCCCAGCTCACCCTCTTCCCCGGTGTCACCGCCGACGGCCAGCTCAAAGCCTATGTCTTCAGCGACGGGCTGATGGCCCCGGCGCAGGTTGACCTGCCGATCCCCGAGGAACGCATGGTCGAGGGCATCTGCACGGGCGATGCGGGCACGCAGGGCCTGATGCGCATTGCCTACTGGACCTTCTCCAGCAACCGCCTCCTGCGCACCGGCATCCTCGGTGAAACCGGCGGCGAGCTGACCTGGCAGGAAGAAGACTCCACCGATGCGGGTTTCCCCGTCACCTCCTGCGTCTTTGCCTATGACACGCTCGTCGCCTCGCCCCGCTCCATCGCGGCAGCCTCGCTCGCTCGCGGGGGGACAACGGCCCTTCTCTCGGTCGAAGCCGGCGGCCCACTGCAGATCTCCGGCGATCTCGGCATGACCACAGCCGACATCACCCTGCTCGATGGCATCACCGTCACCGCCCCCGACAGCCCGACCGCCGTCACCGCCAACGGCGCCCTGCCGGCCGGCGGCTACCCCGGCGGCGTCATCGTCGTCGCCGGCGAAACCAGCGCCGGCACCCATCAGGTCGTGTTCGTCGATCCCAGCGCGATCACGATGAACGGGGGGCCGTAGTCTCCGCCGCAGGGCCGGGCTCACCCCCGGCCCGCCACGCGACATAAACCGCCCACAGCGTCAGCGCCACGCCCAGCCCCTGATGCACCAGCGCGAGGCCCATCGGCGCGGCATTCAGCAGCGTCAGGATGCCCCACACCGCCTGCGCGCTGACCAGAACGGCCAGCACCAGATACTCCCGCGCCAGCGCCCCGCCCCGGAAGGCCCAGGCCGCGCCGAGCGCCCCAGCCCACAGCACATAAGCCAGCAGACGGTGATTGAACTGGGTCGCCTCGCGCCCCTCGAACAGGCTGCGAACGCCCAGCTCGGCGTGTATATAATGTGAGGGCACAAGCTCGCCCGCCATCAGCGGCCAGTCAGTATAGGTCCGCCCGGCATCCAGGCCCGCCACCAGCGCGCCGGCGGCCATCTGCACGAAAATCAGGACCAGCAGCGCCCAGGCCGCCCGCTTCTCCACCGGCCGCGCCGCCGCGCGCGCCTGCTGGCCAAGGCTCATCCACAGCCAGACAATCATCGCCAGAATCAGCAGCGCGAGGGTGAAATGCGTCATCAGCCGGTAGGGCGCGACCGACACCCGCTCGGTCTCGCCGATCCCGCTGGAGACCATCCACCAGCCGATCGCCCCCTGCAGCCCGCCCAGCCCGATCAGCACCGCCAGCTTCCACCAGAGGCCCTGCCCCAGCCAGCGCCGCGCCGCAAACACCGCAAATCCCGCAATCGCCACCAGCCCGATCAGCCGCCCGATCTGCCGGTGGCCCCATTCCCACCAGTAAATGAACTGGAACTCGGCCATCGACATGCCGCGGTTCTGCAGCTGGTACTGCGTCGTCTGGCGATACTTCTCGAGCTCGGAGACCCATTCGGCCTCGCTCATCGGCGGCAGCGCGCCCCGGATCGGCGCCCACTCGGTGATCGAAAGCCCGGAATCGGTCAGGCGGGTTGCCCCGCCGACCAGGATGATCGCATAGACCATGAGGCCCAGCAGGATCAGCCAGCGGCGGATCCAGCCTGCGGCAACGGGCGAAATTGCATATCGGCTCATGCTGCCTAGATCACTCGGGCTGCGCCCCGATCAAGGGTCGCTGTCGTCGCAGCCGCTCCGGCTGATGAGGAAAACGCCCATGCGCAATCCGCGAAAGCCCATCGCCATGCTGGCGCTTCTGGCCTTCCTCACCTTCTGGGTCTGGGCCGCCGTGACGCTGGCAGGTGCCCTCGGCGCCATGCCCTTCTGGGCCGAACTCATCTTCTACATCGTCGCGGGCACCTTCTGGGTCATCCCGCTGCGCCCCCTCTTCCGCTGGATGAACGCCGTCGAACCTCCGGAAGAGGACTGACCCCGGACATCACATCAACCGTTCCAGCCGCCCATTCCTCTTCACGAGATTCTTGTAGTCCCACTGCACCGTCCGCGCCTCCGCCGCCTTGAACGTGCCCTCCGGCGCCAGCCCCGGCGTCTCGAACGACTGGCCGCTCCAGAACAGCAGTCGGACGCAATGCTTCAGCTTGCTGTATCCGGCGATCGGATTGCCCTCCAGAAACCAGACCGGATGCGCATGCCAGATCCTGCTCTCAGCGCCGGGAAGCCCGGCATCGATCGCCCGCTTCAGTACTTCGCAAATCTCCCGCTCGCCCGGCGCCTGCGCCGCGTTGTAGGACTCGATGGTTTCGGCCTTCGCAGTTTTCATCTTCACCTCCAGACCTTCTGTCCAAGCTAACCCGAATCCGAACGGCGCCTCAACCGCGGGCGTATAACCCCACCCCTCGGAAGCTGCATCTCCGCCCCCCCCACGCAGACGCTGCGGCACCGCGCCACGCCCTGCTCCGGCCTTTTAGTATATTATTATTTTCGCATATATTGTAAGAATGTGCGATACCAGCAAGGCAGGATGAATGGCATGAAAACCGGCATTGGCAGTTCCCTTCTCTCCCTGGCCGCCTTGTCATTTCTGGCTGGCTGTCAGGCCGTCCCCTCAGCCGAAACGCGCGAGACGGCCACCCGCGCAACCACCAGCCGCCATACCGACCGCCTGCTGACGATCATGACCTCGCCCGATGCCGAGGTTCAGATGATGTCTCTGGTGCTGACACGCGCCGCGCAGGCAAACGGCATGCGCCTCAGGCTGATGCTGTGCGGACCGGCCGGCGAACTCGCCCTGAAAACGCCGCCGGAGACCGCCCTCACCCCCTTCCGCCCATCCGGCCGCAGCCCGTCCAATCTTCTCGATGGCCTCATTGCCGGCGGCGCAACGGTCGAGGTCTGCGCCATTTTCCTTCCCGCCCGCGACCTCACCGAAGACGCGCTGCGCGATGGGGTCGGCATCGCCGCGCCCGCTAGCATCGCGGGGGAGTTCGCCTCGCCGGAAACCCGTGTACTGAGCTTCTGAAGCCCACCGGAAGGAGACAGCCCATGTCCACGATCCGCCTCCTCCTCGCCCTGATCGCGGGCGCGTGCCTCGGCGGGCTCGCGGTCTATGCAGCGCCGCGCTTCAGCCCCGCCAGCACGACTACGCCCGCGCCGCGCCCGGCGCCGGCTGACAACCGCATCGTCGTCACGCTCACCGACGCCGACCGCCAGTATATCCGCCAGCAGATGATCGGCTATCTGGAGGGCCTGTATGTCCTCTCCGACGCCCAGCGCCATGAGGATTTCGAAACCCTGCGCTCCGTCTCGGAAACGTTCGCCAGGCCCGACCCCGTCAGCGCGGAGATACTGAAGGACGCCCCGGATGGCTTCCGCCAGATCAGCCAGGCCATGCGGAGCGATTTCGCCAGCCTCGGCCTTGCCTCTGAGCCGGGCAAGGCCGCAGACCTTGACGACACATTCGGCTCGATCCTGCTCAAATGTTCCGCCTGCCACGGAACATATCGAGCAGACTCCCCCTGACCCCACCCCCGTCTCAGCAACCCAGACAAAGGACACCTCCCATGACCCTCAGAATTGGCGACATCGCCCCGGACTTCGAAGTCGATACGACCACCGGCCGGATTTCGCTCCACGCCTGGAGCAAAGGCAGCTGGGTCTTCTTCTTCAGCCACCCGGCCGACTTCACCCCCGTCTGCACCACCGAGATGGGTCGGACGGCGCAGCTCGCCGGCGAGTTCGAAAAGCGGAACGTGAAGCCGCTCGGCCTCTCGACCGATACGGTCGAGGAACACCTGAAATGGGTCGAAGACGTCAACGAGACGCAGAACACGACCCTCACCTTCCCGATCGTTGCCGACCCGGACCTGAAGATTTCCCAACTCTATGACATGATCCACCCGGCACAGAGCAGCACGCAGGCCGTCCGGTCCGTCTTCATCATTGATCCGGAGCACAAGATCCGGCTGACCATGACCTATCCGATGAGCGTCGGGCGTAATTTCGATGAAATCCTCAGGGCGATCGATGCGCTTCAGGCCAGCGACAGGCACCGGATTGCAACGCCTGCGGACTGGCTACCCGGCAACCGCGTCATCATTCCGCCCTCGATCCGGGATGAAGAGGCCAAAGCCTTGTTCCCGCAAGGCTTCGAGACGATCAAGCCCTATCTGCGCTTTACCGACGTGACAGGCGCGTAGCCCTCTGCGCGGGGCCTCGATCAGGCCCCGCGCGCCTTACGCCTTCAGGAAGGCCAGCCTTCACCCCGGCGGCCCGCGGCTGCTGTGCATCGTCCGGTATGTCCGCCCGAAAGCCGTCACATCCGCCCCCGCTCCAGCGGCCGAGCCGGTATAGGCAGGCGGCGCAGCTGGGCAGAGGATGCCGGCATCCGGCCTCGCGCCCCTACTGCTGGATTTTATTTCATACAGCGCCCCCTGCATGCCGGCGGCAGTAACCTCACCAGCCGGCGCGCCCGCCGCTTCCGCAGCCGCGGCAGCCATGGCCTTTTCTTCTGCGATCAGCCGTTCGATCTCATCCTCGATGCCAACACGCCAATCGTCGACACTGTCCTCCGCAACCTTCACCTCGTCCGCCTTCTGCTCCCGCGCCGCAGTCTGCAGCGTCCGTGTCGCGCCGGCCATTTTCTGCAGGGTACTGACGGCATCCTTAACTGCGGGATCGTCGCCGCAGAGCAGGCCCTCGGCAATCGCATCCTTCATCGCCCCGGCGATCAGGCGCGCCTGTTCGCCCGGCGCTTCGGGGCCTTTCAGATCATGCCGGGCAAGGCGCCGGCGCACGGTGCGCACACTGTCGCCCAGCAACGCCGCCATATCGGCGATGCTCCATCCCGAAAGCCAGGCCAGCCTCAGCAGCCTCAGCTCCCGCTCACTGCCGGGCCGCAACCGCCGGCGGGGTTTCAAAAGGGTCATGTCATCTGTCATGCCCTCATCCTGACGCGGGGCAGACCCGGTCGGATTCGATTGTCCCCTTGTGCAGCAAATGAAGGAAAACAGGCAGGGATAAGCACGCCCCAACCCCTACGATCAGGAGGGGGATTTACCCCTTACCCCCCTCCCGCTGGTGGGAGAGGCTGCGGAGGCTCAGCGTTTGCACGGCAAACGCCCCGGAGCAGGCCCGCGGCCGAAGGCCGTGGGAGGTGAGGGCGGCCACAGATCGGCAATCGCGCTACGGCTCCGAAATTTATTGACACAATTACTGCCATATGTTCCCCTCCGGTCAGAACCTTGGGGAGGGGGAACGCATGCGCCTGTGGCAATGGGGGCTGGCCGTCATCCTCTTGATCCTGCTGGGTCTGCTGGGGATCCGGCAGGTTTTCGCGGTCCAGATCGGTGAGGCCGCCTTCCGCCGCGCGGTGCAGCAGAATGTGGGCCAGGACCCGTCCGCCGCGCTGCCCGACGGCCTCCATGTCTATCTCTGCGGCACCGGTTCGCCCCTGCCCGATCCTTCCCGCGCCGGGCCTTGTATCGGCGTGCTGGCGGGGACACGCGCCTTCATTTTCGACGTTGGCGCCGGCTCGATGCGGCGGCTTTCGCGCATGGGCTTTCCCACCGGGCGCACCGAGAAACTCTATCTCACCCATCTGCACTCGGATCATTTTGACGGGCTCGGCGAACTGATGGTCACCGCCTGGGTCGGCGGCAGCCGCGCTGCGCCGCTGCCTGTTGCAGGGCCTTCAGGCGTGGAGGAAATCACCGCCGGTTTCAACGCCGCCTACCGGATCGATTCCACCTACCGCACCGCCCATCACGGGCCGGCGGTCGCAAACCCGGAAGGCTACGGCCTTGTCCCTGAAATCATCCGCCTGCCTGCCGGTCCCGGCGGGCGCGCTGTCCTGCTCGATGAAGACGGCCTCAGCATCACCGCCTTCGCTGTCGGCCACGCCCCGGTCGAGCCCGCTTTCGGTTACCGGATCGACTATAAGGGCCGCTCTGCCGTCATCAGCGGCGACACGATCTATTCGGAAAACCTTGTACGGATGGCCGCCGATACCGACATCCTCTTCCATGAAGCCCTCCACCCCGGAATGGTCGCCGAAATGTCGAAGGCCGCCGGCAGCGCGGGCGCCGCGCCGCTGTCGAAAGTCTTCGCCGACATCCTCGACTATCACGCCTCCCCGGTGGACGCCGCCCGCGCTGCTGAGGAAGCCGGCGCCGGCCATCTCGTTCTCTACCACATCGTCCCGCCGCTTCCCTCGAAACTGCTCCACCCGGTGTTCCTCGACGGAACGAGATCGGCCTATGGCGGCCCCATCGAAATCGGCGAAGATGGCTCGGTCTATTCCCTTCCGGCCGGCTCCGGCGCGATCCGGCGCATTTCTGTCCAGCCCTGACCCGGTTTGTCCTTATTTTGCCACGTCAGATGTGCGATAAGGGCGGCGGTCAAACCGGAAAAAAGGGAATGCCATGTCCAGTCTGCGCCTCATCGCCCTCGCCGCCTCGGCAGGCTTTCTTCTCACCGCGTGTGATGACCGCACGCCTGCACCTGCAGTCCCGCCAACAGTTCCCGCCGAGGCCCAGGACGATCTGAGCTTCACGCCGGAGGCCGCCCCTATGGAAGAAACCTGCGACATCCTCGATTCCCGCGACTGGGAAGCCTGGCTCGACGTGATGCCCGGCATTGACCCCTCACCGACCATCCATGTCGTCGGCAAGGTCGATGTGCGCACCGGTGGCTACGCGTTCGAGTGGCAGGAAGGCCCGCTTGACCGCTCCGCCATGCCGGCGCTGCGCCTGCGGCTGATCCCGGTGAAGCCCGACGACATGGCCCTGCAAGCGATCACGACCGAAGAGGTTCATTACGCCGCCCCGGCGATCGCCAGCTACAGCCGCGTCCTCGTTGCCTGCGGCGGCGAGACGATCGCCGAGATCAATGAAATCACCGAGGCCCACTGAAACAGGCCCGCCCATGGCGCCGGCCCGGACATGCAGGTCAGGCCGGGAGACTGAGGAGTCCCTGAAATGACACCAATTCTATTCCGGAGGACACTGCTTCTCCCGATCCTGCTGGCCGGCGCAACCGCGCTTTCCGGGTGCATCACACCCCCGATGCCGGACGCCTCGTTCGAGGCGGCCTCACTGGTCGTGACCGGCTCGGCAACCTATCGAGAGCGGATGGCCGCGCCGAAAGGCTCGGTCCTGAAAGTCGAGCTCAGCGATACATCCCGCGCCGACGCGCCCGCCATCAGCCTCGCCGACTGGTCCGACAGTCTGGATGATGGCGGCGTGCCGAAACGCTTCACCTTGAGGGTCAATGACACACTCGACCCGCGCATGACCTACACACTGCGCGCGACCGTGAAAGGGCCGGACGGAACGCTGCTCTGGACCACTGATACCGTCCACCGGCTGAGTTCGGTTTCCGGCAATGTGAATGCTGGCGAACTGGTGATGGTGAAAGTCGCGCCGGCACCGGCCCCTCAGGCCATGCTCCTGACCGGCAAGGACTGGACCATTGCCTCCATCGGCGGCGAAGAGACCAAAGGCCCTCGCCCTCTCAGCATCCGCTTCGACAAGGAAGGCCGCGCCAGTGGCTTCTCCGGCTGCAACAGTTTCGGCGGCGGCTATGAGGAGTCGGCCGGCAAGGTGACCTTCTCGCCGCTCGCATCCACCCTGATGGCCTGTATCGACGAGACCCTCGGACAGCAGGAAGGCGCGCTGCATGACGCCCTCAAGGGCGAACTGACCGTGGCAACTGCAGAAGGCGGCAAGGTGGTCCTCACCGGCAGAGGCGGTACCGAAATCGTAATGAAACCAACGGCAGAGGCACCAGAGCTCGCCGCAACCAGCTGGCTGGTCGAAACGATGGGCGGAACAGCGATCGTTGCCGGCCACGAACCGCAGATCAGCTTCTCCGATGACGGACAGATTTCCGGCACCACGGGCTGCAACCGTTTCTTCGGCGCCTATGCGCAAACCGGCACCAGGGTTGCCTTCTTCGGCGTGGGTATGACCAAGATGGCCTGCCTTGATGACGGCGTGATGGCTCAGGAAATCGCCTTCGGCGCCATCCTGTCCGGCGCCGCCGAAGCCAGCATCGACGCACACGGCAATCTGACAATCCGCGCCGAAAACGGCATTTCCTTCACAGCCCGCTCCCTGCCTGCAGAGACGCCGGAAGGCGATCCTGCCGTGCTAACGGGCGCTGCATGGCGGGTTGAAGACATCAATCGCGGCGGCATCATCGACAATTCAAACCTGACACTGACCTTCGGCGAGGACGGAACACTGACAGGCTCGACCCACTGTAACAACCTCTCGGGCGGATACACCGCAACCGGCACAACGATCACCTTCACGCCGATCCGGACAACCCTGCGGGCCTGCACGGCCGAATCTCTCGGTCATCAGGAGGGTAAATTCATCGAGGCCCTGAGCGGTGACATGAACTGGCGCCAGACGCCGGACGGCGCCATCGAACTCACCCGGGAATTCGGACACCGGGTCCTGTTGCGGCGCTAGCCGGAGACCAGATCAGCCGACCTGGCCGCCGCCGATCCGCGTGACCACGACCACACTCGGACGGGGCGGCATGTCCTCCTGGAAATCCGGCCAGCGCGTCGACGGCGTCTCGAAGCTGGTGCCGGACCCGTCGCCCGGATGCTGGACGGCGAGGAAGAAGGCATCGCCCTCCGGATTGAAGATCGGGCCGCACATTTCGGCGCCGACCGGGCAGCGGAAGAAATGCCGGCCCGTGCCGCGCCGCTCGCCATCGGTTTCCAGCGCCCAGATGCCGTCGACGGCGCCGGTGCGCTCATTGCCATCGGTGGAAATCCAGAGCCGGCCCTGCGGGTCGATAGCGCAATTGTCGGGCGCGCCGAACCATCCGTTCTCGGAGGTTAGCGGATTCCAGACGGCGCCATATTCGGGCACGGACGGATCGCCGCATTTGACGAGAATTTCCCAGCGCGACGCTGTGGAAGTGAAGTCGCCGCCCGGCTCCACGATCTCGATGATATGGCCAAAGCGGTTATTCGCGCGCGGATTGGCGGCATCGACCTGCTCTGCAGTGCGCCGGTCATTGCTGGTCAGCATGACCCAGACCCGGCCCGTGAGCGGATCGGGCTCGACATCTTCAGGCCGGTCCATCGGCGTGGCGCCAAGGAGGTCTGCCGCGCGCCGTGCCTCGATCACCACATCCGCCTGCGAGGCGAAGCTGTTTTCCTCCGTCAGCGGGCCTGAGCCGTATACGAGCGGCAGCCATGCAACCGTCCCATCGGCATCAAAGCGCGCAACATAGAGTGTGCCTTCGTCCAGAAGGTCCATATTCGCGGCACGGTCACCCGGCACGAAACGGTTCTTCGTCACGAACTTGTAGACATAATCAAAACGCTGGTCATCGCCGGAATAGACCACGACGCGGCCGTCCGGGGCCACGACCGTCTCCGCGCCTTCATGCTTGAACCGGCCGAGGGCGGTGCGTTTCTTCGGCACGGAGTTAGGATCAAGCGGATCAACCTCGACGATCCAGCCGAATCGGTTTGGCTCATGCGGTTCCCTGGAGATATCAAACCGGTCAAAATGGCGGCCCCACTGGTACCAGCCGCCGGGTACGCCATAGCGTTCGTGATTCTCCGCCTCCGGATGTCCTTCCGGCAGGACGCCGAGGAAGTTGCCGTTGAAGTTTTCCTCCGCCATCAGATAGGTGCCCCATGGCGTCATGCCGCCGGCGCAATTGTTCAGCGTACCCGCAACCACGGTGCCAGACGGATCATCCGAGGTCTGAACACGCGGATGACCGGCGGCCGGGCCGGACAGGGTCATCGGCGTCGTGTCGGCGGTGAGGCGGCGATTGTATTGCGAGGGCACGACGGCTTTCCAGCTATCGTCCTCTTCTCGCACTTCCAGGATCGTTCCGCCATGCGCGGCCATTTCGACGGCGCAAAGCTCCTTCGTCATCGTCGCGGGATAGCCTTCCGTCACGCCCGGCAGCATCAGATTGGTCGTTGTGTATTCATGGTTGATGCAGAGCAGGCCGCGGCGCGCACCATCGGCGGCGGCGGGCAGCGGCAGAAAGCCGATATAGTCGTTATTGTAGCCGAACTGGCGGCGCTGGGCCTCGGCCGTCTGGTTCATCGGGTCGAAGGCCGGACTGTCGGCGAACAGGGGATCGCCCCAGCGGATGATCATGTCGGCGCGGTGGCCGGGGGCAACATGATGGGTTTCGTCAATGCCGCGGGCGATTTCCTCGAAATTGAACGTATTGGCTGCGGTGGCGGGGGCCGAACCGGGGGCGAGGGCGGCAGCCTCATCGCCCGCCGTCGCACAGCCAGCCAGCGCCACGCCCGAGGCAGCGCCGAGACCTGCGAGGAAGCCCCGGCGGGAAAGCCGCTCGTGGATGAGATCGCCGATCGTTGCCGCGCCTGCGCGGATGCGGGGATTGCTCGTCTGGTTTTCGCTCTGGTCCATACCGGGCCTCCTGTTTCATGCGTGTCATGGGGGCATAGGACAGTTTTGTAACAGAGGCATGGCACCTGCTGCTATCTCGGGTGACGCGGCGTGACGGTTGTCGGGCCCGGCATTTCGCGGATAGATTCTGCTGGACGGCAGAGAAGCGACGGGCGCAGCTCCCGTGCCCCGCCGAACCGGAGGAGTGAGTTGATGGCCGACGATGCCGCCCTTGATCTGGGGTTTGACCCGAACGCGCTGCGCAGCCGTTACCGTGCCGAACGCGACAAGCGCTTGCGCAAAGAGGGCAATGACCAGTATGTGAACATGACCGGCGAGTTCGCGCACTATCTGGAAGACCCGTACACGGAGCGGGTGGAGCGGGCGCCTGTGACGGATCATGTCGAGATCGCGGTGATCGGCGGCGGGTTTGGCGGGATGTTGTCGGCGGCGCGCCTGCGCAAGGCGGGGTTCAGGGACATTCGCATGATCGAGACCGGCGGCGATTTCGGCGGCACCTGGTACTGGAACCGCTATCCTGGCGCGGCCTGCGATATCGAGAGCTATATCTACCTGCCGCTCCTGGAAGAAACCGGCTATATGCCGAAGGAGAAGTACACCAAAGCGCCGGAAATCCTCGAACACTCCGCCCGCATCGCGAAGCATTTCGGACTGTATGAGAACGCCCTGCTCGGCACGGGCGTCACCGGCATGGAATGGGACGAGGAACGCCGCGTCTGGATTGTCGAGACCGACCGGGACGACCGGTTTACCGCGCAGTTCGTCGTCATGTCGAATGGCCCGCTGAACCGGCCGAAACTGCCTGGGATTCCGGGCGTGGAAAGTTTCAAGGGGCACAGTTTCCATACCAGCCGCTGGGACTATGACTATACCGGTGGTGGGCCGGAGGGGGGGCTGGACCGGATCGGTGACAAGGTGATCGGAATTATCGGCACGGGCGCGACCGCTGTGCAGTGCGTACCGCATCTGGCCGCTGGCGCGAAGCATCTGTTCGTGTTCCAGCGCACGCCTTCCTCGATCGATGTGCGCGGCGACCGGCCGACGGATGCAGACTGGGCGAAGAGCCTTGAGCCGGGCTGGCAGCGCCGCCGGATGGAGAATTTCAACACACTCGTCTCCGGCGGGTATGAACCGGAAGATCTCGTGAATGATGGGTGGACGGATATTATCCGCAACATCCTGTTCATCGCCTCCAAGGGCGACAAGCAGGGCCTGTCACCGGAGCGCCTGGCCGAGCTTGCCGAACTGGCGGACTTCAAGAAAATGGAGCAGGTGCGCGCCCGCGTTGATGAGGTGATCAGGGATCCTGAAGTGGCGGCGAAGCTGAAGCCCTGGTACCGCCAGTTCTGCAAACGCCCCTGCTTCCATGATGCCTATCTTGCCGCTTTCAACCGGCCGAATGTGACACTGGTGGATACCAATGGGCAGGGTGTGGACCGGATCACGGAGGATTCCGTGATCGTGGATGGCAAGGCCTGCAGGATCGACTGCCTTGTCTATGCGACCGGATTTGAAGTGGGTACGGACTATACGCGCCGAGCGGGATATGATCCGGTTGGCCGCGGCGGCGTGCATCTGAAAGATCATTGGGACGGGGGCATGCGCAGCCTGCACGGGCTTGCCGTGAACCGCTTTCCCAACATGTTCCTGATGGGACCGGGTCAGGCAGGCTTTACGGCAAACTATCCGCACCTGCTGGATGAGCAGGCCGAGCAGATTGCCTACATCCTGTCAGAAGTCTCGTCACGGCAGGCGAACGTGTTCGAAGCCAGCGCCGAGGCGGAGCAGAGATGGGTCGATGCAATCATTGAGAAAGCCGTCCTGCGCCAGCAATTCCTCGAGGAATGCACGCCCGGCTATTACAACAATGAAGGCAAGCCGAGCGACCGGGCGGCACAGAACAATGCCTATGGCGAAGGCCCGAATGCCTATTTCCGTATCCTGAAGGCCTGGCGGGAGGATGGCAATCTGGATGGGCTGGCGCTCAGCTGAGCGTCATTCCTCGACCAGAGATACCAGCAGGTCGCCCTCCGCCACCTGCTGGCCGGGCGCGGCGTGCACGGCCTCAATAACCCCATCGCGCGGGGCGGCGAGGGAGTGCTCCATCTTCATCGCTTCCAGCACAGCGAGCGTATCTCCGCGCGCTACCGATTGGCCGGGCGTCGCGGTGAGTGTCAGGAGCTTTCCGGGCATCGGCGACTTTACGCTGTCGCCGCCGAGGGCGGCTTCAGCGTCAGCGCTGTATTCCGGCACAGTGACGATGAATGTGTCGCCGCCGCAGGTGACCGCGAAGCGGCGCGGGGAAAGGTCCGTCACCAGAGGGAATGGCACACCGTCCGGCATCGGGATGCCAGCCTCGATCAACTCTGCCTCGCCGTCAGCAGCGAGCACGACCGTGCGGCGGGCTGGCGCGTTCATACGGAAGCCATCCCGGATCGACCAGGGGGAGGCGTCCGCTTCCGCGTCGAGCAGTACCGATGCAACGGCGTTCAGCGCCGCATCGCGGTGTTCCTCCGGAGCGGCCGCCAGCGCGTCCAGATTCTCGCCGATCCAGTTCACATGATGCGTGCCCGACTGGAATTCGTCCGACAGCGCGCAGCGGCGCAGGAAGCCGGCATTGGAGGGCACGCCGGCGAGCTGGGTATGGGCGAGCGTATCGGTCAGCCGCTCCAGCGCATCGTGGCGGTTGCCGCCATAGACGATCAGCTTGGCGATCATGGAATCGTAGTTGGACGGCACACGGTCGCCGCTTTCAAAACCTGTGTCCCAGCGCACCGTCTCGCCGTCCGGTTCTTCCAGAAGGCCGAATTCCAGGATGACGCCTGCGCCGGGGCGGAAGCCTTCGGCCGGGTCTTCGGCACAGATGCGCGCCTCGATGGCATGGCCGTGAAGGGGGATTTCCTCCTGCTTCAATGGCAGCGTACCGCCTGAGGCGACGATCAGCTGCCATTCCACAAGGTCCTGCCCCGTGACCATTTCAGTCACGGGGTGCTCGACCTGCAGGCGGGTATTCATTTCGAGGAACCAGAAGGTTTCCTTCGTGAGAGGTTTTGATCCGTCCACGATGAATTCCACCGTTCCGGCACCCTGATAGCCAACCGCCTTGGCAAGCTTGACGGCGGCATCGGTCATTGCGGCGCGCACATCCTCGGGCATGTCTTGCGCGGGCGCCTCTTCCAGCACCTTCTGGCGCCGGCGCTGGAGCGAGCAGTCGCGCTCATAGAGGTGGACGACATTGCCATGGGTATCACCGAATACCTGCACTTCAATATGCCGCGGGCGCTCCACCAGTTTTTCAAGCATCACACGGCCATCGCCGAAGGCGCTGGTCGCCTCGCGCACGGCGCTGGTGAGTTCCGCTTCAAGCTCACCGGCCTTTGAAACCTGCCTTATGCCGCGCCCGCCGCCGCCGGCGACGGCCTTGATCAGCAGCGGATAGCCGATCTTCGCGGCGGCCTTCTTCAGTGTGCCGATATCCTGAGCTTCGCCGCGATATCCCGGCAGGACCGGGACGCCGGCTTCCTCTGCGATGCGCTTGGCCTCGTCCTTCGGCCCCATCGCGCGAATGGCGCTGGCTGGCGGGCCGACCCAGATCAGCCCGGCGGCAACCACGGCTTCGGCAAAGGCGGCGTTTTCGGAGAGGAAGCCGTAGCCAGGATGAATGGCTTCGGCGCCCGTCTCCTTCGCGGCAGCAATGATGGCATCTGCGCGCAGGTAGCTTTCGGTCGCCGGCGCCGGACCGATGCAGACCGCCTCATCGGCCTCGCGCACATGCTTGGCGGCGCGGTCAGCCTCGGAAAAGACTGCGACGGTTTCGATGCCGACGTCCCGGCACGTGCGGAAAATCCGGGCGGCAATCTCGCCCCGGTTAGCGACGAGAAGTTTCGTGATGGTCACTTGACTTGGCCTCCCGGCCCCGGTGCACGGTGGCGACCAGGACGAAACTGATGATCATCAGCAGATACCATGATCCGAGTTTCGATAAAGACACCATTTCCCAGCCATTTTCTTGCCCCGGATAGGCCCAGGCGCGGGCGAACGTTCCAAGGTTCTCTGCAAACCAGATGAAAACGGCCACGAGGAAAAAGCCGATCAGCAGCGGCATGGGGCGGTGCGCCCGGTCCGGGCGGAACCAGACGACAGTGCGCAGGTAGATCAGCGCCGTGGCGGCAAAAAGGCCGTAGCGGATGTCCACCGTCCAGTGATGGGCAAAGAAATTCACATAGATCGCCAGCGCCAGCAGGCCTTGCAGCCAGAGCGGGGGAAAGCGCGTGAAGCGGAATTCAAAGATGCGCCACACCCGGGCAAGATAGGAGCCGACGGCGGCATACATAAAGCCGGAGAACAGCGGCACGGCGCCGATGCGCAGGAGGCTGTCTTCGGGATAGATCCAGCTCCCGGCGCTGGTCTTGAAGAGTTCCATGACCGTGCCGACGATATGGAACACGAGGATGACGCGGGCCTCTTCCCATGTCTCAAGGCCGGACAGCAGCAGGAGCGCCTGAATCGCGACGGCCGCGATGACGAGGAAATCGTAGCGCGAGAGCAGTGCCCCGTCCGGATAGAAGAAGTGCGTGGCCAGCAACAGCGCCAGCATGGCCCCGCCAAACAGGCAGGCCCAGGCCTGCTTGATACCGAAGCTGATGAACTCGAAAATGGCTTGGCTGACAGGGCCGCGCACATGGCGTGCCCGCAGCGCCTCGCGCGCCTCGTGAAGGCGCTGGCGAAAGCGGGCGGCGGCGGCAGTGATTCCATTTCTGGTCATAAGTAGGCCGTTTCCTCCGCAACCAAGGCGCTATCCGGGCAGAAACGGCACTGCAAGCAGGAAAATTTCAGGCTTTGTAAGGCCGTGGCAATCGCGTAATAGTTAAGGGGCATGAAACCAAGGGGGATCCCATGGCCTATAATTCCGGAACCGGTCTCGCCAGCCTGGCGGGTGTCATCGGCGGCGGCATCGGTGCCTATCTCGGCTACAATCAGGGATTGGTGACTGACGGCATTTCGCCGGTTCAGGGCGCGCTTATCATGGGCGCCATCGGTCTCGTTGTAGGGAGCGCCGGCGCTTTCATCCTGAAATCCATGATGCAGTTCGTTGTCTACATCATCATGTTCGCGCTGCTGGCATACATATTCCGAGGGCAGATTGAAGCACTGACAGGGGTCAACCCGGTCACGGCGCTGGAAGTAACACTTGCCAATTTCGGTCTGAATGTCGACCTTTCCGGCAACTGACTGCGGGTGAGATCAGGTCTTCCATGACGGCGGACGCTTTTCGAGAAAGGCGGACACCCCTTCTTTGCCTTCCTGCGATGACCGGCGCGCCGCAATACGTTTTGCCATGTCGTGCATCAGCGAATTGTTGATCTCGTGTCCGGCGACATCGCGCACGAGCCGCTTGGCATCCGCCACGGCGCCTGGCGCCGCCGAGAAGACCAGCTTGGCGAGATGTTCTTCCAGGTCTGTCATTTCCTTGTCGGTTTCGACGACATACTGGACGAGGCCGATTTTTTCCGCATACGCTGCATCGAACCCTTCCGCGGTCGTGAACAGGGCGCGCGCCCAGCGCGGGCCAATGGCCTGGATGACGAAGGGGCTGATGGTTGCCGGGGTCAGGCCGAGGCGCACTTCTGAGAAACGGAACTGCGTGCCGGCCTTTGCGATGGCGACATCGCAGGCGGCCACAAGGCCGGCGCCGCCGCCCATCGCCGCGCCATGCACCAGCGCCAGCGTCATCTGCGGCATCTCATAGAGCCGGCGGATCATCTCGGCGAGATGCATTGCATCGGCTTCGTTGTCGTCGCGCGTGTTCAGAGCGGCGCGCTTCATCCAGTTGAGATCAGCCCCGGCGGAAAAGGACGGCCCGTCCCCACGCAGGATCATCATCCGGATGCTCGGCTGTTCCGAGATCATCGTGAACACATCCGTCAGCTCGGCGATCAGTTCGGCGTTGAAGGCGTTGTGCACATCCGGCCGGCTCAATGTGACAACCGCGAGGCCTTCCTGGGTCGCTTCAAACCGGATCAGGTCATATTCGGAATCACGCATGGTCTTGCCTCGTTTCAGTTGCCGGCTGCCGCCCGCCGGTAGTGGCTGGAGGGGCGCAGGGCGGGTTTCTCCACTAGGTGCCACAGAGCGAAGCTGGCGGCGAGGGTCAGCAGCGTCGCAAGCGCCATAAAGGCCGGCAAACCGAGCGCCGCCCCAAGACCTGCGGCCATCATCGCCTGGAGGATCGGAAAATGCGTGATGTAGAGCCCGTAGCTGATATCCCCGAAGCGCGCCGCGTTCAGTTTTGGGCCCGGCGCCCAGGCGACGGCGCCGATGACTGCGGCGAGCGCGAACGCTTTCAACGGCGCCAGAGGCGGATAAAGGAAGGTCACCCCCAGCAGTACTGTACCCGCAAGCCCCATGATGGCCCAGCGGCGCTGGATATGCACCAGCGTTTTCCACATGGCGATTCCCATCGCGAAGAAGGCCATCTGCCCCGGCAACTGGCGCGCGATCTGCTCGCCCATCCCTCCCGGCAGGAGTTGCGGGACGAACCATGCCCAGGCCTCGCCGCCGGCATAGAGGGCGAGAATGCCCACCCACCAGAAGGACCGCATCCAGCCTAGTACCAGCAGGATCACCGGCAGGGCGATATAGAACATCACCTCGATCTTCAGCGTCCAGAGCGCGCCATTGACCTCGGAGAAACGATTCGCCTCGAACAGGCCCGGCAGGTCTGGCGAAAGAAAATTCATGAAGACCAGATTGGCCGCGAGATAGGCCCCGACGCCCCGCCAGTCCTGTGTCAGCGCAAAGCTGATGGCAGCCGGTACCAGGATTATGACCGCGTAGGCGGGATACAGCCTGCGCATGCGTTTGCCGGCATAGTCCCCGAGGTCCGGCGATCGGGCGAGCGAGCCTGCGACCAGCAATCCTGAGACGATAAAGAACCCCTGGATTGCGGTTTCGGCGAGTTGGGCCAGTCCCATTTCCAGTGGCCCTTCCGGGTCCGCCGCGCTCAGCACCACCCCATGATAGGCAAACACGCTGGCCGCCAGCAGCAACCGGATGAGATCGAACCTGTTGGCGAACATGAAGCCCCCTTTCGCCAAAGGGTGTAGCGGGATTACCGGAAAGCGGAAGATGGCGGCTGCCGCGGCGCCATCGCGCCCTGCAGACAGCCAAAAGGCCTGCCCGGCGATGCAGGCAGGCCTTCGGGGTATCGCAATCGTCAGGGCATAGCGCAAGGACGCCCTGGCGAGGCAGGTTACCAGCTGGTATCGCTCGACTCCTTGGATTCCTTACGCTCACTCAGGGCCGCCCATTCATCGGCCGAGATCACGCCGTCATCACCAGCGATTTCCGTGAACTTTGCAGCGGCTTCTTCTTCGGTGTACTCGCCGCCGGCAACTTTGTAGGCAACGAACTCAGCCTGGCTGATCACACCGTCAAAATCGGTGTCGACTTCCGAGAAGAGCGGCAATTCACCAGCATTGGCGGCCATGGCGCCAGCCAGAGCGGCAGCGGATATGAGGGAAAAACGGATCATGGGGATACTCCTTTGCTTCCGGCACCGATAAACGCCGGTGCCTTGAACCAAAGACGCGCTGGGGCCGGGATCGATCCGTTAAAAGCGTGTCAGCCTGAGGGCGATTTTGTGGCGGGCTGACCGCTAGGCGCCCTTCCGGCCAAGCGCTCGCATCTCTTCACGCCAGCGGATGAATTTTTCCGGCGAAAGTCCGCCAGCGCCGCCGAGTGTAGTATGCCTGAGCGGCTTGAACCCTGACAGACCGAGGATGCCGCGCTCAAGCGCCTTGAGCCCCGCACCGTCCATCATGAAACGAAAGGCAAGATCTGGCATTCCCATCGTGATTATCGTATGTGCCGATTTGCCGGACATCATTTTTCGGGGCCAGCCACCTTCCTCTTCGGGTTCCGCCAGAAAAAATCCACCGCGCGCCGCCTGTTCGAAGAAACAGCGAAGGCGGGCCGGCATGGCACCCAGCCAGAGCGGGAACATGATCACAAGGTGATCTGCACCAGAAATCTTTGTTCGCTCACTGAGCACAGGCTCCGGCGGCGGCTCTGCAAAAGCGGCACTACTGTCCAGCAGGGTCAGTTCGAGATCGGCCACCCTGATCCGGCTGACCCGATGGCCCGCCTCGTTTGCGCCCTCAGCGTAAGCATCTGCCAGCGCATGAACGAGCCGTGCTGGATCAGGATCCGGGTGACCGTCGATAATGCAAATACTGCGCGGCATAGGCGGACCTCCCTGTCGAGTTCCACCCTAGAGGACGCTCATGCAGCCTGTTGATAGGGACTATTCCCTACATGCGGAAAAGACCAAAGCCGCGGTCTCCGAACGGTGCATTCAGGCTCGCTGACAACGCAAGCCCCAGAACGCGCCGTGTGTCGGCGGGGTCGATGATGCCGTCGTCCCAGAGGCGGGCGGTGGAGAAGTATGGGTTGCCTTCGGTTTCATAGAGGTCGCGGATCGGCTGTTTGAAGGCCTGCTCCTCCTCTGCGCTCCAGGCGCCGCCGCGGCGTTCGATGCCGTCACGCTTGACGGTGGCGAGGACGGAGGCAGCCTGCTCGCCGCCCATGACGGAGATGCGCGCATTCGGCCACATGAACAGGAACCGCGGCGAGTAGGCGCGCCCGCACATACCGTAATTGCCGGCGCCGAAGCTGCCGCCGGTGACGATGGTGAACTTCGGCACGCTGGCGGTGGCAACCGCCGTGACCATCTTGGCGCCGTCCTTGGCGATGCCGCCGGCTTCGTATTTCGATCCGACCATGAAGCCGGTGATGTTCTGAAGGAAGACGAGGGGGATACGACGCTGGTCCGCCAGCTCGATGAAGTGCGCCGCCTTCTGGGCACTCTCGGAAAACAAGATGCCGTTATTGGCTAGGATCGCGACCGGCATCCCATGAACATGCGCAAAGCCGCAGACGAGCGTTTCGCCATAGAGCTTCTTGAACTCATGGAATTCCGAGCCATCGACGACGCGGGCAATCACCTCGCGGGCGTCATAGGGCTCGCGCACATCCTGCGGCACAAGCCCGTGCAGTTCGCGCGGATCGTAGAGGGGTTCGGCAGGCTCTCTCAGGTCGAAGGGCTGAGGCTTTGGTTTCGACAGGGTCCGGACGATCGAACGGACGATCGCGAGGGCGTGGGCGTCATGCGCCGCGTAATGATCTGCCACGCCGGAGCGGCGGGCGTGCACATCGGCCCCGCCCAGATCCTCTGCCGAAATCTCTTCCCCCGTCGCCGCCTTCACCAGTGGCGGACCACCCAGGAAGATCGTCCCCTGCTTGCGCACGATGACGGTCTCATCGCTCATCGCGGGCACATAAGCGCCGCCGGCGGTGCAGCTGCCCATCACGGCGGCGATCTGCGGGATGCCTTTCGCGCTCATCTGCGCCTGATTGTAGAAGATGCGGCCGAAATGCTCCCGGTCGGGGAAGACTTCCGACTGGTGAGGCAGGTTCGCCCCGCCGCTATCGACAAGATAGACACAAGGGAGGTGGTTCTCCATTGCCACTTCCTGCGCGCGCAGGTGCTTCTTGACGGTGACGGGGAAATAGGCCCCGCCTTTCACGGTCGCATCATTGCAGACGATCAGGCATTCCCTGCCCTCCACGCGGCCCACGCCGGTGATCAGGCCGGCACCGGGCGCCTCGCCGTCATACATGCCGTTGGCGGCGAGGGCGCCGATCTCAAGGAAAGCGCTGCCCGGATCAATCAGCCGTTCCACCCGCTCGCGCGGCAGCAGCTTGCCTCGCTCGGTATGGCGCCGGCGCGACTCCTCGGGCCCGCCCAGCGCAGCGGCCGCCGTCTTTGCCTGCAATTCATCAAGCAGCGCCTGCATGGCGGCGCGATTGGCGGAAAACTTGGCGCCGGAGACATCCAGCGCAGATTTCAGGACCGGCATGGGCCCTCCCTTACTTTTCGTTGCGGCAGAATTAACCGGCCCGCCTCCGGCTGTCACCCGTTGGTAAACTCTTATGTGTTAAGGGTCTTGAACCTCAACCTATCAGGATTCACTTGAACGCGCATGTTCGGCAGGTTGCGTAAGGACTTTACCCCAGACCTCAAGACGATCCCGCTTCTGAAGGACGTCTCCCAGCGGGCTATGCGTTCAGCCGGCAAGGAAGCGAGATGGTTCTCCCTGCCCGCCGGCCAACCGCTCTTCCTTGCCGGCGAACCTGCTGATTCGATCTATTTCGTCCTCTCCGGCGCCCTTGGCGCGTTTGGCGCGAGCGGTGACCTCATCGGTCATATCCGCCCTGGTGAACCGGTTGGCGAGATGGCACTGTTTCTCGGCGGGCCCGACACGAACGGTAATGGCAGCGGGCATGACGCGCCGCACACCGGCTCGGTCTATGCGCTGCGCGATTCTGAAGTTGTCGCCCTGTCGCGGGCCGGCTGGAACCGTCTGGTCAAGTCGGAACCGGACCTGCTGGAAGGCATGATCCGGATCATCCTCCGCCGGCTGGGTCGCGGCGGTCAGCACACCGCCGAAGCGCCGCCCCAAGTCTATACCCTTCTCTCGACCTCACCGACCATTGACCTGACCCATCGCGCGCAGGCGCTGCGCTCCGCACTTGCCCGCTTCGGCAAGCGCGTCGCCATCGTCAGCGAGACGGAAGGCAGCGAAAAGCCGGCCGCCTTCTTCGACACACTTGAAGCGAAGAATGATGTGGTCATCCTGATCGCGCCGATCGGTGACACAGCCTGGTTCAAGCTCGCAACCCGGCAGGCGGACCGGATCTGGGTGTTTGCCCGGTCCGATGCGCGGCCATCCACACCGCTGATGCCGGAAGACAATTCACCGGCCCGGCGGCTGAAACTGCTCGATGTCGTGCTCATTCATCCGGGCGCGGAGCGCCGGGCCTCGCGTCCGCAGGAATGGCTGAGTGCGGCAGGCGCGCGCCGGCTCTTCCACTGGCGGGGCGACAGCCAGGAGGACGCCATGCGCCTGGCCCGGATCATGACCGGGCGCTCGATTGGTGTGGTCTTTTCAGGCGGCGGCGCGCGCGCCTACAGCCATATCGGGGCAGTTCGCGCGATCCGCGAACTCGGCCTGCCGATCGATTTCGCCGGAGGGGCCTCCATGGGCGCCGTTATCGCGGCCTGCGTTGCCATGGGGTGGGCGGACGAGGAAATCGACCGGCGCATCCGCAAGGCATTTGTCGAAACCAACCCGCTCGGTGATTACAATCTGCCGGTCGTGGCGATGGTGAAAGGCAAGCGGGTCAACCACCGCCTGCAGGAACATTTCGGCGAGACCGAAATCGGCGACCTTCAGATACCTTTCTTCGCCCTCTCAACCGACCTGACGAGCGGCAATGCGCGGCTCCATCAGTGCGGCCTGCTGCGTCAGGCACTGCGCGCCACGATCTCCCTGCCCGGCATCCTGCCGCCCGTGGTCGATGGCAATGACGTCCTGGTGGATGGCGCCGTCCTCGATAATTTCCCGATCGAGCCCATGCGTGAACTCCATCAGGGCTTCATCGTCGGCTCCGACGTTTCCAGCCTTCCGGACGGCTTGAACCGGGACGAGTTCATCCAGCCCCTCAGCTTCTGGCGCTGGGTGCTGAAGCACGGCTTCTCCTCGCCGCCGCCCATCGCGGGCCTGCTGATGCGCGCCGCCACGATTCGCGATGACCGGCTGTCGCCGCGCGATATGGCCGATGTCCTGATCCTGCCGGAACTGCCGGATATCGAATTGCGGGACTGGAAGGCCTATGACACCGCCGTCGAGGCCGGTTACACCGCCGCTATGGCGGTTCTCAAGGATCACGAAATCCGGGCCCGGTGTTGCCCCGCCTGATACAGCAACCATTACAGTAAACAGTACATTAAGCATGTTGGGCGAAGACTCGGCGCAGCAAAAGGTATTGCTGCACAAGGATTCTGCCTATGGACGCACGTCTCGTGGACATGCTCCCGGTTATCGTTTGCGAAATATCCCCTATACGGGACGAAGATGGAAACATCGTCGACCTGGAGTGGACAGATGCTAACCATCTCATGAACGAATCGATTCTGCCGCAGGGCGGCAGCATCGTCGGCATGCGGGTTTTTGAATTCGACCCCGCCTATCGCGACTCCGAGATGACGCGGAATGTCATCAAGGTCATCGAGACCGGCGAGCCGATCACCTACATCACCGGCGACGGCCGTGCAGCCAGGATGCTGGGCAAGGTGATGAAGACCGTCATCACGCCGACCGAACGCGGTGTCCTGGCCTGTTCGCATGAGGTGACGGAACTCGCCAAGCAGCGTGACGCCGCCCTGAATCGCCTCAACCTTGCCCGCGCGGCATGCGACCATGCCATCCACGGCATCGTGATTACCGACCGGGAAAGCCGCATCCATTATGTCAATCATGCGATCTGTGAACTGACGGGATATACCGAGGCTGAACTGCTGGACGCCAATGTCGGCATCCTGTTCGGTGTTGAGAAATTCGAGCCCCAGAAGTCGCTCGGTAACAAGGTCGTCTCTGACATCGAAAGCGGCAAGCTCATCCGCCATATCTCCGACGCCGAAGCCTACACAAAGGATGGCGAAAAGATCCGGGTGCAGGCCTCAACGTCCAGCGCTCCCTGGGGCGACAGCAGTGACATGGTGTTCATCACCACGATCCGGGATGTACGCGAGGAGCGCCGCCGGGCGCACGAACTTCGCGACGCGCTGAACCGGGCCGAGCAGGCAACCCGTCTCAAATCCGAATTCCTCGCAAACATGAGCCATGAGATCCGTACACCGCTGAACGGCGTGCTCGGTATGGCGCAGGTTCTGGCACACGGAAACCTGACCCCGGCCCAGGCAGAACAGGTCGGCGTCATCCTCGATTCCGGCAACACGCTGATGGTGCTGCTGAACGACATCCTCGATCTCTCTAAGATCGAGGCCGGGCGTATGGAAATTTCTCCGGTGCCGGGCGACCTGCGCCACAAACTGTCTGGCCTGTTTCGTCTGCACGAGGCCGCCGCTCATGAAAAGGGCATCGGGATCCGCCTCTTCGTCGATCCGAGCGTGCCCTCACGCCTCGTCTTCGATCCCGTGCGCGTGCGTCAGTGTCTCAGCAACCTCGTCTCCAATGCCATCAAGTTCACGAGCCAGGGCGAAGTTCTCATCGTCGTGACATCTGAACCCGCCGGCGTCGGCCAGCATCGGGTTATCGTGCATGTGTCCGATACCGGCTGCGGGATCGCTGCCGACAAACTGGACCGGGTGTTTGAATCCTTCACCCAGGAAGACGGTTCCACAACGCGCAAATTTGGCGGCACAGGCCTCGGCCTGTCGATCACCCGGCGGCTCGCGCGCATCATGGGTGGAGACGTGACGGTCGCATCCGAGGCGGGGCGTGGATCGATCTTTACACTGAAATTTATAGCCGAGGCCGCAGCCAGCAGCGCCGGCAAGTCTGGCGACAACACCGTCCTGATGCCGGTTCGGAGAGCCCGGACAGGTCTTTCCGGCTGCCGTGCACTGGTGGTGGACGACAATGGCATCAACCGCCGCGTTGCGCGCTCCTTCCTTGAATACTATGGCATCGTCATCAGCGAAGCAGGCGACGGCAATGAGGCACTCGAAGTGCTCGACAGGGAAATGTTCGACATCATCCTCATGGACATCCACATGCCGGGCCTCGATGGCGAGGAAGCTTTCAAACGCCTGCGTGCCTCCAACAGCATCAACTGCCGGACACCGGTCATTGCCCTGACGGCAGATTCAATGCGCGGCGATCGCGAGAAATTCCTTGCCAACGGTTTTGATGGCTATGTCTCCAAACCCATCGAAGAACGTGCCATGATGACGGCGATCAGTCAGCTTCTCGCCGTTCCGGAAGAGACGACGGCGGTGTTGCTGGCAGCGGTCTGACCTCTTCGAAAAAGTGGGCGATCTTCTCCCGTAGCGCGCGATGGTGACCGAGCAACAGGTGACCACCCGTCTCATATCGGATGAACTCTGCGCCGGCGATACGGTCCGCCACGGCGTCTCCAATGGCGACCGGGTTCAGCCGGTCGTCTGCGGCATGAACGACGAGCACCGGCGAGCGGATGGCTTCGAGATCATAGACCGTATCCGGATCAACTGCGGCACCCTCGTTCCGAAGGCCTGCACGACGCGCGGATGCCGGCATGAAGGATTCGACGAGGCGTTTCGTGAACACCCGGCCTTCTTCATCCTCCGCCAGCAGGTCTGGCCGTGCATCGAAAGCTGTTCTCAGAAGTCCCGGTGCGAGGCGCTGTATAGACCAGTATACCACATCGCTGCCAGCCAGCGCCGTATAGAACGAGGTCGGGACTGGCCGGTCTTCAACCTCGCCGCCAAAAGGCGTGAATGGCGCCGGCGATAGCAGGACCATTGAGCGCACCCGTTCGGGATGCCTGGCGGCGAGTTGCAGTGCCGGCGGCGTCCCGCCCGACATCGCCAGCACGTCAACTCGCTCTACACCGATCTGCGTCAGGAAATCCGCTAGGGCGTCCGCCTGCGCCAGCGTTGACGCATCCTCCGGCAGCGGACTCCTCAGATATCCGAACCGCGACACGGCGATCATTCGGTTGCCCTCGCCGCCAAGCGCATCCGCCAGCAGCAGGCCCTGGTCGAAACCGCCACCTGCCCCATGTATCACCAGCACCGGCGGCCCATCGCCCCTGATGACATATTCGACAACGCCGAAAGGCGTGCGCGCGAGCTCGCTCTGCCCAGCCAGTGTTTCCCGGCGTTCAAGGGATTCAGTCCGGGAAAGAACTATGACAACACCGAGGGATACGACAAGGAGAGCGGCCAGAATCCCCAAAAGGCTCATCTGGCCGCGGCGCCTCACGCCGTTTCGCCGAACAGTTCGCGGCCGATCAGCCATCGGCGGATTTCGCTTGTGCCCGCGCCAATCTCGTAAAGCTTGGCATCGCGCAGCAGGCGGCCTGTGGGATAGTCATTGATATAGCCATTGCCGCCGAGCAGCTGGATCGCGTCCAGCGCCAGCTTGGTGGCCGTTTCTGCCGCATACAGAATGGCGCCGGCCGCGTCCTTGCGCGCCGTCTCGCCCCGGTCACACGCTTTGGCAACGGCATAGACATAAGCCTTTGCCGCATTCATCTGCACATACATATCGGCCAGCTTGCCCTGCACCAGCTGGAACTCGCCGATGGATTGGCCAAACTGCTTGCGGTCATGGATGTAGGGGATCACCACATCCAGGCAGGCCTGCATGATGCCCGTCGGCCCGGCCGAAAGCACGGCGCGCTCATAGTCGAGCCCGCTCATCAGAATCCGCGCCCCCGCGCCCACCGGCCCCATCACATTCTCTTCGGGCACTTCGCAATCTTCAAACACCAGCTCCCCGGTTTCCGAGCCGCGCATGCCAAGCTTGTCGAGCTTCTGCGCCACGTAGAATCCCTTGAAGCCCCGCTCGATCAGGAACGCCGTGATGCCTTTCGAGCCGCCACCCGGATCAGTCTTGGCATAGACGACCAGAGTGTCCGCATCCGGAGCATTGGTGATCCACATCTTGGTGCCGTTGAGGACGTAACGGTCACCCTTCTTGTCGGCGCGCAGCTTCATGGAAACCACATCCGACCCCGCCCCGCTCTCGCTCATGGCCAGGCTGCCCAGATGCTCGCCCGAGATCAGCTTCGGCAGGTAACGTGCCTTCTGGCTATCACTACCCCAGCGGCGTATCTGGTTGACGCAGAGGTTAGAGTGGGCGCCGTAGGAAAGGCCGACCGACGCGGAAGCGCGGGAGATTTCCTCCATCGCGACGACATGTTCGAGGTAGCCTAGGCCGGTGCCGCCCCACTCCTCTTCCACCGTGATACCGAGGAGGCCAAGCTCCCCCATCTTCGGCAGCAGGTCGCGCGGAAACTTGTCCGTCCGGTCGATGTCGGCGGCGCGCGGCGCGATCTCGTTCTGGGCAAAGTTTTTCACGGTTTCGCGGATCATATCCGCAGTTTCACCGAGATCGAAGTTCAGAGTGGGATATGTGTTCGTCAGCATGGCCCTTCCCTAGCAAGGGCCTGCCCGCCTGTCACCGGCTCAGTCGTCGCGCGTCATCGCCCGGTAGAGATAATAGGTCGCGATCAGGAACAAGAGCCCCCCGCCAAACGCGAGCAAGGGCCCCACCCAGCTGTCGGACTCGCGCATGGGCGCCTGGGCTGCGCGGGCAATGAGGCGCTGAAATCCCATGAACAGCCCGACCAGGCCAAGCCCCGAAAGCAGCGCAAAGGGAAGCCAGTTTCCGAGCCCCTCAACCGCCCCGTTGGCGCGCCGGTAGACGCGGCCATTCCCGGCCATGGACTGGCGCACCTTCTGGTCATCGATCACGGGCGGAGCGAGGTCGTCGACAATCACCCCTTCGGCCGGTGGCAGGGGCACATCCTGAGCGGGCGGCAATCCGGGTGTGACCGGCTGGGCCGGGGCTGGCTGGGGCCTTGGCACCGGCTCGCCGGCAGGACGCGGCATGCGACGCCGCTCAATCCCGTCCGGCGGGCCGCGATGTGCGGGCTGCAGCTCTGCTTCCGGGCCTGCAAGGTCGGCAATTGCGCGGGTGATTTCCTCGACGCTCGGCCCCTCCTCGCCTGGCCCCGCCAAATTAGCGGGCTGAGCGGCCGGCGCGGCGCTCTCGCCGAGTATGCGGGCAATCCGGTCGGCAACCGCCCTTGCGGCAGCCTGCGGCGCGTTTGCCTCGGGTGAGCGGCTGCGACCGGCCAGTCCGTCGTCATTGCGGGCTTCGATTATGACCGTCCGCTCAGCCGGCGGCATGGCGGGAATGGCGCCTTCATCCGGCAGCGGGCGGATCAGCGCGCCCGGCGCCGGTGACGGTCCCGAGGGGTGCGCCAGGAACAGCGCAATCTCGGCCGCCCGGCGGCGCACCAGCGCATCAATCACCTTGACCTCTCCGCCAGCCCGGCCCTTCCGCCACAGCCACATGTCGGCGGCTGCGGCCAGACGGTCGCCCGCATTGATATGCGCCAGCACCGAAGAAGCCTGAAAGGCGCCCGGCCCGATGTTCCATGCGAAGGAGACCAGCGCATCGAATTCGTTCTGCGTCAGCGGTGCAAGCACCTCGTCTCGGATCAACGCCTCGATCGGCGGCAGGTCGGAATATCTGAGGACAAGTTCGGCATCTGCCGGTGACACTGTCAGGCCCGGCCGGGCGGTCCGGGTGTGCCCATAGCCGATGATCCAGCGGCCATCCGGCAGGCGGCTTGCACGCGGCCGGAAGCCCTCGAAACCCTTAACGAGCCCGAGTCCCTTTGCAGAGATGCGAAGGGGGCCACCCAAATAGCTGCTCCCGTTCTGGTACAACCGGCATTTTGCCTAATGCTGCGCCTTGCAAAAGGCGCGCCTTTTCGCCTCCAGCGAGAGATTCCGCCGGAAAATGGCCAATTTACAGGAGGACGAGACTTGCGAGACCCAGGAATGTGAAAAAAGCCATCACATCGGTCAGCGTCAGTACGAATACCGAAGACGCGACCGCAGGGTCTGCGCCGAGGCGTTTGAGGCCCAGCGGCACGAGGATGCCCGAGAGGCCTGCCCAGAGAAACGTGGTCAGCATCGCCGCCGCGATCACCAACCCCAGCCTGATGTCCTGGAACCAGACAACGGCGACAATGCCGACACCCGCGCCGATCAGCAAGCCGTTGATAAGAGCAGCCAGCACTTCGCGCAGCACCGCGCGCCGCGCAGATGCGCCATCCAGTTCCCGCGTCGCAATCGCCCGCACGGCCACGGCGAGTCCCTGGCTACCGGCGTTGCCTCCGAGCGCCGCGACAACCGGCATCAGGATGGCAAGTGCCACGAGCTGCTCAATTGCGCCCTCAAACACGGAGATAATGCCGGACGCAATGAACGCCGTCACAAGGTTCACAGCCAGCCAGGGCGCGCGCGCCTTGACCGTCTCGAACACCGTGTCGGAGATATCGGCCGACGACACGTTCGAAAGGGCAAGCAAGTCTTCGGAGTGTTCCTCCTGAATGACATCCACCATATCATCGACGGTGATCATTCCGACCAATCGTCCGGCAGCATCGGTCACCGGCGCCGATGCCAGCGAGTATTTCTGGAAACGGTAGGCGACTTCTTCTTGATCCAGCTCCGGCGTTAGCGCGGTCTGGGGGTCCTCCATAATGTCTTCGAGCGCTGTCTCTCGCGGCTCGCGCAGCAGCGCTGCCAGGCTGACGATGCCCAGCAGCCGGTGGGCCGGATCGACGACATAGATCTCGTAGAACGTCTCCGGCAGCTCTTCGCCCCGGCCGCGGGCATGGTCGATCGTCTCGCCGACCGTCCAGAATTCCGGCACCGCCACGAATTCCGTCTGCATGAGACGGCCGGCGGAGTCCTCTTCATAGGCAAGGCTGCGTTCCAGTTCGGCCCGGTCGACCGGGGCGAGGTCCTCAAGAATCCGCTCCCGGCGGTCTTCCTCAAGGTCTTCCAGAATCGTCGTCGCATCGTCCGAATCGAGCTCATCCAGCGCCTGGGCGACCGCCTCGTCCGGCAGCACCTCAACGGCGCCTTCCCGGTAGGAATCGCGCAGCTCGATCAGGATTTCCGAGGGCAGTTCCTCCCCCAGCAGTTCGACAGCTTCCTCGAACGTGTCGAAGGGCAGCGCCTCAAGCGCATCGGCCGCATCCGCCGGGTGCATGCGCCGCAGCGTCCGCGACAGCCAGCGAGTATCGCGCTCATCGACAGCATCGGTGAGGTCTCTGAGCAGGACAGCATCGACGCCGTCCGACTCAGGTTGCGGGGGCGAACTCGTATCGGTCATCGGCGCCTGTCATGCCGGGCTTGGCGGCCCCCGGCAAGAGCACCGGTGACACAAGGCGTCAGCTGTAGCGGAACTCGGCCCCGTCAAGGTCGATCTTCGGGAACTCGTCCTTCTCGCGCCAATAGTCCTGGGTATGCTGCCATTCACGCACCGTTCCCCGCTTCGGCATCAGGTGCATCGACCTTGTGAGATAGCCAGGATTGAAATTGTCGGTATCGATCCAGGGCAGGATTTCCATATTGTGATCCTGCGGGCGAAGGGCGACTTCCACCTGCTTCACCTTCTTCTCGTCCATATGTTTCAGAAGCCGGCAGACCAGATCGCCGAGCATGTCCACCCGCAGTGTCCAGCTCGCCCGGAAATAGCCGAACACCCAGACCATATTGGGCACGCCCGTAAACATCATGCCGCGATATGTGATCGTGTCCGCCCAGTTGACCGGCTCGCCATCCACTTCGAACGGTATGCCGCCCAGAACCGAGAGATTGAAGCCCGTCGCCGTGATGATGACATCTGCCTCAAGCTCATTGCCCGATTTCAGCAGGATGCCCTTTTCGGTGAACCGGTCGATATGGTCGGTCACGACGCTCGCCTTGCCGGCCTTGATCCCTTCGAACAGGTCCGCTTCCGGCACAAAGGCGATGCGCTGCCGCCAGGGCCGGTAGGACGGCGTGAAATGGCTCATGTCGAAGTCTTCGGGCAGGCACGCCTTGACGCCGTCGAGCAGTTCCTGACGCACCGCATCCGGCTCCTCGAACGAGCGGCGCGTGAATTCGGCCTGCTCGTGATTATACTTCCGCCGCACGATCTCATGGATCCACGCGTCATCGACACCCAGGGTGCGCAACTCGTCTGCCAGGACATTCTCATTCCGTGCCGGGATAAAATAGGTCGGCGAGCGCTGCAGCAGGGTGACATGTTGGCAGTCCGCCGCAATCGCTGGCACAACCGTCGCCGCCGTCGCACCCGAGCCGATACAGATCACCCGCTTGCCCTTCAGGTCGAGGTCGTCGGGCCATGTCTGCGGATGCACGATCTGTCCCTTGAAATCCTCCATCCCCGGCCATTCCGGCGTAAAGCCCTCAGCATGATTGTAATAGCCCTGGCACATCCAGAGGAAGTTGGCGGTGAAGGTCAGCACATCACCGGTCTCGAGGTTTTCCGCCTTGACGGTCCATTTCTTCTTCGCGCTCGACCATTTCGCCGAACGGATCTTGTGGCGATAGCGGATATGCCGGGCGAGATCGTTCTCCTCGATCACTTCGCTCATGTATTTCAGGATCTCGTCCCGGCTTGCGATCGGCGGGCCGACCCACGGTTTGAACCGGTAGCCGAAAGTGTAAAGATCGGAGTCGGACCGGATGCCGGGATATCGGTGCATCCACCAGGTGCCGCCAAAGCTTTCATAGGCTTCCAGAACGACGAATTTCTTCTTCGGCAGCTGTGTCTTCAGGTGCCAGGCCGCCCCGACGCCGGAAATCCCCGCGCCGACGATTAGCACATCGAAATGTTCCGTCTTCGCTTTGGGTTTGGCCGCTTTCAGTGTCGCCGTATCCGCCATAAAATCCTCCCTCGGCCCCGCTCAGGCGCGGCGAGGCCGTATGTGTCATTGCGCGCAAGTCTAAGCCCGGGAGGAAGGCGTCAGAATAAGTAGTTCGCCTTGGATGCCGCAAAGGCAATCAAGCGGTTAACGCATCAACCGGGCTCGTTAGCTTTCGGGGGTTCTGGCTACTTCCCGGATAAATCCCCACCAACAAGTTTAGAAAACCACGAATATTCAGGGGGTTGGCTAACCCGGATTAAAACTGCCTAAGGCATAACGCTGCGGTAACCAACACTTCCGGAACATTGTCAGTGCCCACTTATCCGCCGCCGCGCTTTGAGCAGCAGAAATCCGAAGTTCTCCAGCGCTACCAGATTCTCCGCAGCGCGGAAGTACACGACGCTGGCCGGATAGCCGAAACGATCTCCCTCGTCTTCGACATGCCGATCGTTCTGGTCAGCCTGAATGAACGCTATCGCAGCTGGTACAGGGCCTCGCATGGCGCAGCCCCTGCCCGGATCGCTGGCCTTCAGGCCTTCTGCGGACTTGCCAACCTCGCCGAGGAAGCCTTTTGCGTACGCGATTGCAGGGAGGAAGCCTATTTTGCCCGCGAACCTGCGGTGACGGGGGCGCCGGGCGTTGCCTTTCTTGCGGGCGCACCGCTCAGCGATCCTCAGGGCAAACGGTTCGGCACGCTCTGCCTGATCGATACCGAGCCGCGCGACTTCACGCCGGCCCAGATTCAGATGCTCAGCAGCTTTGCCGGCCTCGTAAGCCAGGACATCTGTCTGCGCAGCGCCGGGCGTTATGCGGTCCGTGACCTGATCGAGGCCGAGCGGGAAAAATGCGAACTGTATGATCTGGCTGTTACCGACCCGCTGACAAAGGTGCTCAACCGCCGCGCCTTCTTCCGCTTCTCCGAGCGGGAGGTGACCCGTGCGAGCCGCCACGAGACACCGCTCAGCGTCATCCTTTTCGACATCGACCATTTCAAACGCGTCAACGACATCCACGGGCACGGCATCGGCGACCAGGTGCTGGTGCGCCTGACCCGACTGGTCATGGACAATATCCGCGACGAAGACCTGCTCGGCCGGCTCGGCGGCGAGGAGTTCGCCCTCGTCCTGCCGCAGACCCCGCCGGAAGCCGCCTACAGTCTGGCCAACCGGCTGCGCGAAAAGGTCCGCAGCCTGCGCTTTGAAAGCCCGGAAGGCACATTCGGCACGACGATCAGCCTTGGCGTAAGTTCGCCGGACCGTGCCGACCCGGATATTCTCAACGCGCTGGACCGCGCCGACAAGGCCCTCTACCGCGCCAAACGTCTCGGCCGCGACCGGGCCGAACTCGGCCTGCCGGAAGGCAGCGCACAGGCGGACATCATTCAGCTGCCTGTGGCCGGGCGTACGAGCAGCGCCAGCTGACCTTGAACCCTGTCACACGGCCATGCGCCGGCCAAGGATCAGCGCGGTAAACAACAGACAGGCAAGACCGACTGCGGCTGGAAACAGCAGGGTCGTCCAGGAATAATTCTCCAGCGCCAGCACCACGAATCCGTTCCGAACGGCACCCAGAGTGAAGAACAAAGCGTTCTCCTCATACGGACGGTCATATGCCTTGCGCACCGAAGGTCCGAAGCCGAGCAGGTCGACCGCGGTCAACACGATGACGGCCGAAAGCGGTGTGGCAGTCAGATACCAGAGCGGCAGCGCGCTCAGCGCCAGTAGCAGGAAGACCCAGTCCATCCGGGTGAAGCGCGTATCGCCCGACCGGCGCCAGGCGAGCGCTGCCACGCCGATGGTAATGATGCCCGACACTGCGATCGGCCAGGCACCGACCCCGGCCCCATCCGCCAGCTGTGCCAATGCCACGACAAGGGTTCCCGCGCCCCAGATGATCCAGGAAAACACATGTGGACGCGTCTCGCCGCGCAGGATTGCGCGGATATAGGGATAGAAAGCAACGAAAGTGAGCGCCATCGCGGCTGCGCTGAAGGCTGCGTTCGACAATTCACCGGCCCCAATCTTCCGAGTCAGGCCGCGACCATGACCGGCAACCCGCGAAAATCAATCCTCATAACCTGCCCCGGCGCCGCTCCGGACGATCCGGCAGCGCCGGGGCAGTCGAAGGTCAGGCCGGCGCCATATGGTTCGCCTCATAGTCCATCAGGGCGCCCTGCCAGGGCAGGTTTGCCACCCGGTCCACCCAGTCGCGGATCAGGGAGTCATCCGGGGTCGCATCCGGAAACCAGAGGAAGGGCGAAGCCACCAGAAGATCGGCAGCGGTCAGGCGCTCGCCCATCAGCCAGGGGCCCTCCGACAGCGCGGTACGCAACCGGGCGATTATCTCCGGCATGCCCCGGAAGGTCGCCTGCAGGACCGGGTCTTCGAGGCCCATATGGTTGAAGATCACCACCGGCTCGACCACAGCGCCGTACCAGGACAGCCATGAGAGGAAGCGGCCGCGCTGCTTGTCGCCCGCCGGAACACCAAACTCCGCCGCCGGAAACAGGTCGGTCAGGTACAGGATGATCGCGGTGCTTTCCCAGATTTCCACGCCGTCATGGACGAGCAGCGGCACCTTGCCTTCGGGGTGAGGATTGGCCGGGTCGCGCCCGCCGGAGCCATCCTGGCGCGGGATCGAGACGATGCGGACATTGACGCGGTCGAGCGCGCCCATGGCCATCAGAAGGCCGATGATACGGGTCGAGCGCGATTGGGGCGAATGATAGAGGGTGAGCATGGGAGGGTCTCCTTTCGTCGGTGATTGCGGGCCTTGCCCTGAAGCGACTATGGCTCACCCCTCCTGACAGTTTTCGTCAGGAGCATTTCGCTATATGATCTCTCCATGGCCCGCACTGACCGACTCTTCCGCCTGCTCCACCTGCTGCGCACCCTGCCCCGGCCGGTCACCGCAGAGCGTCTGGCGCGGGAGACCGAAGTCTCCACCCGCGCGATCTACCGCGACATCGCGGCGCTGAGAGCGTCCGGCGCCCGCATCGATGGGGAGGCGGGATATGGCTATGTGCTGGAGGAGGACCCGGCGCTCCCGCCCCAGAGCTTCACGCGGATCGAGATCGAAGCCCTGATGATCGGGCTCACGGAGGCGAAATACTCCGGCGACGCCCAGATCGCCGCCGCTGCCGAGCTTGCGCTCGCCAAAGTGCTCGCCACCCTTCCCGAACGCCAGCAGCGCGAAGCGGCCCATGCTGTCCATTACGTCTTCCGGTATGACCGGCGCGAGGTGCCCGCCCGCGACCTTGCGCTGATCCGCAAGGCCTGCTGGGACGAGGCCGAGCTCCGCCTCGCCTATCGCGACGAAGCCGGCAACGAAACGCGGCGCGATGTCCTTCCCCTGACGATCCTGTATGCCGACAAGGTGCTGGTGCTGCTGGCCTGGTGCCAACTTCGCCAGGACTGGCGTAGCTTTCGCATCGACCGGATCGCCAGCGCAGAAACGACAGGAAAAAGCTTCCGCCCACAGAGAGTCAGTCTACTTAGGGACTATGTCTCTCGGGTGAGGGCTCGGGGAGAGCCAGTTTAGCGCTGCATGGCGGCGCCGATCTCGGGGCGGTCCTCTGCGGTCGCAAGATACTCCGGCTCCGGGCGCAAGCCCGTGCCCTGCTCATAGGCGAAGCCATAGCCAAGGATGGCCGCATCACTGCCCCGCGCGCCCATGAAGGACACGCCCAGCGGCACCCCATGCACCTCGCCTGCCGGCACGGTGAGATGCGGATAGCCCGCGATCGCCGCCATGAAGCCTGCCCCGGCCCAGGCCGGCCAGACATCGCCATTGACCGGATCGAAGCGCGCCGCAATCGGGCCGGAAGGCGAGACGAGCACGTCCGCCTCATACTCCGCCAGCAACCGGTCGATGCCCTGCTCCCGCGTGGCGGTCTGGACAAATTCGACGGCTTCCAGATACGCCTCGTCGGTCAGAGGACCGAGGGCATCGGAGGCCTCGAACAGATCCTGCCCGAAAATCGCAAGCTCCGTATCCGGATTGGCTGCATTGAAGGCAATGATATCGCTGAGTGTCCGGGTCATGACGCTTTCCGGCGCCTCGGCCAGATAGGCGTTCAGACTGTCCTTGAATTCGTACTGCAGGACGAGCAGCGCCTTGCCCCAGAACCCGTCCGGCAAGGTGTTCTCCGCAATCTCGACGATCTCCGCACCCGCGGCCCGCATCGCCTCCACAGCCGCATCGAAGCGGGCGATGACATCCGCGTTTGATCCGGCCGACGCGCGCAGCACGCCGACACGTTTGCCCTCAAGCGCGCCCGCCGAAAGCCCGGCCGTGAAATCCTCATCCCCCGCGACCATGGCATTCATCATCATGGCCGCGCCCGTCACCGTCTTCGTCATCGGGCCGGCTGTGTCCTGGCTTGGCGAGATCGGCACGATGCCTGCCTGCGGGATCAGCCCCACCGTCGGCTTGAAACCGACAATGCCATTGACCTGCGCCGGGCAGATGATCGAGCCGTTGGTCTCCGTGCCGATGGCGCCGGCCGCAAGCGATGCCGCCACTCCGGCGCCCGAGCCCGAACTCGACCCGCAGGGGCTGCGATCCAGCATATGCGGATTGCGTGTCTGTCCGCCGATGGCCGACCATCCGCTGACGGAGTCGTTGGATCGGAAGTTCGCCCATTCACTCAGATTGCTCTTGCCGAGGATAACTGCGCCGTTCACGCGCAGCTCCGCCACAAGCGGGCTGTCGCGCCCGGTAACATTGTCCTTGAGCGCCAGCGACCCGGCCGTGGTCGCCATCGGGTCCAGGCTTTCAATATTGTCCTTGAGCAGGACGGGAATACCGTCGAGTGGCCCCAGCGCTACGCCGGCCGCACGCCGATCATCCGAGGCACGGGCCTGCTCCAGCGCATCCGGATTCAGCGCCAAGACTGCCTGCAGACGCGGCCCGGCCCGGTCCACTGCAGCGATCCTGTCCAGATAGGCCCGCGTCAGCGCCTCCGAAGTCAACGCTCCGGCACCCAGCGCAGCGGACAGTTCCGGCAGCGTTTTCGCCGTCCATCCGGAGGCGGAATAATTCATCAGGTCAGGCTCCACGGCAACCGATTGCGGTTCAGGCGGCGCCTCAGCCAGCGGCGTGGCACAACCGGCCAGCACAAGCGCGCCGAGTGCGGCACAAAGCATATGTTGCATGGAACGTGCTCCCCTCCTGTCGTCCAGCGAGAGAGTAGCGGGGAAAGAAGACCCGGCAAGGGGCTGCCCTCAATATGCCTCCTCGGCAAATACCTTGCGCACGTCGCGGTTCCAGGGGCCGTGATAGCGCTGGAGCAGGCGTTCGGCGGGTGTGAGCCCGGAAGCGGCGGTCTCTTCAAGGCCGGTCAGGAATCCGGTTTCGTCATCACCGGAGGCCGACAGCATATTGCGGTCGCGCAGGCCCGTGCGGGAAATCGACAGGACCTGTTTCGCGAGATCCTGCAGGTTCCGCCCGCCGGGGATCGGCGTCTGAAGCCCCAGCGTGCGCACTGCCTGGCGCATCGCCTCGCGCTCGGCTGCGGTCCAGTCCTTCACGATATCCCAGACGGCATCGAGGGCAGACTGGGAATAGAGAACCCCTGTCCAGAAAGCCGAGAAGGCGCAGAGCCTGTCCCACGGCCCGGAATCTGAGCCGCGCATTTCGAGGAAGCGCTTCAGTCGCACTTCCGGGAAGATGGTGGAGAGATGGTCAGCAAAATCGTCGATCGCGGGCCGCTCGCCCGGCAGGATCGGCAGCTTTCCATCCATGAAGTCACGGAAGCTGAGGCCCGAGGCATCGAGATACTTGCCCCCCCGGCGCACGAAATACATCGGCACATCGAGGGCGTAATCGACATATTGTTCAAAGCCGAACCCGTCCTCGAACACGAAAGGCAGCATGCCGGTCCGGTCGGGGTCAAGATCGGTCCAGATATGGGAGCGGTAGGAGAGGAAGCCGTTCGGGCGCCCTTCCAGGAAAGGCGAATTCGCAAACAGCGCGGTGCCGAGCGGCTGCAGCGCCAGCGAGACGCGGAATTTCTGCACCATGTCGGCTTCCGAGCCGAAATCGAGGTTCGCCTGCACGGTGCAGGTGCGGAACATCATCTGCCGGCCCAGGCGGCCGACCTTGTCCATATAGGCCGTCATGATCTTGTAGCGGCCCTTGGGCATCACCGGCGTGTCGGCCATGCTCCAGATCGGGCTTGCGCCAAGGCCGACGAAGCCGATGCCCAGCGGCTCGGCAATCTCGCGCACCTCGGTCAGGTGGCGGCCAACTTCGGTACAGGTCTCATGGATGGATTTCAGCGGCGCGCCGGATAGTTCGAATTGCCCGCCAGGCTCGAGGCTGACGCTCGCCCCATCTTTTTTGAGGCCGATCAGATGCCCGCCCTCATGGATCGGGTCCCAGGCGAAACGGGCCTGAAGCCCTTCCAGCATGGCCAGAACCGAAGCTGGCCCCTCATAAGGCAGCGGGCGCAGCCCGTCCCAGAGGAAGCCGAATTTCTCATGCTCGGTGCCGATGGCCCAGTCGGAGCGGGGCTTTGAGCCCGCTTCCAGATATTCGACCAGTTCCTGCTTGCCGCCGATCCGGGGCGAGGCTTCGTCGATGTCGCTTGTCGGCGTGGTCATCGCGGCGCTCTCCCGTATCGCAGTGTCCGTAGCGCGAGATAAGACCGAAAAGTGGCAACGCCAACCAGCGAATGTGAAAAGTTGAACGGTTCGCTCAGGATTCCCAATCCCCGCAAACCGCCTGCCACAGGGCCATCGCCGCAATCGCCGCTGTTTCAGCCCGCAGGATGCGGGGCCCAAGGCTCACCGGCCAGGTCTCCGCCCGCCCGTGCAGGAAGGCCCGCTCTGCCGCTGTAAAGCCACCCTCCGGCCCCGTCAGGATGGCCGCCGGCCGGTATTTCAGCCCTTCCAGCACCTCGCGGATCGGCCGCGCCCGCCCCGCCGACCCGCCCCAGGGCGCATCCGGCTCATCGCCCGCCTCGTCACAGAAGATCACCGCCGTCCCCTCCGGCAGGCTGGCCAGCGCCGCATCGAGCGGGGCAAGGTCGAGGATATCCGGCAGGTCCAGCCGCTCGGTCTGCTCGGCCGCCTCCAGCGCGATCTTGCGGAACCGGTCGAGCCGCACGGTCCGCGTCTGCGTCCGTTCGGTCAGCACCGGCCAGATCGCCGCGGCGCCAAGCTCGGTTGCCTTCTCGATGATCAGGTCGGTCTGGTCCTTCTTCACGGGGGCGAAGAGCAGCGTCAAAGGTGTCCCGGTCTGTCCCGGTTGTGTCCGTATCTGGCTCAGCGCAGTCACTTCGGCGCGCTTACCGGTCGCCGAACTGACCTCGCAGAGCCATTCCCCGTCCCGCCCATTGAACAGGCGGACGCGGTCTCCCGGCCCCATCCGCAGGAC
>JBKBLD010000024.1:0-40492 GCA_046296675.1 Hyphomonas sp. | reverse complement strand
GTCATGGAGTCTGCCTTCCGCCATCTCTCTCGCCTGTCAAGCGAGTAGGGCGGGCCGCGTTTTGGGCACATTGCCGGATATCAAGGGGAGGGTGATCCTCCAGGTTGCCCCCGAACTGTCTGCGGGCGGGGTCGAGCGCACCGTGCTGGAAGTCACCGAAGCGATTACCGAGGCGGGCGGGCGCGCCCTGCTCGCCAGCAAGGGCGGACGGCTTGAGCCGGCGTTTGAAAGCCTTGGCGGCGAGCTTTTCCGGATCGACGCCAAAAGCCGCAACCCGCTCACCATCCGGGCAAATGAAGGCAGGCTGCGCCGCATCATCCGGGAGGAGAAGGTGGACCTGATCCATGCCCGCTCGCGCGCGCCGGCCTGGAGCGCCTATGCCGCCGCGAAAGCCGAAGGCATCCCCTTTGTCACAACCTATCATGGCGCCTATTCAGGAACCTCCGGGCTGAAGCGCGCCTACAACTCGGTCATGGCGAAGGGCGATCTCGTCATCGCCAACTCCAACTGGATCGCCACGCACATCCGCGAGGTGCATGATGTGCCGGCGGAGAAAATTGTGACCATTCCGCGCGGTGTGGACCTTGCCGAGTTCGACCCGAAAGCGGTCGCGCCATCCCGCATCGATGAAATCCGCGCGATCTGGGGCCTTCAGGGCGACAAGCGCCTCACGCTGCTGCTACCGGGACGGCTGACCGAATGGAAAGGCCAGACGCTGGCGATCGAGGCCTTTGCCGCACTGGCACCGGATGAGCGCACCGGCCTCGTTCTGGTTCTGGCCGGCGACCCGCAGGGACGGGACGACTATGTCGCTTCGCTGCACCACCGGCTGCATGCACTCAGCCTTGAGAGCTCTGTGGTAATCTCCCCGCATATATCCGATATGGCCGCAGCTTACCTCGCGGCCGACATTGTTCTGGCGCCCTCGATCCGGCCGGAAGCCTTCGGGCGGGTCGCGGCCGAGGCGGCGGCAATGGAGCGGCCCGTCATTGTCTCCGATCATGGCGGCGGGCGTGAGACCGTACTGGAATATGAGACCGGCGCGCGCGTGCAGCCGGGCAGTGCCGCTGCCCTGGCCGGCGCCTTGCGCGCCATGATTGGACTTGGGCCGACTGCGCGCGCCTCGATGGGGACAGCCGGCCGGGCGCATGTGGAACGCCATTTCTCCAAGAGGGGGCTTCAGGCAGCGACACTCACCGTCTATAAGCGCCTGTTGGACAAGGGGTAATTGAACGGTTGTCGAGTGTACGCGCCAGGACCGCCAGCCCGGTGAACCCGGGCATGAAGGCGAAGGAAGTGCTGGTCATCAAGCTCAGCGCTCTGGGTGACTTCGTGCTCGCGCTCGGAGCGATGCGCGCCGTTCGCGAGTTTCATCCCTCTGCCCGCATCACCTTGCTGACAACGCCGCCCTTTGAAGAGTTTGCGAAATTCTGTCCCTATTTCGATGCGGTCGAGACCGATGGCCGCCCGGAGGGCATGAAGGCCACCGCCGCGCTGATCGCCCGCATACGCCGGGCGAAATATGACATCATCTACGACTTCCAGACGAGCGGGCGGACGCGCAATTATTTCACCGCCCTGTCACGCTCCGGCAAGGCGCCGCTCTGGTCGGGCCATCACGAGAAGGCGGCCTTCTTCCATGACAATGCCGCCCGCGACACGATGCATTCAATCGACCGGCTGGCCGAGCAGCTGGAAGTCGCCGGGGTGGCCCCGCAGGGCCGCTGGGTCGGGCGCAGCGCGCCGTTCCCGGATCTCGGCTGGGTGCGTCCGAAACTCGGTGACACGCCCCGGCTCAGCCCGGCCTATTTCGGCATCCAGCCACCCTATATGCTGCTGATTCCCGGCGCCTCCGAGCACCGGGAGGCGAAGCGCTGGCCGCTCGAGAATTATGCAGAACTCGCCCGGCGGATCGCCGATCTCGGCATTACCCCCGTCATCATTGGCGGCAAGGCCGAGAGCCAGCTTGCCCATGACATATCGAAGAAAGAGCCCCGGGCGAAGAATATCGCGAGCCGGACAGACCTCTTCCAGATCGTAACGCTGGCCGAGACGGCGATGTTCGCAGTCGGCAACGATACCGGCCCGATGCATATGGCAACCCTTGCCGGCGCCCCCGGCATCGCCCTGTTTGCCCTCACCGAGAGCAATCCGGACCATTCCGCCCCGCGAGGCCCCCAGACCGTCATCGTCAACTCCGCGCCGACCCTCCAGGAATTGTCGGTGGATGATGTCTGGCAGTCGGTCCGCGCGCTCGGCTTTGCGAAGTCCCCTTGACCCGGTCACCGTGCCCGATTAGGGCGCCACGCTTGCCGCAAGCGGCGAATGAAGGCATATTCCCGCGACTTTCTGAGCAACCATAGGAGATCTCCCATAGCTCGCAGACCTGAAGCCGATGCGCCGCCCAAGAAACAGGCTGGCCCACGCATCAATGAAGAAATCCGCGCCGCGCGCGTGCTGCTGATCGACGAGAATGGCGAGAAACAGGGTGTCATGCCTCTGGCCGCCGCGCTGGACGCGGCGAGGGAAGCTGCGATGGATCTCGTCGAAGTCTCGGCGGGTCAGGAAACGCCGGTCGTCAAGATTCTGGACTATGGCAAGTTGCGCTTCGAGGAGCGCAAGAAGAAGGCCGCTGCGAAGAAGAAGCAGAAGTCTTCCGAGCTGAAAGAGATCAAGATCCGCCCCAACATCGACAAGCATGATTATGATGTGAAGGCGCGCGCGATCGCCCGCTTCTTCGAGGATGGCGACAAGGTGAAGGTCACGCTGCGCTTCCGCGGCCGCGAGATGGCCCACCAGCATCTCGGCATGGAGCTTCTCGAGAAGATGAAGAAGGATTTCGAGGAGACCGCCAAGGTCGAACTCGAGCCGAAACTCGAAGGCCGGCAGATGACCATGGTGCTGGCGCCGCGTTGAAGCGGGCAGGGGCAGGGGGCGCCTCGCGATGTTGTCAAGGCTGCTGCTAGCGGGGTTGATCCTGATGGTTCTCCTGCCATTTGCCGCTTCGGCCGATAAGTCGCGCCGCGCCCCGCTACCCGGCGGAGGCAGCATAACCTTTCCGGCGAAGTATGCCCCGGTCCATGAGGGCGATTTCCGCTGGCGCAGTACGGGCGGCGTGATTGCCTACCGCAACCACCGCTCGATGGCGTCCGGAACGCGGGAATGCGATGGTATGATCGCGGTTGCGCGAGTCGACGCCCATGAGGATCTGGACGAGTTCGTCAACGCCGCCCGCGGAGCGCTGACGACACGCTGGGCCTTCGGGGATGAGACCGAAGGGCGCTGGTATGGCAAGGAGAACACCCGCCTGCCGGTCGAGCGCCGGACAGGGCCTGCCGGGCCGGAACTCTCAGGCCCGCTTTCCATCCACATCGTCGGCTTCTTCGATGTCTACGACAAGCCGGGCCGGTTCTTCGCGGTCGAGCATCAGGGCGGCCTCCGGGTCGCGGTCTGGCTGTTCGACAGTCATGGCGGCGAAAAGCAGGCCCGGCGTATCGCTGATGCGGTCGTGAAGTCCTTCTCTGGCAGCGCTGCCCCCGCTCGCGGTCGCTGATGCCGGACGCTGAGCCGCAAGCGGGCGCCAGCCTGCCTCCCTCATATAGACTTTACCCCGGGCTGGGAAATGGCCACAATCTTCGATTGCCAAACAATTGTCGCGGGGGGCGGAATGATCCGAACGATTGTCGGGGCGGCTCTGTTCGTCCTTTGCGCTGCCTGCGCAAACAGCCTCGCATCACGCCCGTCCGGGCAAGCGGCGGTGTGCGCCCCTTATAATGGCGCCGCACCGGTCGCGGAAAGCGCCAGCAGCCATGTCGTTATCCTGGGTGAAGCGCTGCATGGGACAAGCGAGTCTCCGGAGGCCCTCTTCGGGCTCGCATGCCTGCTCTCAGCGCGCCGCGTACCCGTTCTCGTGGGCATCGAGGCCGAGCGCACCTTCAGCTCCGAACTCGACGCTTTCCTGACGCATCGGGACGCGGAGAAACTGCGCGCCGCAACGCCGCAGATGTGGGCCGTCCATGACGGACGCTCCTCGCAGGCGACCCTGCTTCTGCTGCAGAACCTCGGCCAGCTTCGCGCCGCAGGGGCTGATGTGTCCATCTTCGCCTTCGATGCCGTCTGGCCGGCCGATGCCCGGGAGGATGAGGACTGGGGCACGGTCACCCGCGACGCAAAGATGGCTGAAACTGTGGACGCCGCTGTGCGGGACTTTCCGGGCGCGGTCATCCTGCTGACCGGAGGCTTCCATGCGCGCAAACAGGCTTTCAGCTTTGCCGGTACTCGCTTCGTGCCGATGGCGACCGGCATCACAGCGCGCCCGGTCCTGTCCTACGAGATGCGCCACGCCGGAGGGACGGGATGGATCATGGGCGAAGTCGATGGCCAGCCTGTTGAGGGCGCAGTCAGCCTGATGAACCTCTTGCCGGAAGGCGTCCCGGTCCGCACTTTCGTTCCCGGTCATCCGGCAGGTAGCGAAGACTGGGACGGAGCTTACTATACGGGCCCGATTACCGCCTCGCCGCCTGCTTTTCCTGCAGGTCTGCCCCCTTGATTCTTGCGGCCCACTCCGTCATAAGCCGCCACTTGCCGGACTCCGGGGCGACGGCATTGCCCCATGTCCGCGTATCCTGGGCCGCCGCAACCGGTGTGAGCTCTACAGTTTGAGGAGAAAAACATGCCGAAGATGAAGACCAAGAAGGCGGCTGCAAAGCGCTTCAAAATCACTGCAACGGGCAAGCTGAAACATGGTGTGGCCGGCAAGCGCCACCGCCTGATCAGCCATAACGCGAAATACATCCGCCAGAACCGCGGCACGAAAGTGGGCGCCAAGGCCGATGAAGCCCGCGTGAAAAAGTTCCTGCCCTACGGCCTCTGAGGCCGGACGCAATCCCTAACCCGTTGATTTTGAACCACTAGTCAGGAGGCCTCAAGATGCCCCGCTCACGCGCCAAAGTTCCCGCCCACGCCCGCCACAAGAAGATCATCAAGCAGGCAAAGGGCTTTCGTGGCCGCCGCAAGAATACCTTCACCAACGCCGCAGCTGCGGTCTGGAAAGCCGGCGAATACGCCTATGTCGGCCGCAAGGTCAAAAAACGCCAGTTCCGCTCGCTCTGGATCCAGCGCATCAACGCTGCTGTCCGCATCCATGACGAGAACCTCAACTATTCGACCTTCATCAACGGCCTGACCAAGGCCGGCATCGAGGTCGACCGCAAGGTCATGGCTGACCTCGCCGTGAAGGAGCCGGAAGCCTTCGGTGCCCTCGTCGCCCAGGCCAAGGCCGCGCTCGCTTAATCCGAACCGGAGAGACTTCCAGCATGTCGAAATCCCCCAGCAGCGTCCTTCACGCCGGCAAGAAACCCCGCGTCAAGCGCCGCAACGCCAAATGGACCGGCAATCTCGCAAAGCGGGCGAAGGTCCGCGTGTTTGGCAACACCAAGCGCGCGCGCCTTGCCCGCAAGAAGGCTGCGCGCGCCTGATCCGGCGCCCCGGCCTCCGCCTCGTTTCCTGAGACGCCCGTGGGTTCCGCCCGCGGGCGTTTTGCTGATTGCAACGCCATGCCCCGCGCGACTAGAAAGCGCGCGAAGGTTTGACCTGAAAGGGATTTCCAAGTGTCCGATATCATCCGGATCGAAGAAGAAGCGCTCGCCGCCGTGGCGGCTGCGGCCGACCTTGCTGCGCTGGACGCCGTGCGTGTGGCCGAGCTTGGCAAGAAAGGGCGGATTTCCGGCCTGATGGGCGCGCTCGGCAAGATGGATCCCGAGGCGCGCAAGGCCGAGGGGCCGAAACTGAACGCGCTGAAGACCCGTGTCGACGATGCGATCCGCGCCCGTAAGGCGGCGCTGGAAGCGGCCGATCTCGAAGCCCGCCTCGTGACGGAACGGGTTGACCTCACCTTGCCGCCGGCACCTTCGCCGGGGGAGGGCGCGCTGCACCCTGTGATGCAGGTGTTCGAGGAGATGGCCGCGATTTTCGGGGATATGGGCTTCGCCGTCGCCGAAGGGCCTGATATTGAAGACGACTGGCACAATTTCACCGCGCTGAACTTCCCCGAAGGTCACCCGGCGCGCGAGACGCACGACACCTTCTTCATGAAGGCGCTGGAAGGTGATACGCCGAAAGTGCTCCGTACCCATACGAGCCCTGTTCAAGTGCGCACGATGATGGAGGAGAAGCCTCCGATCCGTATCCTTGTGCCGGGCCGCGTGTTCCGCAATGACTGGGACGCGACCCATACGCCGATGTTCCATCAGGTCGAGGGGCTCGTCATCGAGAAGGGCATCCATATGGGCCATCTGAAAGGCTGCCTCATCGACTTCGTCAAAGCCTTCTTCGAGGTCGACAATGTCGAGGCGCGTTTCCGCCCTCACTTCTTTCCGTTCACGGAGCCGTCGGCCGAGATGGATGTGAAATATTCCCGCAAGGGCGACACAATCGAGATCGGCGCGGGCGATCGCTGGATGGAAATCCTCGGCTGCGGCATGGTGCATCCGAATGTGCTGCGCAATTGCGGCATCGATCCGGCCGTGCATCAGGGTTTCGCCTTCGGTATGGGTGTGGACCGCCTCGCCATGCTCAAATACGGCATGCCGGACCTGCGGCCCTATTTCGAGGCGGATCCGCAATGGACCCGCCATTACGGATTCTCGCCCTGGCTCACACCATCCGTCAGCGGAGGGCTCAGCTGATGCGTTTCACCCTGTCCTGGCTGAACGACCACCTTGTCACCAAGGCGTCGCTTCAGGAAATTCTTGACCTGATGCTGAAAGCCGGCCTCGAGGTTGAGGAGGTCGTCGATCCGCGCGAGAAACTCGCGCCCTTCACCGTCTGCAAGGTGATCGAGGCGAAGCCCCATCCGGATGCGGACAAGCTGCGCGTCTGCACGGTTGAAACCGTTGACGGCGTCAAGCAGATCGTCTGCGGCGCGCCAAATGCCCGCACCGGTATGACCGCCATTTATGCCCCGCTCGGCACCTTCATTCCGGGCCTTGATTTCGCGCTCGACAAGAAGCCGCGCGCGATCCGCGGCGTCGAGAGCCATGGCATGATGTGCTCCTCGCGCGAACTGGAAGTCGGCGATGACCATGATGGTATTCTCGATCTTGACGACAGCCTGACCGTCGGCACGCCTGCCGCCGAGGCGCTCGGCCAGACCGACCCGGTGATCGACTTTGAAGTCACGCCCAACCGTCCCGACTGGCTCGGCGTGCAGGGCATCGCGCGAGACCTTGCGGCGGCCGGGGCGGGGCGTTTCCTGCGCCAGGATCCGAAGAAGATCGGGGGCAGTTTCGAATGCTCGATCGAGATCAAACTGGAGGCGCCAGAGGCTTGTCCTGTCTTCGCGGGCGCGCTGATCCGAGGCGTGATCAACGGTCCGTCGCCGGACTGGATGCAGGCACGTCTCAAGGCGGCCGGTATCCAGCCGAAATCGCTGCTCGTTGACGTGACCAACTATGTCTCGCTCGACCGCGCACGCCCGTTGCACGTCTATGATGCGGCAAAGCTTTCCGGCCCGGTCGTCGCCCGTCTCGGGCGTAAGGGTGAAAAGCTGGAAGCCCTGGATGGCAAGACCTATCAGATCACGGAAGACATGTGTGTGATCGCCGATAGTTCCGGCGCCATTGGTCTTGGCGGGGTGATGGGGGGTGTCTCCACCGCAGTTTCGGCAGAAACCGTGGATGTGTTCATCGAGTCTGCATGGTTCGATCCGCTGCGCACCGCACGCACAGGGCGTGCCACGGGCATCCATTCCGATGCGCGCTACCGGTTCGAGCGCGGTGTCGATCCGCAGAGCTGTGTGGACGGACTCAACCTGGCGATCGGCCTGATCCTGGAATATGGCGGCGGACAGGTCTCGAAGGCGAAGATTACCGGCTCCGTCCCGGTGCGGACCAGGAAAGTGACCTTCTACCGGTCCGATGTGGAGAGGTTGACCGGGTTGATCGTCAAGCCGGCAGAGATGAAACGCATCCTGAAGGATCTCGAATTCGATATCGAGGATGCCGGCGATGCCTGGTACCTGATGCCGCCCTCACACCGGTTCGACATGGAACAATCGGCGGATATCGTTGAGGAGATCGCCCGCCTCATCGGGTTCGATCAGCTGCCGACAACGTCCCTGCCGCTGCCGGAAGGCGGGCGGCGTGTCATCACGACGCCGCGCCAGGCCCGGGTTGCGACCGGCCGGCGGGTCATGGCCGCGCATGGATTCCTTGAGGCGGTGACCTGGAGCTTCATGGCCCGGGAACATGCCGAACTCTTCGGCAAGACAGAAGATGCGCTCGGCGTCGCCAATCCGGTGGCAAGTGAGCTCAACTATATGCGTCCCTCCGTGCTCGGAAATCTGGCGCAGGCGGCTCAGCGCGCCCGCAATCGCGGGGAACGTACGGTGCGCCTGTTCGAAGCGGGCCCGATCTATCTGGGTGACGGACCAAAAGACCAGCGTACGGTGATTGCCGCGCTGGTGATGCCGGCAGAGGAACGCCACTGGCGGGGGCATGCGGGTTCATACGATGCCTTCTCCGCCAAGGCCGATCTCTTCACTGTGCTGGCGGCGCTTGGACAGCCGGGCGAGCGCTTCCAGGTCGGCGCGCCGACGCAGCCGCACTGGCATCCCGGCCAGGCAGCGAGCCTCAAGCTCGGCCCGAAGATGACGGTTGCGAATTTTGGTGCGCTGCACCCCGGTGTCCTCAAGGCTCTGGATGTCGATGGCCCGGTCTACGCCTTCGAACTCAATCTCAACGCCCTGCCGGTGATGAAGGCGCGCGCCACGAAAACCAAGCCGGTGTTCGAGCGTGCCGAACTGACCCCCATCCGCCGCGATCTCGCCTTTGTGGTGGACGCCGGTGTGGCGGCTGGCGACGTCGTGCGCCATGCCCAGTCGGCAGACAAGCAGGTGATTTCGGCGGTGGATGTGTTCGATGTCTATCGAGGCCCCGGCATAGCCGAAGGGTCGAAATCGGTTGCCATCGAGGTGACGCTGCAGCCGAAGGAAACCCTGAAGGATGAACAGATCCAGGCCATCATGGACCGGATCGTTGCCTCGGTCGCCAAGGGGACCGGCGGCGTGCTAAGGGGATAGCCAGCCAATAGAAGGGGAAGGGGCCGGATGGGACTGAAACGGCAGCTTTATCAAGCGCTGGCGCCGGAGGCGCGCCGCACCGGCCTGTCGAGAACCAACGCCTTCATCGTCGGGCTCGTCATCCTCAGCTTCATCCTGCTGGCGCTTGAGACCGAGCCGGTCCTGACGCGCGACCCCACCTGGCAATCGGCCTTCGATTTCTTCAACGTCCTCGTCGTTGCCATCTTTGCGATCGAATACGCCGCGCGGGTCTGGTGCGCGGGTATCGATCCGCAGTTCAAGGGAGCGCGTGGTCGTGTGCGTTACATGACGCAGTTCTATTCCATCGCCGATCTTCTGGCCTTCCTGCCGGAACTGATCGTCATGATTACGGGCGCCGGCGTATCGCTCCTGGTGCTGCGAGTTCTGCGTCTCGCGCGCCTTGTAAAGATCGCGCGGTTCATTCCGGCGTTCGATGCGCTCGGCGCCGCATTGCGGCGCGCCAGCTCGCTGCTTCTGACCTCGCTCGCCCTTGCCATCACGCTCGTCTATGTCGCCGCCGTGCTCCTCTACTATGTCGAAGGCGTGGGCGGCAATCATCAGGAAGCTTTCGCGTCCATTCCGCGTTCGATCTGGTGGTCAGTGGCCACGCTCACGACAGTTGGCTATGGCGATGTCTATCCGGTCACGCCGCTCGGGCGTTTCTGCGCCGGCATCATTGCGATCGCGGGGATCGGCGTCGTGGCGTTGCCGGCGGGGGTATTCGCCAGCGCTTTTTCGGACGAACTGCGCGAACGTGAACTCGCCGGGCTGCGGCAGGAACTGGAACAGACAAGGGCGGACGCCGCCCCGGAGAATCAGGAATGAATGACGCTGCCTTCAGTATTGCCATCGCCGGTGTGGCGGGCCGCATGGGCCGCCAGTTGGCGGCGGTGGCCATCGACCGGGGGGTGCGGATCGCAGGCGGCACCGAAGTGGCGGAGGCCAACGCCTATGGCGAGGATATCGGCCTGCTCGCCGGGCGCCGGGCCATCGGGCTGAAACCGGTTGCCGGCGCTGCGCAGGCGGCGGGTCAGGCGGCTGTCTGGATCGATTTCACCCGGCCGTCCGCGACGCTCTCCGCCCTGGACGCGCTGGCGGGCACGCCGGTGCGCGCTGCCGTGATCGGCACAACCGGATTTTCGGACGCGGAGGAGGCACGGATCGCCGATGCGGCCCGGCGTATCGCGATCGTCAAGGCGGGTAATTTCTCGATCGGCGTCAACCTGCTGGAGGCGCTGACCCGTCTGGCCGCGAACCGGCTGGGGGCGGACTGGGACATCGAAATCCTGGAGACCCATCACCGGATGAAGGCCGATGCGCCGTCCGGAACGGCCCTGATGCTCGGCGAAGCTGCGGCGGCAGGGCGTGGGACGCCGCTTTCTGATCTGCGCAGCCCGCCCTATGACGGTCCGGCAGCCCAGCGCGAAACCGGCCGGATCGGCTTCGCGGTCAGCCGCGCCGGCGGCGTCATTGGCGAGCATCAAGTGACGTTCGGGGCCGAAAAAGAGCTGATCCGGTTGTCCCACACCGCGCTCGACCGGTCGGTTTTTGCCGAAGGGGCGCTGCATGCGGCCGTCTGGGCGTCCGGTCAGCCACCCGGCCTCTACAGCATGAACGATGTGTTGGGTCTCGGCCACACCGGCTGATCAAAGCGCGGTGACCTGAGCCGAAACCGCCTTGACGCAGCGCAGCATCGTGACAACGTGACGCCAGTGTAACGTTCACGGCCCCGCAGCGGAATGATCGGCATAGTAGTTGTCAGCCATGGAAGACTGGCGCACGAGCTCATCGCGGCAGCGGAGCATGTCGTGGGCCGGCTTTGGCGTGCCCGGGCCGTCTCTATCGAGGCGGAAGACGATCTCGACCTGAAGCGGGAGCAGATCCTTGCCGCGGTGAAGGCCTGCGATGACGGGCGCGGCGTTGTTGTGCTGACGGATATGTTCGGCGGCACCCCGTCGAATCTGGCGCTCTCCATCCGGGGCAGTGTGGCGATGGAAATTGTCTCGGGCGCCAACCTTCCCATGCTGATCAAGCTGGCGGAGGTGCGCGACGTGCTGAGCCTCGAGGAAGCCGCGCAGGCGGCTGCCGAAGGCGGGCGCAAATATGTCACCATCGCGTCCGAGCTGCTTGCCAGGCTGCCCTGATGACCACCTCACCGCCGGACGCAACTGCGCGTGTCACAATAGTCAACCGCAAGGGTCTGCATGCGCGCGCCTCGGCCAAGGTCGCCAAGCTTGCCGCAGACTATGATGCCCAGGTGATCGTGCGCCATGAAGGCGAGGCGGCGGACGCCCGCTCGATCATGGATCTTCTCATGCTCGTGGCTCACATGGGCTGTGAGATCGAGCTGACCGGCACGGGGCGACAGGCCCGTGAGGCGGTGGAGGCCATTACTGCCCTCGTGGCCGACGGTTTCGGAGAGCGTGACGGCGGCTGATCAGGCCGCCTTGCGCTTGGCTTTTCTCACTTCAAACTTGTTGAGGGCGTGGAGGTAGGCCTTTGCGCTCGCGACCAGCGTATCCGGGTCTGACGACCGGCCCGTCGCCATGATGCCGTCGCCATTCAGCCGTACAGAGACGGTCGCCTGGGCATCGGTGCCGCCGGTGACGGCGTGAACCTGGTAGAGTTCGAGCACGGCCTGATGTGGCACCAGCTGGCGGATGGCGTTGAAGACCGCATCCACCGGGCCATTGCCGCGCGCAAGGGAAAACTGCTCGACCCCGTCGACGATCAGGTCGATTTCCGCCGTCTGCGGACCTTCCGTGCCAGCCACCACGCGCAGCCGCTTGAAGGCGATCCGTTCGCCTTCTGCGGCCAGCTGTTCATCGACGAGCGCGATGATGTCGTCATCAAAAACATGTTTCTTGCGGTCAGCGAGATCCTTGAAGCGTTTGAATGCGTCGTTCAGCGCTTCCTGCTCCAGCGTGTAGCCCATGGATTCGAGCTTGTCGCGGAAGGCGTTGCGCCCAGAGAGCTTGCCCATCACCAGCGAGGTCTTGGCGACGCCGACATCTTCCGGCTTCATGATCTCATAGGTTTCGGAATTCTTCAGCATCCCGTCCTGATGGATGCCGCTCTCATGCGCGAAAGCGTTCTTGCCGACGATTGCCTTATTGTACTGGACCGGGAAGCCGGTGATCCGGCTGACCATCGCCGAGGCCCGGGCGAGATAGCTGGCGTCGATCCCTGTTTCATAGGGCAGCGTATCGCCGCGTACTTTCATGGCCATCACGATCTCTTCCAGCGCCGCATTGCCGGCGCGCTCGCCGAGGCCGTTGATCGCACATTCCACCTGCCGCGCGCCGTTCGAGACAGCCGCGAGCGAGTTTGCCACAGCAAGGCCGAGATCATTATGGCAATGCGCCGACCAGATCACCTTGTCCGAGTTCGGAATGTTTTCGATCAGCCGGCGGATCAGCTCGCCATATTCATGCGGATGCGAATAGCCGACCGTGTCCGGCACGTTGATCGTGCGCGCGCCCGAGGCAATAGCGATGTCGATACATTTGCAGAGGAAATCGAACTCCGTGCGGGTCGCGTCCTCCGCGCTCCATTCCACATCATCTACAAGCCCCCGCGCCTGCGTGACCGACCGGCCAATGGCTTCCAGCACGGCGTTCGGGCCCATCTTCAGCTTGTGCTTCATATGCACCGGGCTGGTGGAGATGAAAGTATGGATGCGCGGGCGCGCGGCCTTTCTCACCGCCTCGCCGCACCGGTCGATATCGGCCGGCGTCGAGCGCGCGAGGCCGCAGATCACGGCTTCCTTCGACTGGGCGGCGATGGCGCTGACCGCCGCGAAATCGCCGTCCGAGGCGGCTGGGAAACCTGCCTCGATGATGTCGACGCCCATCGTCTCCATCAGGCCGGCAAGTTCGAGTTTCTCATTATGCGTCATCGACGCGCCAGGCGATTGTTCGCCATCGCGCAGGGTGGTGTCGAAGATGAATACGCGGGGTTTCTTTGCGGTGTTCGCGGCAGCGGTCTTGGAGGTCATGATGGTGCGGGCTCAGCGGCAGAGTAGGGAAAAGCGGTTCTCGTCTCAAATCCCCTGGCCGCGCGGCGCCCGTCAGACCCGGGCGTCCGTCCCCGGCCAGGGGCCGGTAAGCAGCAGGAGAAGGGGCAGAACTTTGCGCATGGCCACTCTATTCGCTGGGTTGTCCGGGGCTGTCAACCGGAGATGCGGGGTCTTCGGCAAGATTGTGCCCCATCCGCGCCGCCCGGCGCCGGAAATAGACATATCCGCCCACATAGGCGGCAACTGCCGCCAGGGCCGCCAGAACGGCAATTCCCAGATTGCCCTGAAGCGCGGCCAGCAGGCTGCGGCCGGCAAAGGCGATCAGCGCGATTTTCGGGATGATCCCGATGCCCATGCCGATCCAGTAATCGCGGAATTTCGCATTGCTGACCCCGAAGGCCATGTTGACGATCAGGAACGGCCCGGTCGGAACATTGCGGACAAAGGCGCTGGCGGCGAGGGCATTGCGCCCGACGAAGCGCGACAGCTTCTGGGCGCGCCGGCCGGCATAACGCCGGAAGGCTTCCTCGCCGGCTGCGCGGCCGATCCAGAAGGTGATGGCGCCGGAGATCATATTCGCGATCCAGGAATAACCCGCCCCATGCCACGGTCCGAAAACAGCGACGGCAGCCGCGATCAGCGCAAATTGCGGCACGCCGACAAAGGCGGCGATGCAGAATACGGCGATCACGGCGATGAGGCCCCAGGGCCCGTGATTGAGCGCCTCCATCCAGCCGGTAATGGTCTCGGCGTCCGGCAGTAGCCCCGCCTTGCCGGCGGCGAACACAGCCAGCACCAGCACAAGCAGCGCCAATCCTGCCAGCAGCGCGCGGCGCGGGGCAGGGCGGTTTACGGAAGGCGCGTCAGGCTGGCTCATCGGGTTTCTGGTGCGCCGGAAGCCGGCAGAGGTCAATTGCGGGGCGGCAGGCCTGATCAGGTATTCTGCAGCAACGCCTCGCTCAGCTCCCACAGCCGCAACGCATTGGCGTCATCGCTGATCCAGGCGCGCGCATGTTCCCAGCGCTGGCTCTCGGGCGTGGCGGCGCGGGCTATGTCGCAATCCTCGCAATAGACGCCGCCCCGGCCGTCGAGTTTCGGAGAAGTGGCCGCCCAGACGGTCGTCGAGGCGCCCTGCTCAGGCGATTTGAACATCGCCTTGATCCGTTCGGGCAGTGTGCCATCGGCATTCTTCCAGCCGAGCGCGACCATTTCCTCTTCCGGCAGATGGCGCTGGAGATTGGTAAAGATGCCGCCCGGATGAACCGAGAAGGCGCGGATGCCATTGCCGCGCTCCTTCAGGTCAACGCCCAGGGCGAACAGGGCATTTGACGATTTCGACTGTCCGTAGGCCTCCCATTTCTCGTAAGGGCGGGCGTTATAGTTGGGGTCATCCCAGTTCACGCCCGATATGATATGTCCGGTCGAGGACAGCGCCACGACGCGCGCGCCTCCCGCCGCCCGGAGCGAGGGCAGCAGACCCTGATAGAGCGCCATATGGCCGAGATGGTTGGTGCCGAACTGGCTCTCCCAGCCGGGCCCGATGCGGGTGAGCGGGCAGGCCATGATGCCGGCATTGTTGATCAGGAGGTGCAGTTCCGGATGGGCCGAGACATGATCGGCCGAAAACCGGCGCACACTCGCCAGATCCGACAGGTCCATCGCTGCCACCGTGACGCCGCTGATCCCTGCGAGTGCGTCCTTCGCCGCGTCCGGCCGCCGCGCCGGTACGGTCACGCTGGCCCCGGCCGAGGCGAGCGCCCGCACCGTTTCCAGCCCGATGCCGGAATAGCCGCCGGTCACGATCGCCGTCTTGCCGCCGAGATCGATGCCCGCAATCACGTCTGCTGCCGTGCTCTTGGCATGAAAGCCGGAGCCGATCAGTGCCTGGTCTGCCGCTGCCATGGTCTGTCTCCCTGTAATCTTTGTCATCTTCCGCCGATGCTAGCGCTCCGGGCATCCGGGAGCCACTGCAATCTCTCTGGCGGCCTGCCCCAGCCTTGCCTAATTCTGCCTCTAGCCTGACATCAGTCGGATTTGAGAGGAGACCAGCGCATGAAAATCACGGTCATGTTCACCGCTGCCCTGATTGGCGCGCTGCTGGCGCTGCCCGTAGCGGCGCAAGGCGCCGGACAGCGCGTCGAGCGCACCCAGGCAGAGCTTGCCTTCGAACAGGCGGAGGCCAATTTCGAGAAGCAGAAAGAGGCCCGCGATGCGGCGCGCCAGAAATGTGCCGGGCGCGACTGGCAGGCCTGCTACGAACTGGCGGAGTTTCAGCGCCGGGGTGTGGGCGGCGCGCAGGATCTCACCGCCGCAGCGGCCAGCTACAAGAAAGTCTGCGATGCCCGTGATGGGCGCGGCTGTGCGGGCCTTGCCTATCTCACCGTGCAGGGGCGCGGGGTGACCGCGAACGCCGCCGAGGGCCGGCGCCTGTACAAACTGTCCTGCGATCTCGGAGAGGTCAGCGGCTGCGCCGCCTGGGGCAACATGGCCTATACAGGGGCGGGCGGCGCGAAGGATGTTGCCGGTGGCACCCGCGCGCTCAACGAGGCCTGCGGCAAGGGATATGATTGGGCCTGCGAGCGCATCCGCACGCTTGGCGGTTTCGATCCCAAGGACAATTCGATGCAGCGCCTGCGCGATCTGCGCAACAATTAGGAGCCGTTTGACACGGCTGCCGGCAGGGGCGCCGCCGTCTCGGCAGGTTTCGCTGTCGCCGCCCTGACGGCAGGCAGGGTCCTGGCGCGTTCGGCATGGGAGGGCGTGCGTTCCGGCGCGATCAGCACATCCCCGTCGATCCGGGCATTGCCCTCGACCTTCATCGATGGCGCATAGATCGAGCCCTCGACCCGCCCGCCGGGGGAAACCTCCAGCCGTCTGACCGCGATCACTTCCCCGAGCGCGGACCCATGCACGATGATTTCGCCCGCCCGGATTGTCCCTTCGAGGATGCCGCCAACTTCGATTGTCAGCGTTCCCTCGCAGCGCACATCGCCGCGTACCTGGCCGCCGAGACGCAGCGATCCCGGGAAACTCATCTCGCCCTCGATCCGGCAACCGGCGGAAATGACATTGAGCTCGCCCGCGCCTGCAGGCGCCGCTGCTGCTTCCCTTGACTTGTCGGCTGCCATGCTCGCCTCTCTTTTGTCCCGGTCTGACTTTAGAATTGTACCATGGTTAATGCGATCCCTGTCCTCTCACCGCCCGTTCGGCAGATGAGGCCATGAGTTCAGGACACCGCACACTCCCATTTCTGGCCGTTCTGGTCCTCCTTGCATCCTGCGGGCCAACCCCGCCGCCTGCGGCCCCTGACACCGGAACAGGCCTCGCGCCGGGCGCGGAAGGGATCGACCTCTCCCATCACAATGGCACCATCGACTGGCCGCGCCTGAGCACGTCCGGCAAGAGCTTTGTTTACCTCAAGGCGACCGAGGGCAGGGGCCATACTGATCGCAATTTCCAGGAGAACTGGCGCGGCGCCCTGCGCCATGGCTGGCAGACCGGCGCCTATCATTTCTACCTGCTCTGTCAGGACGGGCCGGCGCAGGCGGCGAATTTCATCCGTCAGGTCGAGGTGCGCGCCGGCGCGCTGCCGCCGGCCGTTGACCTTGAACATGCCCATAATTGCGCGCCCATCGGCAGCCGCGCCGAGACGCTGGACGGTTTACGCGCCTTCCTCGCCGCGCTCGAGACCGAATACGGCGCCGTGCCGGTGATCTATACGACGCCGACCTTCCACGCCGAATGGCTGGACGGGGAGGGGTTCGAACGTCATCCGCTCTGGGTCCGCTCCCTCGCCGGGCCCCCGGAGCTGCCTTACGCGATCTGGCAGTATTCGATGCAGGGACGTGTGCCGGGCGTTTCCGGCCCGGTCGACCTCAACCGCGCCGCCGGTCCCTAGCCGAGACCGACCGCGCCGCGGATTTCGGAGGTAAACACCGAGACGAGCGCGCCGGCCCCGAACCAGAGGAAATTGCTGGCCCAGGCAAATTTCGCCGGCTTTGTATGTTCCTGCAGCGCCTGTTCGATCATCGACTTTGAGACCATGAAGGTCTCCTCGCCGGTATCGGCTTCCAGCCCCTGCGCCCGCATCCGCCCGAGACGGGCAATCCGCTCGGCGGTTTCCTTGAGCTTTCCGGGCTGTCCGGCGACAAGACTGCCGATCCAGGCAGCGATCAGGCCAAGGATCAGCGCCAGTCCGAGATCAATCAGGCTCATTCTTGCGATACCCCCTTTTCCGCAGCGCCGCAGTCGGTCATCTTCAGGCGCGTGGGAGGACAGAGCTATCATGTTCAACTGGTTCTCGAAAGGCACAGGCCGGCCCAAAGCCGCCAGCAAGGATGACTGGAAGCGGGTCATCGGCGACCTTGAATACCTTCAGAAAGCCCATGCCCGCTCCCATCCCTGGCTCGCCGCTGTCGAGCCCGGCGCCACGGACGCCGATTTCACCGAGCAGTTCATGGCGCATTTCCATGACACGATGCTGAAGGCCGGCATCACCCAGGCCGGGTTTGAAGAATGGCGCGGCCAGATGGAGGCGCGCTTCAAGGCTCGCCCCTTCAGCCGGTATGAAGACCCGATGGCGCATTTCTGGCTGCAGCAGATGCAGGGCCAGATCGAACAGTCCTGCCAGCGGCTGAATATCGCGCTGCCCAAACAGCCTGTCTTCGGCAGCCTGCAGACCGGGCGCATCAACGGCATTGCTGCAGACGTCGACAATCCCTCCTATTATCTCATCCTCATCGATGACGGCATCATGGGTTTTGCAAACCTTCTGTCGAAGGTCGTCGCCGTCTTCTTTCCGGTGGTCCAGGCAGAGGACGGCACGCTGAATTTTGCGACGGATGAAGAGAATATCGTCCGCCGGCGTCTTGAATCGCCTGAGCCTGGCATGCGCTTCTTTGACCTTCTCACCGCCTATGCGGTCGGCGGCGCGCCGCATGCCGCGCGGCCCTACCTTCTGGCCTCGCAGCACGTCCAGCTTGTCAATATCTTCCGCGATGCGATGGAGCTGTTCATCTTCGGCCATGAATACGGCCATTGCGCTGCCGGTCATCTTCAGGGCGCCCCGCGCATGTCCCTTGCCATGGCCGCCGACGGGGCGGGTGAGGGCGGCGAGATACAGCTGCGCATGCCGGAAAGCTGGGAGAAGGAGCTGGAGGCGGACTATATCGGTCTCGCCCTCGCCATGGACGCCATGCGCGCGCAGGGCTTTGCCCCGACACTCACCTATGCCGGCATCGAACTCGTCTTCACCGGCATCGACTATATGCAGCGTACACTGAGCATTCTCGAACATGGCGAGGCGCGTGAGCGCCCGCTCGACACCCACCCGCCTGCGGTTGTCCGCCGGGAAGCGATGCGCGCCAATGCCAAACAGATGCTCGGCGAGGAGACGGCGGCGAGCGCGCTCGACCTTGCCGAAACGGTCACCAACTGTCTTGAATTCTACTGGCGCCCGGCCATGCCTGCGCTGCAGCAGATGCATCAGGACGGGATCCGCCCCCATGCCCGCTGGTCACAGCGCCAGCATTGATCCGGCGGGACGCACATCATGAGTGTTCCATCCGTTCACGTTATAATCGGAAAAGTGCCCCAACAAACACTGAGGTTACCAGTACGATATCATCCCACTGCCCGTTCTGCGGAACTGAAGAAACTGGTGAGACCGAGAGCATTATGTACAGCGCTAGCCATCCAAGGGCGCCTGCGAAAAGTAACTTCGGTAGTTGAAAAGACTGTCCTCGTTCTTCAAGTATCTTCGAAATTTCTCTGCCTCTTGCTGCTGTTGCCAATCCCTTGAATACCAAGAACAAAGCAGCGGCAGCAAGCCCGCCGTGAATCAAGGTTGCCGGAGCTGATAGTCCTTCAGGTGACGCCCAGCCGAAGAGTTTCAAGTAAACGAATACTATCAATGAGATAGTGAGCGCCCGTGACTTTGAGCCCCACAGACCGGTCACTAAACGTTTGAAGAATCCTTCAGTATAAAGAGCGCTATAGGTTGGTGGAAATATCGCCGAACTGACTATCTTGCCGGTACACGTCCAAAACAGCACCGATGCTGTTAAATGCTCACCGATGCCATACAGCCACCCTTGAAGCACATATAAAGCGGTACATAGAAGCGACTCAAATTGAACCAGTTTTCTATCGGGAAACGCGTCTGGAACCACTGGTTCGAAAGAACACCAGAGAAAATACATTCGAAAGCATACGTAAGAACAAAGTGTGATACCCAGCAAACTGACAATAGAGGTCGCCATGAACGTTGGGTGCCCTTTAAACTACTTGCAGGGAACCGATTTTCTATCAGAAATTATATCCTTGCGAAATACCCTTCCCAGATTTCCATCAGCGTGGCGCGTAGATCGAAACAGCAAGCCGTAGGGCGGGCCCAGAAGCGCGATACCCGCGCTAGAGGCCAAGCGGGTGGGCCGCGCCTCTTGGCGGGCCCACCCTGGTCAAACCTAATTCCGGCTCTTGTCCACCAGTCGGTCATTCTGCGCCCAGTGCATCATGCCGCGCAGTTTTTCGCCGACTTCCTCGATCGGGTGGCTGGCCATCCGCTGGCGCATGGCGTGGAAGCCCGGCGCGCCGGCCTGGTTTTCCAGAACCCAGTTGCGCGCAAACGTGCCGTTCTGGATATCTTCCAGAACCTTCTTCATCTCCGCCTTCGTCGCGCTGTTCACAACGCGCGGGCCGGTGACATATTCTCCGTACTCGGCAGTATTGGAGATCGAATAGTTCATGTTGGCGATGCCGCCTTCATAGATCAGGTCGACAATCAGCTTGGTCTCGTGCAGGCATTCGAAATAGGCCATCTCCGGCGCATAGCCCGCTTCCACCAGCGTCTCATAACCCGCCTTGATCAGCTCGACGATCCCGCCGCAGAGCACGGCCTGCTCGCCGAAGAGGTCGGTCTCGGTCTCCTCACGGAAGGAGGTTTCGATCACGCCGGCGCGGGTGTTGCCAATGGCTTTCGAGTAGGAGAGGGCAACTGCCTGCGCTGATCCGGTCGCGTCCTGATGAATCGCGATGAGGCCCGGCAGGCCGAAACCCATCTGGTATTGCGCGCGCAGCGTATGGCCGGGGCCCTTCGGCGCCGACAGCGACACGTCAACATCCGCGCGCGGACGGATGAGATTGTAATGGATGTTGAACCCATGGCCGAACATCAGGTGCTGCCCAGCGCGCAGGTGCGGCTCGATTTCGTTGGCATAGAGCACCGCCTGTTTCTCGTCCGGCACGAGGATCATCAGCACATCGGCCCATTTCGCCGCTTCGGCAGGCGTGACCACTTCAAGCCCCGCCGCCTCGGCCTTCTTGCGCGAGGCCGAGCCTTCCTGCAGCGCGACCTTGATCTGCTTGACCCCGGAATCTTTCAGGTTCAGCGCATGCGCATGGCCCTGGCTGCCATAGCCGACGACGGCAACCTTCTTCTTCTGGATCAGCGAGATGTCCGCGTCTTGCTCGTAATAGATCTTCATTGGCTTGCGTAAGCTCCGGTGGGTAGGTGGTTGTCTGGGAGTGGATGGTCCGGTCAGCGGGCGTTGCAGCTCCAGTTGCTGCTGAGATCAGCAACGCCGATGACAAGGCTGTTGAGGCGGGCGACATCGTCTTCCGATCCGGCATGGCGCGAGTAATGGCGCGTCTCGCCGGCCGTCTCGATCCGGGTGATGATGTCGTGACTGTCGAGAATCAGGCGCACGCTGCGTGAGCCGTCGGGATTGATCGTGACTTCCTCGCGCGGCCCATAGCCTGGCATTTCGCCATTGCCGATCCGCGTCACGGCCGCGCTGATCGCGTTGGCCGTATCGTCGGCGATCCATGTGCGCAGGGTGCAGGCCGGCAGGATGCCGTTCCTCGCATTGCTCGGGACCGTGCGCGCCTCCAGCATCGTCTGCGCGCCGGCCTCGAAGACGCTGTAGACATAGGCTGCCCCGCTGGGCGAGGTCGTGTCCACGATCTCGACACTGGCGCCGGCCGGTTGCGGCCCGTGCAGCCGCGCAGCGGCGTCTAGGATTTCGCCGGCGCGGTCCACATCGCAGCGCAGGCGCCCGGCATCATCCAGAGCCGCTGAACAGCTCGCCGGCTGCCCCCATGCAGCCAGCACAATGCCGCTCGAGACGGCAATCGCTGCGAGGATCGGGCCAGCGCGCATCATCCCTTTTCTTTCCCCCGTTTGATCGACAGGACGCCTGTGCGGCTCACTTCGACGAGGCCGAGCGGGCGCATGAGATCGACAAACTGGGTCAGCTTGTCCGACGCGCCGGTCACTTCGAAGATGAAGCTCTCATTCGTCGTATCTATCACATGTGCGCGGAAAATTTCAGCGATACGCAGCGCTTCAACGCGTTTCTCGCCCGTGCCGGCAACCTTGACGAGCGCCAGCTCCCGCTCGATGCCGCGCTTGGAGTTGGTGATGTCAAAGACTTCCGCCACAGGAACAAGCCGCAGCAGCTGCGCCTCGATCTGCTCCAGGATGTGCGGTGTGCCCTGCGTGACGATGGTGATCCGGGAGCGGTGCTGGCTCTCGTCCACTTCGGCGACCGTGAGGGAGTCGATATTGTAACCGCGCCCGGAGAACAGGCCGACGACGCGCGCCAGCACGCCTGGCTCGTTGTCGACCATGACCGCCAGCGTGCGCCGTTCGATCGCCTCATCCTCATGCGCGAGGAAATAGGCGGATTTCGGCGCCGGGCCGGGAGGGGCAGTGCCATCGCTCATTGGGGACGCTCCGGTGTCGTATTGCTGGCAAAGCCGCGTTCTAGCGAGACATTGGGCCGCCGGCTCAGCAGCTTGCCGCGCAGGGCCTGGGCCTGGTCGATGGCCCGTTTGCGTGTCTCGGGCGACTGCTGATCATAGCGTTCAAAGATCTTGTCATGGCGGCGCGGATCGAGATGCGCCTGGAGTTCGGAGACGAGCAGGCGGCGGCATTCCTCGATGAAGGCGGCAGACTCCTCCGAAGGCAGACCACCCTCGCGCGTCTGCGCTTCCATCTCGTGATAGGTGAACATCACCGCATCCAGGATCGGTGGGCGCACGCCCTGATAAGCGGCTTCCTTGTCGGCGCCTTTCTGGTCAGGCGACAGGTTCGGGAAGAACATCCGTCCCCGGTCCACAAGCGTCGACAGCATGATCAGCATGTTGGTCTTCGCCGCCAGGAAGGCTGCATCATTCGGGTGCATGTGCCGGGTCCGGGCAAAGACGGTGCAGCGCGCCAGCGTGTCGATGGCACCATTGCCCCATTCGAGGCTGGCCGCATCGATGCTCTGGCGCAGCCGTTCGGTCTGCAGCCGGCGCTGCTTGGCCGTCTCGCCTCGCGCCACCAGCGCACTGACCAGCGCAACGATGGCGGAGAGAACGCCAATGACGACCTCCGCATTGTTGCGCAGCAAATCGAAAAGGGCGCCCGCGTCCATTCTGTCCCCGTACTCCGGTTCTGTGCCGAGAAATCCTAGACCAGCTTGCGGCCAGCCTCGCCGATCTCGTTACCCGTTATCTCGCCAAGGATCATCTGGTTGTGCGCAGAGCCCGACGGGATCATCGGCAGGCAGTTTTCCGCCCGCTCGACACGGCAGTCGAACAACACCGGGCCCGGATGGTCAATCATTTCGAGGATTTTCGTGTCCAGATCGCCCGGCTTGTCGCAGCGGATACCATGCGCCCCCATCGCCTCGGCGAGCTTCACAAAGTCCGGCAGGCTTTCCGAATAGGAGTGCGAATAACGCTCCCCATGCAGCAATTCCTGCCATTGGCGCACCATGCCCATCCATTCATTGTTGAGAATGAAGACTTTCACCGGCAGGCGGTGCTGCACCGCGGTGGAGAGTTCCTGCATCATCATCTGGATCGAGGCTTCCCCGGCAATATCGATGACGAGCGCGTCCGGATGGGCGGCCTGCACCCCGACGGCCGCCGGCAGGCCATAGCCCATCGTGCCCAGCCCGCCGGAGGTCATCCAGCGGTTCGGCTCCTCGAAGTGATAGAACTGCGCCGCCCACATCTGGTGCTGGCCGACCTCGGTCGTGACATAGGTGTCGCGCCCCTTGGTCAGCTCATACAGGCGCTGGACCGCATATTGCGGCTTGATGACCTCGTCCGAGCCCGCATAGGCAAAGCAGCGGCGTGCCCGCCAGTCATTGATCTGCGCCTTCCACGCCGACAGGTCCGGCATCTTCGCCTTGCGCGCCTTCAGCTCCTTGAGCATCGCCTCAAGCACTTCGGCGCAGTCACCCAGCACCGGCACGTCCACCCGCACGATCTTGTTGATCGAGGACGGGTCGATGTCGATGTGGATCTTCTTGGATTTGGGGGAGAAGGCGTCGATCCGGCCGGTCACACGATCATCGAAGCGCGCGCCTACGCAGATCATCAGATCGCAGTCATGCATCGCATTGTTGGCTTCGAAACTGCCATGCATGCCCAGCATGCCCAGCCAGTCGGGATGGGCGGCCGGGAAGGCGCCCAGCCCCATGAGGGTCGAGGTCACCGGAAAGCCGGTCACCGCCTGCAATTCGCGCAGCAGCTCCGAAGCGCGCGGGCCGGAATTGATCACGCCGCCGCCGGTATAGAAAACCGGCCGCCAGGCCTTGGTCATCAGGTCGACCGCCGCGCGCACCGCATCCGCCGCGGGTTTGGTTTGAGGGATATAGGTCGGCTTCAGGATGCCCTTCTTGCCGATATAGGGTCCGGTGGCGAACTGGATGTCCTTCGGAATGTCGATGACGACCGGGCCGGGCCGGCCGGTGGTGGCAACATAGAAGGCTTCATGGATGACATGCGCCAGCTGGTTCACATCGGTGACGAGGTAGTTGTGCTTGGCGCAGCTGCGGGTGATGCCGGTCGTGTCGCATTCCTGGAACGCGTCGGTGCCAATGAGGTGGGTCGGCACCTGGCCGGTAATGACGATCATGGGGATCGAATCCATCATCGCATCGGTGATCGGAGTGACCATATTGGTCGCCCCTGGTCCGGAGGTGACGAGCGCGATCCCCGGCTTGCCAGTCGAGCGGGCATAGCCCTCGGCGGCATGGCCCGCGCCCTGTTCATGTCGCACCAGCACATGGCGGATGTCATTGGCCGAATAGAGCGCGTCATAGATCGGCAGCACCGCCCCACCCGGATAGCCGAACATCACCGATACGCCCTGTTCCCGCAGCGCTTCGACGACGATCTCCGCGCCGGTCATCATGCGCGGGGCGGTCGGTTCTGCCGGGGTTTCGGCCGGCTTGGCCTTGGTCTTGGTGGTCATCGGGTCGGCTTCCGGGAGGCTTTGGGACGGTTGGGTTGCAGGGATTGGCCAAAGAAAAAAGGGCCTCCGGAGGAAGCCCTTTTCTGCGCGCACCCGCAACTGCCTGGTTGAAGGGCAGTTACGGGCGCCGAAGAATTACTACGGTCATTGCGCGCACTTGGCGTTTCCTCAATTTACGCAGCTCAGGCATAATCTTCCGTCTGGGCCGTGTCAATCTCCCTGTAAAGGGCAAAAATCACCCTCATCCGGTCCGGAAGTTCGGGGGATGGAATGCGCGGCCAGAACGGAAACTGCCGCCCGATCCAGGTAAACTGCCGCTTGGCATAGCGTCTTGTATCGCGTTTGGCGTTGTCGGCGGCCTCTTCGGCGCTGATCTCGCCGCGCGCAAAGGCAGCCAGCCAGGGCATGCCGTGCGCCTTCATCGCCGGCAGCTCCGGATCAAGGCCGCGCGCCACCAGCGCTTTGGCCTCCGCCATCGCGCCCTGCATCAGCATGCCCTCGAACCGCCGGTCGATCTTCTTGTAAAGGGCGGCGCGCGGCGGGGTCAGGGCAAAGCCGACCCATTCGCCGTCCTTCAGAACCGGCGGCTGGCGCTCGGTCTGGAAGTCGGACAGGGGCCGTCCTGTGGCAAGCCAGACTTCATAGGCCCTCGCGAGACGCTGGCGGTCGCCGCTGCCGAGGCGTTCGGCCAGATCCGGATCATGCGGCGCCAGCCGTGCGCGCAGCCCGTCGGCGCCTTCCGCATCGGTGATCGCCTTGACCTCGGCGCGGATGTCGTCCGGGACCGGGGGAATGTCGGACAGGCCCTGGGTCAGCGCCAGCAGGTAAAGACCGGTTCCGCCGACAATCACCGCATGCTTGTTGCGCCGCTGCAGCTTCTTCAGCACGGTGCGCGCCGCTTCCAGCCATTCGCCGGTCGAATACCGCTCTGCGGCATCGACATAGCCGAACAGGTGATGGGGCACGCCGGCCATCTCCTCCTCGGTCGGCCGGGCGGAAATCACCTGGAGGTCCGAATAGACCTGCATGGAGTCGGCATTGATGACCTCCCCGCCGAGCCGGCGGGCCACTTCAATGGCGAGGGCTGTCTTGCCGCTGGCGGTCGGACCATGGATCAGGATCGCTGGATGCATCCTTTACAAGTAAGGACTTGCCGGCCCGGAGGAAAGCCACCTATGGACGGCCAGTTTCAGCCAGAGGCCTGCCAATGAACCAGCCATGGGTCGCCGTCGCCGTTTCGGCGCAGGACGTGTCCCTCAAGGACCTCCTCGCCGAAGCCGCTTCCGCGAGCGGCGCGGCGCAGGGCGCCTGGACTGAGCTGGCACGCGGCGAGCCGCTTTATGCAGGCCATCTGGCGCTAAGCGCCGATGCCGCCTCGGCAGCCGCCCTGCGCGCGCGGATCGAAGCGGCAGGCGTTGACCTCGCCGTGATTCCCGCGGCCCGGTTCGGCCGTAAGCGCGTGCTCATTTCCGATATGGACTCAACCATCATCGGCCAGGAATGCATTGACGAACTGGCCGATGCGGTCGGCCTCAAGCCGAAGATCGCGGAAATCACCGAACGCGCCATGCGCGGCGAACTGGATTTCGAGGCGGCGCTCACCGAACGCGTCGCCATGCTGAAAGGCTTGCCCCTAGAAGCCCTGTCGCGCACGCTGGAAGAACGCATCACCCTCAACCCCGGCGCCCGGACCCTGATCGCCACGATGAAGGCGAGCGGCGCCGAGACCTTGCTCGTCTCCGGTGGTTTCACCTATTTCACCGCCCGCATCGCCGAACTTGCCGGCTTCGCCGCACATCAGGGCAACACACTCCTTGATGACGGCGCCGTCCTGACCGGTGAAGTTGGCCAGCCGATCCTCGGCCGGGCGGCCAAACGTACCGCACTCCTCGAAGCGGCCGCCCGCCTCGGCGCCGGCCCGGAAGACTCGATCGCCCTCGGGGACGGGGCGAACGATCTCGACATGATCCGCGCCGCCGGTCTCGGCATCGCCTACAAGGCAAAGCCCGTCGTCGCGGCGGAGGCGGCCGGGTCGATCCGGCATACCGATCTGACCGCCGCACTGTACTTCCAGGGTTTCAAAGCGTCCGAACTTGTCCCGGAATGACCGGAAATGACCGATCTGCGCACCCGCCTGTTCCAGACCTGGTTTCGCCTCAGCCGGCCGATGACGCTGGGCGTTCGCGCGGCGGTGGAGAACGAGGCCGGCCAGGTCTTCATGGTGCGCCACACCTATGTGAAGGGCTGGTTCATGCCCGGCGGCGGCGTCGAAAGAGGCGAGCCGGCCCTTGAGGCCCTGCGCCGGGAACTAGTCGAAGAAGCGGGTGTGAAGCTGCTCTCCGAACCGGAGGTCTTCGGCTTTTACTCCAACCATCACAGCTTCCGGAACGATCATGTCCTGCTCTACCGCGTTCGCTGGGGCAGCTGGGAGCCGGTGAAGGCACGCCAGCTCGGCGAAATTGCCGAATCCGCCTGGGTCGATCCGCTCGCGCCCATCGACGGTGTCACGAAGGGCAGCCTCCTGCGGTTCGAGGAACTCTATCGCGGCGCGCCGGTATCGCCCTACTGGACCGTCCGGACCTGATAAGACCCGCCGCGGACCTGCACCTGCGGCACCCGCCCGCTATCGGCGAATGCGTCCCATCCGGGCTTCAGCGCCTGCCAGAAGCCGGCATGCTCGCTCTGCGCATGGGCCGCGAGGTTCGCCTCGGTCATCGGGAAGGGGAAGATGTGGACATCGATGATCGCCTGACCGCCCTCAAACGCCGCCTGCATCAGCGTCCAGATCTCCTCGATGCCCTTGTCGGTCATCGCAAAACAGCCGATGGACACGCAGGCGCCATGCACCATCAGGAAGCTGCCCGTGCGCCCATGGGCGCGGTCGAAGGCATTCGGGAAGCCGAGATTGAAGGCGAGATGATAGCTGGAGGCGGGGTTCATCTGGCCGGGCTTGACCTTGTAGAAGCCCTCCGGTGCCTGGAAGTCGCCCTCGGCGATCTTCGGACCGAGCCGCCCGGATGCGGCGCAGACCGGCCAGCTCCGAAACGGGCTGAACCGGCCATCCTCGCCCGCCACATAGGCTGTCAGGATGCCGGGTTGTTTGGTGATCTGAAGGAAGACCGGGCTGCCCAGTTTCAGGCCCTTATCCGCCAGCGCCGCCTCGATCAGCGGGACATGCGCGCCATAGGCGGCCTTCGAGCGCGCCGTCTCCGGCACCGTTCCAGCGTGGGCAAAGGCGAGCATCGCCGGCAGGCAGAGAAAGCCCAGCATGGCCAGCAGGATGGCCAGTATGTTCGGTCTCGGTCGGCGGCGGTGTCTCATGGCCCTTGAGGTTCACCGTGATTGTGGCTGAAGCCGGGCGCAATCCGGGGCGCCGGTGTGAAATATCGTTAACTGCCCATAATCCGGGCCGTTAATGCGTCGTTAAGACCTGTGGCTTATTCTGGGCATGTGACGGGTTATCCCCTCCCATCACACATGACGACCCTGAAACCGGCGGCCACGATTCTCCCTCGTTTAAGCCCGCCTATCAAAGTCGGCGCCGGTCTGCTTCCCCAGGCCGGCGTTGCCTTATTCAGCGCCGGCCCTGCTGCACCGCCCGGACATATTGCGCCGCTGTCAGCAGCGACAAGGCCGCTGCCAGCCAGAGCATCGCGACCAGCAGGACCGTCACCAGCGTCGCCCAGTCAAAGCCGAGCCGGCCGGATGTCTCTTCCGGCAGCGGCCAGAGCGCGAGCGGCAGCATCAGGCCGGCGATCGCCAGCATCTCTACAGCCGTCTTCAGCTTCGCAAGCTTCGACGGCGCCACCACGCCGCCCGCTTCAGGCCGCGTGCGCAGCCAGGTCATGAACACGTCGCGGGCAATGATCAGCGCCGCCGGCAGGTAGATCAGCCATGTCTTAAAGGCGAGGGCGAGGGCGATCAGAGCGGCGGCAACGAGCAGCTTGTCGGCGATCGGGTCGAGCCAGACGCCGAACCGGCTTTCTGCCCTGAAGGTGCGCGCCGCCCAGCCGTCGAGGAAATCGGTCAGCATGCCGGAGAGGAAAGCCAGCAGCGTGAACTGGTGCCAGAGCTGCTGGAAGGTCGCGGCCCGCTCGCGCTCGATGCCGGTGAGGCCCGGATCGGCCAGCGGCGCATCAAACCCCGCCGCCCGCAGCGCCCCGAACAGGACGAGGCCTGCGAAGACGCAGCGGGAAATTGTCAGGGCGTTCGGGATCCAGGCGAGCATTGCAGACGGGTCTGCCAGCCTGCGCCGTGCCGGGCAATGGCGCGCTTCACTTCGGCGGGTTTTCGGGGAAGGGCGGCGGGCGGGCACACCGGCCCGCCCGCAGTGATTACTTCGTCAGGCGGATGTCGTTGATCGACAGGGCGATGCGGGTGAACACATCGCGCAGCTCTTCCGAGCCGGACGCCTTGTAGACATAGCTCGGCCCGGTGGCGCAGTTGTTGAGCATCTGGTCGACCGAGACAGAATCGGAGACTTCAAAGCCGATCATGTAGATGATGATGTTCAGCTTTTTCATTTCCTTGCAGTACTCCACGGCCTGGGCGAATGCCTGTCCGTTGGTCGCGTTGCAGTTGATCTTGTCATTGTTCGAGCCGGACCCTGTTCCGGAATCGCCCGCCAGAACACTGTTGCAATAGGCCGAGTTGTACTCACCGTCCGTCATCAGGATGGCGAACTTGTAGAGGCGCGGCGTATTGTAGGCAGCAGGGCGGCTCTCGGGTGGGAACATGTAGCCGAAATTCGGCGAGATCATGTACCAGCCCCATGCATGGCCGATATGGCCGGCGGTAGAGCCGCCAATCGTCATCGCATCGATCTTGGCCTTCAGCGCCGGCTTGTCGCTCGACAGCGGCATGATCGTGGACACGTCCGAACAACGGTTGGCCGTGGACGGATAATTGGCACCGACATAGGAGACCGAAGGCGCAATGTCGTTCCAGGCATGCGGCCCGATCCGCTCGGTCACGCAGGTGCTGACAGGATGAACGCGCTGGGCATTCGACGAGCGGTTCAGGAAGCGGTAGAAGGCGCAGCCTTCGGTCGTGCAGAACGCCGTGCCGTTGCTGCTGTAGGCGCTGTAGTTCGGGCCGACCGAGTTCTGCAGGACATAGGTATGCTGGGTGACGTTCGACACACGCCAGGTGGCGTTCGCGCCGGTGTTGATCTGTGTCATCCCGTTCACGCCCTGGATGACGATATGCTCATTGTTGGTGAAGCCGTGATTGTTCGACGTCACGCGCACTTCGCAATTGGTCTCAAGGCATTTGCGGATGATGCCGCCGCTGGAATAGGTCGACCAGCCCGAGCTGCTCGTGCCCTGAAGCTGGAAGGTGTTCGCCGTGCGGTTGGCAACAGTGTAGACCTTGTTGTTCACCTGGGTCATGCCGCTGACGCCGCTGATCCAGACGCGGTCGCCATTCTGGAAGCCGTGGCTGCTGGAAGTCACAACCGCCGGGTTGGCGCGGGTGATGCCACTGATGGATTTCTGGGCCCCATCCTGCCAGACGGCAGCGGAGATGCTGAGGCCCGGTGCGATCGGCCCGCGGGCAAGATCTGCATACGGACCGGCATTGACAGCCACCGCATACGGAATGATCGCAGCCTTGGAATAGAACGGATCCTGCTCATCCTTGATGACGATGTCGATGAAGTCCTTGGCCGCCTGTTTCAGAGCGACGATCCGCGTACCGGACATCGAGCCCGTGGTGTCAAGCACAAGTGCGACTTCGATCGAGCCCATGCCATAGGTGGCAGAGGATTTGACACTGAAATCGAGATGATCATGCCCGGCGATCCTGGCGAGCGTGGTCTCGTTGGAGCAGTTGACGCCGGCATGGATCTCATACTCCTCGTCATCGAAGACGAGGTCGAGCAGGCCGCAGGACAGTGATGAGTTTTCGGACCGGTTGAGCACGGCGCGGAAATAGGCATTGACCTCTTCGGTCACCTCTTCCTTGGTGCGGCCCTGTTCCAGCGACTTGGTCGCGGCAAGAACCGCGCTGTCGATGGTGGACTGGACCCGCGCCTTCTGGGTCATCGTCATCTGGAAATCGATGGCGAAGCCCGCGATCATCAGGATTGGCAGGATCGCGAGAGCCGCGATCATCGCCACATTGCCCCGCTCATTGCGCGCGACGCTCTTGAAAGCCGTAAACATTTCAGTGCAGCCCTTAGGTTCCCATCCAGCAGCAGCAAAGCCAATGCCATCAAGGCCCGGCTCTGGTCTTGCCCGGTTTATCGCATGTCTGGGTTGAGGAGCGGTGAGGCTGGCCGCTTGAAGTTTGCCTCGCCTGTTCTGAATCTGTTAACTTGCCGAACCGCGAATCGAGAGGCCCCGCCCCATGCAGCAATATCTGGCACTCCTGAAGGACATACTGGAGAACGGCCACCGGCGGGCTGACCGGACGGGCGTCGGCACACTCGGCGTTTTCGGGCGCCAGATGCGATTTGACCTTGCGGAAGGGTTTCCGCTCGTCACCACCAAGCGGCTGCACCTGCGCTCGATCATCGTCGAACTGCTCTGGTTCCTGAAAGGTGACACCAATATCGCCTGGCTGAAGGAGAACGGAGTCTCGATCTGGGACGAATGGGCCGATGAAAACGGCGATCTCGGGCCGGTCTATGGCAGACAATGGCGCAGCTGGGCCGCGCCTGGCGGTGAGACGATCGACCAGATCCAGTGGGTTCTGGACGAGATCCGCACCAATCCCAATTCCCGCCGCCTTATCGTGTCGGCCTGGAATCCGGCGGATGTGAACGACATGGCCCTGCCGCCCTGTCACTGCCTGTTCCAGTTCAATGTCATGGACGGCAAACTCAACTGCCAGCTCTACCAGCGCTCGGCGGATGTGTTTCTCGGCGTGCCGTTCAACATCGCATCCTATGCCCTGCTGACGCTAATGATGGCGCGGGCGACCGGGCTCGAGCCCGGTGAATTCGTCCACACATTCGGCGACGCTCACCTCTATCTGAACCATCTCGAACAGGCCGAACTGCAACTCAGCCGCGATCCGCGCCCGTTGCCTCAGATCAAGTTGAACCCGGCCAAGACCGATCTCTTCGGCTGGGAGTATGAGGATTTCGCCGTCGAGGGCTATGATCCCCATCCGCATATCAAGGCGCCGGTTGCGGTCTGATCTGCAGGCCTATTCGCTGATCAGTTCGCAGTGGATATGGCCGCCGGTCTCGACCGCGATCGGCAGGGCTTCGTCGAATTCCGTACAGTAGACAACCGGCCCATCCTGACCGGCGGCGGCCGCGCTCACCTTGGCGCGCGCGTCTCCGCTCACCTCGCGTGCCACCAACGCGGCATCAAAGCGGCCCGCCAGCGTCACGGACTGGTCGCGCACCACGATCTCGCGCTGTTCCTGCGCCAGATCGACCGGTGCGGCGCCGTGTTTCGCCCTGCCATAATAGTCTGCGCTGACGACCAGTTTCACGCCTGCCGCGTCCAAGGCGCGCATGACCTCTGGCGAAACTGACACATCGAGCCGGAAGGGCAGGGCCACGAAACGCGGCGTGTGGATGGTCGCGGCACCCCCGGCTGCGCCCGCGCTGCCGGCGTCAGTCCGGGGCAGCGCCGGTGCATGGCCGCAGGATGCGAGGCCCAGCAAGGCCAGAAATGTCAGGATGCGGTGTTTCATCGGCAAGTCTCCTTCCCTTTCAATCTGTTGCAGCCGGGCCGGCCGGCGGCAAGCCTTCCGGAACGGCTTGCGGCAAGTTGCGAACCCCGGCATGCTCTGCACGCTGGGGCTGTATTAAGACCGGCCTCGCACAACTGGGAGGCACACAAATGAAACCCCTACTTGCTGAACTTATCGGCACCTTCACCCTTGTCCTGTTCGGCTGCGGTGCGGCGGTTCTGGCCGGCGGCGAAGTCGGCCAGCTTGGAATTGCGTTTGCGTTCGGCCTGGCAATCGTCGCCATGGCTTATGGTATCGGGCCGATTTCCGGCTGCCATGTCAATCCGGCGGTCAGCTTCGGCGCCTTCATTGCCGGGCGGATGGATCTGAACACGATGATCCGTTACTGGGCGGCGCAGTTTGTCGGCGCGGCGCTGGGCGCAGCGGTCCTGTATCTCATCGCCTCGGGCCGGGCAGGCTATGACCTGGCCACCAACGGTCTCGGGCAGAATGGCTGGGGGGCAGGCTATCTTGGCGAGTATACACTTGTGGCGGCACTCGTATTTGAGGTGGTGGCGACCTTCCTGTTCCTGGTCGTGATCCTCGGTGCGACGCAGAAGTCCGCCCCCGGAATGGTCGCCGGCCTTGCCATCGGCCTGACGCTGGCGGTGATCCACATCGTCGGCATCCAGGTGACCGGCGTGTCGGTGAACCCGGCCCGCAGTTTCGGCCCGGCCATTATTGTCGGCGGCACGGCGATTTCGCAGCTTTGGCTGTTCTTCGTCGCCCCGCTCGTCGGCGCAGCGCTCGCCGGATTCCTGTTCCGCAAGAAGCTGCTGGAAACCGAATAGTACGACATCGGGCCCCGGGCGCGCCCTGCGCGCCCGGGATCCATCCGTCAGGCCTCATATGGCGAGATCAGTCCCTTGTCCTCGCGCCGCCTGATGACCCAGGACACGATCACCGCCCCGACCATCTTGCCAATCACGAAGACCACCCAGTTGGCGACATGCAGCATGTTGCCGGGCTCAAGACCGAATTCGATCTGCCTTGCGAGGTCGGCGCCGTAGAGGAAGACCGTGGTATCGACAGGTGAGGCGAGGGCGGAGGAAATCAGGATACGGGTCGACAGGCGGTATTTCGTGAAGGTGTAGACCAGCCAGTCGACAAATTCGGAAATCGCAAATGCGATCCCGCTCGCCAGCGCGATGACGGGCCAGGCATAGAAGAATGACCAGGCGACCGCGACCGCCATCAGGATCAGGACTTTGTGGCCCATCTCGCGCTGCACGAAGTCGCGGATCACGAAGACCATGCCGGTCACCATCGTCATCGGGTGCAGCGAGATGCCCTGTTTCCAGGCATCGCCGGGCTCGACCACCTGAAACTCGGGAATCACCCCGAAGCTCCAGTTGAGGAAAGGGATCAGCACCACATACAGCACCGCCCAGGAGCGACCGTTGAGCAGCCAGATCGCGAGGAATGTGAGTGTCAGCGCCCCAAGTGCCGGGCCGAGCAGGTGTGGCTGCCCGTTTGTCAGGGCCGCGATCAGGTCAGACATATGTGAGCAGATCCCCCGGCGTGCCAGAATAATACAGTTGGTGCTGCGCTCAGTGCTTGCTTACTCCATGCTGCAGGAGCGAGGAAGCGCGCTTGTTTGGGAAAAGCGCCCTTCCGGACAGACGTGAGAGTATAAAAAACCAATGTCTATCCAAGTTAAACTCAGCCTGATCGTTGCGCAGTCGCGCAACCGGGTCATCGGCGCGTCAGGCGCGCTGCCCTGGCGGCTGAAGGACGATATGGCTTTCTTCAAACGCACGACAATGGGCGCGCCCGTCATCATGGGCCGCAAGACCTGGGAAAGCCTGCCCCGGCGCCCGCTGCCCGGCCGCGCGAATATCGTTCTCACCCGCGACTGGCATTACGATGCTGCCGATGCGGCCCGCGTCTATTCCAGTTTCCCTGCCGCCGTGAACGCCGCCCGCGCGATCGCCGACCGGGATGGCAAGGACGAAGTCTTCGTGATCGGCGGCGCCGAGCTCTATGCAGCGGCCCTTCCGCTCGCCGACCGGATCTATCTTACTGAGGTCGATGCCGAGGTCGAGGGCGATGCCCGTTTTCCCGAACTCGACATGCGCCATTGGTCGCCGGGCGAGGCAGAGCACTATGCAGCCGGGGAGGGCAATGATTATGCCTTCACCATCCGCAGGCTGGACCGCACACCCGTCGAGGTCTGACGCCGCCCGGCTGCGGCCGCCGGGGTGAAGCTGGACTTGCGCGGAACAGACAACTAGCTTTCCGGCAGACAACCTGCCCGAGGAGCCCGCTTTGCCATCTTACCGACGCGGCAGGAGTATCTGCCTGCCTTTGACGGCTGCGACAGTGCTGACGTGCTGCGCAAGTGTTCCGGGGCTGGCTTCGGCAACGGAGGGGGCGGTCCCGCAGGGCTATGTGCTTGTCTGGTCGGATGAGTTCGACACCGGGGCAATGCCCGATCCTGAGAAATGGACCTATGACACCTATCGCAACAGCGCGGGCTGGTGGAACAACGAACTCCAGTATTACAGCCATGCCCGCCCGGAGAACTCCCGGATCGAGAACGGCGTTCTGATCATCGAGGCCCGCCGGGAGGATCTCTCGCCGGAGGCGTTTCCCGACTGGGGCGGCCAGGCTTACACATCCGCGCGGCTTCACACGCATGAGCGCGCCAGCTGGACCTATGGTTATTTCGAGGTGCGCGCGAAACTGCCCTGCGGCTATGGCACATGGCCAGCGATCTGGGCCTTGCCGGACGATCCGCGCGAATGGCCCGAGGACGGCGAAATCGACATCATGGAACATGTCGGCCAGAGCGAGGGAAAGATCCACGGCGCTGTCCACACCCGCGACTATAACCATGTCGCGGGCACCCAGAAGATGGCCTCCGTCGAGCTTGCTGATCCGTGCGGGACTTTCCATGTCTACACGCTGCACTGGACCGCTGAAGCGATCAGGATCGGCGTGGATGGCCGGGTTTACTTCACTCATCGCAATACTGGCGAAGGCTATGGCGCATGGCCGTTCGACCGGCCCTATCATCTGCTCCTGAATATCGCCATCGGCGGCTGGGGCGGTGGAGGTAGCATCGACGACTCGATATTCCCGGTCCGCTTCGAGATTGACTATGTCCGGGTCTGGCAGGCGCCCTGAACTTCACGCTGCGGCAGCGATGGACGCGCCCCGCCTTGCCGCCTAGCCTTGCAGGCAGACAGGCGCAGGGAGGACAAAGGCCATGGAGTTCGAAGTTGTTGCATCAGGCCTCGGCTTTCCCGAAGGCCCGGTCATCATGGAAGACGGCTCGGTCATCATCGTTGAGATCCAGCTCGGCTGCATCTCGCGCATCTGGGGGGAGGGGAAGCGCGAAGTGATCGCCACGCCGGGCGGCGGCCCCAACGGCCTCGCCATCGGCCCGGACGGGGCGCTCTATTGCTGTAACAATGGCGGCTTTGAATACCATAATGTCGGTGGGCTGATGGTTCCAGGCAATTGCCCGCCGGATTATTCAGGCGGGCGGATCGAGCGGATTGACCTCACCACCGGTAAGGTCGAGCGCCTGTATGACAGCGTCGATGGCAATGCCCTGCGTGGGCCGAATGATATTGTGTTCGATGCTGAGGGCGGCTTCTATTTCACGGACCTCGGCAAGGGCTTTTCCCGCACGCGCGATCATGGCGGCGTCTATTATGCGCGCCCCGATGGCAGCTTCATCAAGGAAGTGGACTATCACCACATCTCGCCAAATGGCTGCGGCCTGTCGCCGGACGGAAAGACGCTCTATTTCGCCGACACGATGACTGCGCGGCTGTGGGCCTTCGCGCTGACGGGGCCGGGGGAGTATGCGCCTCACCGGCCGCCTTTCCTGCGGGGCCGGGTGATCACGGGACAGACGGAGCTTTGCTATTTTGACAGTCTGGGCGTTGCGGCGTCCGGGAATGTCTGCGTGGCAACCATCCTCAAGAATGGCGGCCATGGCGGCATCACGACGATCACGCCGGAGGGCAAGTCCAGCTTCACCGAAATCCCGGACCCCTTCGTCACCAATATTGCCTTTGGCGGCAAGGATATGAAAGACGCCTACATCACCGCCTCCGGCACCGGGCAGCTGATCAGATGCCGCTGGCCGGAGGCAGGCCTTTCGCTCAACTATAACGCGTAGGATTTCGCTGCCTGCTTTCTTAAGGCGGCAAGCTGGTGTAGCCTTTTCCAGACATCGTCCATTCGGTGAGGGGAACATGCCATGCACGCCAACGGTCCACACGCCCATTGCTGCGGTCATGCGCATCCGGAGGGCATAAATCCCTGCCATTGCGGATCGCCCGAAACTCTGAAAGCCTTCGGCCGGATATCCGCCGATCTCGACCGGCGCCAGATGCTCGGCGGAATGGCCGCCGTGGTCGGCATGTTCGCGGGCTTTGGCCTCGCGGAGAAACCTGCCTGGGCGGCGCCCACCGGACAGGCGGTCCGCCTCACCAATCTCGGCTATTTCGACGGCGTGACGCTCTCGATCCAGCGCGGCCGGGACATCATCATCCAGAACGGCCGCATCGTTGGTCTGCTGGCGCCGGGTGATGCCTTCGAAGGCGCTGTCCTGCGCGATTGCGGCGGGCGCACCGTCATCCCCGGCCTGATCGACTGTCATTGGCACTCCACACTGGTGGGGGTCAGCATGATCGCAGCGCTCACCCAGGATATCGGCTTTGTGCACCTGATGGCGGGGCGCGAGGCCGGGGCAACGCTGCGTCGCGGCTTCACGACGGTGCGCGATGTCGGCGGTCCAGCCTTCGGGCTGAAGATGGCGATCGATCGCGGCGCTGTTGCCGGTCCGCGCATCTTTCCCTCCGGCGCTATGATTTCTCAAACCTCCGGACACGGAGATTTCCGCCTGCTGAGCGAATTGCCCCGCATGCCGGGCACACCGGCAAATCAGGTCGAGCAGCAGGGCGTAGCCCTGATCGCAGACGGGGCGGATGCGGTCCTGCGCGCGGCGCGCGAGCAGCTGATGAAAGGCGCAAGCCAGATCAAGATCATGGCGGGCGGCGGCGTGGCGTCCCTCTATGATCCGCTCGATACCACCCAGTATACCGAGCGCGAGATGCGCGCCGCAGTCGAAGCCGCCGAGGACTGGGGCACCTATGTCTGTGCGCACGTATATACGCCGGGCGGTATCCAGCGGGCGGTGAAGGCGGGCGTGAAGTCCATCGAGCATGGGCAGCTGGCCGATGAGGAAACCGTCCGTATGATGGCCGGGGAAGGCGTCTGGTGGTCGATCCAGCCTTTCCTTGCCGACGAGGATTCCAATCCTTATTCCGATCCCGTCCAGCAGGCTAAACAGCAGGAAGTCGCGGACGGCACGGTGCGTGCTTTCGAGCTGGCGCGGAAACACCGTGTCCCGATGGCCTTCGGCACGGACATCCTCTTCAATCCGGCCGGCACTGCCAGCCAGGGGCGCCAGCTCGCCAAGTTCAGCCGCTTCATGAGCCCGCTTCAGGCACTGCACACCGCTACCGGTGCGGCTGGAAACCTGCTGGCGCTGTCAGGCCCGCGCGCGCCTTACGCCATGCCGCTCGGTGTCATCCGGCCCGGCGCCGCAGCCGACCTTCTGGTCGTCAATGGCGACCCGGCCGCAAGCCTCGACTTCCTCGATGATCCCGATGCCAACCTGATGCTGATCATGAAGGCGGGCAATGTGATCAAGGACCAACTCGCCTGAGCAAGGAACTGGCCATGCGCGTCTTTATTCCGACAATCCTGCTGGTGGTTGCCAGCTTCGTCCCGGTGACCGCCCATGCCCAGATCACGCAAGGCTGGAGCGGGCAGGTCACGCCTTATATCTGGGGCGCCGGTCTCAGCGGGGATGTTCGCCCGCTTGCCAGCGGTCCGGTGCTTGAAGTCGACGAGTCCGTCTTCGAGGTTCTGGACAATCTTGACGGCGCCTTCTTCATTTCCGGCCTCGCGATCCGGGACGACCTTGTCCTTCTCGGTGATCTCAGCTGGTCGTCTTCCTCGCGGACGGAATCGCCGGGCCCCGGATTGCCGCCCGTCAAGGGATCTGTGGACTCGCTCTTCATCACGCTCGCGGGCGGACGGCGTATCCAGGCGCAGCAAGACCAGACGATCGACCTGCTCGCCGGTGTGCGGATCTGGGATATTGATGCTGAGGCGGCCGCGCTCGGCACACCGTTTGCCGCTTCCCGGACGGTGTCGCTCACTGATCCGATTATCGGCATCCGCTTCAACCGGCAGCATACGAACGGATTTTCCACCATCGCCTATGGCGATATCGGCGGGTTCGGTGTCGGCTCGGACTTCACTGCCCAGATCGCCGTCACCGTCAATTATGCACTGACGGAGAATGCCTATGTCTCCGGCGGCTACCGTTATGTGCATCTCGACTACGAGAAGCGCGGCGCGCTGCTGGATATCCGTCTCAGCGGTCCGCTGCTCGGCTTCACCTGGCGGTTCGGCTAACGCGCCGCAGCCACACAGGTTATCTCGACCAGCGCGCCAAAGGGCAGGGCGGACACCGCAATGGCCGTCCGGGCGGGCGGCTCGCGCTCGAAATAGGTCGCATACACTTCATTCATCGGGGCGTACTGTTCGATGTCGGTCATATAGACGATGCATTTGACCAGATCGGAGAAGCTGCCTCCGGCGGCTTCGATATTGGTCTTGACCGCGTCCATTGCCTGGCGCGTCGCTTCACGCACATCGCCCGTTTCGCTGCGCCCGATGACACCGGCGAGCCAGATCGTATCACCTTGGCGCACGGCGGCGCTGTAGAGAGGGTTGCCGGGCACGAGAACAGTTTTCGCAGCGGGCGAGATGGTGGGCGCCTCGGCCTCGTGAACGGTGACACAGCCGGCCAGAAGGGCAGCGCCGAGCGCAGCAAAGCAGGTTATGGGTTTCACGTCAGGACTCCTAGCGCCGGCCCGTAATGCGGGTCAGGGAATGGTATGTCCTGATGGGTCGGGGCAAGTAAAGAGAACTCGAGCGGCAGGCCGGTGATGCGGCCGCCTCTGGCGTTCAGGGCGCGATACAGCGCGTCCCGGACTGGCGGTAAGGCCTGGCACACTGCCATCCGTCGCCGGAGGAATTCAGATGGGCAAATTCCGGCAGGACAACTTTCTCGCAGACATTTCCGCGCATCCTGAAACCGCGTTCGCAAGCCCAACCGCTGCCCGATCCGCTGTCGGTGAGATATCCGTTTGCCGGCACGGCAATCTGCACGCACCGGCTACCCGATGCCCGGAACCCGCGTTCGCAGGCCCAGCCGCTGCCATGGTTCGAATTGGTGAGATACCCGTTCTCCGGAACCTTGACCGCCACACACAGGGTGTTGTCGCGGATGAAGCCGCGTTCGCACTGCCAGCGGATGCCCGAACTGTCGAGATAGGCATTGGCGGGCACCTTGACCGGCACGCAGGCCCGTCCGTCAACCTCGAAGCCGTAATTGCAGTCCCATCCGCGTCCGTATCCGGACCCGGAGAGATGTGCGTTCTCCGGCAGGGAGATTTCCGCGCAGGCCTTGTCCGATTCCCTGAAACCGGCATCGCAGCTCCAGCCGCCGCCATAGGCGCGCGCTGTGGCGTTGTCCGGCGCCGTGCCTGCGCCCGTCAGGTTTGACTGCGCAATGGCTGTACCCGTACCCGCCATGAGAAGCGCCAATGCGGCAAAGACGAAACGCCTGAAGGGCGCTGCAGCGGAGAAGTGGGGCATGGAAATCTTTCAGCCCGTTGCGGGCAGTTCAGGAGGAAGCCGGCGGCGGAATCGCCTGTTGTCCCGTTTCAGGACTTGCCGGGCTGATCAGGCTTGGCACTGCGCCGGAAGCCGGCCTCGGCCGACAGGATCACGCGCGGCGGTGACGGCGGGGCGTATTTGCGCTTGTCGCCGCTGGCAGACCTGATTTTGGAGCGGGGCATCGCACTTCTTTCCGGCGTGCAGAAAAAATATCCTGCCCGCGTCATATGGGGCCGCAGACGCTGACTTGAAAGGCCTTGATTGTTTTTATTTTTCCGGGAATTTCGTATCGAAACAGGGCGGCTCGACTTTTGGGATCAGTACGACAAGGAGGAGCGATTAAGAATCGTGACCTGGAAATTTCAGACCAAAATCCTTGCTTCTACTGCGCGTCACATCTCCAAGCACAACATTCGGATTTTTTGCAAAAGCAATTTCACTGACGAGTTCACGCGACTTTTCCGGTGTACGGAGACCGAAGGTAATTTGCTTTAGATGATGAGCTTCGAGTTTGATGAAACCGGGCTCACTCATCACAATCCTGAACTCTTCTTCATGCTCCCATGCTTTGGACTTGCTAGTAAAAATATGGGTTACTGAACCTCCCCGGGTTTACCGGAGGCTCCTTTTCTTGAGAGATTGGAGCCATGACAGAGCAGAGAAGACAGGGGCGGTATTCGCCTGAGGTGCGTGAGCGCGCCGTAAGAATGGTTGAGCA